>JAYEGE010000010.1:0-112095 GCA_034658935.1 Patescibacteria group bacterium | reverse complement strand
ATTATACAAATTCAACAAAATAATGGAGGGATTTCTATTTTTAATACAGAAGTTTTTATTCCTAAAAATATTCAATTAAGTGGTAATTTTGGTAGAAGATAATAAGAGGAAAATAGTCAAAATAATAGACCCCCGGTTCGCGTAGCAAACCGGGGGTTTGTTGTTGATCGAGACCTTGTTAATCAGACGAAGGCTTTCTTGCCGCCACCCTCCAAGTCCTTCGCCCGAGCCTCCGCAGCGCGAGCAATCAACATTGTGGTGATGATATTACTCACCGCTTCGTCGCCGTACTCCTGAAAGCCGGAACAAACAGCGATGATTCCTTGATGGAGGGTTCCACCCCGGTAAGGCGTGTCTCCGGCGAACAAGAAGTGGGCCGAGGTGTGGTGGCCGCCCAGATTCCGCCCCTGCAAGAGCTGCCCCGCCTTACATTGGGCAATCTCTTCATAATTGCGGCCCCAGAGAGGCCGGTTAAGATTCGCCGCATGGAGAACTCGCCACTGGACTTGATGGTTCGGAAACTCACCGATTACCAGCTCTGGGGCCAAGACTATCACGTGCGCATGGGCCCTGCCCCTCTCCCTTCTCTTGAGAAAATCAAGGAGCCCTATCCCCATACTCGTCCCATCCATGATGAGCGCGAAAACGTCGTCGACCACCTCCTCGGCAAGTCCTGGGGTCAGGTACTTGAGTTGGACGATATCGCCCAGTTGATCAGGCATCAAACTCTCCTTCCGTCTCTTTCGTTATGGGAGCAACGCCCCCGGTTACAATTTCAAATCTGCCACCAAGCTAGCAGGAAAACGGGTAGATGTCAAGTGGCATAGGCTCAAGCCCCAGACTTGACATCGGAGAGGCGATGGTATAGGGTACAGATATCGGTCGGGGGACTGATAGGGGTCGGTCCGTCTCTTCTAGAGACTGGATTGACCCTCTTTTTTTATTAAATGACCCCTACCAATATGGTATCCTATTGGTATGACTAATTTACTTATCGCCGGCATAAGCCTCGACGCGCTCGGTACCGTTTTAATTGCCTACACCGCCCTCACCGTCCACGCTCGAGTACGCAAAGAGCATCATATTGATAAGCGAGTGGAAGTGGCCATGCGACGCGAGTGGCGACGAGGGATGACGGGGGTACTCTTGATCATCATCGGTTATCTCTTGCAGGTCATCGCCTTATTGAATTAGGGTCGCATAAAAGATAACGAACAAACAAAAAGGCCGCGCGATCGTCCATCGATCACGCGGCAATGTTATTTTGGGGCCCATCCGCCACCATCAAACGACTAGACCCTGGAGAGGGCGGGTCAAAACCATACGCCCATCGCCACACTTAGCGACTGCCCTGTAGCCCAATCGCTTGAACCAGGGGAGGACAGGACTGAGAATAGGGGGCGCGTGAACACAAGCCAGGGTAAGATCTAGCCCTCGCGACCTGAAGTAGGCCAAGAAGCGACGAAACAAGGCTCTGGCGACTCCTCCCTGTCGGTAAGTTTCATCCACAGCAATTCTGTTGTGTACGGCAACAGGCATGTCTGCGGGTAAGATCGCCGGTTGCCCAGGAGTAAGCCCGATCGTCGTCCCCAAACATCCAATGGTGGTTGGCCGCCCTACGCAAAAGCCGACAACCACACCACGGTCAACAGCGATCCAACAGGAGGACTCAGGGTCAATTTCTCGACGGACAAAATCTGCCATCCGAGCATCGGGCCAACAATCCACCATAGACAAACCGCAGTGCTGGTATTCACACTCCTCCAGGAAGGCCCGATCTTCATACCCCCAAGGACCTTCAGCACAATTAGGGTTAGCGCATTGCTGCCATTGACGCCAAGGAGCGCAAGCAAACACATGCTGATAGCAACGAACCAGGGCAAGAAAGCGCCCAGACGGATAGCCTAGAGAGAACGGGATGATATCCATCACCCACACTCCTTTCTTATTTATCTTGCGAAAAAGAACAAACCCAGAACACTGGGCTGATTATATCTGACAAGAGTAGCCTGTCAACGATTATTTATTAAGCCTTGAGGTGGCGACGGACGGCCAAGAAGCTAGAAACAATGCCGAGCGCAGCGCCAGCCACTAAGAGAGTTAAGAAGATGGTACCGAAATTGTCTAGGAAATAAGTCATCAAATCAATCCCCCCGTAGACATCAGCCGTCTGATTACGAACCCAGATAACACTAGGGTAGAGCAGGAGAACAGCGATAAAGGAAGCGATAATGCCAGAGATCATCCCCTCAACCAAGAAGGGTCCGCGAACATAAAAATTGCTACCGCCGACTAACTTCATCAGAGAAATTTCTTCTCGAGAAATATAGATCGCCAGAGAGATAGTATTGAAAGTGACAATCACTGAAAGAAAGATAAAGATAATGACCAGCGCCCAACCGATTTTGGTTGAGGACTCAATCAACCTAATTAAACTATCGACTACGTCCTTCTTATAACTGACACGGTCGATCAAGGCCTGACCACTAGCCGAGAGCGCGCTATCGCTCTCTAAGAAGCCCGCAATGCTGGAATAATGGGCAGGGTCAACAGCTTTGATATTGAGTCTAGCGCCAAAAGGGTTACCGATCTCCCGTAGCGATTGAGCAAGTAACTCGTTGTCTTGGTTTGATTCTTGGAAATCAGCCAGCTCATCTTCCCGCGAACTATAGTCAGCCGACTTAACTTCAGGTAGTAATTCTAAGGAGCGCTTTAGCTCTAAGACGTCTTCTTCGGCCGCCTCTGGCGCCATAAAGACGCTAACATCCACCCGCTCTTGGAGATCGACTACTGCGCCAGCGAAGAAAGCTTGGGCCAAGAGCAAAGAACCGACCACAAAAAGAGCGGCAGTAATAGCAATTACTGAGGCCGAAGCCACTACCGGCATGCGCCAAAAATTAATCAGGCCAGAGCGCATTACTCGTCTTAAATTAGTTAACATCATAGAACGTATTTACCAGTTTTATCGTCACGGGTCACCTGCCCGTCTTCTAAAGTAATAACGCGGCGACCCAACTTGTCTATCACTCCCTTATTATGAGTAGTCATCAAGACAGTGGTGCCAGTATCGTTAATTTTACATAGGATATCAACAATTTCCAAGGTGTTGGTGGGATCAAGATTGGCCGTTGGCTCATCGGCAAGAAGCAAGTCCGGCTGATTGACAATAGCTCGAGCAATAGCGACGCGTTGACGCTCGCCGCTCGATAATTGAGACGGGAAACTCCATATCTTCGGGGTTAAACCAACCAGATCGAGGGCATGAGGAACATCTTCGGCAATCTCATGCTCACTACGACCAGCTGTCTCCATTATGAAGGCAACGTTTTCAAAAATATTCTTTGCCGGCAATAAACGAAAATCTTGGAAGACACAGCCGATCCGGCGACGCAAATCAGCTATTTGATGGCCCGGAAGCTGATGAATATTAGTTGAGTCAAAAAAAACTTTGCCTTTAGAAGGTTTTTCTTCGGCAATAATCATCTTCAATAAGGTGCTCTTACCGGAGCCAGAATGGCCAACAACCGAAGCGAATTGCCCTGGCTCGATCGTGAAAGAGACATCATTCAGAGCCTTAGTCTTGTCTAGATAAGTTTTTGAAACTTTATCGAAGTAAATCATTTATTGAGAAAAGGTTGGAGAAAAAGATCGATATCCCCTTCTTCCAGCACCGACTCTACATCACGAGTTTCTACATCTGTCCGATGATCTTTGACTAATTTGTAGGGGTGCAGGACATAAGAACGGATCTGACTCCCCCATTCAATATCCGCACTCTTACTGATATGCAACCCTTGTTCTTCAGCCTGTCGCTCATCCTCTTGCCGTTTATAGATCTTCCCACGGAGGATCTGCAGGGCCGATTCACGATTGCGTTCTTGCGAACGCTCGGACTCACAATGGACAGAAATACCAGTGGGGATGTGAGTCAACCGCACTGCCGTCTCACGCTTATTCACATTTTGGCCACCCGGACCACTAGAACGAGCAAATTCAACTTTCAAATCATCAGGGGCAATCTCGATTTCTTCACGCTTGAATTCGGGGATAACCTCGACCAAGGAAAAAGAGGTGTGGCGCAGTTTCTTGGCATTAAAGGGCGACATTCGAACCAGGCGATGCACCCCTGATTCACTCTTAAGTGTACCATAGGCGCCCTTACCCTGCACAGCAAAGGTAATATTGCGGTAGCCACCATGGTCATTCTTGTTCTCATGATGAACAACGACCTCGAGATCCCGCCGTTTAGCAAAATTAAAATACATCTCGAGTAGCATCCGAGAAAAATCCTCCGCGTCGTCACCACCAGCACCAGAAAAGATAGTGATGATGGCATTGCCCTTATTGTATTGCCCGGCACCAGCAAGCTCGGCCTTCAATTGGCCATGCTCAGCGATTACTTCCTGGGCCTGGAGCTTGTTTTGCCAAAACTCTGGCTTAGCCATCTCGACTTCCAATTCGGCAATCTTCTGCTCTAATTGTTCTTTATTATCGGCCATACTAGGCCATCATAGCACAACAACGCCCCTGTTAAACACCGAGTGTTTAACACTTTGCTACACTGGGTTATAATCAATATATGAGAAATATAAGCAGCGCCCCTGGCGAATACTATCACCTCTTTAACCGAGGGATGAGCAAACAGAACATATTTTTTGACAAAAATGACTGGGTACGTTTTCTCTTTTTAATTCTGCATCTCCAATCACCCACCGTCTTCCAAAATATTGGACGACCAGTCAAAGAATTTGTTAAACACTCGGTGTTTAACACTGGCGACCAGGTGGAGAAAATCACGGCCAATCGTTACGTCACATTGGCAACCTTCTGTCTCATGCCCAACCATTTCCATTTAATAATCAAGGAGGAGGAGGAGGGTGGGATCGCTACTTATATGCAGCGAATCTTAAACGGCTACACTAAGTACATCAATACTAAATACAAAAAAACTGGGCACCTGTTTCAGGGGCCGTATAAAATAGTGCATGTCGAAAGCGACCGCCAACTACTCTATTTATCGGCCTACATCCACAAAAACCCCAGAGAATTGAAAGAATGGCGGGGCAGAGAGAATCATTACCCTTGGTCGAGCTACAAAGACTTTGATCACAATCGTTGGCCCGATCTCCTGGTACCCAATATCATCGTTGATAGTTTTAGAAACAAAAAAGAATGCAAAGAATTTATCCAGGGCAGTACAGCGAAAACATTTGAGGAGGAGCTCGACGAAGAGTCGCTGGGGCGATAACTGTTAAACACTCGGTGTTTAACATATCTTGGAGCCACCTCGCAGGATCGAACTGCGGACCTACGCGTTACGAGTGCGTCGCTCTACCAACTGAGCTAAGGTGGCACTATCCAGTATCAGCATAAATTGCTTTCGCCTCCGGCGAAGCCGCGGCGGGCGGATAAGGTGGCTTAGTTAAATCTTACCTAGCTGGTTGACAAAGTCTACCCCTGATTGGTTTTCAGCCGCTCATTATTATCAAGAACCGCTTGCATGAACTTCGGATCATACCCAGCTTTTTCTAATCTCTTAATAATTCCGTTTACGTCTTTTGGTAAACACTTGCCCCCGAAACCTCGCTTATCAGGGAAGACGGCGGTGAACATCCTACTAACCCGACCATCGAGAAGCCAGAGTTCGCGGAGTTCATTATAATCAACACCGAGGGCCTCGGCCATCATTGCAAACTCGTTACAAAAAGTAACCTTAGTGGCTATAAACGAGTTCTCCATATATTTACAAAGCTCAGCAGTCTTCGCATCCGTCTGCGCCATTACCGCCTCTGGCCCCAATACTCTTTGAAAATAAGGCACAATTTGTTTTGTCGTCTCCTTTTCCCCGCCGATGATTTGAAAGTCGTGCTTAGTCATATCATGAGGATCTGGGTAATTCTTATTTTTCCACCACGGAACTACATACCCGCCCTCACCAACAAACTCAGGGCTGAAGGCTATCTTTTTGCCAGTCTTCTTTATCAGCTCATCTGTGGTCCCTGGTGGGATAGTACTCTTAACAAGTATGGGCTCCACTTTCAAATTACCGAACACGGCTTCCACTACAGATGTATCAACGGTGCCGTCGTCACTCATGGGGGGGTCGGAACGCAAATAACAACGAAGTCTGCACTATTTACATTCTTCCAATTGCGCTTGTTCTTAATGTTGGTAATCTTCTCCTGACCATCCTTATACAGGTACTCCTTGTCAATATCACGAGTAATAACCTCAAAGTGACCCTTGAAAAACTGGGTTACCGCCTTACCTACATATCCATTACCAATTACTGCTATTTTTTTCATATCAATATTGAAAATAATATAGGCCTAATAAACTGGAGCCAATGGCCGGGCTTGAACCGGCGACCCCGTCCTTCGTTTACACCTCTTCTTTATATATACAAGAGGACTAGACTGTATCTCCTCCGATTTAACATCGGAGCTCCTTGTCAGTCGTTCGGGCCTCACGTTTGTGATGCCACGGTCTGACCCACTTAAAATGGGCTTTAACCGTTATTCGGAGTTCATCTCTAGTGTTACCACCAGAGCGGGCAGAGAGCAAAACGCTCTACCATGGACGTGCTCTACCAACTGAGCTACATTGGCTTATTTCGTTTCCAAAAAACTACTCTCTCGATTCTATTACAATCATCTCAATTTATCAATCTCCCCACAAATTATGTCTCTCAATTTCTTATTGTTAAAATAGACCGTCAAAACACCGTGTTCTATCTTCTTGGTATAGGTTCCGAGGCCGCGTTTCTTGGTAACTACAACCTTCTGAAATTGCTTTGGGGAAACGCCGAGGCTGCGCACCCAAAACCCCAAGGCTCGCTGCGGAGATATATCAGAAAACAGTTGCAGGCCAAATTTAAGTTTATCTGATTTTATATTGTAAACGCGTTTCAAAAACTTAATAAACGATTTTATTAAGCCTGGATCTGTATTGCCCAATCTCACCGAACATTTGTCACTCTTTGTCCCCTCTCCCCAATATAACCCCAAACCCAAACCAAGAAGAAAGTGCTCTTCTGCCGACAGAAAAGTCTTTTTAAGAAAAGGGTCGCCGCTAGGATTATGTTTCAAATAAACAGCCTCTGAAATACTTCTCTTCCGAACCTTCATCTTGCTTAACCAATAATTCACTGCACTTTCAGAACAATTGAATAGTCCAGAAATCTCCGCAACCGAAAGACCCCGGTTTAAGTACAGATTTTTTATCCTACTGCCATCCAATCCCATACCACCATACTACTCTACTATTCAAAAATAAAAAGTGCGCCTGGGGATAAGCCAGGCGAATATCCAGCTAACGCTTTTCCAAATACACCACCACATAACGTCGCTTGTGGGCGCGCCCTCGGAGTAAGTGCTTATGTGACTTGATTATCTTCTTAATCTCAAAGTCTCCTCCAAAGAATTTCTCAATGGCCCCGATAGTCCAGACATATTCGTAGACACCAAGCCGGGGGTGAATATAGGCGCCAGACTCATCAGCTGGATGATCGCGGAGAAGCTGTTTGGCATTGAGGTCATCTTCGGCCAAGAAGGTTTTGAGGAGCAAGAAGCCGTGCGGTTTTAATACTCGCAGGATCTCTGCCCGCAGATTCTCTCGCTCCTTACTCCGCAAAACATGCGTGCTCATCATGTCGAGCACTAAGTCGACCGAGGTATCGGGCAAGGGCAATGGGTCGGCTAGCGAGCGAACCTCGAATTGGAGCGGCTTCATCGAAGCAGTTTGGGCCTGCTTGATTGCTTCTTCTGAGATATCGTATCCAACTCCAGAACAACCAAATTTCTGATTCAAATAGATAAGGTGCCGACCATTGCCGCAGCCGAGATCCAGCACCTTAGTGTCCCCACTTAAAACCCCCTGGCCATATTGCCGCTCCAACCAACGAGTGAATTTGATTAAGTTTTCTGAAGGCTTGGTAGAAAGCGCCAAATGCTTCGCCTTGGTGTATTCCTTATTCCAAAATTTCTTCGGCCGAGACTTAGATTTAGATTTCGCATTCACCCTTTTCACGCCCAGCAGTATAGCAAAAAAAGGCCCCCGCAGATATCCTGCGGGGGGGGTCACGCCGTTAGATAGTCCACCTCCTGACGAAGCACCTCTACAGATAAACTTCGTGGTGGGTATCGAACAACAACGCCATGGGACTCTTTTATATCTATCCTACCACTTGATCTCTCAATGCGTCGCACCAACTCACCTGCTTGCGGCAAACCTCCCAAAACACTGAGAGCCCGAAACACCCTTTGGATCCTAGACAACGTCGCCTGGTGCGCCACCACAATATTGAAGACTTCATTGTTAGAATGATGGAAGTTGATAAGGTCAGCAAGGAAGGAGTAAATACGGATGGTAAACTCCCGATGGCTCTCTCCAAATTTAGTGAAGATCCCGACCAACAAAGGAAAACGGGTCTCCCCGTTCCTTACAGGATTGCCGTAACGATAGTCAATGTCCATTTCCGCAAGCGCCTCGGCCCACAAAGTCCACGCATCTACCAGCGGTGGATACTTGTCACCGTCTTGATGATCTATAACCCTGAAACAACCGTGATAAACCTCACGGATAAGATCGCTTTCCCTTACCTCTGCCAGCCTATCTGCGCCAATGGCCTCAGCCAAAATCGCCACAGATTGTCGAGCCCGAAGTCGACTACTCCCAATAATCCGGACCTTCTTCTTCGGCAAACAGAGGCGGGTGGTGTCTAAAACAAGTTCCTCAAATTCACAGAGTCTCTCGGGGTCAAGCGGCTGGTTTAGATCGGACCTCAGAACGGGGAGGTCTGTGCCATGTCGCAACAACAAAACTGAGTCGCCAAAAGACGTCAAGTCTGAGTTATAAATTCTCACTCCACACCTCCTATGGTTGTATTGGTTCTATCTAATTACAGAGATTACAATACCACCCACGGTGTGTCAAATCTGGGCCTCGGCGCTAAACCTAGCAATTACCTCTTTCAAGATATTGTCGAGTTGATTTGCCACAATCGCCCAAGATAGATTCTTCTCGGCAAATGCCAGCGACTTGCGGGAGATTTCTTCTCTTTTGCCTGGATCACTCAAGATATTTATTATCGCGTCACGCAACTCCTCTTCATCACCGGCCCTAGTCAAGATGCCAGTGATATTATTGTCAATTATCTCTTCGCTCCCCATATCTTTTGACGTAATCACGCAAGCTCCTGACATCATGGCTTCCGCCACGACAGTCATCAGCCCTTCGCCTTCCAACGATGGGAAGATACAAGCCGCTGAGTTGGCAAAGTAATCTTGCACATTGTCTACCGCACCAGTAAACACAACATTCTTTTTCAATTTTAGCTTAGCAACCAAATCTACCAACTTTTTTCGCTGAGGGCCATCACCGAGTATGTAGAGTTTTATATCAGGAAATTGTTTTTTTATCTTTCCCAACACATTAATCAACAACTTGACACCTTTTCTCTCTATCAATCGGCCCGCAAAAACCAAATGGCCTTCCTGAATATTCCGTATCTCATCTGTGGCCTTGAAGATGTCCGCTCCTTTACCTAGAACATAATTGAGGGCGACACCCGAATCCTTGATATCATCTGCCCACATTCCCCTTACGTTCTTGCTATTTGAGATAGTTGCATCACAAAAATTGAGAAACGCGGTGTACATCGGTATCCGCCCCCTCGGATATCCACCAAGATAAACAATATTGGGCGTACTCAAGTCTTTAAACAAAGAATCTCCAATATAATAACTCAGCACGACATCGTAGCCCCCATTCTTTATATCCTCATAAACCAAGTTATTAAACAATATCGTCTCTGCGTCCCATCTACTCTGATCTGCCCCTGGTTCGACGTCGTAGATATATCTATATCTATTTGGAACTTCTTTTTCGATAACAGACAAACCTCTGCCCCTATCGATAATTTTGTACATCTCCGTATATCCAGAGTGGGGCGGTCGCACTGTGAAAACGTCCACCTTATTACCGTCTATTTTAGACAAATACTCCGCGTGCCGAATAGCCACCCTCTCCGCCCCACCAACATAATATGTAATCCTCGGTTGGATAATGGCTATCTTCATATCTTCATCTTTAAGTCCTCCACTATCTCCATGCCAGTAGCATTATTCAAAACTCGGGTGTTCTTCTGCAAAAAATCTATACCAACTTCTTTTCGTTCTGCTATCTCTAACCCGTCTTTCAATGGAATAAAATCGCCCATCTCAGTTGCCGTCGCCAAATACCTTAGATGTCTAGATTCGGATAAGGTATACCCTCTTTCTTGAACTCTAGCTATTACAGTACCCAGCAACTTGAGAGGGCCCATTCTACATTGGGCCTCCTCCAGAACTTCTCGTCTAGCGCACTCTTCGCCAGATTCATTTAAATAGCACCCTCCACCCGGCAGAGAGTAGTGACCCTCACCTTCGTCCCTTACGACAAGGAAGCCCTTATTGGTCTTCACAAAAACCATAGCCTGAGTTTTCGGCATCTTATCCAACTCTCTTGTTTCCCCCTCGACGTATTCAAATTCATATGTAAACCCCCGCTTATCGTAGGAATCGACAACATGGTCAAACATCTCAGATAATTGACCGTTGTCCTCCCTCTTATTTAATATCGCCCCAACCTCTGATCTTTTGAATAATTCCCTCCGCACAACGTCGTCGGCAAGACTATCATCATATATTTCTTGGGCAAATGACATGGTCACCGGCAATATGTTCTCCACAGGGAAAATGTCCCCCGATGTATCTCCGGTATTCTGGGCCGCCACATATCCAACAACGCGTATGTGATCTATCAAAATCCCAGCTTCTTCTCTGGCCTCTCTTTTTAGGGCCTCGACCCAGGTCTCCCCAGCTTCAATTTTCCCACCAATTATATCCCACCAACCATTCTTCTTTTCGACCAAAACTAAATTCCTCCCCACAAACGCGAAGGTCAGGGGGGTCGAGATCAACGCATCTTCTGGCAACTTATCCGCAACGACAAATTCGAACTCGGTCTTCATATTGCCCCTATTTTTCACAAACTTTCTCACAGTTCCTGTTCTATTAATGATTTGTAAATTTTAATATTCTCTTTGTATTCTTCTGCCTGCTTGAGAATACTCCCAGATCGGGGCTTATGCTTTATGTGGTACACACCGGTTTTCAACAAGGGGATAATGAACCCCCCCGAAGCAATAACACGAGAGCCAAAATATGTATCCTCAAGTCCCCAACCAATAAAGCGCTGAGAAAAACCACCGGCAACATCCGTCAGCCCCTTGCTTATACTCATATTATGGCTCACAACCGCAGACGACAGGTCATAACCACCAATCATCTTTTTATTACCAAATAATTTAAAGCAATCGGTTTCACTGAGCACCTCATAAACGCCGTCAAATTTCACCTCGTTGATCCACGGCTGGTCTTTGGTCGCAGACTTGACCAATCGCTTGTCGTCAAACGCGGCCGGGACAGCCAATCCCCCCTTTATGTTCTTAATACTCAGTATCCCAGAATTACGTTCGATATTATTCTTCATCGATACGAAAAGGGCGCTAGGAAACATCTGCAAAGCAACAGAATGTTCCGAGAGATAATTATTCGCCAAGAGAATATCGGAGTCGATAAAGATCAAGTGATCATACTTTGCCAAGGAGACCCCAATATTTCTAGCATTGGCTATTCCCTTATTTTTTTCCAATCTAACAAGATTGATATTAAAAGAGAAGTCACTGAATCTAAGCAGGCGAGAGACAGGGTCCCTACTTCCGTCATCTATAATAATCACATCTAAAAGCTTCTTTGAGTCCCCATCTACGGCCTGAGACTCTATCGAATTTAGAGTCTTTGCTATGGTCTCATTGGAGTTAAAACAAGGAATTATTATCGACGCTGGCTTGAAAAATTTCTTAAGGGTTTTCGGCTCTTTGGAATCAGAATTTATATTCGAACCGATAACCACCTTATAAACACTCTCATAGTCACTATAATCATTCGACTTGGCGACCATGCGATCTTCAATACTGGTCCTACCAGAAGAAGCCAGATCTATACCAAATTCGTTAGCATAACTAATTATCTTATTGTTCAGTATATTTAGATCGCCAAAAATTGATTCAGATTTAATGACCTTTTTAAAGGCCCGCTTGATGTCTGCTAATCCAAGCTTCTTCTCAACTAATTTATTGCTTAGATACTTGTTAGCCCGTTCGGCCCTTAATATCAATAGATCGCCCAAGGGGGTATTCAAATTCAAATCAATAAAATTACCCCCATTTGATTTAAATTTTACGTTAATAACCTTTCCACTAATATAGGCCTTAGATAAACCGAGGGAATACAAAGATCTCAAGAAAAATTTGATATTCCTATTCTCAATATTAATAAGTGGGGTATCATCGAAGAGACTAATTATATTATTATCCAACTTTGAATTCTCGCCATATACTTTAAAAAAGCATTGTGAATTGAGAAACTTCAGTTCGAAATTATCCTCTCCACTTTCGAAATACACACCGAGAGAAAAACTTATCTCCGGTAGGCCTACATCAAAGGCCACTTTGGAAACAATATCCTTCCAGCTATCGGGTTTCAACAAGTATGTCTCTTTATATTTAATCATGTCGTGCGGCTAACGCTAATATCAGGAAACCACCATTTACCTTGAGATACAGAGGTTCTGACATATACCAAATTGGAAATAAAATTATCCTAAGAATCTCCCAAGACAATTTGCTCCTCTTGGGGAGTGGTAAATATACTTTTGAAACTAACCCCCAATCCGATTTATCGATGAGATCCATCACACCGCCCTCAGAGTAGTGGTGAATATGTCCATACCTGTCTTCGGTATACCTATGTTCATCCACCAGTCTAAAGGAAAGCAATTTTACCAACTTGTTTACCAAATTGTCTTCTATTGGCACCTTCACTACCATAAAACCCCCCAGAGTCTTCGCATGATTCAAAAGCTTTAAGTCATCTTCCACATGTTCTAATATGTCAATTGCAAGAATCAGCTCATAATTGTCTGGCTCTAAGTTAAAAATATCTGAAACAACCCAATTTACTTTATTCTCGAAATCGTTTTCCCTCGCTATATTTATTATTTTCTCAGATATATCAACGCCAGTATTTCGTTTTGAGAGGCACCTAGACGACAGGCTCAGTAGAATCTTTCCTGAGCCACAGGCTAAATCTAGTATAGCGCCGAACTTCATCCGAGTTGGCGACAAGACTCGATCAATGGCATCGATCTTGTCTTTAATATCAGAATCGTTCAGGTCAGGATTTTTATCAATGTATTCCTGCTGATAGTCCATCAATTGAATAATACCACTGATTACATGTACTGGCAACAATCGCCCGCGGTAGACGCGGGAAACAAAGAAAAAGGCCCCCGTCCGCCGTAGCGGAGGGGGCACGATCGTTGGCCATCATAGACTACGAGAGTAAATGAGAGCCTGTTGTTCCCTAACCCAAGCCTGAAGACGGGTCTGCCAATTGGCCAATACCTCTGCCGCCTCGCCTCGAAAGCCACTATGCAGACGCCCGTAGCGCCTCTTAGCCTCGGCTAAAACCTGCTGTTCCAGAGCAGAAAGTCGTCGCAAGCGATCTCTAGTACTGCCCCGTAGACAGGCCACCTTGCCTCGCAAGCGCTCCATCAAGCCAGCCACCACCTCAGGATAACGATGGGCAGCCACGGCCGCCTCAGTCAATTCCTGGAAATGGCAAAGCTTGACAGCGTGGTTAATCGCCGCCGGCAAACTTCGTGGCCGCCTAAAGATAGCCCAACCAATGAACTTGATGAACTCAAAACTCGGTCGACGCAATAGGTTCCGATAGCAAATCCTTGCGGTGGCCAACAACCCATTGCGATTAAACTGACTCACCTGGTGATGAGGCCCACGCTCCGAGAATAGAATACGGCACCGAGCGTAATAATTAACCGGGCAAAACAAGGCCTCGAGTAAGGAGACATAGCCTTCGACCAACTCGTCTTCGTCCATCTTTGGTTGGAAATTAGGCCGGAAGCCGTGGGTATTATTCCCAGTAGGATCCCCCCGCAGACGCCCCTCTACTTGGAGACGGGCATAGAGTCTGGTCCGACGGATAGCCGTCAGAATGCCTGGCATAGCAACCACTATGCCAGCCTCCTGGATAAACTGGAAGGTGCGCTCAATCGCGCCCGGCTTTTCACCATCGCTGCCAACAATAATGCCAGCAGTCACTTCTAACCCAGCTTGCTGCAGGATACGCACCTTCTCCAGTAGATCACCGGCTAAGTTCTGCCTCTTGCCCATCGCCTCCAAGACGACTGGGTCAGGCGACTCGATCCCACAGAAGACCATCACGAAACCAGCCGCGACCATCAATCCGAGGATGTCGCGCATATTACGACTAGCCAGATCCATACTGGCTTCAGTGAAGAAATCGAAGGGGTAACCCCAACGACGCTGCCATTCTAAAACAGCCAGTAACAGCTTCCTCACACTTCCCCGGTTGCCGATGAAATTATCATCGACGATAAAGACGGGGCCACGCCAACCAGCCTGATAGAGCGATTCCAATTCAGCAACCATTTGGGCTGGAGTTTTGCACCGCGGAAAGCGTCCATCTACGATACTGCGGTCGCAGAACTCACAATCGAAGGGACAACCACGTGAGGCTTGAAGCGCCATTGTTGTGTAGTCCCCCAAACGTAGAAGATCCCAACGAGGGACGGGCGTCTGACTAATAAGCGGCTTGCGCTCACGAGTCAGGGGCACCTGGACACGGCGATGCATCGACTTCTCAGTATAGATGGGTGTCGCACATCCAGCCAACCAATCTTCAGCAAAGGGGGCTAGGGTAACCTCAGCCTCGCCCAACACTAGGTGGTCAACACCCATAGCCGACACCTGGTCGATATAGGCAGTGGCATAGGGGCCACCCACGACCACACACCCGCCCAGATTCTTAACTCGGGTGACCAACTGAGCCAAAGCATCACGTTGAACGATCATGGCAGTAAACATCACCATATCGGCCGCCATGATCTGAGCATCGCTCAATTCCTCACCAATCAAATTGAGATCGACAATGGGCATAACTTCGAAACGGTCCGACGGCAACATCGCAGCTATTGTGGCTAGGCCAAGAGGCGGCATCGCCGCTCGCCGTCCAAACATCCTCACCGCCGACCTATAACCCCAAAAGGAGTCTGGCATCGGTGGATTAACCATCAAGACTTTCACTCGCTCACGTGTAGCAATCATGAGATCACTCCTTTCTCCCTTGAGGGGGTAAAGTTAATATTGACAAGAACCGAAACTTACTTGACTATAACACAGCAAATACAAGAGGCCAAAGTCCGGTTCGCGCAAGAATACAAAAAACCCAACTGAGAAGCTGGGTTTTTTGTATTCTTGCGCGGCTGATGGGTGCTGACCCCACGACCTCTCGCGTGACAGGCGAGTGCTCTACCGTTGAGCTACAGCCGCTTGCTTTTGTAAGTTTCGAAGACTTTTCCCTTGCGACTCAAGAAAAGGCCCCCCAACTTTGTCTTCTGATTATACATAAAATCGTACAATTTCAAAGAGCTGTGAACACTGTAACTCAATCTAAAATAACCCCCCTTCCCCTCCCTAAAAACCCCGCCCCCAATTTTCGTATCACTGAGCCGATCTCTCAGCCGTTGCAAAAAGATACCACTGCATGAGGTAAAAACCACCCTGATAACAAGCAGCGGCTTGGCCCTTTCCTTATGGACATGGCCCACCCAGACATTACCGTCTCCATCGAAATAGCCCCGCACAAAATGGGCGAGATACTCAGTAGGGATATTTGGGACAGACAAACTTTTTGTTTTATTCTCCGCCATACCAAGACGACGTAAATCATCACACATTTCGATACTGCCAATTTGGAGACGATAGATGGCACTATTGCGTCCCTCGCCAGGTCTAACTCCAATTTTATGCCCAGACCCAACAGCCCTCCTTATTTTTCTCAATAATCCCCCGTCCGTAATTTGAATGCACCAAAATTGTCCACCCCGCCGATTGATAGTGATATAACCATCAGCCGCAAAAAACCCGAGGACATAGGCCATCTCCGGGCTCCACTTTTTAAAGAAATCCTTATTCACTTTTCGAAACACTGGCACCCACTTATTATACTAGGTGACAGGCTATTTGCCTAACCAGTTATTCACCTATCATCTCCCCCTGGCTTATGGAGTACGCCTCGCTCCATCCGCGAGCGAGCCTTGTTGATATTGAGTTTAGCGATTTCCTCTAGCGACAAATCCAGGTCGGTAGCCAATTGAGAGACGTACCAGAGAACATCGCCCAACTCCTTCCCGATGCCCTGGCGGAATTCCTCAGTAATCTCAGCCTCGTTATTGCGGACCAGCTTCTTAACCTTCTCTACCACCTCCCCCGCCTCCCCCGCCAGGCCGAGGGTGGGATACAAATAAATAGGCTCCACCTGCCCGGGCATGGTCTTGGGATACATGGCTGTCTTCCTAGATTTTTTTTGGTACTCCTCAAAAGTCATTGCAATGTAGGGTCGGCCCTTCAGGCCAACCATTCTTGGTTTTGTGCCGGCGGGAGGAATCGAACCTCCGACCTCGGGCTTATGAGTCCCACGCTCTAACCAACTGAGCTACGCCGGCTTATAGAGAAAATTATCCACAAAAATAGAGCGGGGGCAAATCTGAGTTGACACCACCGCCACAAATAGACTAGAATATGGGTTCCCTTTTAGGTGCGGGGTAGAGAAGTAGTAACTCGCAAGGCTCATAACCTTGAGGCATGGGTGCAATTCCCATCCCCGCTACAATTTTTAGGTTTAGATATATTCAAACTCGCCAAAGACTCTCTTGTACCGTTCTATTACTCGGCGAGCGCCATACTTACCAATTACAAAATCACTCTCGTGAGCGATCTGGTTACGCACCTTATGCGCCTCCCAGGCATCGTCGAGAGTTAAGAAATCGCTCGGCTCTATACTCTTGAGCCGCTCCCCCAGATTGTCCCCCTCAGTCTTGAGACGCTTAACCATATCGTCAAGCATATTATCGGCCTCAATAATTGCCAGCTTCCATTCAGCCGAGTTCTCCGAAGATAAGTAAGCCAAAACCTTCTCCCAACGCTCATTTTTAACAGACGTAGCACTAGCCCTCCTCAATAGGGCACCGTGCATATCGACTCGCTCGCTCATTCTTATACGTGCAAGTTTAATGAAAAGAGTGACAGCTAGGGCCAAAATGAAGGGGGTTAAAATCAACAAAATTAATTTTACCCAAAAGAAGATGTTCACCAATACCTGCGGCAACTCGGCGGTCCACTGACCACCGAGAAGAAAATGGTAAAGTAGATTAAAAAAATACTCTAAATTAAGAAAGGGGGGGTCAATAGCGCTCATAGTCTTTGCCCAGAGCGAACAAGACAGACTCTTGCCCGGAGGCTGACATCAATTGTAGCCCCAAAGGCAAATTGGCGCCATCTTTGCCCGAAGGAATAGAGATAGCCGGCAAGCCAGCGATATTAGCCGGAACAGTGAAAATGTCGGCTAAGTACATCTGAAGTGGATCACCAACCTTCTCTCCGATTTTGAAAGCGGTGGTAGGAGAAGTCGGCGTAGCAATCGCGTCCACCGTTTTAAGAGCCTGGGCTAGATCATCTTGGATCAATCTGGCAACCTTCTGAGCTTGACCATAATAGGCATCATAATAACCAGCAGACAACATGTAAGTCCCCAACACAATCCGCCGTTTAACTTCACGGCCAAAACCAGAACCCCGAGTTTTCAAATAATCCCCCAGCAGATCGTCCCCATCCTCATGGAGACCATAACGCACTCCATCAAAACGAGCCAGATTGGCTGAAGCCTCTGCGGGCATCAAAACGTAATAGCAAAATAGAGCGTAGCTGATATTAGGTAAATCGATGTCTTGAATCTTATGCCCGGCCTGCTGTAATTTATCTGTCGCCTTCTGAAAATTCTCCAGAGTATTAGAAGCTAAGTTTTTCTCTAAGAAACTGCGCGGCACACCAATGGTCAATTCCTTCTTGGTTGTTTGAGCCCCATGAAAATCGTCTGGCAAACTAGTGGCGTCCTTATCATCACGCCCCTTTATCGCATCGAAAACCAGCTCGGCATCTTCCACTGTCTTAGCGAAGGGGCCTATCTGGTCGAGGGAAGAGGCCATGGCGATTAAGCCCGAGCGAGAAACCAAGCCATATGTCGGTTTCAGGCCGACCACCCCGCAAAAAGAAGCTGGCTGGCGAATAGAGCCTCCTGTATCCGAACCAAGTGAGACTAGGGCCAGATCAGCGGCAATAGCGACCGCCGAACCACCAGAGGAGCCACCCGGCACTCGAGACTCATCATGAGAATTCTTGGTTGGGCCAAAGGCCGAGTTTTCGGTAGAACTACCCATAGCAAACTCATCCATATTTGTCCGCCCCAAGAAGACCGCCCCAGCCTGACGTAATTTGGCTATAGCCGCCGCGTCATAACTAGCTTTATAACCAGCTAATATCTTGGAACCAGCAGAAACTGAGCGACCTTCAATCAAAATATTATCTTTTACTGCAACGGGGATACCTGCCAGCAATGGCAATTCTTCCCCCCGCTCTCGCTTCTGATCAATTTCCGCCGCTTCTTCCTCGGCTTGATCGGTAAAAACTTCTAGATAAGCATTGAGGTTCTCATTGCGTTCTCCAATGCGCTCAAGGTAGGCCGCGGTTAATTGACTGGCAGTAAATTCCCCCTGGGCCATGGCGGCAGCGGCCTTAGTAATAGTTAAGTCCTCGAGATTTAACTTACTCATATCAGCCGAGAATCTTTTTAACTTTAAAATAATCCCCTTCTCGCTTGGGCGCCGCATCTAATAGACTCTCCCTAAAGACGCCAGGAGCATAGGGGTCCTCATCTTCGCGCCAAACATTCTTCGGGCCAGTTGCCGTAGCCACTGGCCCCACAGCGACAGGAGCCTTCTTTAGCTCCGCCACATAATCAAGAACAGCCGAGAGATCTCGGCCAATTACCTCGAGCTCCTCTGCCGATAACTCTAGCCTTGCCAAGTCGGCCATCCCCGCCACTTCGGTCGGGGTAAACTCTGCCAGCTCCGCCTTATCAATAGTAGACATACGGCCAGTATAACCTAGCCTAGTAGTTTTATAAACTGGGACTCGCTGAGCACCTCCACCCCCAGGGACTCCGCCTTACCCAACTTAGACCCTGGCTGATCGCCAGCCACCACCGCAGTGGTCTTCTTAGAAACTGACTCATTAGTCTCCCCGCCAAGAGCTTTAATTTTGGCCTTGGCCTCATCGCGCGACATAGCGGCCATAGTACCCGTGAGAACAAATGTCTGCCCCAGCAACCGTCCCAACTTGATCTCAGCTTGATGCTTGCTGATTTTTACCTCGGCCAACAAATCATCAAGCGACTTAATATTTTCCTTTTTCTTAAACCAATCATAGACCGAGCAGGCCACTATGGGGCCGACCCCCTCGATTTGTTCAAGAACTTCTAGCTTAGCTGACCGCAATTTATTCAACGTTCCAAAATGATCGGCCAGATCTTCTGCTGTCTCCTCGCCAACCTGATCAATCGAAAGAGAGGTAATAAAACGTGGCAAAGTAATAGAGCGTGACGTCTCAATCGCCGCCAATAGATTATCAACCGATTTCTCACCCAAGCGAGGTAGGCTCGTCAAATCGCCGCGCTTAAGACTAAAGATATCTGCGTAAGAACTTAGTAGATTATGTTGCAAAAAAAGATCAAGAACCTTGGGACCAAGGCCATCAATATTGAAAGCGTGCTTACCAACGAAATAATAGAAGCGGCGGCGCATTTGAGCAAAAGAATTTTTATTAACACAACGATGGGCAGCCTGGCCGGCGATGCGCTCAATGGGACCACCACAAGCCTCCAAGGTTTTAGGGAAGGCATAGGACTTGGCACCCCGCGGGCGGAGATCCTTCAGTACCTGAACGATATCAGGGATAATGTCACCCGCCTTACGGATGATCACAGTATCCCCAAGTCTAATATCTAAACGCTTAATTTCATCCTCATTATGGAGGGTAGCTCGCGAGACCGTCGAACCATCTAAGAAAACAGGTTGAAGCTTGGCCACTGGCGTAATCACCCCCGTGCGCCCAACTTGCAAAAGGATATCCTCGACTACTGTCGTCGCCTCCTCGGCGCGGAACTTAAAAGCGATGCCGAAACGCGGTGCCTTGCCGGTATAACCAAGGCGCTCCTGATATTCCGTATCATCAACCTTAACCACTACCCCATCAAGACCATAAGGCAAGCTGGGGCCTTTTTTCTGCCAATAGCGCCAATACTTAATAACCTCGTTGACGGTCAGACAATAACGCCACTCCTTACTAACTTTAAAGCCGAGCTGTTTCAGCTTCTTTAATTCGCCTCGTTGACTCTTAGGCATCGCGAAGCTGGCTGATGAGAGATCGTAAATGAAACTGTCTAAGCGGCGGGAGGCAACTGCCTCAGGATCAAGTTGGCGAATGGTGCCGGCGGCAACATTGCGCGGATTAGCATACTCTGCCTCACCCGCCTTCTTGCGTCCCTGATTTAATTTAGCGAAATTCTTTTTAGATAGCCAAATCTCCCCCTCCACAACTACGTCAACCTCCTCCTCTAGCCGGAGTGGGATAGATTCAATGGTCCTAACATTAGCAGTTACATCTTCACCCACACGACCATTACCTCGGGTGGCCGCCGTCACCAGCAGACCCTTCTTATAAGTTAAGATGATTTTAAACCCGTCTATTTTCAATTCACAGGTGTAAGACACCTCCCCACTGTCAAGGTCCGACCTTGACAGTGATTGGGGGCTAGAAACAAGGAACTTTTTTACTCGCCCCTCAAAATCACGAATATCTTCTTCAGTGAAAGCATCGTTGAAGGACCATTGAGGCACCGAGTGGGTAATTTTCTTGAAAGCCGCCAGAGGCTCCCCCGCCACCCGCTGGGTCGGTGAATCGGGAGTAATCAATTCTGGATGAGCATCCTCTAAGTCGGCTAACTCCTTCTTTAGCGAATCCAGCGCCTCTTCAGATATTTCCTGCTTATCATGAATATGATAAAGCCGCCGATGATGATCAATCAAACGGCGCAACTTAGCCGCCCTAGCCTCCAACCCGTCATTCTTAGCCATTATACCCACTAGTATACCGCAAATATGGCCAGATTAGCTCGTCCAAGAATTTGCCTTTTTTCGCTAGTATTCATAGCTATCGCGGAAAATCTGGACCGCCGTTCTGTTATTGATAGCCGTAGGATCTCCGCACTCGGCCGAGCCCAGATGATTACTATAGCCAGTAGAGACAATCGTAGTTAATAGTTCGCTAGCTAATAAATCAGTATTCCCCTCCATTGCTTTTCGTTTTGTAACCACCACTCTCGAACAAAATTCTTTCTGTCCTGAAAAATAAGTAGAGAAACGCCAGCAAGAGAAACCGGCAGGGCACCCTCCTTCAGCATCCACTAAAACTGTAGGCACGACGGACCCTCCGCTACAAGCAATGGGTGTATCGTCACCAGGTGCAACCAAATTGTAGACGGCGTCATCTCCAGAGAAGGCGTAATAGCCAAAAGGTCTATCATCAATCGAGCCATACTGGTCAGCCTGACGGGCACATTCTAGAGCACTATTGGCGGCGAACAGAGACAATTGTGTGTCCCTAGCTAAAGAGGACAAGATGATTTGTTTAAAAGTGATATTGAATAGACTCAAGCTAATAGCCAAAACAATGCTCACCAAAATAACAGCAAACAAGATCACAAACCCTGAAGACTTAGATGGAAACAAATTAACGCGCATAAAGATAGCTGGTTAGAACTAAAGTTTTATCTAAATTTTTATTTTTCCAACTGATCGTCACGTCAACCTTTTGCTGCACGCCATCCTCCACTGAGACCGAACATATTTCTCGCGCAAAGGTGGCCCCACTGTCGCCTTCTTCATAGGCATGATTTGTCGTATTATAACTCAACACCTCTCTCTCGCAGGGAGAGGGGAACCCCGCGAACGGTGACCCGACCGAAGCCACGTTGCTGTCTCGCAGGTTAATCAACTCGTCCAACCCTTCCTGCGCCAAATAATTAGCGGTAATCTGATTCTTAACAAACAAACCATCGCTAATACCCCTAACAGCCATGTTTAAGGGCCCCAAAACACCAATTAATAAGATGGTGACGGCGACCAGCATCTCTATCATGGTAAACCCTCTTTTGCTGTGATTAGAAATTATCATAATAATTATTGCCGCTCAGAGACAGTAGTCTGCAAAGCAAAACTGCTCGTTTCTCCCGCCACAGTGGCAGTGCCTTCGATCACCAATACTAATTTGGCAACACTGCGAGTGCCAGAGCTGGGAGTTCCAGACACCCCGAAATTAACATATTCTATGTCCATATTTTCTCGCGAAGTAATATCGACAAAATGGCCGTCAGTGTCTATGCCCGCTCCACCCTCTTGCCACAATTGAATCGCCCCTATTCCGTTAGAGTCCTCATTGAAGCGATACACAACCTTCGAATGACCCTCGGCATCCCACCTTGGTGTAACAAAGGCGACGCCGAAACCACGGCCATCAGACCCACAATCTTCACCATCATTATATATCCACCCGAAACTGTCACTCGGTTCGTCCTCGTCCAAACAATAGAAAGCGCCGCCCTGTCTCATCTTGATCACCATACTATCGACAGCAAAATTTAGATTATCCATCACCAACTTAATTGCTTGAGCCTTTTTGTTAACACGATTAGCGGTAATGAAGGCCCCCGTGGCGATCAGGGCCACAATAACAAAAATCGAAACCGACACCATGATCTCGATCAAAGTAAAACCGGCGACCAATGGCGCGTGATATTGTGTTGTGGTGTTTTTCCTATTCTTTGCTGACATAAATATGGCCAGTGTTCCAAACATAAACATAGCGGTAATCAGAACCGCGACTGATTGTAATTCTTATCTTCCCCACAGCAGACAATGCATCCACGTTACCACTTCCTGAATTGTATCCATAAAAAGCCATCTCGTGTTGGGGCGGCCGCGGCATGATACTTAAATACTGATGCCCGATGGTGTTATCCCCGCCATCTTGAATATTAGTTATAGACACCCCGCCGCGAAATTCGAAGACCTCTACGCACTCGTTGTCACAGACACCAGGCCCCGCATCACCTTCAAATTTATGGTCCCCGTCCTTATCCCCAAAAAGAACAAAGTGAGTAGTACTGAAACCAGGGGCCCTGGCGCCTCCGGTACCATCATCTCTTTTGAAATTTAGACCGAAATTGGCAGTATCAAGACCTCCACGGCTGGCGGCGCCGAAAGCTTGGGCCTGTCTAATCGTTATAGCCACCTCCTGGGCGATGAGATCAAGCTCTATCTTCGAACGAAACGCTGGCAGATTAGACATCACGATCGCCGTCATGATGGTAACAATAGTGATCACCACTATCAGCTCAACGAGGGTTAGGCCAGACTGATTAGACTTTATTTTTGGGTATGAGTTAAAAGGCCAAGACATTAATCCCTAAGAATACATTAAGCGCCACGCCCAAAATAATAAACGGCGCAAAAGGTAGCTCACTCTTCATTGTAAGCGATAGATTGCGGGGAAACAATCTAGTGAAGAGGATAAGCAGGAGGCCAGCCACGGCACCGATCCAGAAAGCAAGGATGATCGCCGACAATCCCCCACGCAGGCCCAAGAGAAGTCCCACACCGGCCACCAACTTAGCATCGCCAAAACCCATCCAACGCCCGCCAGAGAAATGCCATAAGGCCCAAAAACCGACAAACAAGGCCGCTCCGGTTAATAGGCCGCCGACAAACGCCGATTGGAGTAAGGCCGCCACCAAAGACAAGATGATGAAAGCAAAAACCAAGCCATCAGGGATAATTTTATGACGCAGGTCGTAGACCAAGATAACCAACAAGAGGCTAAATATAGCCCAATAGAGCGCCGTCAGAGGTAGGGGCAACAACAAATTCCATATAGCCAAGAACATCAGTCCACTGACTAATTCGACTAGTGGATATTGCCAGGATAAGAGACTGCGGCAAGCGCGACAACGCCCTCTCTGAAGGACAAAGCTAAGTACTGGAATTAGCTCATACCAGTAAAGAATCTTACTGCAACTAAAGCACCTAGAACGACCGCTCTGGATACCTAGGCCAGTGTTGTAGCGATATATGACAACATTGAGAAAACTGCCGATAAGTAGGCCGAGAATAAAGACAGTTGGATCGATCGGCCACATGATGTATACCAGGTATCTATTGAGTAATGTTACTCGGGACGTAATCTAAATACACCGGGCGAGAAAAATCGTTAGTGCCATCGCTAAATGTAATCGAATAATTATTACACTCCCTAATCTCTGGTGGCGTCTTAAGGGAACCGCCATCTGGATTGTCTGGGACCCTCACGCTGAAAGCTGTCTCCCCCCCCCCACGCAGGGTTAAGGGCGACAATGAGGCATCGCAATCTGCCCAACCACTATCAAAATCGGGGATTGGCGCTTGTGGTTCCGTAGCCCAACGACATTGTATGCCGGTATTATTGATAGTAATTTCATCATCTGAACACTGTGGGTCATTTGAGGTAAAACCACTGACCCGCAATCTCACTTCAGTATTCGCATCTCCGTTCATCTTAATCACAGCGTAATTACGAGTATAGGCATAACCAGAAGATGGGTGGAAATTGATGAACAGACCATGTCGATTATCAGAATAATCAACATCTATGGTGGTTACAGGCGTACATCCAGTTAGGCGACATTGATCGGAGCAGCCTGTGATGGTGCCAGTGCAACCAACCGGGCAATCCTCCCCAATAGTGTGCTCGCCCATCTCATCGCCGTCACATTCCTCGCCGGGGTCAACAACGCCGTTGGGGCACAAAGAACCAACAATCACATCAACACTGTCATCGGCCTCGTCATTAAAATCTGGAGTGACGTCCACCACGTAGCACACAATACGCACTACTCTCGGGGAGTCGTAGGTGCGGGAGCCAAAGCCAACCGTTGCCTCCGTCTTATCGTCTTCCAGAGTTACTGTCTCTGTGTCTGTGGCCGGAAATTCCACAGGGTTATCCCAATCAATATCAAATCTGTAAGTATTGCCAGACTGCCCATGAGTCATCTCGGATGTTACAAACACCTCTTGGCCCACATCCACCGCAGTAGGATCGGCGTTACAAGTTAGGTGTAGATCATCAGGATCTTCTGGACCTTCCTCACAAACAGTGACTTCAGGATCGCAGGGATCGTCGGGATTAGGATCGGGCCCATCGCCTCCAGGCCAACCAGGTGAGAAACTCAGCCAACCGACGACATCGCCGCCCCAGGCATAATCAGAGTAAGCACCAGACTCTTCATGGAATTCAATACCGTAATCACCCCCGTCGTCGTCCGGCCCTTTGGCCATCTTAATCCAACCATCCCAGCCACCAGCGGCGGCCAGGTTATCCATCGGCGTCAATACCCTGGCCCAGCCGATCAGTCTATCGCCATCACGCCTGGCAGAAACTTTTGGGTTGGATGGTGCGTCAGAGACGTCCTCCGGCCCAAAATCTACCCAACCGATATTAGAGCTCCAAGCATAACCATTGAGGTGGCCTTCATTATCGACAGCCACAGCGTAAGAACCTGGACCACTAGCGCCCTCATTATCCGAATTCATGCTGAGCCAACCAATATTGGAGCTCCAGGCCCAGCCAGTGAGTTCATCCCCCGACCCCTGGGCCTCAGCAGGCGTAACTGCTGGCGAGAAATAAAAGGCTCCCAGGGCCGCGATACCAAGGAGAAAAACGACAAGAATTAGTTTTTTATACATAGCAAAATAAGACCATTAATATACGGTCATTCTAACACGCAAAAGGCGCCCCAAAGGGCGCCTTTATCCACAGAGCTAGAAAGATAGATTAACTGCAGGCCCCAGCGGCAGCTGTTCCAATTTTAGACGCGCCGGTGCTATCTACACACCAATTATCCCCAGCGTCTCCTATAAGCGCCTTACTCGCGGCCCAATTAGTAGCGTCAGTCCCGACTACAGCATTACTATTACACACAGGAGCATCACCGCCAGCAGCAGTAAGTTGAGTTATCATACTTGCGATAGTTGCGTCACTGAACACACCAGAAGTACAGTCGGTAGCCTGACCATAATCACCATCATTGTCAAAAACTATCTCGGCTTGAGCGCGCATACCAGACAAAGTAGCCTTGATACTAGCGTCCTTGGCCTTATTACGGGCCGTACCTAGAGAAGTCAACACGATACCAGAAAGGATGCCGATGATGGCGATAACCACCAAGAGCTCAATCAAAGTAAAACCTTTTTTACTATTCATCATATTTTTACTAATTTATTAATTACGACTTTTTAATATTGATAATAACGACACCCCTTTCGGCGCGTACTACCGTCTATCATACCCTAGGTATTATACAACACCCATCTGGCGTAAGATTAAGAGACTGTGGATAAGGAGATAGGAGGAAATTCCAAAATTCAAAGAGTCAAAGGAATGTCAAAACTCAAATAATGAAAACTAGGAGGAAAGTTTGCGGATAATGGCTGAGAAAATAAGAGATAATTCAGTGGCTTCTTGCCACAATTGGCGACAGGCTGGAGCAAGTTGCGAGTTGGCGGTGCTAACCATCCTCAACCAATGGCGGCCCTCCTTAGCCTCTTTTTTACTGATGGCTATTTTGTGCTTAAAGTCTTTTTTCGATTCAGCACCATCCGCTTCCATATAGTTGGCACCGACGCTCGTGGCCGAACGAACTAATTGGCTAACCAGCACATTATTAACGGTATTTTTAGGTAAAGACCCCAAAAATTTAATCACATCTTCTCCAAATTTGGCCGTCCTCTCCTCTAGATTATATTGGCTTTTATCTGTTTTTTGAGATTTTGGACTTTGAGCTTCATTTGAAATTTGAACTTTGTCCTTTGACATTGTTCCTAAAATCCTGACGCCAGGTTGTAAATTGGCACTAAGACGGAGGTAAGAAGCACACCGACGCCCACACCCAGAAGCACGATCATTGCTGGCTCGATTAAGTCCACTAGAGTTTCAACAGCATTATTAACTTCTCGTTGGTAAAAGCGCGAGAGAGTTTCTAAAATAAATCCGAGCTTACCAGTCTCCTCCCCCACCTTGATCATCTGGATCATGATCGAAGGTATCTCCGGATATTTGAAGAAGATCGTTGAGATTTGACTACCAGACTTAACTGCTTCACTAGTTTCTCGAAGAATCTTTTCGTAAACCTTATTGTCTACCACCTCAGCAGTAATTTCCAGAGCCCGAACCATAGAAATACCAGAGGTAAGCATGGTGGCTAGGTTATCGGAGATGCGTGAGAGATAGAGCTTCTGGTAAAGAGCATTAACCACTGGAACAGATAACTTAAAGCCAGAGAGCCGGTCGCGGCCAGCATCGGTCTTAATATAGCGGAAGAGGAAGAAGATTAGAGCAATGAGTAGAACCGAGAGCAAAATGCCGTAATCAACAAAGAATTGGCTAATGCCGATCACAATCTTGGTGTATATGGGAATATCCTGGCCGGTCTCCTGGATAATAGTACTTAACTTGGGGATAACAAAGACCAGCATCAGAATCATCACCCCGATAAAAGATAAGATAACGAAAGCGGGGTAAATCAAAGCATTCTTGGCCTTACTAACGAGAGTATGAGAGCGCTCAAGATAGGCGGCCAAATAGCTGAAAGACTCGGCCAGTTTACCCGACTCCTCCCCCGACTTAACCATGTTGACATAGAAGGCAGAGAAAATATGCGGGTGCTTATTGAGAGCGGTTGAAATCAAGACTCCAGCATTGATGTCGTCTGCCACCTCCAATAAAGCACTGCGTAGAGACACGTTGGTCGCCTCTGCCGCCAACAACTTGAAAGTTGCCAGGGCGGACACCTTGGCTTCAAACAAAGTAGAGATTTGGCGAGATAGAAGGACGATGTCCTTCATCTTGACTCGGTTCATAAAGGGCACAGCGGTCTGCCACCACGCCGTCTTCTCAGTTGACTCGATATCAAGGATAACCAACCCCCGTCGCTGGAGAGAAGCAATAGCTAAATCAACATTGGGAGCATCAATGCTCCCCGCCTGAGGTTGATTGTCTTTAGTAGTCGCTTTGTAATTAAATAACATGGCGCATTAATATCAAATTACAAAGCTCAAATTCCAAAAAATTTAACTACCCGGCTCCCGTTTGACATTTGTAATTTGAACTTTGACATTTTGCTTTATATCATCCGCTCTAATCCCTTAGGATTCAAGGTGTGATGGTAGGCAGTCTCCTGACTAATCTCACCCCCACGCACCAACTCCACCAGAGAGTGGTTGAGGGTGATCATACCTTCATCAAGACCTGTTTCGATAACAACATCGATTTCAGCAGTTCGGGCCTCACGGATAAGATTGGCAACAGCGTTATTATTGATCAGTAATTCATAAGCCGGCACCAACCCGCCAGACAAGCGCGGCAAAAGACGTTGTGAAAAGATGCCGAGTAGAGAACCGGCCAATTGAATGCGGATCTGGTTCTGCTGATTACCGGGGAAGGCATCAATGATACGGTCGATGGTCTGAGAAGCTGAGTTGGTATGGAGCGTGGAGAAAACAAGGTGGCCAGTCTCAGCGGCGGTCACCGCCGTCGCCACTGTCTCGGGGCCTCGCATCTCACCTAGCATTAATACATTAACGTCCTGACGGAAGACTGCCTTCATGGCGTGAGCAAAATCATGAGTATCGAAGCGGACCTCTCGTTGGTCGATAATTGATTTGTCACCCACAAACAGATACTCGACTGGGTCCTCGATGGTAATAATATGCTCAGACCGCTCGTGGTTAATCATATCTAACATGGCCGCCAAAGTAGTTGACTTACCTTGACCCACCGGGCCAACTACTAAGAAGAAGCCCTGCTTACGGCGAGCGAAATCAGTTAACTTATCAGGCAAATTAAGGTCGGTAATGGTCCTGATCTTGCCAGTTATAAGACGCAGGGCCAAGCCGACAAAACCACGTTGAAAGAAAGCATTGCCTCTAAAGCGGACTCCATTGGGCGCGGCGTAAGAAAAATCAATTTCTTTGTTTTGCCAAAACAACTTCTTGTTATCAACGTTTAGCACTTGCTCCACTAGGCCGACGGCATCCTCAGGAGTTAAAACAGGCTTATTAACCAAGGGGATAAGATCTCCTGAGACTCGGATAGTTGGATGGCGGCCTACAGTTAGGTGGAGGTCTGAGGCCCCCTCCTTGGCAACGATAACAATTAAGTCCTCTAGCCCACGTTTAAAATCAGTCATGTACCTTCAGTTTATTGTCGGCGATCTCTGCAGTCCGATCAACCACCTCAGTCGGCGTTGCCGAAGCTTTGATAATATAACCATCCACCCCCAAACTCAGTCCCTTATCTATATCGTCCTGCTGGCCCAGATTAGACAGAATAATAATTGCCGCTTTTTGCTCTAATTTGCGCTCCTTCAGCTTGGTGATTAGAGCGAAGCCATCCACCTTGGGCATTAAGATATCGATTAAAAAGATATCAGGCTGAAGGCCTCCATCTAATTTTTCTAGAGCTTCCTCGCCGTCAAGAGCAACTACCACTTCAAAACCCCGTTCTGAGAACTTAATCGAGTACATGTCGAGCAAGAACTTATCATCGTCGACGATTAGGATGCTATGTCGCTTTGTATTTAAATCAGCCATATCACTTAAATTATATTATAGCTTGCTCACTTCCTCAAGGGGAATCTTCCCTTCGAGAGCCTTGAGTAAGGCGTCCTCCTTGGTAGATAAGAACCCTTTCTTGCGGGCCAGCTGGTAAATCTCATCTTCGGTAGGTGTCTGGAGAACCAAGCGTTCAAAATCCTTGTCCATCCTCAGAACCTCGAAGATTCCCGTCCGACCACGCACGCCAGAAGGGCAGGTTGGAGAAGTTTTGGCGCGATAAATATTCTGAGGAATACTTATTTTCTGCTTGGTGTCTTCTGGCATCTCGGCCATAAGATTATTGATCATAACCTTAGTACTATCGACAATCGGCACCTCTTCCCTAGACTCCTCACAAAGCATAGGGACAAGACGTTGAGCAATTGCCATAACAAGTGTGGCGGGAATCAAGTAAGGGTCAACTCCCATATCGATGAGGCGTGGGATAACACCAGCGGTGTTATTGGTGTGCAGAGTCGAGAGAACCAAGTGGCCAGTCAGGGCAGCCTGAATAGCCAGCTTGGCCGTCTCGGCATCACGAATTTCACCAACCATGATAACGTCGGGGTCCTGACGGAGAATGCTACGCAGCCCATTGGCAAAAGTGTAATCAATCTCCGGCCTAACTTGGGACTGCGAGACACCGGGCACGCTATACTCCACGGGATCCTCCAAGCTGACAACATTATGTTTATCCCTATCAATCTCGTTGAACATTGAATAAAGCGTAGTCGTCTTACCAGAGCCAGTGGGGCCAGTAATCAAGATCATGCCGAAGGGGCGCGCCACCGCCTCTCGCAATAAGGCGACGTTATCTTTAGTCAGCCCCAAACTCTCGAGCGTTAAGAATTTTTTCTCTGGGTCAAGAATACGAATCACCACCTTCTCACCATAATAGGTAGGCAAGGTAGAGACACGGAAATCGATTTTCCTCCCCTCTACTCGAGCAGAGAAACGCCCGTCCTGGGGCTTACGCCGCTCATCGAGCTTCATATTAGTTAAGATTTTGATCCTGGCCACCACCGCGTCATGGACAGAGGGGGGCAAGAAAAGGCTGGTAAAGAGCACGCCATCAACTCTGAAACGAACTCTCACCTTCTCCGTTGTTGGTTCAATATGGATATCAGAGGCATTGCCAGAAGAGGCATGCTGGAGAATAACCGCCACAATTTTAGTCACCGGGGCATCCTCGACAATCTTAACGTCAGAAGCTGACTTGATAGTCCCCTTCTCGTCACCACTGATATCGGCGGCACCTCCCTCCCCCTCAGCCTGGACCTCTAGATCCAGATCGCCCAAGGCCTTAGTCACTTCACTAGAGAGACCCTCATAGCCCTCCATAACCTTATCGAAATCGGCCTGAGCAATAGAGAAAACCTTGAAGGGTAGCCCTATTTTGGAAGCGATGAACTGCAGGGCATCGCGCGCCTCAATATTACTTGGGTCTATCATCCCCACCTCCAAAACTCCGTCACGCACCCGGAGAGGCACGATATGATAATGAGTAGCTGAATTTTTGGGGATATAATTAAGAACCTCCGGCGCAATCTTCTTGCCTGGTTCTATAGTAGCCGCGGGGATGTCAACAGAGTAATCCATGGTTCAGGCTATCGCTAGCTTATTAATGAGTGCCGCGTAATTGGGAACGTTGGCTACTCGCCCCGGCCGGAGCGTCGGGGCCCGCCGAGGCAGAATCATCGCCATCAGAAGAAGCTCGCTCAGAATCAAAGACACTAGACGGCGGAGCAAGTAAGGTTGGCGAAAAAGGATTGTCTCGTCCAGGCTGCTGGTCTCGCAAGGTAGTAGAGAAATCAACTAAACTCTGGAACACAGGGTCAGAGAAAAATTGCTTACCAACCGTCAGGTCAAGTTGCTGGAGGCTCAAAAGTATCCCCAGAAATTCATCAGTGGCCGCCTGGCGGCCATCACCATCAGAGAAACCAGCGGCCACTAGGCCAATCTCGTCAGAAGCAAGCTCGCCAGGCGCAGGTTTGAAGACTAAACGATAAACAAAGAAGATGACCACCAAGATGATCAGGACAGCCAGAACATTTAAAAGAGGTCGTTTACCCATAATATTATCTCAACCAATAGGTTTGAATCTCGACATTATAATTATAAAAATTCCGTTCGTTGGAAGAAAAACTAACGGAAACCGAATCAACTAACCGCAAACTGCGGGCTAAATCGTCCAGAAACGCCTGGAAATTACTGTAAGAACCTGATACCGAGAACCCAAGAACCACTGCTCCCTTGTTCAGGGTACTCCCGCCCTCAATAACAGAGGCCTCGCCCCGCTCTTCGTCGGCCTTGATCCTCAAATTACGGATATTCATATTGTAAGGCCGGGCGATGTTATTGATATCGATGATCAAACGAACGTTATCAACATTGTTAGGCAAGAACTTATCAAGTCGGTCGACATCGTTGGGATTGAAATTATTGTAAGTCTCTAATAATTGGTCTAAGACCAGCCGAAGCTCTTTAGCGTTATCGAGACCCTCATTTAAGGTAGCCTTCTCAACTTTCAACTCATCAATTTCAGCCAGAAGGGGGTCCGAGAACTGAAAGAAGATCAGTCCCGCCAAGCCGATCATTATTAAAGGCAAAAGTAATCTGATCATAATGTTGAGTCAGTACTAGTTGCTAAAGGCTCCTCATCAAGCGGCTCGTCCGATGATTCTAGTGGCTCTAGTGGTTCTGTCTCGTCTGTATCGGCCGGTGGCGTAGGTGGTGGAGGCGGTTCAACTACTAAACTTTGATGGTAAGAAGCTAAGGCTTGGTCAAGGATCATGGTCAGCCTGAAGGTTACCCGACCAGCATCGTTGCTATTTAAATCAGAGAAAATAAAGCTCTCAATTCGGCCAATGTCTTCAGAAAAAATCCTAGTCTGGATTGCAATATCTTCATAACTGGCCGCTTGGCCACTCAAACTAAGCCCCTTGGCGCCGTAATCAAACCTATCGTAATAAATACTAGGCAGAGTCAGCTCTTCAAGCATAGCGAAAACAGGCAGGATATTGAGATGGTCGCCCAATAGATCATCAGCGATTTTGAACTTGTGATCTAAGCGCTGAAGAAGAAGAATGGTGTTCTGAGGTAGATTTTGTTGCTCCCGCTCAACCGTCGCCCGCAGGCCACAACGCTGAACCCGATCTTCGTCGGCCAAATCAGACACCTGGCAAGGGCGATTGATCTCATCGGCCAATACCCCACGATAGAACCATGACCCACCGTAGAAAAGAAGTGCCGCAACCAATAAGAAGCCGGCGATAATATTAATCAAGCCCATACTGCGCGCACGCTTGGGCCGACTAACTAAAGAGCCGCTCTCTGGTCGCTTGGGGATAAATGATGTTTGTCCCTGTTTATCCATAGATTTTTACATCCATTTTTATTGTAACATAATTTTAATCCAGACTTTGCAAATGTCGCAAGGCTAAACCAAGAGCCACTGCAAAAGTTGGTCCGACTTCATCCAAGATAGGCTCCAAGAAAGCTGGAGCCTCAACTTTAGCAAAAGGCTGGCCCAAAACTACCGGCGCCGAGAAGCTCCTCCCCGCTACGTCAACAAGACCCTTGAGTAAGGAGCCGCCGCCGAGGAGTACGATCTTATTAACTACCTTGCGCTCCCTAGTTTGGAAATCAGTGATAACCTTATTCACGTCGGTAAAGATATACTCCAAAGTACTATTAACACTAGTGGAGATATTACGGCCGTCTTCTAAGCGCTCAACTAGGCCAACTTGGCGCTTAACCTCTTCAGCCTTACCAAAGTCCAAGCCAAGTGAACGAGAAATGGCCATACTGATATCCTGAGAGCCTTTGCCGATAGTGTGAGAAAGCTTAACAATGCCGTGATCGACAATCACCATTTTAGTAGTGCCCGCGCCCAGGTCTAAAATCGCCGTTGTCGCCATCTCGCCAGAGAGGGACGAGCGCATTGCACTAAAAGTTTCGATCTCTAGAAATGCTGTCTGGAGACTCATGGTCTTAGCCAGACTTTGATATTGATTAATAGTGCTGTTGTGGATAGCCACAATCAATACCTCCAATTTGCCAGCGTCGGCCGAGGGATCAAGATCCTTACGAGGGATAACCCACCAATCTAGAGAAACTTCAGAGATAGGCACTGGAATATATTTCCGCGCCTCAATCGGAATTACCTTAGCAAGCATATCCGCCTCCACCTTGGGAATTTCAATAGTCACCAAAAGGCTAGAGCCCAATGGAATACCAAAGGACGCTTGGTTGGTGGTAACGTTAGACTCTTTGAACAGATACTTGATCGCTTCGGCGCGCTTCTCGGTCGTGAGCACTGCCACTTGTCCGACCGATAGGTCACGATAAGGACCAGTGGCGATCTCGCCGTAAGTTTCGAGAATTACTCGCCCCTTACTGCGGCGCAATTGGACAATCTTCACTGAGGAAGCGCCGACATCAATGCCAAGGACCCTGTCATTCTTTTTCCGCCAAAGAGCTAACTTGCCAAAGGATAAAAACTTCTGGAAGGGATTAGCCATACCTAAAATGAGGTTAACAATGATTAGTATATCACGATTGACTGCTAGAATATTTAGGTTGCCTTCATTTATCCACAAAATAATAGGGCTGGTATTCCCAGAGTATTGTTTGGGTTGCGGCAAGCACGGCACTTACCTGTGCCCACCCTGCCTGGGCCGACTCAACCAGGCCGAGCCGATTGGAAATCTTAATGCCTTGGCCTGTTTCGATTATCATGACGGGTGCGTTAAGAAGGCCATCTGGCGCTTGAAATATAAAGGCGTCACCTCCCTAGCGCCCCTCTTGGCCCAATTAATTTACGACAAACTGATTGATGAATTGGCAGACGAGACAGCCATCTCGCCTGGACTTGGCGAAGATTGGTTAGTCATCCCCATTCCCCTCTCGAACAAGCGGCGGCAAGCAAGAGGATACAATCAATCGGCCCTGATCGCTAAACATCTGATAAAGTTAGCACCAAAGCATTTACGCCCAGCGAACAATATCTTAATCAAAATCAAAGACACGCCCGCTCAAGTCTCAATTGCAAACCGCCGCGAGCGGCTGACCAACTTAAAAGGCGCCTTCGCCCTCGCTAAACCCAAGCATAATCGACCCTCGGGGTCGATTATGCGAGGGCGGAGGATAATCTTAGTCGACGACGTCATCACCACCGGCGGCACCATGCGCGAGGCAATGCATGTCCTCAACGCCGCCGGGGCTAAGATTGTACTTGGAGTAGCAGTAGCACATGGATGACCATATCAAGGACTCTCCTTGATGCGAGGCGTTATTACGGGGGCGCGTAGAGGAAGTTCGAACCTTTTGTAAGAATCCTTCCCCCAATACTACTACAAAACAAATCAAGGCAGTGGTGGACCAAGAGCCGAATTAGTCTCTTTTGCCAAATTCTTCGATGAATTTTTTAGAAATCGCCGGGTTGCGGCATAATCTCTGGATCCCTTTTACTTGTCTGCTGCTTATTGTGTTTCTCGTATTTTTGTAGTCGACTAATTGTATTTCCGGAAAGGAAAATCGCGCGTTGATCCGCCTTCCTTTGTGTATTACGTGGAAATGCCGACCGTGATCGTCGCTGTGGACTCTTAGTTCAAAGCCTTCAAAACAAGACACTAGCCCTCTAAGAAGAGGGCCCCGCCATTTCAAAGCATCTTTATATTTCTCTTGCAGTTCTTTCTCTTTCTCGTCTTCTGTACTATAATCGTATTTATCAAACTGCTCCTCGGATTCTTCTAACGCCGAGTAAATATCAAGAGCGATACTCACATTTGCTCCAGAGATATACTCTGGATCATTATTTCCATCTTTCAATTTGCGGCTCTGACCAATCTTCTTTAATCCTTCGTGGTATTTTTCTAAATCTCGCCTGTATTTTGCGATTTTTTCTCCCACACGTCCGTGCCCCTGAATCTTGACCTTATTGGCCTGCGTTGTTTCAAAGCCCTCAACTATGACTGGTATATATAGTTCTTGATTTTTCCTGACCCCGTCCAATTTCAGGACAATTCTGCCTCCAGATCCTTCGATAAACCCCACATTGAAGATGTTCAAATCGATAACTGCTGAAAACCATATATGTCGTCTAAATACGTCCAAAAATCTTCGTTCAATATGAAGACTGCTGCATGTAAATTCATTACAGTTCAAATCAATAAGACAATAACCGAGACCAACGTAATGGGGCATATGCAACCAGTCTTTTGGTATCCAACCTGAAACTAAAATTGTCTGTCCCACATTTTGGTAGGGTGTGGGCTCTATTATTTTTGGTATAGCGTGGCGGCGCACAATAATTCTGGTTACAGCGACAAGTGTTTTTTAATAAACATTCTGCCCGACCCTGTTTTAAGGTGTTTCTCCAGGGCAAAAGCTCTATACTTATCCTTGATTGCTATGTAAAAATCTAGCTCCACTGGTAGACGCTTAACTGTTGCTGGCACGCGACCTTTTTGATGTCTTGTCAGACGATCCTTTAAATTATCAGTACAGCCAATATAGAAGCCATTCTGACAACGTAGGCTGTAGACGTAGTACATATTTTGATTACGTGACGATGTCGCCTTCGCGTCCCTTCTGGCGGACTTTGTCACGCCGAAGATACGCTACTGCGTACCGAAGGCGGACAGGGCGGGATTCGAACCCGCGAGAGGCTATTAACCCCTACCTCGTTAGCAGTGAGGCGCTTTCGACCACTCAGCCACCTGTCCTTACATTTGATTTTACATTTTATTGGCGTTTTTTCAATATTTAGCCCCACCCACTGTCAAGGTCGGACCTTGACATGGGATTCAAAAAATTAAAAAGCCCCCCGATCCGATGGAATCGGATCGGGGGTCCCGCCGCTAGCCGGTCGTTCCTGCCTCTAGCAGGACCCGACACTGTCTTCATACTAGGAAAATCTCCCACGGAAGTCAAGCAAGGGCGTTTGTCCCAAAGCGGGAAGATTGTTAGGATCATAGAGGCCTTTATTTATAACTAACTTATATGTTCGCAACAATAGATTTTCTCATAATCGGTGCTTATATCTTGACAGTTCTCTTGATTGGTTTTTTCGCTTCGCGGAAGCAATCCAGCGAGAGTTTCTTGATCCCAGAGAGAAAGCTCGGCATCCTCTGGGGTCTCAACAATCAACGCCACTAAAACTGGCGCCATAATCTTCGTCTTCACCGCCCTGCTTTATGAATACGGCTTCTCAGCGATGTGGTACCTCATCGGCATAGTCTTGGGCTACCTAGTATTCCTCCCCTTTGCTAAATCTCTATTTAATAGATCTAACTCCAAGTATTACACCCTGGCTAATTATTTCCACGAGAATTACGGTGCCTTCTCGGGCAAAATTTCTTCAGCGGTCACGATGCTTACAATGATCGGCTTCCTAATCATCAACTTGATCGCCGCCGCCAAAGTCCTAGAATTCTTCGTTGGGGCAAATTTCATCCTCTCCGCTATTATTGTCGCCGTAGTCGTAATGCTCTATCTATTGCTTGCCGGGTTCAACGCAGTAGTGAAGACGGACGTCTTACAATATCTAGCAATAATCTTTATCCTTGGCGTCTTCGCCATTGTGCTCGCTGGAGGAGTAGACATCCCCGCAAGCGAATAGAGCCTGGTCGCGACAGGAGGTAGTAATATATTCGGCTTCTTACTTATTGGCCTACTCTTCCCCTTTGCCTCACCAGACTTGTGGCAACGAGTTTACGCTATGCCAAACCAAAAGGTTTTGAAGAAGAGTATTCTCTATTCGCGGTATTACTAATCATCTTTGTAGTATTGGGAGCAACACAAGGTGACCTAACCCCAACCATTACCATTAAAGGAATCGCCGCGAGCTTAGTCGGCCTAATCATCGGGGCTATCTATTCCAAATTCTCTAAGGAGAAACCCGTGCCTAAATTACAATCGTAATGATGTAAAATACAAAACCCATGTCAAGGTAACACCTTGACATGGGTTTTTGCTTGCAGGGGAAAAGCGGTAGAATATAAACCATGCTCCTATTTTGGGTAATTGTCTTTATTGTTTCGCTGACCACACTAGTAAAGAGTGCGGACTGGTTATTAGACGGTGCAGAGAAAATAAGCCTCGCCACCGGACTTTCTTCCTTTGTAGTAGGTATTGTTATTGTCGGCCTGGGCACCTCCTTCCCCGAGCTCGTTTCCTCGCTCGTCGCCGTCTTCAAAGATGTCACCGAGATAGTGCCGGCAAACGCTGTTGGCTCCAACATCGCAAACATCCTTCTGGTTGTAGGACTCTCCGCATTAGTCAGCCGCCGCTTAGCAGTCACCAAGAGCCTCATCGAACTCGACCTCCCCCTATTAGCGGGGTCCACCGTGCTCTTCCTTGGGGTCGCCTGGGATCGCCAAATAACTCTCGCCGAATCAATCTTTTTGTTGGTTCTCTTCGTCGTCTACCTGACATATATAATTTTGCATAAAGATAGCGAGGAGAGGGAGACGCCCCTAAAGAAGAGGGCAAAACGACCTAAGATTATTGGGAAAGATATCTTACTTGTTATTGTTGGTATTATTGGCCTAGCCGTAGGCGCTAAGTTCCTCATAGATTCGGTCATAGAATTATCTGGGATCTTAGCCATTGGCGCTGGCACCATCTCTCTCGCCGCTATTGCCTTTGGAACCTCGTTGCCAGAGCTCATTGTCTCGCTGAAAGCCGCCTGGCAAAGGAAACCAGAGATCGCCTTAGGCAATATCTTCGGCTCGAATGTCTTTAATATACTTCTAGTTATTGGTATCCCAGGACTCTTCAAAACTTTGATCGTGGATGAGAAAACTTTCACTCTCGGCATACCAGTCTTAATTGTTGCCACTCTACTCTTTATCATCTCGGGTATTTCGAGAAAGATCTACGCTTACGAGGGAGCAATATATTTCATTATTTATATATTCTTTATCGGTAAATTATTTGGCTTTCTATGACCATAAAACAAAATCGGATTGTCGAGAAGGCCTACGAGGCTAGCTTAGATTTGCTTCACTCCCTATCCACCCCCAAGGGCTTCCTGGCTTCAAATAACGAGGCGGCTAATTATAAAAGGATCTGGGCACGCGACGGCGTCATCACTGGCTTGGCCGCCCTGCGCAGCGGCGACAAGAAATTAATCAGAACATTCGCCAAAACCCTCGACACCCTCAAGCGGGCCCAAGATCACACTGGACGTATCCCCAGTAATATTTCGCTCGATGGCAAGAATATTAGTTACGGGATGACAGTGGGGCGAATCGACGCCACAATTTGGTATGTCATTGGCGTCTGCCAATATACCCTGGCCACAAATGATGGGGGCCTCTGGCGACACTTCCAGCTCTCAGTCCAAGATGCGCTACATTATCTTGATTGTCTAGAGCTAAACGGCCGCGGTCTACTATACATTCCACACGGCGCCGATTGGGCTGATGAATATTTGAACCACGGCTACGTTTTATTCGACCAGGCGCTTCGCTATATCGCACTCCTATCTTACTATCGTCTGACTAAAAAAGCGGCAACCAAGAGACAGTTGGCTAAACTAAAACGTCTGATAGAGATCAATTTCTTTCCTGGCGACAAACCAACAACGCAGGATGACACCTACTACCACGTTACCCACAAATTGAGCTTGCGAGAACGAGTGAGACCCTTTCCCATCCCCCATTTCACCAATCACAGCGTTCATCACCATATCGATAATTTTGCCATCGCCCTGGTGTTACAAAACAAACTATTAGACAGCAAGCGAGCAAAGACCCTGGCCAAAGCGGTTACCGACAAATTTCTTAAAAAAGAAACGGACATCCTCCCGGCCTTCCATCCAGTAATCACCCCTAAGAGTAATAAATGGGGCCAGCTTAAGTGCATTAGTTTCTTCCACTTCAGAAACAAGCCCTACGAGTATCATAACGGCGGCCTCTGGCCTCTAGTCCATGGATTCTTCATCTCCGCACTTCGCCGACAAGCTGGCCAGAGACGCCATCTAGCTAATATGTCCAGCAAGCTCCAGCAAGATAAATTCGGCTTCCCTGAGTATTACCACGGCCAAACCGGTAAACCAGGCGGAACTAAAGGTCTAGGCCTCTCGGCAGCCGCCTATATCTTGGCTCATCAGGCCATCATCAAGAATTATCCCACTTTCGACCTATAGTCACCATGCTTATCGCCACAGATCTAGATCGCACCCTCCTACCAAATGGCGCCGAGCCAGATGATGGATCCCTGCGACTCTTCTATAAAATAATTCATGAGCAGAAATACACCTTGGCCTATGTCAGCGGACGTAACTTGGACCTCTTCCAAGAAGCTCGAGGTAAATACTCCCTGGAGTTGCCTGATTATTATTTGGGTGACGTCGGCACCTCGCTCTATATCAAACAAGGCGAGACACTTCAAGCTGATAAAAAATGGCAAGAGTATCTACTGACCGCCACTCCCAATTGGGACATCGAAAAAATGAGAGGCAAGATTGATTTTCCGGGTCTTTCTTTGCAAGAAGACAGTAAGCAAACTGCTCATAAATTAAGTTATTACGTGGATCTAAGTGCTAATCAACAAGGAGCAATCAAACATATCGAGATGTTGATAAAAGATTTAAAGATTAGGGCCCACGTCGTTTACAGCATAGACCCCTTAGCCAAGATCGGCCTTCTAGATATCTTGCCCACCTCGGCCACTAAAGTTGCCGGGTTGGAGTTCCTTAGAGAACGTTTAGGTATTCCTAAAGGAGAACTAATGTATTGCGGGGATAGCGGTAATGATATTTTGCCGTTAACCAACGGCTACCTGGCAGTAATGGTAAAAAATACTCACCCTGACACCAAGGCCGAAGTCATCAGACGGAATCAAACACCCGACCTGACTGAAAAAACCTTCATCGCCCGCGGGCAATCAGATCTCGGGCTTAATGGAAATTACGCTTCCGGCATTATCGAGGGTATGATTCATTTTGGATTAATAAGTACCACCGAAGTGGGTCAATCCTAGACTGTGGATTTCTAGCCCCAAATCGAGAACTGGGGTGTATAATGAGGGAGACCATAGGAATTATTAGCTAATTAGTTTACACATGGAATCATCCATTTACTTGGCCGAGGTTTTCGGCTGGTACCTGATAATCATCGGGGTCATCTTCATTTGGAAACAGAAGGAGCTTAAGCCGACAATGCATGAGATTGCCGGTAACCGCAGCCTGATCTTTGTGGTCTCTATCCTCGAGCTCCTGGCCGGTCTCTTCTTGGTCCTCAAGCACAATATCTGGACCAGCGATTATCGGATAGTCATTACCATCATCGGCTGGCTAGCACTTATTGAAGGTGCGATCTACTTGATCATGTCCCCCAAAGACACTGCAAATTGGATCAAGGGCTTCAATAAGCCAAGCTGGTATGTCGGTGGCGGCATAGTAGCCATCGTTATTGGTATTTATTTACTACTACAAGTCTATTAGATACCGTCAGTGTCCTGTGTTATAATAAAGGGCGATTATCAGTATAAGTTTAATTTAAAGCTATGGGTAAAATAATCGGATGGATCATCGTGATCATCATTGTGATCGTAGCAATCTACTACCTTGCAGGCGGCAACGATCCAGTTGACAACGGAGACACCACACCACCAGCCACTCAAGACGGTGGCGGTGAGGGCGGCTTCGAGACTGAATAGAAACCTAACCTAAAAAGCAAAAACTCGCCCCCGGCGAGTTTTTGCTTTTTAGGTTAAAATGGAGCCCTATGTCCCCCGATGATTTGATTGCTAAACATTTTCAACCTAATCCGTTGCAGGTTAAAGCGCTTGAGCGACTGAATATGGCCACCTTGGGCGATCTACTTTATTATTTCCCCTTCCGCTACGGCGACCAAGTGGAGGAAAAACTGATTGAAGAATTGCAAACCGGCGACGAGGCGGTTGTTTATGGGAAAGTGGTCAAGGCAGGAGTGAGTAAGGCTTGGAAGAAAAAGATCCCCATGGGTGAAGTGGTAATCGAGGATGCAACAGGTCGCATCAAGGCCGTCTGGTTCCACCAGGCTTACCTGGCCAAGAAGGTGGCCGTGGGGCAAATAGCCAGACTGCAAGGCAAGGTGCTTGCCCGCCGAGGAGGCGGGGCAGAAAGAAAAAAGGAGCGATACCTAGTTAATCCTGAGATCGAGTCGGCTAACGGCGGAGCCCTAGACGGCCAATCATTATTCCAAAAGGATGGTGGAGTTGGGGGCGCAAGCAATTTTCTTATCCCCGTCTATTCTGAAACACGTAGTCTCTCCTCTTCTTGGTTCCACCATCATTTAAAAAAGATTCTGAGTGGTGGAGCAATTGATAAATTGGTAGACCCCATCCCAACAAAGCTGTTAAAGAAATACAATCTGCCTGGCCTAGCTACCGCTCTTGTTTGGATCCACTCCCCCAAGAAAGAGTCTGACGCCTTAGCGGCCCGCAAACGTTTTGCTTTCCAAGAAATTTTCTTTATTCAATTATCCCGCCTGCAAGCAAAGCAGACCTATCAACAACAAGCGAGTCATAAATTTAAAACTAGCAAGAAAACGATTAGTGATTTCACCAAGCGCCTCCCCTTCAAACTAACCAGTGCCCAATCTAAAGCAATAACACAGATTACTTCCGACTTTGATTCTGGGGGCCCGATGACTCGCCTCCTCGAGGGAGATGTTGGCTCTGGCAAAACTGCCGTTGCCGTTGCGGCCTCGGCCGCTGTGGTACAGGCTGGATTGGAAGTGGCCTATATGGCCCCAACGGAGATCCTAGCCAAACAACATTTCGAGTCTTTCATCGATTACTTCAATTCGCCAACCGGCCCCGACGCTACGGCCGGGGCAAACACCCAAGTGGGCCTGATCACCGGCAAAGGCTGTTATAAGTTCCCTTCTAAAATCTGGCATGGCCCCGACGCTACGGCCGGGGTGCGTTACACCAATATATCCCGCGCCCAACTCCTTAAGTGGGTAGCCAACGGCGAGATCCCCATCCTAGTCGGCACCCACGCCCTGATCACGAAGACTGTAAAGTTTAAGAAACTAGGCTTAGTGATTATCGACGAACAACATCGTTTCGGGGTAATGCAGAGGGCTAAATTGGCACGCAAGAACGAGGAGACCGTTCCCCACCTACTCTCTATGACCGCCACTCCCATCCCCCGCACTCTCGCCCTCACTGTTTATGGCGACCTCGATTTGACCTTACTTGATGAAATGCCGGCTGGACGCAAGGCCATCATTACCAAAATCATCCGCGAAGACGGGCGCGAGATTGCTTACAAACATATTCAGCAAGAATTAGAGAAGGGTCGACAGGCTTACGTTATCTGCCCCCGGATAGACGAACCAGACCCCACGAAAGCACTCGCCCTCCGGGCCAAGTCGGCCAAGTCTGAGCAAGTGAGGCTGCAAGAAAAGATTTTTCCAAAATTTGACGTCGGGCTAGTACACAGTAAATTAAAACCAGCCGACAAAGCGGCGGCAATGGAAGAATTTACCGAGGGAGATGCCGATATATTAGTTGCCACCTCAGTGGTAGAGGTGGGAGTGAATGTGCCCAATGCCACCGTAATCGTAATTGAGGGGGCTGAACGCTTTGGCCTAGCCCAACTACATCAACTCCGTGGCCGAGTCTGGCGCTCTAATCATCAAGCTTATTGCTATCTGTTCACTGACACCGGCGGCAAGAAGAGCCTCGAGCGCCTAAAGGCTCTACAGACTGCCAAGAATGGCTTCGAGCTAGCTGAGCTCGACTTAGCGCTCCGTGGTGCCGGCGAACTTAATCCCTCGACGAGCTCAGGATCGGGCCGCAAGGCCCGACAATGGGGCCTCTCCGATTTGGGAATGGAAGCAATCAAAAACATCAAGATGGTAGAAGCGGCTCGAACCGAGGCCAGAGAGCTCCTCTCCGCCGATCCCGAACTCAAAAGACACCCCCTCATCCACCAAAAATTAGCGGACCAAAAAACCAACGAAACTCATTGGGAGTGAGATAGGTGGTAGGGGGTAGAGAAAATAGGGGGTGGGAATTACCCGTTGATCCGGTCGACTAACTCAGAGATTGGAACCCGCTCCTGCTTACCTGTATCTCGATCACGGAGGGTAACAGTATCTTTCTTGTCACTGCCGCCCTCCCCTAAAGTATCAAAGTCGATGGTCACGCAATGCGGCGTACCGATCTCGTCCTGCCGACGATAACGCTTACCAATATTACCGTTATCGTCCCACATGATCTGGGGAATTTCTTTTTTCAATTCCTGATACACAGCTCGGGCTTTTTTAACCAGCTCTGGCTTATTTTTTAAAAGAGGAAAGACCGCGGCCTTCACCGGCGCAATAGAGGGTTCAAATTTAAGAAACACCCGCGCTTCCCCATCCATCTCATCCTCTGTATAGGCATCAAGGAGTACTGCCAGCAATAATCTCCCCACCCCGCCAGAAGATTCGATAATATGAGGAACAAATTTCTCACCCGTTTCCTGATCAAGATAATCCAGGGGCTTACCACAACCTTTGGCATGTTGGGCTAAATCATAATCACCACGAGCATGGACGCCTTCCAGTTCATCAAAGCCCCAAGGGAATTTATACTCAATATCGTAGGCCTCCTTGGCATAGAAGACCAGATTATCGTGCTTCTTCCATCTGACGTTTTCCTCTTTGAGGCCTAGGTCTAATACGGCATCAAAGCGATACTTTCTCAATTTCTCATACTCTTCCATTTCTTCGTCAGGCTTCACAAAATACTGCATCTCCATTTGCTCAAACTCTCGGCCGCGGAAAATAAATTGCCGGGGAGATATCTCGTTGCGGAAGGCCTTGCCAATTTGGGCAATGCCGAAAGGAATTTTGGGATGCATCGAGTCTAAAACGTTCTTGTAATTAACGTATATCCCCTGGCAAGTCTCCCCCCGCAAATAGGCAGGGTCAGAATTATCATTTGTAAAATCTCCCAAATTACTTTTTACCAACAAATTAAATTTGCGTACCGGAGTGAAATCTTGCTTGCCACAAGAGGGACATTTTAATTTACTTTTATGCTCATCAAATATTTTATTGATCTCTTCCTCGTCCATCTTCTCATCAGCCGCTACCCCCATCTCTTCAAGCATCTTGTCTGCCCGATGCCGCGTATTACATTCCTTACACTCGACTAACGGATCCGAGAACCCGCTCGTATGCCCGCTGGCCTCCCAAATCTTCGGGCTCATGAAAATGCTTGAGTCTAGCCCGACGATTTCATCTCGGTCGTAGACCATTTTCTGCCACCATTGGGTTTTAAGATTATTCTCGAGCTCTACGCCAAAGGGACCAAAATCGTAAACTCCAGCAAAGCCACCATAGATCTCAGACGACGGAAAAACAAATCCCCTCCTCTTGGCGAGGGAAACAATCTTTTCCATTAATTCTGGCGGTTTGTCTCGGCTCATGTTATTGAACAACCTTGTCTTGCCCAAAACTAAATTGAGGGTCTTTGTTTAGATTAGTATCGAGATCGCGACTAACCCTATCATTAATCGTCCGCCCAGTGAAGACATCCCTGGCGGTTATACTAGGACGTGACAGGAGATTGGGCGCCGAGCCCACATGATTAAGGCTGGGATCAAGAGCAATCCTGAAGGCCACCTCGCGAGCCGCCAGATTATAACCAGTGCCCGCCTTGATTTCACCTAATTCCCAAGTAATGGCGCCGCCGCCGGAGGCGTTTGCTAGAAAATCGACATCCTCAGTCCCTGGCGAGACCTCTCCCAACCAACGAACGTAAGGTGGTAGAACCGCCTCCATCTTTGCCCCCGCCAGATCATTAGTGGAATTAACTGCCGTCCAAACCACTGTGTAAGTGGTCTCTTGGCCAATCTTGGGCGGCAAAGGGCCAGAGTTAGTGAATGGACCACTATTATACAGCACCTTGGCGGCTGATTGCAGAACGGTATTTAACTTGACCAGGCGACGCACCTCGGTCTCAATCTGATCGCCTATCTCTGACTCAGTAGCTCGACGACCACGGAATTTAATTAGAAGATTAATTTCTGGATTATCGAATTGGTAATTATCATCTGCTGTCAGGGAAACAGAATTGAAATCTAAGCTAACTCCGCCCCTCTCGCCAGGAGCGATTTCGCTCAAGACCGGAGTGCTATTCTTATTCCAAAGAACACGATTACCGCTTGATTGGTAGAAGCCAAGCCCAGGTGAGACACTTGAGCGCTCGAGTGTCTCGCCGTCGAGCTCGACGATAATCTCACCATCAGTTACCGCTACCGGCAAATTATTAAACCACTCAATAGCTAGTCCCAAAGACTGTCTACTCGATCCGATATACTCGGACGCCGGATCGCCATTAATAGACGCCGCCAAGCTAACGTAAGGCCGACGAATAGCCACACTAGCAACATCGGTACCATAGAGTGCGCCAACCACCTCCGAATTATTAGCTGAGGGCATGCCAGCTCGAGCTCGGAAAGTTTTGGACTCGTCATCTTGCCCCTCCAGAGTCCCGATCAGATACAGAGACCAAGTCTCACCAGCCTCGAGCTTCGGCAAGCGCCAAACATTATGCTGATTAAGTGAAGCCGGCTCAGCTTGAGTTAATCTAAAGCCGGGCGGGTATTCAAGGGTCACCAAGGTATCGATGAGGGCTGTCTCAGAATTAGAAATGACTTCCACATCAAGAGCCATCTCTTGGTTAGTGTTAACCTCCTCAGGCGCCTCCATTGTCAGCGACAGCGGCGAGGCGCCGACCGTCACCTCATAAGTAACTCGCTTGTCAAAGATGGCGTTAGAACCAACCAACCTGTATTCAATACCAACACCAACCGGCAAAATACCGTTACGTTCGCCAAAGAGTGACGCCCTCAGCTCACGGCGAACGGTTTCGCCGGCAGGAATAGTGCCTAAAGTTTCTCGCTCTCGCCCCAATTCCCGCCCAGTCTCATCGGCGGCCAGAGTTCCTGACGGATAATTAACGATTAAATCAACGAACTCCAGCGGCGAATTATTGCGATTGGCAATTTCAACCTGGAAATTAGAGATCTCCCCAGCTTGGATAGTTAAAGGCCCGACAACTTCCAAATCAACATTACCACTAGAGACAGTATTAGAATCTTGGAGAAAAACCCACGCAGCAGCGGCGGCACTAATTACGAAGAGTAGAACGGCAACCCAAAAGATTATTTTAAGCATTTTAGTTTTAGAGCGAGTAGATTCCTCAGGTTCTGAGTCTGGCCAACCCTGCCGATCTCCAGGACCAGCTTCAGACAAACGCGTTCGGCGCAATTTAGGCGACTCAGCATCGCGCTTATATAATCGTTGCTGAAGATCTTCCAGTCTGTCAGGGCGCTCAAGCGGCTGAGGTGTTTGGTTGGATTCTGGTTCCGGCATTATCTTAAGTCGCTTAGCAGTATAACATAGGCACCTAGAGATGACTCCCCTCTAGGGCCTGGTTAATGAGTGCCACCAAGCGTGGCTCGTCTTCGTTCAATCGAGCATAATCAAGTTGCTCTTTGGGAATATAACCGAGAAGATACAGTAACTCCAGATGCCACAAGAGACTGCGGCGAGCTAAGGCATCAGCCTCCAGAGACGGTAATTGTTCAGCCCAATTAATAAAACAAGCGAAGAGCTCGGGATGCCCCTCCTCGCCATGGACCAGGCGAACGAGCAAGGCGCAAAGACGTAACCAAACTCGCCTTGCCTCCAATGGTAGGGCGCTAACTTGAAAACCGTTTAGGGATTCGGCGGCCGTTAGGCGCCAAACTCCGCGACCCCGCACTAAAGATAGGCGGAGCTGAGAGTAATTACTTAATTGCCCTCGAAGCTTGGAGTAAGATTGCCGAACACCCTGAGCAGCCACTAAGACCAGGCCGAGATCGGGAGTAAGCAGATAGAGAAGTCTATTGGCCTCACCATAAGAGCGACTGTGGATCAGAATCCCTTGAGTATGGTGGAGATGGTGCGACATGGGAGCGCAAAACTTAAAACCGCGAGGTAAAATTAAAACCAGTAGCAGAGACAGCTTCTTTCAATGCCGTTTCGTGTTTGGTAACAAATTCTTTCCTATCAATCGACACACTCAATTCAGCTGGCTCGCCAGGTTTAAGCCCCCCTTTCTTCCTCTGCTCCTGTAATTCACGAATGAGATCTCGCAAATCCCCTTCTTCCTGAAGCTCAGGGGTAATATTGGTATCGAGTTCTATTTCTGATTGGATGGTGCTGTCAACAATGATTTTTTTAACATTCACCGCACGCCCTATCAGATCCTTCAACCCAGGTTTGTCGTTCAACCCAGCCAACCCATCGCCCTTGATTTTCAGTGAAGGTAGGGGCTGCCGAATCCTTATACCAGCAGAAGCCCGACGTTCTAAAACTCGAGAAATTAGACTACGTACACATTTCATTTCATCAATAACCTCTAGGTCACATGCATTTGAAATTTGCGGCCAATCTTCTTGGTGGACACTTCTTTTCCCACCATCACAATCGCCAACTTGTTGGAACACGTATTCCGCAAGAAATGGCATAAAGGGGGCCATAAGTTTAGACAGTTCGACTAAAACATATCTGGTCGTTGCCAAAACTTGCTGTTTCTTTTCGAAGTCTCGAACCTTAAACTCATCTCTGGAATTTTTTATATACCATTGAGATAGATCGGCGATAAAATCTCTAATTGCCCTGGCCGGTTCCAGCACACGATATTTGTCTAAATTAATCGTCACATCGCGAACCAGTAAATGCAATTTCTCTATAATCCAATGGTCCAGATCGTTATACTCGCCCCCCATTGGCCTTTTGTCTTCATAGCGCAACTCGCCACTCTCCCAGGATTCCATATCCCACAACGGTACGCGATCTGCGAACTCCTCCCCTCCAGACTGTTGATAAAACTTCGTCACATTCAACAGCATATTCACCACCTTATTCACCACCTCCTGCACCGTCTTCTCATCAAAATTCTTCGGTTCACCTGGTTGGCTTATTGAGTACATCCAGAAGCGGAGTACATCGGCGCCGTACTTATCCATCATCAACCAAGGATCAACCACGTTCCCTATCGACTTAGACATCTTCTGCCCCTTCTCGTCTAAGAGATGGCCGAGACAAATAACATTCTTGTAGGGCGCCCCTCGCCCCATTAACACACCGACAGCAAGTAGAGTGTAAAACCAACCCCGAGTCTGGTCTATCGCCTCAGAAATAAAGTCCGCCGGGTAAGGAAGATCGCCCTGGCCACTCAAATAATGATGCTGCGCGAAGGGCATTGAGCCAGAGTCAAACCACACATCCATTACTTCCGACACTCGCTTATATTCCTGGCCGTCTTTCTTTAACACCACCTCGTCGATATGCGGGCGATGCAAGTCGAGTTCGTAATCAGCGTTATGTGGCAATGGCACAAAATTGAGCGGTCGCACCTCGGCGTTATTGATGAAATTGACCCCGCGCGTCTCGCCCTCATGATCATGCATCGCAATAGTTTGGGCGAGGTCAGCACCAGTACTAGCAGCAATCAAGAGCCAAGAGGGGCTCTCATGGCTAATTATTAGGACCTTCTTGTCGCGATATTTTGTTTCAATATCGTACAATGCCTCCCCCATCCTCCTCTTTACATCATTAAAGTCTTCTCCATTTGGCAATTTTTTAGAGAAACGTTCGGGCGTATCTTTATAATAGCTATAATAATCCTCGACTGGCCGCCCATTAAAGTCGCCATGATTAACTTCCCGCAAACGCTCGTCATAGACGATCTGATCAGAGTTAAGACCGAGCCCCTTGGCGACAAGTTCCGCCGTCTCCCGCGTACGCACGAAATCGGAACTAATAATTAGGTCGACTCCAACCTCCTTAAGCCGAGGAATAGCATCGGCAATCTGCCCCTTCCCCTTCTCGGTTAGGTGATGAGGGTTATCCGGCAAGGAACTCAAGACTCTCCCGGTATTATTCTCAGCCTCACCGTGGCGCATCAACCAATATTTATTACCCGACGTTTTAGTATATTGCTTGAGTTCTTTCACCGAGCCGATCATCAACTGACTCTCATCCTCAGCAACCCAAAGAGGTAGGGGCGTACCCCAATAACGCTCGCGAGAGATGGCCCAATCTTTGAGTTCTCGTAGCCATTCACCAAAGCGACCATCTCGAATATGCTCCGGCTCCCAATGGATATTATTGTTTTCTTCAATCAATTTATCTCGCAGTTTTGACATCCGGATATAATAGGAATCGCGAGCATAATAAATAAGAGCGGTCTTACAGCGCCAACAATGAGGATAAGAGTGGGTATATTTCTCTTTGGCAAATAAGAGTTCCCGGCCGGCGAGATCCTTAATGATATCTATTGCTGTCTCTTCATCCCGAACAAATTTGCCCTCGAGGAAACCGGCGCCCTTTATGAAGTGGCCCGTCTCATCAACGGTGTGGTATTTAGGTAAATTGATTTTGCTACCAACTTCAAAGTCTTCTTGCCCATACATTACCGCCGTATGGACAACACCAGTACCATCTTCAGTGTTTACGAAGTCAGAACCCGACCCCACTGCATAGACCTTGTAAGCATTCTCGATATTCTCCGGCTTAGCCTCCCGCATGAACGGGTAAAGTGGTTCATATTCAAGTCCGGCTAAGTCTTTGCCCTTAAAAACTTGGATCCTGTCTTTGTGTTTTTCGAAAAAACCATCTTGATCACGCGCATACTGCTTTAAATCTTGCAACAATAAATCACCGTCTAGATTAAGCAATTCTCTGACTTCTGGTAACCCAGCATTAGAATTTATATTTTTGAAAAAGATATCTTTCGCTAAGATGTAGGTCCCCGAATGAATTTCTACTCGTTTTGTCTGACGGCCATTTTTACCTTCTGTAATAGAAAGGCCCATTTTGGGATCTGGATCATAGTGAACAGCCACATACTCTATATCTTCCCTTACCACTAGCGCCACATTACCCGGTAGCGTCCATGGAGTAGTCGTCCACGCCAACAAATATGTATCCTCTTTGAAATTTGGACTTTGAACTTTGAACTTTGCAAAGACCGACAGGTCTTTGACGTCCCTATATCCCTGCGCCAACTCATGCGAGGAGAGACCAGTGCCACAACGTGGACACCAAGGCACCACCCGATAATCTTTATCAAAGAGACCCTGCTCCTCGACTTGTTTCATAATATGCCAAAGCGACTCCATATAAGGAGCCTGGTAAGTAGCGTAAGCGTTGTCGAGATCCGCCCAGAAGCCAACCCGATCGGTAAAGTCGCGCCACTCACTCATATACTTCCCAACGCTCTCACGACATTTCTGATTGAAGGCGGTTAGGCCATACTCCTCAATTTCCTTCTTCGATTTGAGTCCGAGTTCTTTTTCCACCTCAAGTTCCACTGGCAAGCCATGGGTATCCCAGCCCGCCTTACGCGCAACATGATAACCCTGCATCGTCTTATAACGCGGGATTAAATCCTTGAAGGCGCGAGCCTCTAGGTGATGGATCCCGGGGCGACCATTGGCCGTCGGCGGACCCTCGTAGAAAACAAACTCGCCCTGAGGAGAGTCTTTGGCCAGAGCTTTCTCAAAAATTCCATTTTCTTGCCAAAACTTGAGGATCTCTTCCTCTCTTTGAGCATGCTCAGACTTGCTTCGGCCCGCTTCATCATTTTTCGCCATAGTTTAGCCATTTTACCATTAAACCAGACAGGCGAAAACCGCCCCCAGACCTAAGACTATTTCCAAAGAGAGAGCCGCTACGCTTGTTTCGGCACCTCAGCAACTTTCAGGTTGGCCCAAACAATGATCAACATGAGAATCGTGAAGTCGAAAGAGAAGCTAACGCCAGGGAACAAGTAATGCAGAACTGGGAGCAATATCATGCCCAAGGTCACGGCATGAAGGCCAATCTGGTAGGACTTAGCATAGCCAGCACTCTGACCCATAATTTTTGTTAATAGCCAAATGAGTAAGGCGGCGATCAATAAGTAAATAAGCTTGGAAGCCGAAAAGACGAAGCTGGCAATAAATATGCCGATCGGCAGAAGAAGGAACGGAAAGGCGGAGAGGAAATCCTGTAACGAAGTAGTGAGTCCATCGATCAACGCACGATCAATGATTATGTTTGGAATCTCAGCTAAAGGGATGAGCTGGATACCCTGATCATCCATAACAACCAAGGCGTCCCTAGTCAGCCAAGCTAAGGTTCGGTATTCTCCAAACTTCTCCACACTGAAAGACTCCGTGGTGTCGATCACCAGAAGATGCTCAAGTCTCTCGTCGACATGGCGACCCACCCCCTCCTCAAAGTCCCCCGCGGGAATATCAAAGAAAAACGGCTCGGGCACATTGGTTATCGCTATGCCATCTTCAATAGTCACCACCAACTCAGCTGGGTAAAAACTGGCTACAGCGGGGCCGATCTCATTTAAGGCCTCCTTAACCCTCGGCGCCCAATTAATAGTCAGCACAATAGTGAAAGCCAGACTCAAAAGTAGAACGAACTTAAAGAAATACTTGAAGGAGTACGAGAGCGGCTGTTTGCCCAAGCTTCGATAAAAGCTAGGCTCGTATACACTATCTTTAATTTGAGTAAAAATGGACATGTTTTTTAAATAGCCATTAATAATTACTTCTACATCTTTTCTGGCGCGGCAATACCCAAGAGATGGAGGCCAGACTTAAGAACTTGAGCGGTAGCGGCAGTGAGGGCAAGGCGGTAACTTGAATCAGAATCTTCATCAATAATTTTTGTCTCGCCATAATAGGTATTGAAGGCGGAAGCAAGTTGGTGCAAGTAGGTACAGAGCTGATGCGGCGCGTAATCGGTAGCTGCTTGAGCCACTATTTCATGGAAACGGTATAACAGACGCTCAACATGGCATTCGGAGGACTTGGACATTGAATATCCAAGTGGCCCAGCATTACTTGGATATTCAATGTCCAAGTTAGGATCAAGCCCTTTTGCTTTACTCAGAACAGATCTAGCCCGGGCATAGGTGTATTGAATATAGGGACCAGAGTCACCTTCGAAGGAGACCGAATTTTCTAGGTCGAAAATGATGTCGCCGCCAACAGCCTGGTGTAAGATCGAATACTTAATTGCCCCCACTGCCACCTGTTCGGCGATAATTCCTTTCTCCTCTTCAGTTAATCCCCTATCGACGATCTTAGGTGCAATCTTAGATCGCACTTCTGTCAGCAATGACTCCGCCGTAATAACATCACCCGTTCGCGAAGACATCTTGCCAGAAGGCAAGCGAAGCATCCCGTGACCTAAATGTGTGGTCTTGGCCGCCAAGTTGGGGAAAACCTCTCCCATCACCGCCAATAAGACTCGGAAATAATCATTGATCTCGTTGCCGGTGATAACCAGCGAATGCTCGTAAGGATATTTATCGTATTTGATTTTAGCCAGCCCCAATTCCTTGGCCTCGTAAGTAGGCAGGTCTTGAGAGTTAATAAAAACGCGAGTATGTAGGCCCTCTTCCTCGTCTCCCTTATACACCACCGCCCCATCGCTTTTTTCGAAAACCCCCTTCTCTAACCACTCCTCTACCACCCCTTTGCCATACGGCCCTGCTTCACTCTCGAAGAAATAATGGTCGAACTTAGTGCCGAGTTTCCCGTAAATAGTTTCGAAATATTCTAAGCTTACTTCTCTCCCCCAATCATAAAGCTTATTGACCTTAGGGTCTGTGCGATCGTAGATCTTCTTATTTAAATCCCCCGCTTTCTGCTTCTCCCCTTCTCCTGATTCATATAAATTCGATCCTTTAGCATAAGCGTCGCCCAGGAAAGCCGCCTTCTCTTGCAGCGGCGCCTGGACGGGTAGCGCATCATCAGGCAACTCCATTAGGGAGAGCAATGTCTTGGCCACATGCATCCCCACATCACCTTGGTAGCAGGCCCGCTTGAGCTCAGCGCCAGTGGCGGCGATGAGGCGCGAAATCGACTCGCCAATAGCATTACTCATCAAGTGGCCAATATGGAATTCCTTAAAGGGGTTGGGGTCGGTAAACTCGATTATTATCTTCTGCCCCTGGCGACTTTGATTGCGGCCATAATCATCCCCCATCTTTAGCACCCGCTCTACTTCGTTAGTCAAAAACTTGAGCGACAAATGAAAATTAATAAAACCGGGGCCCGCAATTTCAACCTTCTCGACCGTCTCCGGCTTTGATTCCTCTAATTTAGCAATTATGATCTCCGCTAATTCGTGCGGGGACTTGCCAACTCGCTTGGCCAAAACCATCGCCATGTTAGTGGCATAATCACCCCGAACCAGTTCATCTGGATGTTCAAGATGTATTTCATTGGGCATCTCTAAGCCTAGCGCCTCCAGCGCCCGCTTAATTAAATCCTTCAATTCCTCAGCTATCATTATGGCCATTCTAACATAGTCCCCCACACCCTAATATACGGGACAGCAGGAACTTAGAGACTCTTTAATTTGAGGACTGGCACTACCGCGGCGATGACCCATTCATGAATAGCTTCACGTGGCATGATGGTACCGTCGGGGGCGCAATTGATTTGTCGCCAATCGTTACGTTGCCGCACCAACTCCATCGCGCTGTGACGAGAAGCTTGCTGATGTTCGAGATTAGACTCGGCTACGTCCCGGCCGGCGCCGGTCTTACTCAAGTATTTCTTTTTATTAGACGAGCGCTTGTATTTCAATAAACGAGCTGAGACTCTAGACGGTACTTCCAGATAAACCACCAGGTCGGGGCGCGGGATAGCGAAAACATCGAATTCCATCTCATCGAGCCAGTCCAGGAAGAGCTTGCGCTTCTTGAGATCAGTTATTTTGCTCCCCTGGTGGATCTGGTTGGCACTGGCATAGCGGTCGGCAACAACAATATAGCCATCTTCAAGCCAACGACGGATCTTCTTGCTAGTCTCGAAGCGGTCGGCAGCGTAGAGAACCGATGCCAGGTAGGGATCATGCTGGATGAAATCGCCAAACTCTCCAGCTAGGTAGCGACCAATCAAACCACCAAAGAAATTCTGTTGGTATTGTGGAAAATCGATTGCTTTAACCTTGGCGCCCCGCTTGCGCAAGGCTCGTGCCAAGAGTGCTGATTGGGTGGCCTTACCAGAACCGTCGGCCCCGTCGACGACAATCAATTTACCTTTTTTGACCGCTCGCTTTTTCTTAATCACCTGCCCATTATATCCGATCTCCACCCCACCCCCTAATCCACAGCCGAGCAATCAAAATCCCCCGCCAACTGGCGAGGGATTTGGGGACATTCAGATCCCTATTCTTCTAGTAGCAAGTGGCCCTACATGCGTTATAGGCAGCAGCGCACAGCGACCTGGCTTCATTGTAGTCGTCTATGCACCTATTAGTGTCGGTATTATCATATCTGTCTCGACATTCTTGGGTCTGGCCCTCATGGAAAGAATCGGCCCACTCCATACATTCATCATAGGCGTCTTGATCCCCATTCCGTTGAAAAGTCTCATCGCACTGCTTCACACTATCCTCATATTGATCGTTCACATCCTCAATACAGTCGTGGAGATTGTCATACAGCTCATCCCCGGGACCACCACCGTTGGTACATTTCTTATATTTATTCTTCGCACGATCAAGACAGTCCCCAAGATCGTCATTGCAGTCATCCACGCAATCATCAATCTTCTCAGCCTCAGTTTTAATCCTCCTCCCAAGAGAGGGAACAAGCCTAATTAAGACGCTCCTCAAACTAGTCCTAAAACTTAAAGCCTCTTGACCACTAATAGCACCTTCTGGAGTGTCTACCGGCTGAGGAGCAGAAGCCACCCACCATATGATCAGGATCACAACGATTATCCCAATTACCCACCAAGTTTTCTTACTCATAAATTTATGACTATTAATAAAACTGCTATTGCCTTTATTTTAACAGATATCTATATTGAGCGCAGGACCTTGTCGATCTTATGGGCGATCTTTACCATATCAGCCTCCTTCTTCCCTCGCGTTGTTTCAGCAGCAGTGCCTAGGCGAATGCCGGAAGGATCTCGCGGCGACCTGGTGTCAAAAGGGATGGTATTCTTATTCACGATGATCCCCGCCTCCTCCAACCGCTCGCTGGCTTCATGGCCAGTGAGCGGTTGTCCCAAGCTTGTCGAGGGATCACCCCCGTTCCAAACATCAAGTAATAATAGATGACTGTCTGTGCCCCCAGAGACCACCCGCCAGCCTAAGCGAGCAAGCTCGCCGGCCAATACCTTGGCATTCTTCACCACTTGTTCAGCGTATTTTTTAAATTCTGGGGCCATCGCCTCCTTGAGCGCCACGCCCACAGCGGCAATCTGATTAAGATGAGGGCCGCCCTGGAGACCCGGGAAAACCGCCTTGTCTATTAGCTCGTGCAGACCAGGAGCCCGCTTAAGATGCTTGATCGAGACCTTCCGAGAAAAGATTAGGGCCGCCCTAGGCCCACGCAAGGTCTTATGGGTCGTCGTCGTTACCACATCAGCATATTTAAATGGTGGCGGGTAAGCTCTGCCGGCAACAAGACCAGCGAAATGTGACATATCAACCATCAAGTAGGCTCCAACAGCATCGGCAATCTCGCGAAATTTTTTAAAATCAATCTTCCTAGAGTAAGCAGTGAAGCCAGCAACGATGAGCCGGGGCTTCTCCTTCTTGGCCATCTCCATAAGCATCTCATAGTCTAGTCGCTCACTCCCCTCGCCCACTCCGTAGTGGACGAAATCCCAGACCTTACCAGTCAAAGAAACCTTATGGCCATGAGTAAGATGGCCGCCGTGGTCTAGCTTCATCGCCATGATCTTACCGCCCAATGGAACCAAAGCGGTGTAGGCGGCCAGGTTGGCTGGTGAGCCAGAGAGTGCTTGGACATTCATCGCCCATCTTGTGCCTGATAGCCCAAAAAGTTTCAGGGACCGCTTCTTGACCAAAGTCTCCACTTCATCAACCACTTGATTGCCACCATAATAACGAGCCCCCGGATAACCTTCGGCGTATTTATTAACTAACCCGCTCCCCAAAGCCGCCAGCACATCCTTAGAAACATAATTCTCTGAGGCGATAAGATTAATGACCCGCTTCTGGCGCTTAGCCTCTGTCTTGATTAATTTGTTTATCTCCTGATCACGCATGATGACAGTGTAACAGACGCATCTCGGAGTAAAAAGCTGTTGACAGACCAGGTGGCCGTTGTTAATCTAGTCGATTAGAAAGGGAGGTGCGCATGGACGCCCAACAGCAAGCTTTAAGAATACTAGAAGCGGCGGTGGATATCATCGGCCACATGGAGATCGACGACCAGAATCTTTTGCTCCTGGGTACAGCTTTGTGTAAGTTGCGAGAAATCCCAGAAGGACACGCCGGCAGCTGTGCGACTCCAGGAACCGGACATTGTTCCTGTGGACGCGTACAGGCCGACAAGATCCGGAAAGTTCTCGAGGAGAAGGCCGTAGCGGCCAGGGAAAAAGCAGAGACTACCGAGCCGGTCGTAGATGGAGATCCAGAAACAGTCAGCGCCCCAACCTAGGGGCGCTCTTTTTATGCAGAACTCGGTCACGAGTTACTAAGCTTTTTGCTTCATCCGCCGCGGCGGATTCGCAAAAATCTAAGTACTCTCGACCCCGACTCGCCGACAAGCACTCGCTTCACTCGTCTTGTATACCGGCTCCGTCTTTCGAGTCCTGGTGGGCACTATAAAATAATAGTCATCTCATGCATCCGCATGAGTCTCCTTTATTTTATGTGCCCACCAGGACTCGAACCTGGAACCACCAAGATATAAGCTTGGCGCTCTAACCATTGAGCTATGGGCACTCTCCTCCTCTAATCCTAGCTCAGAGGCCTGCTGGTGCCAAGTTAAGCCTCCAGCGCCTTATCTGCAGCCAAGCAATCCTTCTCTTTAAGCTGGATACCATTCGCAGTCAATAATTTCTCAAATTCCTCTCGGTCTATTGTTTCGTTTTTGATCAAGGTCTCACTTAGGTTATCTAAGGCCGCGCGATGGGTAGTCAAAATTTCTCGAGCCCGAGTTAAAGATTCGTTCATAATCCGCGACACCTCCGCATCCACAGCCGAAGCTACCGACTCTGAAACTTGACGTTCGCTCAAACCGCCCCAAGCGGTGAAGGCTCGCTCACTAGCGCCCAGGGCCACCGGCCCCAACTTGTCGCTCATCCCATACTTAGTCACCATATTGCGAGCCAAATCAGTGGCCACAGATATGTCGCTGGAGGCACCAGTAGTAATATCGCCAAAAATGATTTGCTCAGTGGCATAACCACCCAAAGAAACAGCGATATCATCTAGGAACTCCTGCCTAGTTTGAAGTTTCTTATCTTCGGAAGGAAGCTTGAGGGTATAACCAGCCGCATGTCCGCGTGAAATAATGGAAACCTTATGAACCGGATCAGAATGTTCGAGAATAGAAGCGACTAGGGCATGCCCCATCTCGTGGTAGGCGGTGACCTTCTTCTCTCGCTCCGATAGGATATGGCTCTTACGCTCAGGGCCAAGCATCACCTTCTCGACACTGCGGATAACATCGTATTGAGAGATCTCCTTTCTGTCTTCCCGAGCTGCTAAAATGGCCGCCTCGTTCATTAAGTTAGCCAAGTCCGCGCCAGAGAAGCCAGGTGTCCGCTGGGCAATAGTTTGCAAATTAACATCCTCTCCCAAGGGCTTCTTACGAGCATAAATTTTCAAGATCTCTTCCCGATCTTTGATATCTGGATTGTCTAAGAGTACGCGACGATCAAAGCGACCGGGGCGCAAGAGAGCCGGGTCTAACACATCTGGCCTATTGGTCGCCGCCATTACAATCAATTTCTGATTCGGCTCAAAGCCATCCATCTCAACCAGAATCTGGTTGAGAGTCTGCTCCCGTTCATCATTGCCGCCGCCCATACCCGAGCCACGATGCCGACCAATAGCATCGATTTCATCGACAAAGATAATCGAGGGAGCCATTTTCTTGGCCATGTTGAAAAGATCCCGTACTCTCGAGGCACCGACACCAACAAACATCTCTACGAAGTCAGAGCCAGAGAGATAGAGAAAGGGCACCTGCGCCTCCCCCGCCACTGCGCGGGCCAACAGAGTCTTACCTGTCCCCGGCGCACCCATTAAGATCACTCCCTTGGGAATACGAGCGCCAATGTCTAAAAACTTCTTAGGGTTCTTTAAGAAATCAACGATCTCTAATAATTCCTCCTTGGCCTCCTTGACCCCAGCTACATCCTTAAAAGTAATCCTCTGCTTGGTATCGTTAGGATCAATAATCCTGGCCTTCGATTGGCCGAAGGAGAGGGCCTGCATACTCGCCCCTTTCATTTGTTTAGAAATCAACCAAAAGAGAAAGAGGACAAAGAAAATCGGCAAGATAATTGGGAGCAAGTTAACCAACCAGAAGGAGAAACCGCCAGGCCCCTTAATCTCAATATCTACGATAGCCAATTGCTCAGCGGTAACGCCGTAAGCGGCCAGGGCTTCAGATAAGGAAGATTCTGTTTCTTTCTGGGACAATTGAGTCTCGCCACCCCGTAGTTCAATTTCTAATTCATCGCCCTCGACGGCGATCTGCGCCACGTCACCAGCTAACACTTGGCGAGCCACTTCTGAAAAGGTCACCTCCTCCATCTCTTCCCCCTGGTCAGCGATAAGAGAATAAAGCGCCACCACAGTGATCAAAATCAAAATCACCCCCAATAATTGGGTGCTGAGTTGCCCTAACGGACCGCCACGCAAGCGCCGAGCCCTTGGTCTTCGCCTCTTCTTAGTACTCATCTTAGTCGGCTGATTATAGCAGGCAATGGTTATTTTGGGAATGACCACGCCTCTTCGGCGAATTGTCCGATGGCCATCAGACAAAAGGCCCCACCCGCAAGAGCGGATGGGGCGATACAGCAACACCGATTCGGACTAGCGACCAACCATAGCGGCCGCTTCCGTGGTAGGAAGGGCCCGTGCGAGAAGATCCACCTGAGAGATCCAACCCCCAGCAATCCTCCTGATTTCACCTAGGGGGAACTGCCCCTGAGCCAAAGAGCAGCACTGAGTATCCATGTCTCCCAATAGGCCGCCCAGAATCTGGGCCTGCTCATCTGGCAACTCTCGCTCCCACTTGTCATTTTCCCCAGGTTCCCTGTACCAATGGAGGTTAACCCGTTCTGGTACACAAGCGGCGATACTCAGACAAGCTCTGACACGCTTACGACTTCCATTACTAGCAGCCAGCTGCAGTCGCTCCAGATTTGTCTTGGTATCTCTCAAAAAAGACCGAAGAACTCCCAATCCGTGATTGTTCATGACTCGACTTCTCCTCTTGTTGTCTATCCTACCCTACATACAAAGACCAGCACCAATGGAAAGTATAGCGATGCACGCCGGTTAGAGAGAAAATATGCTGTGGAGAAGTGCGAGTGGACGCGTGTCATAATTTGGGCCACGTTTTGGAGCTGTCGATATCTGCCTTGACCCCCCAAGAGACTCGGAGTACCCTAATGGGTAATAGTATGACTACATCGCGGTCAGGGATGACTATACTTCTCTTGCTTGCTGGACTAGGAGCAGTACTAGTGCTAGTGGGACTCTTTACCTATGGCTCCAGGCAGCTACGCCTAGTGGCTCAAGCCGAGCAACGCCTGGTTGTCGAACGAGAAAATCTATTAGCTAACGTAGAAACTCCAGCCGCCGATATTAAAACAAACGAAGAACTGGCAACAAGAGTGGCCACTAGCTCTAACGCTACGTCTACCCCCGACGTCCCTCAAGAGTAATCGTAAGAAAAAAGCCCCCTCCTGGGGGGGCCGACCAAACTTGGACACTTGGTGTCTGGGTGTGCGACACCGAGTGTCCAAGTTTGATATTTGGATTTAAACATCCGCCGCGGCGGATCTTGCTTGCCTGCCCGCCTACATGGCGGGCCTATCACGGAGTGTCTGGGCCTAACCTACGTCATCAACCTTCCAACGCTAACCCAAAGGACGATGGGGCCTCGCCGGGCCTTCTTTCAAGGCCGGAGAGGGCGTAGCAGCCAAACAGAGATGTCGTCCAAAACGCATCACCCATTAGCTGGTACTTGTAGAATGGCAGGGCCGCAACGTAGCACTCCACCAGACCAGTGATCGTCAGGACATACATCCCGGAGAACAGCCACACGGCTAGGTTTGTCGCCAGAAAGAAGGTAAACGAGCAGCCCACCGCGGTCAATCCGATACGAGGCACGGTTAGCCCCTTCCGCAGAATACTACGTGCCGCGATCGGCAAGAGCAAACTCGCATACACCACCAACATGATCGCCGGTTGGTAAAAACCGAGGAACAAGTCGCTAATCCCCATCGCCGCCACGATCAGAACGATCGCCAGCCAACGCTGAGCGAAGAAGAAGCCCGCGAAAAGCGACACAGCAATGATGGGCGTAAAATTGGGCAAATGCCCCACCAATCTCGCCGATACCACCACCGCGGCCAACACGACAAACACCAAAATCTGAATCATCGTCTTACCGCTCATCAACGCATCTCCTGTATTGATAGCCCCCAACAAGGTACTTTTATTCAGCACAACGCCGAACTTCTAACCCCATACTTCTATATTAAGGCCCCCAGGTCAAGACTCCTGCCTCGCCCAACGATCGACAACGGAGACGGGGGTGCTAAAATGGGGCCATGGCCCTGGTAAGCAACAAAAAGGCTAGTTTTGATTACGAAATTCTTGAGCGCTTTGAAGCGGGCCTAGAACTCTATGGCCATGAAGTGAAATCCCTCCGCGCCGGTGAAGCTAATTTGACTGGGTCTCGAGTCCTTGTCCGTGGGGGTGAAGCCTATTTAGTTGGCGCGAGTATCCATCCCTACCAAGCCAAAAACATACCTGAGGGGCATGAGGGAGACCGCAATCTCCGGCTACTACTAACGAAAAAGGAATTGGAACAATTAGGGGGAGTTGAGGATAAGAAGGGGTTGACAATTATCCCGCTTGCTGTGTATAATAAAGGACGACGCTTGAAGCTAGAGCTAGCTATAGCCCGAGGTAAGAAGAAACGCGACAAGCGCAGTATCATCAAGAAACGCGAGACGGATATCGAGATCCAGCGAACCTTGAAAAACCAATAATGGGGATGATCGGCTTAGACAGGTAGTCCTGTTTTAAGTGTGCGTGTCGAGGAGGCCAAAAGACTCGTAAACCTGTTGGCAAACCAGATAAATGCCAATTCATCTGACCGAGGTGTGGCTTCGCCATACTTCACCCCTGCTTTCGCTTTAGCCTAAGCGCTTTCAGCGCCGGCCGACACTTTTAGTGTTGTAGGCTTAAGTAGGCATTCTACCCGTCAGGCGCTCGTGCCGCGGACTAGAGTGTAATTCTCGCGAGCTAGGTCCCTTAGTCTATCTCGCTAAGGATCCGAAAACTTAGAGGTCCGGCTCAGTATTGTTTTGCTGGCTTTATAGGTACTGAGCTTAAAACAAAAAACTAGCTACACACGTAGATTCTCTTACAACAACTATTTGAACGGCGGTTCGATTCCGCCCATCTCCACCACTTCGCCCCTCGATTACTATCGAGGGGCTTCGCGGTGCGCGGCACTCCGTAGCTTCAGCGCAAAACACCCCTGCTGGGGTGTTTTGTTTTTTCAAAGAAAAAAGCAGTGAGATGGGCGGAATCGAACCAGGGAGGGGGTCGGGGAACGGGAGTTCCCCGTGGAGGAAATTATTCAAAACCGTGGGTTTTGAAAGAGCGGAGCCGCATATGCCGGGGCGTAGCGAGTGAGATAGCGAAGCGTCCGCCCAAATGCGAGACCAGGCTGTGCCGTCACGAGAGAGTAGCTTGAAAAATCGACGGGAATCGGGCATAGTGAAAATTACAAATGTATTGTTATGCCAGATATCTTGACTAAAAAAGAAGCCGTGAAATTTCTCGAACTAGACGAGAAAACTTTTGAGAATTACTTCAAAAATGCGGACGAGATAACTCCACTACCCAGAGCGGGAAGAGGTAGATTTACGTTTAATAAAACCGATCTGGAAGAATGGAGAAAAGATTACGACCAAAGGACTATCGCCCTCGATAGGGATGACTACGCCAGATGTATGGACTTTGTGTTAGCACAACATTTTAGAGGATATGTAACTTCTGATTGGGGCACCAGTAGAATCAGGGAATTTGGTCAAAAAGTTACAAATTGGGTAAAGGGACAGTTGGGCGAGATTGCTGTTCAAAAATTTTTTAAACAGAAATTTAACGTCAGCGTAGAGCTAGATTTTGATATACACCCCAACATTGTTCCGCAAGATATAACAAAAGTGCTAAAAAGGAGCAAATGGGTAGAACCCTCAATAGGAGTAGGCATTAAATCATCCAAGCCCAAAAGTGCGTACCTCGTACTGGGCGGGAACGAGGTCGAGATACCCGAAAGAAGCTCTGACGTTTATATATACTGTCGACCAGCCCTAGAAGACGACCATTTATTGCGAGTCTCAAAGTCCGAGATAACCAAACTTGTCTCAGGTCAACCGCACTATGACAAATACAAGAATGATATTCCTGATCTAGGTAATATCCCGTGCGAAATAGCAGGATATTGTTACAAGGATGAACTTGAGAAAGTAACCTCTATCCCAGGTCAAACTTTCGACGGCCACAGATACGTCATCAAATCGGGCCGACTTCACCGAGATAAAAAAAGTTGGCGGGAACTTTTAAACAGGCTGTAGGTCAGTTTTATTAAACAGTGGTGTCTGTTTAGTATTACTTTTATCACGACCGTTACCATTTGTTATTCTGGGTGGAATCCATTCATAAGTAACGCCCGCAAAAGTTTTAAGCACGGCCTCCGCGATAATCTTCGCCCCCCTGACCGGTACGGCCATGCCTATTTGTTTTCGCACACTCTCCTTAGAGCCATCAAATATAAAACTGTCAGGAAAGGTCTGAATGCGAGCCCTCTCCCTATTTGTAAGGGCACGATTCTCTGTCCAATGATACCCATGTGTTCCCCCACCGCCACTTCCCGTTATCGTGTATGACGGTTTCTTGGGATGTAGTCGTTTATAAATTTGACTCATACGTGCAGATTTTACGTTGAGCCTTAGGTGTTCAGGTAAACCATCATACCAGGCATTTTCGCCTGGAGGGATATGTTTCAGCCTTTCTACAACAATCTTTGCCTGCTTTGTAAGCTCGTGGTTTTGAGCAGACTCTGAGATTGGCGGTTCTTCAATGGCCGACTTAGCCGTAACGTATCCATCTAAAGTAGTGGGAGTCGGTACCTTAAATTCAAGACCGAGGTCTTTTCTTATGCCGACTATGACAATTCTATGCCTCGTCTGAGGAACACCGTACTCCTCAAATTTATATAGATGGGGTGTAAGTACGTATCCATTCCCCGCATTTTCTAAATCGTCGAGTATTTTCCCAAAAGCATCACCATTGTTTGCGCTTTGCAGGCCACTGACGTTTTCAGCAATGAACCATTTGGGGTTGTGTTCCTTTATTGCTTTTACACCGTAGGTGTATAAAGGTCCATACTTACCACCGAAACCCTTCTGCTCTCCCACTATACTAAAATCATTACACGGAAATCCAAAAGCGAGTGCATCAAATTTTGGCACCTTTTTAAAATCAATTTTTTCAACTGGGGAGCATAAAACGTTGGTTCTATCGCCATTATGTATATTTTTCGCATAAGTATTGCAGGAATCCTCATCTATATCATTTGCCCAAAGCGAGCTTACACTATATTTCCTGCCCCCCAAATCTTCCGCTTCAGCAGAAACAATACCTAGCGATAAACCGCCAGGACCTGAAAATAATTCGGCGAGTTTGTGGGTTATATTCTTCTTCATAAAAGTCATTTCTTCACCACACTTATTATTTTACCATTTATCATAAAATCATCGTCGCCAGAAATAAAAATCGGTTTGTGTTTGGTATTCGTCGACTCAGAAATAAGCGTAACTTGACCAGTTTTACCGTCTCGCTTAAATTTCTTGAGATTGGCATGGCCTTCTATAACAGACAAGACATAGTCACCATCTCTGGGACTTTTATACTCCGAATCAATGAGCACGAAATCGTCATCTTCAAGATTTTTACCATCTATTTTTGCCCTGTTCATTGAATCACCCTTAACACGCAGAGCGAAGACTCCGTCTTTCCCACTTAATATACGACGAGAGACCCTGAGATGCCCTTCAATATTTTCTTCTGCACGTAAGACTGCCTCGCCAGCATTGGCCGAACCAAGCACTGGAACAGAAAAGGATTTTATCTGTTTTGGAAGGGCTGACTTAATCACCTCATCTGGCTGGACACTTATCGACCTAGCCTGATGGGCCTCTCGCTTTAGGTACCCGCCCTCCACCAACCTATTGATGTAATAGAAGGCCGTTGAGACAGAGGCGAGCTTAAAATGCCCCTGGATCTCTTCGAGGGAGGGAGCATATTCATTCTTCTCCGCATACCGCTTAATGTAGTCAAAAACGCTTTTTTGTTTCTTAGTAAGCATTAAGTTTGCTATTTATTTTCTATATGCTATATTTTGAATGTTAGCAAACAATATTAGTAATGTAAATAACTTATCCACACTATGATCAAATTTAACCGCCCACAAAAGTTCGACAAAACCAACGTCGCAAAAGTGCCCAAAAACAAAACGATCGTATACGAGCTTACTAACAATGCCGGGGAAAACCTGTATACCGGAGTGGCAGGTAGGGGGAACGTGCAACAGCGCCTCACAAACCATCTACAGTTCAAGAAAGATCACATCCCCGGCGGGACTAAGTTCAAGGTTGCTCAGGTAGAGAACAAGCCCCAAGCCCTACAAATAGAAAAACGGATTATCGGCAAAGAAGCCCCGAGGTTTAACAAACAGCACAAAAAATAACATGACAAGATCCTACAAGCGTGACTATCACGAAGAACAAAAGAGAGGCCTCCAGAAAGACAAGGCAATCACCGTCCTAGAAGAACAATTTACTAATCTCAGCGACGAAAATCTAAAGCAAAAAACCGCTGCGGATAAAAAAACTGCGGGGCTAAAAGACGAAAACACCAAACTCGTGTCAGAAGTAGACGTCCTAGAAAAAAGGATTTCCAAAACTGAGGAGCAATTAAGAGTCATGGAGTTGAGTAGATTTGCTTCGGCCTATGCAGAACAAGAAAAAGATTATAAGGGCCAACAGAGCTTTTGGTTTAAAATAGGTATAGGCACCACCATCCTACTCTCTGCATCAATCCTGGTGTCATTTTTTGGACCAACTATCTACGATTTTGATGTTATCTGGTACAAAGAACCCGGACTTTATCTACTTAACATCGTTTTCTTAACTGTCTTTGTATACGCGCTTAAACAACATTCCCACTTGGGTAATCTTAGAATTGACTACGCCAACCGAAAAACATTGGCTCAATCTTACCAGCACATTATCGAAAGCAAAGAACATCCAGAAATTCAAAAAGATTTCCTGAAAAACGCCTCCGATATCTTTAGTTCTAAGGCGATAATGAAAAGCAGTGATGTCACTATTTACGAAGCGCTCGTAGCAAAAATACTTGGGGGCGGGCGCAACAACTAGGAAGCCCCACCTTACGATAACCCCACCCCACCCCCACTCTGCTATACTCTCCTCATATGGACAAGCAATTCTTTGCGCAGAAGGGGTTGGTGGTCAACGACCGGGGTGAAGTCTTGATGCTTAAATACGCCGAGGCTCACTTCCAGCCCAGCAAACTAAACGGTAAATGGGCCCTGCCGGGTGGGAAGATAGATGCGGGAGAAACTCCCAAAGAGTCGCTAGTGAGAGAAGTCCAGGAGGAGACTGGGGTCGCCTGTGATCCCCTACGCCCTCTCTATGTCTGGAATTGGGAATATAAAAAGGGCGACGACAATATTCAAATCAATACAGTGATGTTTCTATGTAAATACATTTCCGGAACGCCAATTACCAAACAAAGAAAAGAGAAAGAGCTCTCCATAGAAAAAGTTAGTTGGATTCCGGCCAGCGAGATAAAAAACCTCGCCACCGTCGAAGACGAACTGCCTGGCATAGAAATATTCTTAGACCAGGCGCAGCCCTAGGTCCAAACCAACTCTGCTATACTACTGGCCATGAGAAAGCTTCTACTGGCATCAAATGGTGGATTTTTATTCGCCAAGGGCTATGGGCTCTTGGGTATCCCCCTAGATCAGATGAAGGTGGCCTATATAACCACGGCATCGAAGGGCGCGACCAGCTTGGAATATCTAGATCAACATAAGCAAGCTATGGAAGACGCCGGGATCAACTATGAGGAAATAGACATCGAAGGCAAGAGCGCTGAGGACTTGGAGAAACTACTCGCAACAAAGAATGTCATGCACGTCGAGGGAGGAAACGCCTTCTATTTATTGAAGGCTCTAAAGGAAAACGGGGCAGACAACCTATTAATCAAATTGATCGATCAAGGCATGATCTATGTTGGGACAAGCGCCGGGACCTATATAGCCTGCCCGACAATCGACCCGGCCACCTGGAAATCACAAGATAAAGATAGATACGGATTAACGGATTTCACGGCATTAAACCTAGTCCCCTTTTTAATTACGGCACATTACATCGACGCAAATAAAGATTTGATCAAAAACGAAATTCAAAAGTCTACATACCCAGTGAGAATCTTAAAAGACGGCCAAGGCATTCTCGTGGAAGATAGCAAATACACTTTCGTAGGATCAGGCGAGGAAGTAATCTCCAACGACTAACCCACCCTATTGACAAATAAACCATACTATGCTAGGATGTAAGTTGCGTTTGTTTTTTGGTATCTGGTACGTGAAATCTGATGGTGTATGTGCACCAAGAAAGCAGGTCGGTAATGGCAGAACTACTACAACGAATTACAGCGGAAAAGAACGCCTTCAGGGCCGGTCGCCCAATGGCAATCAGCGACCTCAGCGCAGGCCTCCAGCGAGACCTGCACAAGATCGTCCCCTCGGGCACCCGAGTCTGGAGCAACGATGAGCTGGTCAGGGATTTCTTGAGTTTCTACCAGTAGATCCCCCAGCAACGACAACTCCCCAAAACCCCGGCAACGAACTGCCGGGGTTTTTCTTTTCTCGCAAACTATTCAGAGCCGAGCTCTGAATAGTTTGCCTCCGCTCCCTCTTCGAACTCCTTTGGGAAAAAATATAGGCTTATTTCTTGGGCACCAAAAGAGACCCGGCGATCATTGCGACTATCGCCCCCCCCTGCCACCAATTATTTGATTTATTGGGAATCATAACAACAAACCCTATAAATTCTTCTCTAGGACTAAATCGTACTCCTCGTAACCCTCTCGCTTATAGAAATCAATGGCTTTAATGTTGCCGGCAGAAGCGACGACTTCGATTCTATTTACACCCTTTCCCCTTAGGGCCGCCTCAATCTTCTCAACAATCTCTTTGCCTATTCCCTCCCCCCGATATTTATCATCAGCCCACATAGTTTCAACCTGTCCCAAAATAACATCCTTCTTCCTGTAATCCTCTGTGGCTCTAGTGTGCCCCGCGCCATAGCCGATAATCTTATCTCTATCTTCGGCAACAAGAACCACGTAATTATTGTCGTCTATAATACTTGCGAAATACTGTCTCCCACCAGGAGATGTCAGGAGTGTCTCATCTATAGTGTCGTTAAAATCTTGCCTCTCTTTAGCGCTGAGCTTCGAATTAAGACGCCGCCGCCTCCAGATCATCCACCCTCGCTTTTCTTATTTCGTATTTCATCGATTTAAACCTGCGTCTCCCTCCCATCAGTTGTCGCCCTACCGTCTTGCCATTGGCCACGATAGAGATTCGTCTCGCCAACAACTTGGTAGAACATGGCGTGGCAAACACGGGCACCCATCTCGAGGACGAAGAGTTCACTACGAACATTCATAATGCCAAAACTAAGCTCGCCGTTATATCCCGGACAAACATTACCAGTGAAGAGCGTGATACCAGAGCGGTAGAGAGTTGAGCGTGGGCACACCAGCACAGCCATATCGTTCGGCGTATTGATCCGCTCCATGGTCTGCATAACGTAATATATATTCGGCTCTAACTTAACAGAGCGATCCTCCTCTGACACGTAAGTGGCAATCTCCTCCATCGCTGGCGTCTCCCTCTTCTCAGTGCCCAAGAACCCCCCGCCATCAACCTTATAGAGGGTGCCGATACGAAAATCAAACCCCGCCCCCTCAGGGTTAGTAAGCTCCCGCTCAGAGAGATTTTCTACCAACTTCTTCTCCTTAACTAATCGAAGTAATTCAGAGGCTCCTAGGATCATAGTAGATTTGAAAATTAGCGTTGATAAAACTATTGCTCAAACTCCGTCCCATCATAATTCAGGAACTTACCATTCAGGTCATCGTCCCAATTCTGAGTAATAGAAATAATTTTCTCCGCCTGTTCTTTCGGCGTCTGGCTCCCGTCTGGGTTCATCTCGCTCTCGACTGACCCCGGGTGAACAGCGAAGGTTCTAATATTTTCCGGCAGATCGAATAAGGAACATCGAGTGAACATGTTCAGAGCCACCTTACTTGCTCGATAACCATAATTACCGTGAGTATTGGCATCATTAAAATAGGCCCTAATACTAGACACATTGATCACCCAAGCTTCCTCTCCGCTCAATAGGGGCAAGAAGCACTTGGTCACCATGATCGGCCCCAGACTATTCACATTAAACATCTTCAATAGGGAGTCTCTATTCAAAGAGGTCAATTCGGAAACAAGCCCTTGATCCTCAAAAGTGCGCCTGCTGATGCCCGCGTTACTAACAACCAGGTCTAAGTGATCTGTTAGCTTTGAGACTTCGTCAAAGGCACTCTGAATCGAAGAATCATCTGACACATCGCAAGTAATCCAAGTGAGGTTATCCTGCTGAGGTAATTTGTCTGAGAATCTGAGAACGCTGGCGAACACCTGGTAGCCAGCCTCGAGTAGATGCTCGACAAACCCGCACCCCAGTCCCCGGCTCGCCCCCGTTATAAATGCTGTTTTCATACCTCTATTTTAACATAACCAGCTCGGGCACGGCGCCCCCATTTGGACACGACGTGTCCAAATGGGGCTTGACTCCTGGCCGTCAATCGGCTATGATAGGCTATCGTTAAGAAGAGAATCAAACGAAAGCCGGTAGTCCCGACGACGAGAATCAATCATCAGATTCGGGCCTCCGAGTTAAGAGTGATTGGTGTCGGTGGCGCCAATCTAGGTGTTTTGTCACTTTCAGAAGCATTAAAGGCTGCCGATGAGGCCGGGTTAGACTTGATTGAGATTTCCCCTGGCGCTCAACCACCGGTGGCCAAAATAATGGATTTCGGTAAGTATCAGTACCTCGAGAACAAGAAGCGCAAGCAAGTGAAAGCGCCGACCACCGAGACCAAGAGCATCCAGGTTAAAATTGGCACCGGCGACCACGACCTAGAGATCAAAGCCGGTAAGGCCTCAGAATTCTTGCGAGAAGGCCATCGGGTTAAGATTAACCTCTTCCTCCCCGGCCGTTCCAAGTACCTAGACAGAGGCTTTTTGGAGACCAGATTAGAGCGTCTGTATAAGTTCATTTCTGAGCCATACAAGATCGCCGATCCAGCCAAGAAGAGTCCCAAGGGCCTAACTGTGGTAATCGAACGAGAGAAACAACAAAGCCATGAAAACTAACAAATCATATTCAAAAAGATTGCGGGTCACCAAGACCGGCAAATTAATGGCCCGCAAGACTGGCCAGAATCATTTTAATGCCAAGGCCAGTAGGCCTAAGCAATTAGCCAAGCGACAAACCACTACCTTTGAAATGAAGAATAAGGATATCGGTCGCTATTTACCTAATCTAGTAAAGAAATAATATGCCTAGAGTCAAAGGAGGGGTCCATGCCGCCAAGAAACGTCGCACCGTCCTAAAAGCGACGAAGGGTTATAGGAATGCCCGCTCTAAGAAGGAGCGCGAAGCTAGGACAGCCATGCTTAAGGCAGGAGCTGACGCCTTCGCCGGTCGCCGCGACAAGAAGAACGATTACCGCCGCCTATGGAATATTAAAATTGGTGCGGCCGTCCGCCCTCTCGGCCTCTCTTATAGTCGCTTCATAGATCTCTTGGCCAAGAAAAAGATCGAGTTAGATCGCAAGTCTCTCGCCACCCTAGCTAAAGAAGAACCAGCCGCTTTCGAGCGCCTAGTCAAACAGGTCCAGGCTTAATTAGAGTACTCTAGCATCGCTATCCGGGTAATCCCCCATGGGGATGCCCGGATTTGCATAATGTTGATGTTCCTTCACCTTCCCGATCTCTATCAGCTCGTTAACTTTTTTTACCAAGCTAGCTGGGTCAGTATCAAAAATAATATTATTGCGATGGCGGTGGCCCTTATCCATGATGTCGCGGATCACCTCGTCTGTCTCCCAATCAGCGCTCTCTAAAATGCCCACCGGCTTGCCATCCTCAAAGGCAACGGTAAATTCATTAATCGTCCCCACTCGCCCACAGCCCACTAGTACTGCATCAGAAGAGCGCGTTAATAAGAGATTACGCCCCGAATAACCAAAGCCGGTATAGATGATAATGTCTAAATAATCGAGTGGTAATTTATATACTTCAACATGCTCGCGTTCAGTGGCCGCCGGCGAAAGACCAAAGGAGAGACCACCGGCCTCCTTGGCGCCACGAGCCGCCCAGAGAGGAAAGCCGGTCGTAGCACCAGTTACTAGCACCGCACCCTGCTCGACAATCTCCTTGCCTAATTCGCGCGCCAGCTCCAAAGCATTCGGGCCACAATGCCCAGTCTCCGCCGCGCCCGAGACACAAATCTTAAAACGACTATGGGGGTGTCTAATTTCCATTGGGTTATTATACTTCAACTTCAAACTGCTGTCCCGGCTCTGGCATGGTAGCATCTATACCTAGATAATCACGCAAACGTTGCACCAAGAAAAGCGAGGAATGTGGCTCGCCCATAGTAACGAAGACTTTTTTCACCTTATCGGCAGAGTGAGATACAAAACCAAACAAATCATCCGAGCCCTTATGGGCCGAGTACCCAGAGATGACAACTGTTCGAGCCCTGACCGGGACATCCTCGCCAAGGATCTTCACCCATTTAGCCCCATCCTCTAGTTGGCGACCCAAACTACCAGCCGCCTGGTAACCAACTAATAGTAGGGCACTCTTGGGGTCAGCCAAAAAGCGCTTCTCGTGGTGAATGATCCGCCCACCATTACTCATCCCCGAGCCGGCAATAATAATCTTGGGGCCCTCTATCCCAGCAATAGCCTTAGATTCTGAGGTCTTTAATGTCCGGTGCAATTGAGGAAAGCGGAAAATAGCATTACCCTTGTTGATCAATTCATTAACCTCCTTATTTAGGTAATCTAAATAACGGCTGTAGATATCAGTCACCTTGATGGCCAAAGGTGAATCTAAGAACACAGGTACAACAGGAATACGCGAGCCTTCAACCATCTTTTCAATCTCGTGTAGAAGCTCCTGAGTACGCTCGATCGAGAAAGCGGGTACCATCAAGGTACCTTGAGCATTAACGGTATCTTCAATCACATCTTCCAACTTGGCCAAAGCTACTTCATGATTCTCGTGATTGCGATCGCCGTAGACACTCTCCATTACCAAGTAATCAGCATCGGCAACCACCTCAGTGTCTCGCAAGAGAAGCGAAGGTGAGTTGCCCAGGTCACCAGTGAAAACAAAAACTTTTCCGCTCGGTTGATGAACAAACCTAATCATTGCCGAACCAAGAATATGCCCGGCGTCCAATAAACTTACCTGCCAATCGCCTAACTCAAATTCTTGATGATAATCGACGGTCTTCCATTGCTTCATGGACCGCTCGACATCTACTTTATTGTAAATTATAGGCTCCTTTGAGCCCTTGGCCTCCTTGGTTAAAACCCCCAGACTATCAGTCAGACTCAGCTCCGTTATATCCCTGGTCGGCGGAGTTGAATAAATAGGACCACGAAAGCCGTCGTGGACCAGCTTAGGAATACGGCCAATATGGTCAAGATGGGCATGGGTGATGATGAGGGTATCAATTTCTTTGGGGTCATAAGGAAAGGGCTCACGATTCTTCTTCTCGGCAACTCGAGAACCCTGAAAAAAACCGCAATCAATGAGAATTTTCTTCTCTTGAGGGCCGTCATCGGCAAGTAAGAAATTGGCGCCGGTCACCGACCCGACGCCACCGTGGAAAGTAATAGATAATTTTGTTTTGCCCGTCATTGGTCTACTTATTATACCAGAAAGGCTCACCACAGGGGCGAGCACTTGTGAGAGGCTACTTGGATATTGTCCTAGAAGTTACTCTAGGTGGGTTCCCGCAAATCTGAACCAAGGCCCAAACTATCTTAGGATCCCAAACATATTATTTTGATCTAGATAATATTCCAAATAACCTCACCTCCGAGTATAGCACTTCCCCACCCATCAACAAGTCTTCGGCCAAATCTCCTCACGCCACCTAGCCCCCGTTCCCACATTTAATCCACAAGTTAAGAACAAATAGGAGGCATTACCTACTCTAAAATGCCGTCTAAGTTTACGTCGTAGAGGATTTGCTCCTGGACTAGGCGATACTTAATAAGTTCTGAGTTTTTGAACCAATGCTTGACCTCGCGATTAGCTTCTTTAACTGAACCGGAAGCATGGACGAGATTACGGACCGAACGGCCATCCATGTCAGAGATAACATAGGAGTCGAGCACATAATCACCGCGGATAGTACCAACGTCTGAAGTTAATGGCTCTGTGCCACCTACTATCTTCCGCACAATAGGTACAGCGTGCCCCCCCTGCCAAACCATCGCCACGATGGGCCCACTAGACATGTACTTCTTTAAATTCGCCAAGATAATGGCCGTTATTTTATAGGGATCGTCAGAAGGTGGTTTTTTACCATTAGCGAGATAAGACTTGATGGTCTTCTCCCCCGTCACCTTCCGCCAACTCTTGTCGAGAGTGTAATGTTTCTCTATCATTGCTTGAGTCGGCACCACCATCTTCAAGCCAGTCATCTTCAGTCCCACTTGCTCAAGACGCTTCACAATCTCACCAATAAGCGAGCGTTGCACCCCGTCGGGCTTAATTAAAACTAAAGTTTTTTCTGTTTGCAGTTTGGCCATAAATTTGATGTGGGCAGTATAGCATGGCCACGCCTAAGCGCCAGGCCCCGTCACGCCCTGATACCGAGCACTGATCTCTGCCTCGATCTCTGCCTGAGGGCGGCCGAATTTTGAATAAGAGAGCTTCTTCAATTTATCTAAACTCTCCATGTCTGGAATAGCCGGCTTGATGGTTTCGATATCGAAAGGTTTAAGTGGCCGACCATGAGCCAATAATCGCAAGTAGGCATGGAAATTATCCAGGTTAATAAGGTCTTGAGCCTTAAAGACTGGGGCCAATTGTTTCTCTAGGTACTCGGCGTCGTCACTCCCCACCCGGAAGACAGCCAAGGAACCAACGTTACCAAAGACGGCATCACGAATAGGATCGGTTAATTGGGCGATGAATTGGTGGGCAATATGCAGACCTAATTTATATTTCCTGGCCTCTGAAAGAATAGTGGCGATCGAATCGGTAGTCACATTTTGGAACTCATCAATATAGAGATAAAAGGGATTTAAGGAGGCGCTCGGGGCATCGGCTCGTGAAAGGGCGGCCATTAGGATCTTGCCGACCAAGATCAAGCCAATCAAATTGGCATTTAAATCACCTAAACGTCCTTTAGCTAGGTTAACCAGGAGAATCTTGCGCCCGTCCATCACCTCGCGGAAATCAAAAGAGGAGCGCGCCTGGGCAATAATAGGGCGCATAATATCGTTAGCAAGGAAAACGTCAAACTTACTGGTGACATAGGGCACGATATTGGCCAGGGCTGATTCTCCACCCGCCTTCTCAGCCACCTCACGCCAAAATTGAACCACAACCGGATTTTTACAATTAGCCAATTTGGATTCTCGGGACTTCTTGTCTGCCAACACACGCGAGACATCCAGCAAAGTACCGCCACTATCTGGATGCTCGATTGCCAGCAATACTGCATTGCGGAAATATTGTTCGAACATTGGCCCGCCAGCCACCTTCATATCGAAAAGTTTATTGAAGATACTGAGCAACTCATTAACAACAAAGGTCTTCTGCTCGGGGAAGCGAGGGTCATACTCCAGCATATTGAGCGCCATCGGCCTAGTGGTGTAGCCAGGGTCAAAATAGATTAAGTCTTCTTGACGCTCCTTGGGGATAGCCGCTAATACATCCTGAATATCTTGGCCATGTGGATCTATCATGCAAACTCCATCACCATTTTGGATATCTTGAATAATCATATTCTTCAAGAGAGCCGACTTACCTGTGCCTGTCTGGCCGATGGTGTAGAAATGGCGCAATCTATCTTCTGGCAAGACCCTCACCTCAGTGTCTAATTGCTGATGCTTATTAAGCCCCAATAGGACCCCCTCCTTAGGTAGATCGAGAGGCGCCGCCGCTGTGCTGGCCTTGGCCTGCTTTAATTGCGTCGCCGCCCCGATCGCTGTCGCCGGCCAATGCATCACCGTAGTTAACTCGCGGATATTAAGAGCCAGGGCGCGGCGAGGATGATAGAGCCGAAAAGTAAAGTCGTGGAGTAGGCGCTTCAGGGCCTTCTTATCTTTTGGTTGAAAACACAAGTTATTCCCTTGAGCACTCTGGAATTGAGCAAAAGCCGCCTCTAGATCTTGGAGAATGGCTTCCGCCCCAGAGCGGTTGGGGGAGGAGGCAATTACCCTGATCTGACAATTGGTTAATGGGGCAGCTATTTTTTGCCTAACATGCTCGGCGGCGACTTGATCAATCTGCTTGGGAACCTCTGGCTGTTCTGGTTCCTTAGGTTTACTACCGCCCAAGATGACATCGAGACCCTTAATAACAGCGCCGGCGATATCGTGGCCAGACATTGCCTCAGTCACAGACTTCCCTTGTTCTATTTCGGTCAAGGCCCGGCGATAATCTTTCTCCTTACGCTTATCCCCCGGGCCGATAAGAAACTGGATCGCCGCCCCCTCACCTTCGCGGTCAATTTTAGAGAAGCTATTGAGGATAATATTCAGAGGGTCAAGATCAAATTGGTCATAAGTCTTAAGTGGGTAAATGAAATTCTCGGAAAGTGTCGCCTCGGCCCCAACTGAGATGCCGCTAACATTAAAGACGTTATAGTCATTCTTCGCCTCACGCAAGGTGGCATGAGGAAATATGGCTACAACTTGTTTCTCGAAAACTGTCCGCAGACCCTCCGGTACTCCGGCGTAGAAGATAAACTCCCCGCTCTGATTAGGGTTAGCAATCTCCAAAGTGAGATAATTTGGCTCGCCTGGCTTGGTCTGGTCCATGGGGGCCAATATCCCAGCATAAAATTGTTCCATCGCTGAGAGTAATTCCCTCAATGGTCGACCCTCGTCCTTGTCTCCTGGCTCAGGAAGAGCGATCTCATAGAGAACCAGCCGGAGAGCCTGTTGCAGAGGGGCCTTCTCCTTCAAGCCGCTCACGGTTTGACCCGAGCGCAAATAGGCAATTAGAAAACGATGGAAATCATCCTCCAGGTGAGGATTCTTCATTTGCTCGACTACAGTCAAAGCATTACGCACCCCCTTCTCTTGTAGCACAGTCAATAACTCGGACATCTGATCATCATGGAGCTCAGGCGAGAGCTCTAGCACGATCTCCTCTACCTGATGGGGCTTGAGCTCATGTCCAGGCGTCAACACCTCGTGCGGCTTAAATTCCCGGTAAGCACTGACTTGCTCCGCCACCATCTGCTCTGGAGCAATTTCTTGCCGCTGGCCTTCCGGCGCCGACTCAGCCAGCGACTTTTCCTTCTCAGCCACTTGCTGACGCAAAAAAGCTAGCTCCTCAGTGGGAGTCTTAAACTTCGGACCCTCACCGAAGCCGATTTGTTCCATTAATTAATTATAACTTAGCGCGTTAAACCTTTAAACTCCTCAACAGTACCAATGACAGTTTGCTTTATTAATTGATTGAGGTTAGATATTTTGCCTTGTAAAAAAGTCCTCACCTTTTCTCGATTGCCCTCTTCTGCCAATTGCAATAATTCCTTATGTTCTGCCTCCGATAATTTATTCAAAACCGCCAAATTAATCCGGCGCGAGCTATTGCTCACTAAGCGCTGGACAAGTCCCCCCTGCTCGACTGTGGTCAATTCCCGTTGGCCGAGATTGGTAATCACCAACTCAGTTAATTCTTGTTTATCAAACATAAGATTATTGGGGAGAATCAAGCTGCTGCAAAATCTCTAGTGTTTCGTGGAGAGGATGACTAGCCTCCTCGGCCACAATCAAGCGAGTCTGCTCATCGAGAGCGGCCAGAGCTTGCTCAGGGCTGAGTTTGGTGTCGCCACCCGGCATTGTTTCAAAATTAGACATGGGGTTACTAATAGTTTAACAGATCAGGAGCGAGTCAGCACCTCACCACCACTCTCAGTCACCAACACTGTGTGTTCGAAATGAGCCGAAGGTAATTTATCCTTGGTGGTAACCGTATAGCCATCGTCGTGAAAAACCACATCGGCCGCCCCAAGATTGAACATCGGCTCAATAGCAATAACTATACCAGCCTTGAGCTTAAGACCCGTCCCAACTTGGCCATAATTGGGCACCTCTGGCTCCTCATGGACCTTTAGGCCCACCCCGTGGCCAGCTAGCTCTCGGACCACGCCATAGCCATGTTTCTCGGCAACGGCCTCAATGGCTGCCCCGATATCACCCAAATGATTGCCCACTTTGCTTTGAGCAATACCCGCCCTCAACCCCTCCTTGGTATGAGCGAGGAGTCGCTTGAGCTCTGGTTTAAGCTCCCCCACCGACACAGTCATTGCCATATCAGTATAGAGACCCTTATGCTTAAGCCCGAGGTCAATGCCAACAATATCCCCCTCCTGCAGGGACCGCTTATCAGGAATGCCATGGACAATAGATTCGTTGACCGATACACATAAAGCGGCCGGGTATGGCCCAGACGCTCCAGCCGGTCGATAATTTAGGAAGGAGGGCTCATCTCCACCTTGCTTGATTAAGTCACGGGCCATAGCGTCAAGTTCAAGTGGAGTTACCCCAGGTTTAACCCGCTCGCCCACGGTTTGCAAAATTGTCGCCAGACGACGGCCACCCTCTCGCAGGATATTTATTTGTTTAGGAGTCTTCAGGCTAATCATAATCCCAGTCCACTCCAGATATCGGCACTAACTCGTTCAATTGGTTGCTCGCCATTAATATCGAGAAAGCGGAAGTCGCTTTGCTCTCGGAAATAGGTCACCGCCGGAGCGACATCGCGGTCAAACCAACCAAGCCGGTTATTGATTCCCTCATCATGGTCATCGACCCGACCGCGAGCCAAAAGTCGAGCCTTGGCCCATTCACGGCTAACGTTGATATAAACAATAGTCGGTTCAGGAAGAGAGTATTGCTTCGCCATAGTGCTAACTATCTGTGCCTCAAGTAAGGATCGAGGCGCCCCATCAAAGATTATATGCTCTTGCCCAGTCATCTCCTTTATTAACTTATTGGTCCAATTCCAGATCGCCAAGAAATCCTGCAACCTCTCCCCTTTCTCTAGAGCTTCCCTGACTAATCGCTGGGTATAAGAATCGCCTTTCATAAACTCACGGAAAAGGCTCCCAGTCTCTACATAAATAATTGGCCGAACAGGTTTTGTTACTTTTAATTTCTCAATCAAACTTTGAGATTGGGTACCCTTACCACTACCAGGGCGACCGATGAAAACACAGGCCTTTAGATCAGTCATGATTGATTACAGGAAACGCCAAAAAATAATAATGGAAGCCAGGAAAAACAAAACGGCCACTGCCAGCATCACCCCATTGGCCTTGCTTTCGCTATCGGTCCCCAGCACCCTCATAAACCAACCCATTAGACCACCTCGAGGAGCAGCAGCTCGCTGACGCAGATCACTATAAAAATCCTTATCGTCAGGATTAAATTCCATGTTAGACATGGGCCCATTCTAACACCAAGACATTTAGTGTCCAACCTTAGTACTCGCGCATCGAAAGTTGGCCTTCGATTTGCTTGTCAAACTCGAGAATAACCGAGACAACAATCAGGAGAGCGGTACCACCAATGGCCAAAGCGGCAATGCCGGTAATCGCCTGCATAATAAGTGGGAGCATCGCCACTACACCAAGGAAAAGGGCCCCGATAAAGGTTAAGCGGTAGAGAATCTTAGCGATATAAGCAGCAGTGGTCCGACCGGGGCGAATCCCGGGAATGAAGGCGCCACTCTTCTGCAAATTTTCCGACATCGACTCTGGGTCAAAGGTAATCGCTGAGTAGAAGAAGGTGAAAGCAAAGACCAGCACAAAGTAGATCGCGGCATAAAGCCAACTATTATTTAAAACAGCTAGAACAAAATCAGAGACACCAGTAATGATGGCATTATCAAAACGCGTTAAGAGGGTGGCAATCATCTGGGGGAAAAGGAGAATAGAGAGGGCGAAGATGATAGGCATCACGCCGGCTTGATTAAGCCTGATTGGTAAGTAAGTAGACATGCCACCATAGATCTTATTGCCTCGCACCCGTTTGGCATAGGTTACCGGCACCGGTCTTTCCGCCTCCGTTATCACCACCACCCCAGCGACAATGGCCACGATTGCCACCAAGGAAGCTATATAGATCGGTAATTGCCCAGCATCGAAATTGACCAATATAGAGCCAGCGGCGGCAGGCATACTCGCTAAAATGCCGGCCATAATGATCATCGAGACGCCATTGCCTATACCATACTCACTAACCAATTCACCCAACCACATCAAAAGAACCGAACCGGCCACAACAGTCACGACATTGAATAGGCGGGCCAGCATAGTCAAATGAACAATCACCCCTTGATTCTCCAACAAGGCCAACAGACCGAAACCCTGAATAATCGCCAGGGGGATCGTCAGGAGTCGAGAGTATTGAATAAATTTACGACGGCCAGCTTCACCTTCCTCATGGTAAATACGCTTCAAAGACGGGAACATAATGGTCAGAAGCTGCATCACAATCGAAGCGGTAATATAAGGACCGACGCCAAGCATTAAAATAGACAGATTGGCCAAGCCGCCACCCGAGAAAACGTTAAGCAAGCCAAAGAATTGATTACCACTAAAGAACCTGGCCAAAGCCGCCTCATCTACCCCAGGGATAGGCACCGAGGACCCGAGGCGAAATAGGGCTAAAATAATCAAAACAAACAAGACCCGACGACGCAGACTAGGGTCTGTAATGATGATCCTTATTTTACTGAAGAAATTAGCAATCATGACTTAATTATTCCAGACTGCCGCCAGCCGCCTCAATCTTCTCCTTGGCAGTGGTGGAATATTGGCAGCCCGCGACCTTGAGTGACTTTTTCAGAGCGCCATTGCCGAGCAATTTGACGGCAGGTAAGCGGCCCCCACGTTTAGTAACCAGGCCACGCTCGAGCAGATTCTGTGGGCTCACCTGCTCACCAGCCTTAAAGGCCCTTTCTAGATCTTCCAAATTAAGCACCGCTGGTTTGACTTGAAAGGAATTGAATCGGTAACCACGTTGTTTAGGTAATTTCTTGATCCTATCCCTCGCCTCTGGACGAATATGGTGTCCGGCTCGAGACTTCTGTCCCTTAGTCCCCCGACCAGCAGTCTTACCACGCTTACCACCACGAGCAACACGGCGAGCTTTCTTGAGAGGGGTACGTCGTTTTAAATTATGAAGTTGCATAAGCTAGACTCGGACCTGAGATAGGGCGGCCATGGCGGCGCGGGCATTATTAAGCTTATTCTTACTTTTCGATTGAATCTTGGCACTAACATCCTGCACGCCCGCCAGAGTCAATACCGTTCGCACCGCTGAGCCAGCAGCTAAACCACGTCCACGAGCTGGTCGCATTATAACTCGAGAGCTGCAATGTTTAGCACTAAGCTCGTGAGGCAAAGACATGCCCTTGGTGAGCTTTAATTCAACGAGGTGCTTCTTGGCATCACGCGCCGCCTTCTCCATCGCCAAGGAGATATCGGCCCCCTTACCCGTACCCACACCAACTTTACCGCGACGATTGCCGATTGCCATAATAATTAGAAAGCGGAAACGCTTACCACCACGCATCACTCGAGCCACTCGGCGAACATCGAGCACTTCCTGGTCATACTCAGGCTTAGGACGCTCGGGCCGAGGACCTCGTCGCGGGCGCATTGTACGGCGACCGCCCCCAGGCCGGTTAGCACCGGCAGGACCATTTCCCCTTGCGTTATTAGAGTGATTACTCGGAGTAGGCATGATTATTTAAAATTGCAGGCCGCCAGCCCGAGCCGCTTCGGCCAAAGCCCTAACTCGACCAGTATAAAGGTAACCCCCGCGGTCAAACGATACTTGTTTGATCTTCTTAGCTAAAGCCAGCTCGGCTACAACTTGACCGACCGCCTTGGCGCTATCAGTCTTGGCTAGCGACTGCCTAGTGGCCGACTTAAGATCATTAGCGGCGACCAAGGTCCGACCAGCACCATCATCAACAATCTGGGCATAAATATATTTACTCGATCGGAAGACAGACAAGCGAGGCCGCTGGGCCGTACCTGTCACTTTCGCCCGTACTCGACGGTGACGACGTTGCCTATTATCGATTTTGGTTTGTTTATTCATAATCTTAAGCAGCAACAGTGGCTTTCTTGCCAGCCTTGCGACGCACAACCTCATCTGAATAACGGATACCTTTGCCCTGATACGGCTCAGGCTTCTTCAGAGCTCTAATCTTGGCCGCAAATTGGCCGACCGATTCCTTATTCACTCCGCTAACGGTAATTGAGTTTTTCTCAACATTGACTTTGAGATCCTTGGGAATTTCAAGGTCTCGCGAATGAGACCAGCCTAGATTGAAGGTTAGCTTCGTCCCCGCCATAGCCACCTTGAAACCCACTCCCTCGATAATTAATTTCTTCTCATAACCAGCGGTGACACCTTGGATCATATTCCGAATATGAGAAGCATAAGTGCCCCAAAGAGCTCGCCCACCAGCGGTCATCCGCTTGGGGGTCAGGGTAACATTATTAGCCGCAATCAAAATATTGACGTCATCACGAAAAGTCTTGGCCACTGTCCCCAGGGGCCCTTTTACCGTAATAGATTCGCCTTCTTGGTAACATTCCACCTTATCGGGAATCATGATTGCTTGTTTGCCAATTCGTGACATATATTCAATAAATCCAAATTACAAAGCCCAAATTTCAAAAAATTTAATCATTTGACCCTCCTTTGACATTTGGTTTTTGGACTTTGACATTTTCTAAGATTACCAAATTCTAAATAATAGCTCTCCGCCAATCTTAGCCTCCCTCGCCTCCTTATCAGTGAGTATCCCGCTAGAAGTCGAGTAGAAAGCAGACCCATAACCCTGTCGCACTGAATGGATAGCCTTAATCGGCCGATAGACTCGACATGAGGGCTTAGACAGACGTCGGAGCTCCTTAATCTTAGGCCCTCCGTTTCCATAAAGTAACTCAACCTCTATCGTCTTCTTTACTTTCTTGCCTTTATTGGTAACCGACCTGAGATAGCCAGTCCGCTTCAGCTTGTCGGCCACCGCTGATTTAAAGTTAGAAAAAGGGAAGCTGGCACTAGGCAAGCCTGCGCGTGAAGCGTTCCTAATTACTGTCAACATATCAGCTAGAGGATCCATTAACATAGACCTACCAGGATGATTTCTTAACACCGGGGATACGGCCCTCGTTGGCTAATTCCCTAAAGCAAATTCTACAGAGACCAAAATCACGCATATAGGCCTTACCGCGACCACAACGAAAACAACGCCGGACCAGCCGAGTGCTAAATTTGGGCGGCTTCTGAGAGCGCGCAATTACTGAGGTTTTGGCCATGTTTACAAATATAGACAAAGAAATCGCCTTTCAGCGACCCACCAATAAGGCGGAAAATCAGCCAGCTCCCGTAATTAGAGCTAGCTGATAGTTTAGCAGAAGACTGAGAGGAGGTCAAACCAGAGAGAACACCGCTTCGTAAAGCCCTGGTCACAGGCCTCGTAAGCTTCGATATCACCTACACACCAGGAAAACACACAGACGGCCTGGTAATAGCAGCAATATTTCGTATGGGGATCAGCAATCGTCCTACAATACGATTAAAACTAGGACCAATTTTGAATCTCTATTCATATTATTTCAATTATACCATCCCCCCAACGCGCGACACCCAAAACCACCCCGCCAAAGGCGGGGTGGTTTTGGGTTTATTTGTTTATTCGGAGAGCTTAACGTTACCTAATATTAGCGCAGATGGCTTTGGCGACCCCAACTTCTCCCCTACCACCGCTCCATTTACACGACCAGCCACCTGATCCTGAAGCAGACTCAGCGAGATCAATGGGAGATGAAATTGATATTGTAGAGCCACTGTCATCGGTTATCTCACAACCCCCACCAATCACAAACTTGTCCTCTGGGCAAAACACGTTGATAACACGTCCACCCGTAGTACTACCCCAAGCAGACACTATTTCGTGGCCCATTTTGATATTCCCACCACCAAGATCTAGACGTTCAGCGGGATCTTGGACGCCAATCCCGATATCGCCCTCAAAATAATTCCTGTCTCCGCCCACCTGCTGAATTCCCACACCCCCGTCACCGTTTAATATTTGGAGAGTGGTACCACCGCCATTATTCTCCGCTCTGACCGCTGGGTTGTTAGTATGAGCAGTAACAAAAAGCTTGGCCGAAGAACGAGATGCCGCCCCGATAGAGACATTTCCGCTATTGATATTATAAATATTGTCGCCCTCTATGCCGGCCCAGAACTCACTGCCAGCCTCAGCGGGCATCTGCCAAGAAGCCAAACCCGCGGAATTAGAGGTGAGCACCTTGCCAGCACCCTGAGTACCATCAAATATACCCACCTGACCTCGAACAGATAGGGCAGTGCCAATATCCGAACTCACACTAATTCTGCCGTTAACATCTAGCTCAGTAGCTGGATTTCGAGTGCCGATTCCAACTTTACCCTCAAAAAAATTCTTCGAGCTTAACCCTTGTTGGTACAAGCCAAATTCCCCCCCTGCCACCCTCACGGCGACCCCCGTATTACTGAAACCATACAAGCCGACACCAGAATTTGCCCGACCAAAAACCCCGACAGATGGGATAGACGCCGGATCTGATATATTAAAAAAACCGTTACTACTCCCTCGTATACCAACGCCCTCCTCGCTATGTCCAATAAAGGCAGTTCCAGTGGTATTTCGGCCATCAATCGCGACAGACCCACCAGCGGCAGCAACACTAAGGCTGGCACTAGTGGGCGCAGAGCCTATGCCAACCGTACTGCCGTCAAATTTGAATACGCCTTTCTGGCTAGAGGTAGACTCCCAAGTCTTGGTCTTAGGGTTATACCACGATAAATCATGGTCACTGCCATCGAGTGTCCCCTCAACAGTATTATTTGTGAGAACGTTGTCATCGCTGGTGGAGTTAGCCGTGACTCCACCAGAGCCAGTATTGCCCCCAGATGGGACAGGGCTACTAGAGACGGAAGTAACCGCAGAAGCCGAGCCTATACCGCCGCCAATAGATGCAGAGCTGACAGGGATAGAGACAGTAACCCCCACCCCGCCACCGTCACTGGCAGGCGCGACACCGCTAGAGCTGGGTACAGAGTCATCCTTCTTAACCACCTGAGCAGTTTGGTCTCCAATTACCCAGCCCAAACTTCTCATTATTTGGTCTAAAAAACCGATTTTACCTCCAATAACCTGGGCCGTGACCACATTTATAGAGCCAAACAATACTGCTACCGCCAACAAAACAACTAAACTTATTAAAATAGTCTTTTTCACATTAATTATTCGGAGGCTGATGATAAAAGAAAACCCCTACTCATTATAGTTCCGGGGCTCAAAAAAGGAAACGAGGACGTGGATAACCAATTATTTCTTAAAAGGAAAACCCATAGCCCGGAAAAAGGCCTGAGCAACCTTCTTGTCTCCGGCAGTGGTGGCCAGAGTAATCGTCATCCCAAAAACATCTTTCAAGTCCTCATCAGCGGTCTCTGGGAAAATCGTATGCTCTTTAATACCAATCGATAAATTGCCGACATCATCAATGCTCTTGATCTCAAAACCACGAAAGTCCCGAATCCTTGGAATAGCCACATTGAGCAATTTGTCGAGAAAACCCCACATCTGACCGCCCCGCAACGTCACGGCCGCCCCGATGATATCTCCTTCGCGAACCTTAAAGGAAGCAACTGACTTCTTGGCTCCGCGAGTAGATACTTTTTGTCCAGTGATCTTTGCGAGCCTATCAGTAACTAATTCTAGATGCTTTTTATCCCTATTGCGGCCCAGACCAGTGTTGACTACGATTTTAGTCAGACGAGGCAAAGCCAACAAGTTGGTCTCATTAAGTTCCGACTTCAGTTGCGACAAACTTTTATCTAATTTTTCTTTGGTAATAGACATGGTAGTTGAAAGTTCAAATTACAAAGTCCAAATTTCAAAAAATTCGATCGTCCGACCTCTTTTTGTTATTTGTAATTTGAGTTTTGACATTATCGTTTATATTCCTTTTCCGCATTGACGACAAACCCTTGTTTTCTTTTTGCCCGTTATCTTACTTCCAGTTCTCACCCCTCTCTTACAAGCAGAGCAGTGGAGTAGAACATTAGAGGCGGCTAAAGGTGCCGGCGCCTGGATAGTCTGACCTTTTTGACCGCTACGCTTTGGTCGTTGGCGTTGCTTCTGTATATTTACCCCCTCTACAATCAATTTATCCAGATGAAAACCGCCCTCCGCCCTGGCCGGGAGAGCCCGAAGAACTTTGCCCTGACGGCCCTTGTCCTTACCAGCAATTACTATTACATTGTCGCCTTTTTTGATTTTCATACGACTTCTGGTGCCAGAGAAACAATCTTTTGATACCCTAATTCGCTGATCTCTCGTGGGATAGGGCCGAAGATGCGACCCCCCTTAGGTTCTTTCGCGTCCTTGCCTGAAGCCTCTAATATAACCACCGCATTCTCATCAAAACGGACATACGAACCATCAGCTCGACGAAGGGGCTTCTTCTGTCGAATCACTAAAGCCCGGCAGATCTCTTTCTTTTTAACTGACTTGCGTGGCTCGGCACTCTGGACCGAGAGGATAACCAACTCGCCAATTTCAGCATAACGTTTCTTAGAAGAGCCAAGCACCTTAAATACCCGCCCCAACTTGGCGCCGGTGTTGTCAGCAATCTTAACAATGGATTGAGGCTGAATCATAATAACTTTTAGCTTTTGGTGGTATCGCGGAGAACCATGAAATGCTTCCGTTTAGACAGCGGGCGACATACCCCGATAGAGACCTGATCCCCAACCTGGTGATCAGCTTCATCATGGGCCAAATAACGCTTAGAGCGGCGAATATACTTGTCGTATTTGGCGTGTTTGAAATAACGCTCGACCTCCACCACTATTGTCTTTGGTATCTTGGCAGAAACTACCACACCTTGAAGAACTTGGCGTCTGGGATCAGAAGTTGAGTTGTTGGTTTTGGTTGCCATAATAAATAAATTAACTTACTTGAGTGGCCTGCCCGGATTCGTCAGCAAGACGGGCCATGATGCTGGCGATCTCTCGGCGCAAATTCTTCACCGCCTTAACGTCAGCTGACTTACTGCCGGTAGCGCCGAAACGGATGGCCCTCCAAGCATCCCGCTTTTCGGTCAACGCCTTAAGCAACTCCTCTCTGCTTTTATTTTTCCATTGAGTTGTTTCAGACATAAGCTTAGATTAAGCCTCCGTTCGGCTAATAAGTTTGGTCTTAACTGGCAATTTCGCTCCCCCTTTACGCAGAGCTTCGCGAGCTAATGCCTCCTCTACCCCATCAAGCTCGAAAATCATTCGGCCTGGCCAAACGATCATTTCGTAACCCTGGGGGTCACCCTTACCGGAGCCCATGGGAATCTCTGCCGCTTTGCTAGTATAAGGCTTGTCAGGGAAGATCCGGATCCATAATTTACCGGTCTTACTAATCTCCCGAACAATTGCCTTACGGGCAGCCTCGATTTGGTTCGACCGAATCCGACCAGGGGTAACGGCCTTAATCCCAAAAGAGCCGAAAGCTAAGCGTAGCCCCCGACTTTCAACCTTGGGCTTATTGGGGTTGTGGCGTAGAGTCTGCCACTTGCGGTATTTAACTTTTTTGGGAAATAACATGATTAAGGTAATTACAAATTACAAAGCTCAAATTTCAAAAAATTTGCTCGTCCCACTTTTGACATTTGTAATTTGAATTTTGACATTTTAACTTTTGGTTTCTTTACCGAAGACCTCACCCCGATAGATCCAGACCTTAACGCCAATAACACCATAAGGCAAATAGGCGGTCTCCTTGGCAAAGTCTAGGTCGGCACGCAGAGTTTGAAGAGGTAAATTACCCTTCTTGAAGGACTCCGAGCGACTCATCTCTGCCCCCCCCAGACGGCCAGAGAGGGTTACTTTCACTCCCTGAACATTTTTATTGGCCATTACCTTCTCTATTACCTGTCGGGCGGCTCGCTTAAAGGGGAAGCGTCGCTCCAGCCCCTCAACAATCATCTGGCCAGCAATCTGAGCATGCGACTCTGGATTCTTAACTTCTTCAATGTCTAATTTTAGCTCCTGGGGTGGATCGATTTTCCGCTGTTGCCAAAAATGGACAATGTCTTGGCGTAATTTTTGGCTATTCTCCCCGTTGCGGCCAATAACCATACCCGGACGAGAAGTCTTGACGATCACACGCATATGAGTAGCACCGCGCTCAATCTCTATCGCTTTAACAAAATTACCGCGGAGGCGTTTAGACAGCCACTCCCGCAACAGCACATCTGCCCGGAGCCATTTTTGATACTCGCCCGAACCGGAACGAGCAAACCAGCGCGATTGCCAATCACGGATTATTCCTAGGCGGTGAGCATATGGGTGGACGCTGTGAGACATAATAAAATAAAAACTCAGATTAGAACTTGCGTTCCAGGGTGACCTGGACATGACTAGTCCGCTTATTAATACGATAGGCCGATCCACGCGCCCGTGGTCGGGAGCGCCTTAGGGTTGCCCCCTGATCAACTCGGATATTGCCAACCACCAAGACATCCTTCTTGCTATTCTTCTTGTCTTTTTGGTCTTTATCTCCCTCCTTGGCATTAGCCACTGCCGATTTGAGTAACTTAGAAATAGGCCCGGCCGCCCGCTTGGCGAGAAAATCTAATTGCTCCAATGCCGCCGGCACCGTTTGGCCTTTGATTAAATCTGCTACCAGGCGCACCTTGCGGGGAGATTGACGATAATTTTTTAATTCAGCTTTCATAATTATTTGTAGCGAGCGTAGTCAGACTATTTCTTCTTACCAGCATCAGACGCTGCCGCTTTAGCAGACTGGGCGGCGGCGATCTCAACTTCTTTCTTCTTCTGCTCCAATTCCTTCTGCATCTTACCGCCATGACGGAAAAATTTACGGGTTGGAGAGAACTCACCTAATTTATGACCGACCATGTCCTCATTTACTAAGACCTCAATATGGTCCTTGCCATTGTGGACACCAAAACGAAATCCGACCATTTCGGGGCTGATCGTACTACTCCGCGACCAAGTTTTGACCATATCCAAATCGCCAGGCTTCTTGCCGTCGATTTTCTTAATTAGTCGGGGGTCAACATAGGGCCCTTTGTGACTAGAGCGTGACATGATTACAAAATGATAGAAAGCTGAAGAAAAATACAGACCCCAGCCGAAGCGTCGGGGCCGGCCTGACCATCCGCTGAGCCCGCTGAGCGTGCGTCTAGACTAACAAAAACTGGACAACAGGTCAAATTAGCGCTTTTTGCCGGTTTTGCGACGAGAAACCCTGAATACATTGGAATACTTCTTAGGTCGGCGGGTTTTGACGCCGAGCGCCTGCTTACCCCAAGGCGTGACTGGCCCACGGCGCAAGCCAATACCCTGACGCCCCTCACCGCCACCGTGACGATGGTCTACCGGATTCATCGCTGATCCTCGGACTGTGGGACGAATACCGAGCCATCGAGAACGACCAGCCTTACCGAGGTTGGTTAATTTCCACTCTGAATTAGAGACAGCGCCAATGGTCGCCCAGGCATTCTCGTTGACCTTTCGGACCTCAGTAGAAGGCAATTTAATATTGGTATAACCGGCGTCATTAGACAAAACTTGCGCTAAGGTACCTGCCGAACGAACCAACTTAGAGCCACCACGAGCCTGCAATTCAATATTATAGACAAAGGTACCTACTGGGATTTTTTTCAAAGGAAGACGATTGCCGGGGCGCAATTCCGCCTCAGTCGAAACAATAAACTTGTCTCCGACCTTGAGACCGGCCGGCAAGAGCACATAACGCCGCTCGCCATCAGCATAGAGAGCTATGCCGATAAAACCACTGCGGTTAGGATCGTACTCAATAGTCTCAATTTTAGCGGGAACATCAGTCTTATTGTAGAGAAAATCAATCTGACGATAACGTCGCTTGTGTCCGCCTCCTTGATGTCGAGTAGTGATCCGGCCAGCATTATTGCGACCAGCCCGACGTTTGATGCCCTTGGTCAGAGACTTATGTGGCTTATCAGTAGTTAAAACTCCGCGATAGGAAACAACCGACATTTGCCGTCGACCAGGGGAAGTTGGTTTGAACTTTTTCATATTGAATTGTTACTCGATCTTATCTCCCGACTTAAGATAAACAAGTGCCTTGCGGACTGCCGAAGTGTAACCAATCCGACCACGAATCCTCTTCTTCTTGGGATGCAAATTGATCATGTTGACCTTGATCGGAGTCACTTTATATTTCTCCTTAATCGCCTGGATCACCATCGGCTTAGTCGCCCGCGGGGCCACCTTGAAGGTATAGACAGGGAAGGCCACAGATGAAGCCCGGGACGCTTTCTCGGTAATATAGGGACTAACCAAGACATCGAGAACCGATTGAGTTTGATGGCCGAGGGTAGACATGATTAAGATTTGGCCTTAACTTTAGTCTCAGACTTAATCTCATTTAAACCTGCTCGGCTCTCTAGAACCGGTAAGCCAGATTCTGGGTCAGCAAAGATCAGATACTGATAAGTCAAAGCATTAAGAGGATTCAAATTACGAACCTCCTCAATTGCCGCGCCAGGCAAATTGTGAAAACTTTTGGTCAAAGCCTCGCCAGATTGGGGAACCAGAAAAAGAACTCGCTTACCATTTCGATAAGTTAAACTCTTGTGACCAGTAGCCCGACCAAGCTTATTAACTGCTTGTTGGGCCATACCAGTCTTAGGGGCGGTGATCTCAAGTCGGTCAACAAAGACAAGCTCTCCGTCACGTTGTTTTTGTGACAAAACAGTCAATAGAGCTTTGTTGCGCATCTTGTGATTAATCTTCTGGTGATAATCACGTTCGGCAGTTGGGCCGTGGGTGACACCGCCGCCACGCCATAATGGAGAACGAATAGAACCATGCCTGGCCCGACCCGTCCCCTTCTGCCGCCAGGGCTTACGGCCGCCGCCACGAACCACTCCACGGCCCTTGGCCACGGCGGTATTGGTCCGGAGATTAGCCTGCATCCCTACCACAACCTGGTGGACCAAATCTGAATTCCAAGGTAGACCAAAAAGCTGCTCAGGTAGTGTGACCTTGCCAGTTTCTTTACCCTCTTGGTTATAGACAGTAGTTTCCATATTATTTACCCGCTATTTCTACCATGGTCCCTCTCCGCCCTGGGACCGCTCCCGAGATCAATAGACGATCATTATCCTTATCAATCTGAAGAACTATGAGATTCTTAACCGTCACCCTATCGGCACCCATACGACCAGGCATACGCCGACCCCTGATCACCCTAGCCATGCCCCCGCCTATGGAACCTGGGGCCCGCTCAGTATGTTTCTGGCCATGAGATCGTGGCCCACCATGAAAACCATGGCGCTTTACCACCCCCTGGAAGCCTTTCCCCTTCGAAACACCAGAGACGGTCACCATATCGCCCTCAGCGAACATATCGCCTACGCCAAATTGATCACCAACCTTGGCTTCAGAGCCTTCGTCCACCTGCGCCTCGCGCAAGTGACGAAATAAGGTATCTCCTACCTTCTTGAAGTGACCCTGCTGCGACTTGGCAACATGCTTAACGCGATGCTCACCAAAGCCTAATTGCAGGGCATCGTATCCATCCCTCTTGACTGTCTTCAGCTGAGTAATAGTCGCCGGGCTGACAGTGAAAACGGTCGCAGGCCAAACCTGGCCTTCTCCGTCGAAGACTTGCGTCATACCCTCTTTTTTACCCAAGATAAATTTCATAAGCTGAAAGCTGTAAGTCAGAAGCTAACAGCTACATTAGCTTGACGTCAATATTGACCCCCGACGGTAGAGTTAGGTTAGTTAGACTCTCGATAATCTTAGCGCTAGGATTAAGAATGTCGATCAAGCGCTTATGAGTCCTCATCTCGAATTGTTCCCGAGCATTTTTGTGAACAAAGGAGCTGCGATTGACCGTGTACTTCTTTACTTCAGTTGGCAAAGGTACTGGCCCGTGAAGAGTGCCCTCGTAACGAATGGCAGTATCGACGATTTGCTTAACACTAGCGTCTAGAATCTTCGACTCATAGGCCGAGACTCGAATCCTCATCTTCTGGAAATCAGTCATATCGGCCTTACTGGATGCTTTCTTAGTTTTAGTGGCTGTGGCTGACATGTTCCTTGATTGTGACTTTATTACAGAGGTTAAGCAACAATCTTGGTGACCACTCCAGCGCCAACTGTCTTGCCCCCTTCACGGATAGCGAAACGCTGTTTCTCTTCTAGAGCAACTGGGGCCACCAACTTAACCTTGAAGGTCACGGTGTCTCCAGGCATTACCATTTTAGAAGTATCAGCTAAGGTAACCTCACCAGTCACGTCAGTAGTCCGAATGTAGAATTGAGGCTTATAACCAGTAAGGAAAGGAGTATGACGGCCACCCTCTTCTTTCTTCAAGATATAGACCTCAGACTCAAACTCAGTGTGAGGAGTAACGGAACCAGGCTTAGCAAGCACCTGACCACGAGTCACGTCTTCCTTCTTGGTACCCCGCAATAGAATACCAGCATTATCGCCAGCCATACCCTCATCGAGCTGCTTATTGAACATCTCGATACCAGTTACAGTAGTTTTAGTGGTTGGGTTAATACCGATCATCTCTATTTCTTCACCAACCTTAACTTGGCCACGCTCGATACGGCCAGTAACCACCGTGCCACGACCTTCGATAGTGAAGATATCTTCAATCGGCATGAGGAAAGGCTTATCGGTCTCACGAACTGGATCAGGAATATGCTCATCAAGAGCATTCACTAACTCAAAGATACCCTTGGCCCATTCATCATCGGCGCTCTTGGCATCAAGAGCCTTGAGACCAGAACCGCGGATAACTGGTGCGTTATCGCCATCATATTCGTACTTAGAGAGGAGTTCACGTACCTCAGCCTCGACTAGATCGATTAATTCAGGATCATCAACCATATCAACCTTGTTCAGGAAAACAATGATCTTAGGTACACCAACCTGGCGGGCCAAGAGGATATGCTCGCGCGTCTGGGGCATCACACCGTCAGTAGCAGCAACCACAATAACAGCGCCGTCCATCTGAGCGGCACCGGTAATCATGTTCTTAATATAGTCAGCGTGGCCAGGAGCATCGATATGGGCGTAATGGCGCGTAGGGGTCCAATACTCTGAATGGTGGAGAGCAATGGTAATACCACGTGCCTTTTCTTCAGGCGCGTTATCGATATTGTCTACCGGCTCAACTCGTGAACCGTAGTCCTTATCTTTATTCAAATCCAAAACATGGAGAATGCCAGCGGTAAGAGTAGTCTTGCCGTGGTCGACATGCCCGATGGTGCCCACATTCAAGTGGGGTTTATTACGCTCAAACTTGTTCTCTGCCATATTACTAATTTTTAGTTATTAATTTTAATTTCGCTCAAAAAGCTAGCGCTAAAAGCATAGAAACATACTAGCAGAGAAGAAAAACAGAGTCAAATAAAGCGATAAAAACAAAATCACCCCCTCGGAGGGGATGATTGTTTAAGAAAATTCAGAATTGGGGTTAGAAAGTCAGGAAGCTCCACCAAGGCTTTTTGACCTTGAGAGTGGAGATGTCATCAGCACCAGACTCCGTCCTCACATTGACCTTCGAGACAACCTTAATCTTGAAGAGGCCGAGGAACTTCTCCTCGACATCCTTCTCAAAAACATAGGCTGTTTCCTTATTACCAACCTCTTTCAACTCTACTCTATCGTATTTTTCGCCCAAGACAGCAACAGCCTTCTCAGAAGCCACGGAAGGTAAGACCTTGAGCTCTCCCTTGTCTTTACCGAGCTTGATCTTGCCATCAGCGATCTCCACTTTTACTTCGGTGGGAACTACCTGATCGCCTTCAGTAATAACAACCCCTCCATCAACTACCTCCACATTCACCTGCTTGGCACCGCCACTACCAGACCCACCTGAGCTAATACCAACACTGACTACAGTTTGGATACCGGCATTAGTTCTAGTTTGGGTCTGGAAAGTGGCTTTCTTTCCACCACCGGAACCACCACTGGAACTGCTAGGTTTAGGGGGCAATTTGGCTGCATCTTCAATGGAGATCTGGCCAGAGTCGATCACAATCTTCACATCGCTGCTCTCGCTAACGCTTATAGATGGCTTCAAGCAGGTCTTGCCATTCGCTCCAGTCTTGTAACCCTCAGGGCAATTACCCTCAGAGTTTGGCGCAACAGTGAATTGGCCAGAACCAATGACCGTAGGCAACATTTGAGGCTGGCTACTGTTTCCGTGCCCCGCACTACCGCCAGACTGACTAGACTGATTCCCTGGCGAGCCGTCACCTACAACTCCGCCGCCATTACTAGATGCATTAGTGGGTAATGGCTTAATGCAAACATCCCCAGACTTTTGGTAGGCACTAGGGCAATTACCGTTGGAATCTGGACTTACTATCCCCGATCCAGGAATACTAGTAATCGAGTTTGCGATATCCTGATTGCCGGTCTGAGCCGAGGCCGTACTTGCCATAGCAAGAGCAAGCGCCGGGACAAATAACCAATAAATAGCTTTATTCATATAATTGAACGATTAATCTGGTAAAAATGACGATAATATAGGGTTCTTACCCTCAATTCATCATATACCCTATAAACGTATTGACCAAGGGATAATTACAGCCCGTTGACAAGGGTCAGATAAAGACTAATATACAACCCAGAAAGGAGATACCGAAATGATCAGAAGGATGCCCCGGGAACACCGCCTCAAAGTGGGCCAAATATGTGTTTTCACCAATCGAGGTAGCTCTGGGATCACCAAGAACGACGGGAAGAAATGCGAGATCCGGAGATGCAAACCAAGGAAGGAGTGGGCGAGCGACGTACCCGAGTATGTGATCGAATTCATGGGCGAGGATCACGGCTTTGGTTGCCTCGAAAGCGAGCTCGAGTCAGCGTCTTGAACTAAGACCCATAAACCAAATCCCCGATTCGCCATGGCGAATCGGGGATTCTTTTCATATATACCACCCACGCCTCTATTTTCTGGTAGCAATGATTTTCTCGGCGACGTTATGAGGGATGATCTCGTAACGCTCAAATTCCATGGTGAAATTACCGCGGCCCTCGGTGAGTGAGCGCAGACTGGTGACATATCCAAACATTTCAGATAGCGGAACATTGGCTCGGATAACTTTGAGATTGGCTCGGTCCTCCATCCCTTCAATCTGGCCACGCTTAGAGTTGAGTTGGCCAGTGATGTCGCCCATGAATTTCTCGGGGACAATAACCTCCACCCTCATTACCGGCTCAAGGAGCACTGGCTTGGACTTCTTAACCCCATCCTGCAGGGCCATAGAGCCGGCGATCTTGAAGGCCATCTCAGAGGAGTCAACATCGTGGTAAGAACCGTCATAGAGCTCGACGGAGATATCAACCAGCGGATAACCAGCGACAGCGCCGCGATCCATAGATTCACGCAGGCCCTTCTCTACTGCGGGGATATATTCCTGAGGAATAGCACCACCTTTAATCGAGTTAATGAATTCAAAATTAGCCTCGCGCTTAACATTTTTAGGCACCTTCGCCTCTGGATCGATGGGCTCCAATTTCTTGATTCGGATACGGACATGGCCATATTGACCACGACCACCGGATTGTTTGATGTACTTACCCTCAGCTTCCGCATTGGCAGTAATAGTTTCGCGATAAGCAACCTGCGGTTGGCCGACGTTAGCCTCAACACTAAACTCGCGCTTCAGCCTATCGGCGATAACGTCGAGATGGAGCTCGCCCATACCAGAGATAATAGTTTCTCCTGTCTCGTGATCAGTTTGGACTCTAAAAGTTGGGTCCTCATCAGAAAGTTTTTTCAGGGCTAAACCTAATTTCTCTTGGTCAACCTTAGTCTTGGGCTCTATTCGCATAGAAACCACTGGGTCTGGAATCACAATCTGGTCTAGAATCACTGGGCGGGCTGGGTCACAAAAAGTATCTGAAGTTTTAACGTCCTTCAGACCAACAGTGGCGGCAATATCGCCGGCAAAGACTTTCTTTACTTCCTCTCTATCATTAGCGTGCAGACGGACAATCCGACCAATACGCTCCTTAGAATTACTTCGTGGATTATAAATATAAGAACCGGTCTCCAAGGTACCCGAGTACACTCGGAAGAAGATTAGCTGGCCAACAAAAGGGTCGGACTGGATCTTGAAGGCGAGAGCGGCAAATGGCTCTTCATCAGCAGTCTTCACCTCAATCTCTTCATCAGTCTTCTCATCAATACCCTTGGCCGGAGGGATATCTAGCGGGGAAGGCAAATAATCAACCACCGCATCTAGCAGTAATTGCACTCCTTTATTCTGAAGCGCCGAGCCACAGAACACTGGCACAATATCGTTGGCAATCACCGCCTTACGAAGAATAGCTTTCAAAACAGGGATATCGATGGCCTTACCCTCGAGATAATCATTCACTAATTGCTCATCATTCTCGACAATCTTCTCGATGAGTTCGCCGTGATACTTGTCGACGTCAGCCTTCATATCTTCGGGCACGGGTACCTCCTTGATCTCGTTGCCCATATTACCCTCGAAGACATAACCCTTTTTAGTTAGGAGATCCACTACCCCAGCAAAATCGCCCTCTAAGCCAATAGGTAATTGGCAGCGTATCGCTTTCTTAGTTAAACGATCGAGAATAGTGCTATAAGAAAATTCGAAAGACGCCCCCATCCGATCGAGTTTGTTGATAAAGCACATACGAGGCACCCCACCCTCATCAGCATAGCGCCAATTGGTTTCAGACTGAGGTTCAACACCCGAAACGCCGTCGAAAACTATCACCGCGCCATCGAGCACTCGGAGCGAGCGCTTAACTTCAATCGTGAAGTCGATATGGCCAGGGGTGTCAATAATATTGAAGCGATGTCGCTTACTGGCATCGCCTCCGACATCACTGGGAGTCCAAAAACAAGTCGTAGCAGCAGCGGTGATAGTGATTCCCCGCTCTCGCTCTTGTTCCATCCAGTCCATGACGGTGTCGCCCTCATGGACCTCACCGATCTTATGAGAAATACCAGTATAAAAAAGAACCCGCTCGGTAACCGTAGTCTTGCCGGCATCAATATGGGCGATGATTCCAAAATTACGAACTTTTTCTAGGGGGTAGTCGCGCTCCATAATAGTGGTTATCTTATGGAGGACCTAGCGGCGGCCGGTGTTAATACCAACCTTGAAGTTTTGTGCCGACGAGCGAAGTGGGCGAAGGCCCTATTAGACTCCGCCATCTTATGGACATTCTCGCGGCGCTTCACTGCTTCACCCTCGTTCTTGGCTGCCGCCAAGATCTCGTCTACCAGGCACCCACGGATTGGCTTACCTTTCTTAGCTCGGGCAAAGGCCACCAACCAACGCAGAGTTAGCGCTAAGCGACGCTCTGGTGATACTTCATGTGGGATCTGGTAATTGGCACCACCAACACGTCGTGACTTGGTCTCCATGAGAGGGCCAATATTATTGATAGCATCTTCAAAAACTTCTAACGGGTCACGCTTAGTCTTAGTCTTGATATCTTCAAAGGCTCCGTAAACAATGTCGCGGGCGATATTCTTGTGGCCCTTCTCCATTAAGTAATTGATCAACTTACTAACCTTGAGCGATTGGTAGGTCGCGTCAGGCATAAGCCGATGCTTAATTTTAATTTTACGACGCATTATTATTTAGGCCTCTTGGCACCATACTTAGATCGACTTTGCTTGCGGTTCTCTACTCCCTCAGCATCGAGGCGACCACGGACAATATGGTAGCGGACACCAGGCAAGTCCTTAACCCGGCCACCACGGAGCATTACCACGGAGTGCTCTTGTAATTTATGACCCATACCGGGGATATAAGCGGTCACTTCCATTCCATTAGTTAGACGGACACGAGCAATCTTTCGGACCGCAGAGTTAGGCTTCTTGGGAGTGGTGGTCTTGACTTGGATACAAACTCCCCGCTTGAAAGGTGAGGAGTAGAAGACCGGCCGAGTCTTGAGGGTGTTATAGCCACGCGCCAAAGCAATAGCGCTTGATTTGCGCTTGATTTGCTTCCGCCCGTTCCTAACTAATTGATTGATCGTCGGCATATTTACAGTAGCACTACTTTAATACAGCTGGTCCATAAATGCAAATATATAGCCCTTTTAGACTAGCCAATTGAATAAAGAGAATATTATGCGGCCCAGGGCGTCGCTGTTTAAGAGAACAAGCAAGAGGAGAATTATGAGGACCCATTGATAGCGCAGGAGCCAGGTCTCGACGTGGCGCCAGCGGGGAGGGAGGAGAGCGAAGAGGATCTTAGAGCCATCGAGTGGGGGTACCGGGATTAGATTAAAGATGGCCAGCATCAGGTTGATTAAGACGATTAGCCCCATAATTGCCACGGCGGCGGGTGGCAAAGCTACGCCGAAAAACTTAAGGGCCAGGCTAAACAAAAGGAGGATTACCAGATTAGAGGCTGGGCCAGCGGCAGCGACATAGGCCGGGCCCCAACGGCCGGCCTTTAAATTGTAGGGATTATAAGGAACAGGCTTGGCCCAGCCGAAGATGATGCCGCCCATCAGGGCCATCAAGGCTGGCAAGATAACAGAGCCGAACCAATCAAGATGCTTGAGCGGATTAAGAGTTAGGCGACCAGCATAGCGAGCCGTCGGGTCACCCAAGAGGTCGGCGACATAACCATGAGAGACTTCATGGATCACTACCGACATTATTAGAATGATAACTAGAAAAATAACCTCCATTGTCAGATCTTGATTCTCATGATAACATAGCTCTCATGAAAAGTTGTCTGACTTGCGCCAAAACTAGCCAAGTAGGAGGCGGATATTCCAACCGCGTCCGTGCCACTAAATTCAACCCGACCGGCAAACGCCGCCGTCAGGTTAATCTCCAATGGGTCACCCTACCCGCAGGCGGCCGAGCTCGTATCTGTACCAAGTGCATCAAGGCCAATAAGCACTTAGCAATCAAATAAGTTCCAAATTAATTCCGTCCGTCTCAAATTGGATATTGCCCTCGGTGGTATCTAAAATTTTTATTTTAAGTTGGTCTAAGGTATCGAGCACTACCTGATGTGGGTGGCCGTAACGATTATTTGCGTTAACAGAAATCACCGCGTAATCTGGACTGACAGCAGATACGAATTCTTGATCAGAGGAAGTCTGAGAACCATGGTGGCCGACCTTGAGTACGGTGGCCGCCAAGCCAGCGGCATTAAGCTCGCTCACGTATTGCTCCATCTTCTTAGGCGCGTCCCCGGTTAATAAGAAAGAGTGTCGGCCGTAACTCAGCTTAGTAATGATAGAAGCATCATTGCTCTTCCAACCTTTAGGATCGCGATCAGGAAATAGAATATCTAAGTAGACGTTCCGCTCGGGATCTAAGTTAACTCTCAGCCCCCGTCTAGCCAGAACTGATTCTAATCCTTCTTCTTGAACGGCTTCTTGCAAGGCTCGGTAAACTCCCGTCTCGCTTTCCACACCGGGCTCCATGAAATAATCGACCTGATAGCGCTCCAATACCGATACCAGACCAGATATATGGTCGGCATCGGGATGGGTGGCGATAAGTAGGTCGATAGACTTATCGTAGAAAGGCATCACTTGTGGCAATTGACGTAAGACAGCTTTGCCGGGGCCGCCATCTATCAACACTTGATTACCATTGGGTGCTTCAATATAAATAGCATCACCTTGGCCAACATCAAGGAAGGCTACCTGCAGCACTCCCCCACGCTCTTCCCGCGCCACAGCACTCCAAACCAAAATATTCCCGATCAATAAAACTGCGACCCCCACCCAAGCAATCTTCCAGCATCGCGACATGATTTAAGGATAACAAAAACCTAGGGCAATTTCGGTCTAGCGATCCAATAACCAAGCAGGACATAGGCCAAAACAGCCGCCCACCAAGGGAAGAGAGGGATGTTGATGGCGGCGAGGGGAATGTCAGAAAGGAATTGGACGACTAATAATTGGTAGGAGAGAAAGGCGTGGGCCAGGAGGGCAAAGGGCCAGGCCAACCAGGTGGAGATGAAAGCAAGTAAACCAGCGAATAAACCAAAGAACATAGTTAAGGGAATAGAAGCAAGGATGAGGAGATTGGCCGGCAAAGCAACGAAAGAAAGGATTCCCATCTTATAGAGCAGCCAGGGCAGGACAGCAATCTGAGCGGCAATAGTAGAGACAGCAATAGAACGAATCCCCTCTCGGACTAAGGCCCACCAAGTCCGCATAATTTTCATAACCTTTCTTGGGGCCAACCAAGAAAAACTACGTTCCAAAGCCGGCAAAAGATAAATTAAACCGAGAGTGGCCAAGAAAGAGAGTTGGAAGCCGATATCGTAAACCAGAATCTGGGGGTTGATGAGCACCATCATTAAAGCGGCAATGAGGAGAGCCAGACTAGCATCGTAAACCCGCCCCGTTGCTCGACCAAAGAGAGCAATAAGCGCCATCAGAGAAGCGCGAAGCACAGTGGGCCCGGCGCCAGTCATAATGGCAAAGAGAATTATGGATAACCCACCAAGCGACCAACCGGCCGCTCGGGGTAAGGCGGGAATAAAAGCAAAGAACTTAATAAGGTTGTCGGCAATGATTGTAACGTTATAACCAGAGAGGACAATAATGTGCGAAACACCAGCTATTTGGAAACGCTCTAGCCACTCACTACCAAGAGATTGTTTAGTGCCCAAGAGTAGGCCAGCCAAGAGCGAGCTTTCCGGCTCAGGGAGGATTAAATTAACTCGCCCCAGAAAAGCGCCCTTTATTTTAAGTAAGCCGCCCTTCAACCAATTACCTTGGTCGCGGGCCAGAAGAGTTACCCCTGGTTGGTAGAGTTGATAACGAATATCATCCTTAGCCAAGTAATTAACGTAATCGAATTCTCGCCCAGCGTCACCGGTAAAATTCTCTGGGCGGCGCAGCTTACCAGTGAGCGCCAGCTCATCACCATAACGATAGGTTGGGTAGAGTGGGGCAGTGATTAAGATTTTAAAATCTTCGTCCTTTAGGCGGACAATCAAACGAGTATAATCATCTCGTTGGTCCGGTTCCTCCACCACTACCCCCTCTAATTGCACCTTCTGGTCTGCCTGCGAGGCCAATTTCAGATAGGTGTCATCGAAATTTAACCATAGACGGCCTGCGCCGAGCGCTACACCAATTAATATCAATGCTAAACAGAGAAAGAGCCGCGGCCTATCGCTGACCAAGTAACGAGTAGCGAGTAACACCAGAGATACCAAGACCAGGAAACCAGCTAGGGCCCAATCAATGCCACCCCACCAGGTAGCCAAAATAACCCCACTGAAAAAACCGAGCGCGATACCAAGAACATATCGAGACGCCATAATCACATAGTGTTAAACACCGAGTGTTTAACATTTTAGGGGGAGAGATGGGTTACATTAGCGGAGCCTGTTTTGTTTGCTGATCCATTGCCTCGTTGGCCAATTGATCTGCCACTTTGTTTTGTTCTCGGGGAACATAAGTGAAGCTTAATTGCCCGAAGTTGGCTACGCGCATGTTCCAAATTCTAATAAAGAGTGGGAAGAGCCGTTCCTCTTTGATTTGATACTCGCCATTCAATTGTTTAGTGACTAATTCGCTATCTAGTCTGGCCACCACTTCCGCTTGTTTGGCTTTCTCCTTACCTAGCATCTTCTTGGCGGTCTCTAAGCCCAAGATTAGAGCGCTGTACTCGGCCTCGTTATTTGTCATCGTGCCTAGGGCCTTGCTGGCCCTCTGGAGCACCTCGCCGCTCTCGTTAGAAATCGCCGCCCCTGCGCCGGCTATCCCCGGATTTCCTCGTGACCCACCATCAGTGTTTAAAAAAATCTTTTGCATTTATCTAATATACCAAACTCCCTCCAACTTGGACACTTAGTGTCTGGGAGTGCGACACTAAGTGTCCAAGTCGGTCATGCCTGGCCAGAGGGGCGGAGATCGACGAATTTGGACACTGCGTGTCCAAATTTCGAGGTCGGGCCTGAGAAGAACCTTGACTCTAGTCGAGCATGGGATTATTGTTGCCATGCGGGAGTAAAGTTCAAACGAAAACAAGTCAACTAAACACAAATATGGGCACCCAATTTAAAGGAAACCTTTGCTCGATTGAGTTTTGAACGTTCATTGCTCTGGCGTTGACGCTAATTGTGCTGGCAATTTACACTTGGCACACTAGGAATATTGCGAAGGAAGCAATAAAGGCGAATCAAATTGGCTCTAGGTCGGTGTTAACTTTCCTTGGGGAGTACTTACAGCCGTTTAAATTTACAAACGTAGGAAACGGACCGGCTTTCAATATTGTGATAATCCGAGGAAATCCAGACGGCGTGATGTTGTTATCATCTGAAGGCATGGTTGTAGGAAACCTACCTGTCGGCGGTATTGGCTCTATCAAACAAACAGACCTGAACCAGATAGATAAAGATAAGATAAAACAGAAACTCCCATACGCAAGAAATCTGATTGAGGAGTTGTTTGCGAAAGAGAGTAATTCTATCACCCTTGTCTACCAGGATCTATTTGGCAACAAATTTGCGAGTGTCATTAGCGGGGTGGGAGGAGATTACAGCGAGGCGTTCGAGTTTAAGGAATTGGAATAAGGCCGCACTGGGAAAATATAGAATTTGGACACAATTTGGACACTTCGTGTCCAAATTGTGTCTTTAGGAATCGCCCAAAAAGCCAACCAGCACGTCAGACATTGTCGAAGAAACATTCGCAGCCGGTTCTGGGGCAGCCTAATGATCGTAGACAAAACCGCCCACGGCGGTATCTGGGTCGGTAACCGGGTAACATCTCGATCCATCACACAATATAGGTGAGATAGCCGCGATGGGGGCGCACAAGATAACCCACTTTTTGGGATTCTCGAAATTCATCGGCCCAATCATCTCATATCCAAATCGTTTAACCCAATAGTCCAATCAAGACAAGACACCAAGTGTCGCACTCCCAGACACTCGGTGTCCACATTCAGAGTAGGTGCCTACGATTTTAGTCACTTGTGGATCCGTGGCAGCGGATCTAAATTCCAACTGTTCAGAGCCGAGCTCTGAACAGTTGACAGTTGCGGCTCAATGTTGGAAATTCAACTTCGAACATTTTATGCCTAGCCTGAGGGGCGGAGGTCGGTGAGGCGGAGACGGAGTTCGGGGCGGCCACGGAAATAACTCTTTTCTAAGTGGACAGCCAAGTCGAGCATCGAGTGATTATTTAAAATATCAGTGAAGGTGTTCGCTTGGAAGAAGGCCACCGCCTTAACTGAAAACTCACCATCCCCCACCGTTAGCTCTAAGTGATTATTAGTGGCCCCGAAACTGCGCCGCCCCAGCAATTTAACCTGCGACAATAAGAAGAGCGGCTTATTAAAACCCATCCCGTAAGGAGCGAGGGCGGAGACCAGAGCATTAGTGTCTTCATTAATATCAGCCAGCCGCAAAACATAATCGAGTGGCAATTCTGCTTCCTCAATCTCGTCAGAGCCGGCAGTTAACTTGGCGTAAGACTTATTAAGTTCATCAGACAACTCGCCCAAGCGCTCAGGCGTGACGGAGAAGCCACCCGCCATCGCATGGCCACCTTGCTTAGCAAATAAGCCCTCAGCGGCGCCCTTCATCAATTCAACCACATTAATATTGCCATCTGAACGGCAAGAGCCCTTTATTAACCCACTACCATTCTTACCCCAAAGGAAGACGGGACGATAATGCTCTTCCGCCAAGCGAGCACAGGCCAAACCCAACACACCCAAGTTCCAATCCTCACTCCCCGCCACCAGTACCGGCGAGTCCTGCTGGGCAATTTCCAGCACCGCTTCGTCTTGTAGAATCTTCTCCACCCATTGCTTCCGTTCCTTATTCTTTTTTTCTAAATGCTCGGCCAGGACCATCGCTCGAGCCGGGTCAGCGGTACTCAAGAGCTCATAAGCCTCTTCGGCATGAGTCATCCGACTGGCCGAATTAATCCGCGGAGCAATCGAGAAACCAATATCATCTTCAGTAAGATGCGTTGGGTCCAGGCGCAATAGGCGGTAGAGACTAATGAGCCCAGGGCGACGAGTGCGGCGCAATACCTTAAGACCAAAATAAGCTAGGGCCCTATTCTCACCACGCAATGGCACCATGTCGCCAACGGTAGCAATCGCCACTAAGTCGAGCAGCCATTTTCCAAACGCGAGTGCAGACTTGGCGTCATCTGCTTTGGTGGGCGGCGGAGACTCGGCGTCGCCCGCCTGCGACGATGTAGCAACTTCGGGCAGGGAGCCCTTTAGGGTAAAGCCGCGAAAATCTGCCCCACTCGTTGTGGCCTTTAGTAGTCCTTGCGCCAATTTGAAAATGACTCCGGCGCCGCAGAGCATTTTTTCCGGATACTCGTCGTCCGCTTGTTTGGGGTTAAGAATTGCATCTGCGGATGGAACCGTATCCGATAAGAGATGATGATCAGTAACAATAACTTTCATTCCTAACTCCTTAGCTCGCGCCACTTCAGCAACATTAGTAATCCCACAATCAATAGTAATTAAAATCTTGCAGCCATTGGCCGCCAATCCCTCTATCGCTTTGATAGAGAGCCCATAATCTTCTTCATGACGATGAGGAATATAAACTTCGTAATTAGTATGACCAACTCGCTTTAACCATTCTGACAGGATCACCGCACCCGGCACTCCGTCAGCATCATAGTCAGCAAAGATGGCGATCCGATCGCCGCGCTCCACACTTTCAAGAACCAGTTTAATGGCCTTGTCCATATCCTTCATTAAGAAGGGATCGTGGACATCTCGCTCATAGTTCGGCTCCAGCCAATCACCCCATTCACCCTTAGATAGGCCGCGATTAGCGAGTAGCTGACTCTGTAGATCCCCCTCTTTTTGCGGTAAAAGCCGCCATTTCTTAGCCATAAATAGAGCTTAATGGTAACACAGAGCGAGCTCTTTTATGTTAAAATCGACTCATGAGTGATTGTATCTTCTGCAAAATTGCCAACAAAGAAATCCCCGCTAATATTGTCTACGAGGACGATAATTTCTTGGCTTTCTTAGACGCCCACCCCCAATCCCCCGGCCACGTTCAAGTTATTCCCAAGAAACATTATCGTTGGGTCTGGGATCTGCCCACCCAAGCCGATGTCCCGGGCAATAGCAGTGAGTATTTTCGAGTAGCTCACAAAATAGCTCTAGCTCAACGAGAGGTCTTCGGCACCAATTGGATCTTATCAAAAATAGTTGGGGACGAAATCTCCCACGCCCATATTTGGGTTTTCCCTGGCCCCGATTTCACCAAGGGCGCAAAAGAGGACTTCGAACAAAACGCCCGCCTACTACGACAGGAGCTACAAGAATAACAGCCCTGATTTTGAACCCGATCTTGGAGTCTTACAAAACCTACGACCGTAAATTCTTTAAAATTGAAAGGAGTAATTATTTGATATTGAATTTTTGTTGGCTCTCTTTCAGGGCGGTGATGCCTGGCAGGGCGCCGTCGGCCAGGAAATCAAGCATCGCACCGCCAGCAGTAGAGACAAAGGTAAATTTATCCATTAGCTTAAGTCCCTCGATCGCGGCAACAGTATCACCGCCACCAATTATTGTTTTAGCCTGACTATCTGAAAGAGTGTGAGCCAATTCTTCTGTCGCGGTTGAAAAACCTTCTTCGAAATAACCCAAAGGGCCGTTCCAGAGAATAGTTTTGGCTCCACTCAAGTCGGCGGCCAAAACTCTCAAAGACTTCGGCCCAATGTCGACAATACTTGCATCAGCGGGCACCTCGTCAACCCCAACCATCTTTATTTCATCGTTCGCCGTCTTGATAATCACATCGACAGGAACCATGATCTGCTCAGCCGACAAAAAAGGTTTGAGTATCTCTAAATCATTATCAACCAAGGAAGAGCCGACCTCCTTACCGCTTACTTTCAACCAACTAGAGGCCAAAGCGCCGCCAATAAAAATCCTATCGGCAAGTGGCAAAAACTTTTTGACCAGAGGCACTTTAGTATCGAACTTAGCACCACCAAGGATAAGGACAAAGGGCTTCTCTGGCTCCAGGGCAACAGAAAGATGCTCAACCTCGTCTACAAAACCAAGACCAGCATAACTAGGCAGGAGAGTTGGTAAACCAATAATTGAGGTATGGCGACGATGGGAAACAGTGAAGTCATCATTAACATAAAGATCGCCAACAGACACTAAGCGCTTAGCGAACTCTGGATCGTTAGCTATCTCGCCAGGTCGATGACGCAGATTTTCCAAAACCACCACCGCTTCGGACTTATCAGCGAAGGTGTCTAGGTCATCGATCGATTCAATAAAGCTGGTAGGAAAAGATCTATTAAAATATTCAGCAACTGGACGCAAGCTACCATCTTGGCGACTCAAATGTCCTAAGAGTAATACTTTGGCCCCCCGCTCAATCAGCCACTCAATGGTGGGCTGAGCCTTCTCCAGGCGGAAGGCATTCACCACCTCACCTGCATTGACAGGAACATTAAGATTGGAGCGCAAAAGCACTCGCTTACCCTTGAGTTCCTCGCTACTTAATTGTTTGACAGAAATAAGTGGGCTCATAGACTCTTCGCCTCGTTGGCCTGACGTAAAATATCAGAAAACTTATCGGCGCAAAGGGAAGCGCGACCGACCAAGAGACCGTCGGCCTCACCGACACTTAAGAAACCGCTAGCATTCTTGGGGGAAACTGAGCCACCATAAAGTACTGGCAGTTTGCGAGCCGCTTCATTGCCAATAAATCCGCTCGCCACTTTCTTAATAAAAATCGCCTGTTCGACGAAATCGGCCGGGGTATCAACCCGCCGCGCCTTGGCGCCGACAGACCAGACTGGCTCATAGGCCACTACCAAGTCGGCTAACCATTTACGGGGAATGCCCTTTAGGCCATCCTCTAGTTGCTGTTTTAGAGTCTTTAAATAAAAGCCATGCTGATCTCGCTCTTTCTCTCCTACACAGAAAATCACCCGCAAACCCTCCTTCAGAGCAGCTTTGATTTTGAGATTAGTTTGCCCATTGTTTTCACCCAAGGCTCGACGTTCAGAATGACCTAAAATAACGTATTTGGCGCCTGCCTTCCGCAACATGGCCGCCGACACTTGGCCGGTATAAGGCCCCGTTGGTTCCCAAAAGGCATCCTGAGCGCCGAGAGATAAGCGCTGGGTTTTAGAAATCAAAGTGAAAGAGTCTGGTAAAAAGATAGCTGGAGGACAAATTATAGCCTCTACTTTAGTTAGGTTCTTGATCGTCCGTTTCAGGGGCGCCAAAATCGCTTTGGCCTCTCGCCAGCTTTCCGGATTAGACTTCCAATTAGCAACTATTAGTTTACGTCGCACCGATTTATTGTATCACAAAAACCTACTCAACTTCCCGCCAACTATTAATCTGCCAGCCGCCAGAAGGGCCAGAGGTAAAATTAATATTAGTTAACCCACTCTCGTAAATAACCGTAGCCTCATTGTCCATAACAATCTTATAGGCCGTAGCCTCCTTAGCGCCAGAATTGTTCTTGAAATGCAGCGTTCCCCATTGGGCATTGAGGATTATTGTGCCGGCGTTATTGGGCACATCGATAGCATAATGCCCGCAAGCATTGCTAGGGTCGCAATCGCTGGTAGTTAGCAGCATGATATAGCTCCCCTCCTGACCAGTACCATTAAATATAGCGCCATTGGCTAAATCGGCATAACCATCTAGAACGATAACCCCACCATTCTCTTCATAAGAAGCATCCAGAGTTACCAGTTTGCCATTAGCCCCAGAGGTTAGAATTAAATTACCTTCAGCCCAAATAGTGCCGGAGATTATCAAGTCGTCACTGTTATTAAAGATCAGATCGCCCGTGATCCTAAGAGGGCCTATGGTAGTGCCAGAGGCGACATAGTCACCAATGAAGACACCGCCCAACTCTGCCTGGGCCTTAAACTCAGCGATATTAGCATCAGAGATCGGCATTGCTTGCGGGGTGGGATCAGCACGAGACGTATCGCAAGCCTTATTATTCCCACTCTCCACCTGACAATATAACTCGCCCAGCACGTTGGAGTCAGTAACAGTGTGGGCCCAGGCCTCACCGCCAGCACTCCCCACGTTGACGTCATCTATGACAGCCATCAAACCGCCTAAATAAATTTTAAAATAGGCATCGAGATCGGCGGGTACGGTATCGTCCCATTTGTCTCCCAACTCACCAACCTTGGCTACACCACCGACATAGGTATCGTTGGCCCCAACCACATAGTATTCACTGGAAGAATCTCTAGAGTTATCAACCACTATCCAATAGGTAGTTCCCGCCGTAAGCAAAGGGTTAACATCAAAAGCAACTGGGATCCAAGCATAGACCGAACCGACAGCCCCGGCCGAGAGCGTGCCGGAGGCCAAAACATCTCCGGGCTCCCCCGCGCCATCTGACATTATTTGGAGGACGGCATCGGCCGGCGCCCCTACCTTTTTAATATACAATTCCACTTGGCGAATAGGAGCCTCGACGGCGACAGTGAAACTCTGAGCCAAGTCTTCAGTATCATCATCGTTCCTGAAAATAATATCGCTCGGTGGATTAGCAGGGCTGTCATTGGTCTGATCAGTCACCGTGGGGATGCTATTGGCGGCGATAGCACTCCCCGTCACAGTACCACCTAAGATATTGCCATTAGAGTAGACATTACCGTCCACTTGAGCATTATTCGCCATTTCAAAGCCACCATTGCCGGTCTGAATTCCATAATTAAAATTGGCTCCAGTGCCTGCAACAACTGCCGTCTTCACCTTCTTAATGTAATCAGCGTGCTGGGCCGTACTTGTCACTTCTTTGCTGTCGTTAAGATCGGTAATAATAGTGTCAACGGTGTCGCCATTGAGAGTAAGAGACTCTGAATTATCGACCTGCAGATTATTCTTAAGGCGGTAGAGCACATCTTCAGTGCCCGATTCAGCCAAGAGATAACTCCGAGCACCGCCAAAAACATTGCGAGTGTTCTTAAGCATACTAACGGTTGGGATAACCACACCACCAAGCACCACCCCCGAAAGTAAGACCAAGAAGATAACCGCCGTGATCATGACTTGCCCGCTCTTGCTGTGTTTTATTAATTTTGCGCTTTGCATTTTGAATTTTGCGTTCCCTAATAGCTTCCTCTCAGCACGGCCGTAGTGTAGAAATTAACTGGCAACAAATCAGCCGACCCCTGATCGTCTAGAGTAAGTTCTACCCGGATTGCTTCGCTTGCAGAGGTGCCTACCGATCTGAAAATTAACTGACTCACATCCACATTAGCATCAGTGGTAGTGGCATAAGCAGAACTTCCCTCTCTAATAAGGACAGCACCAGCATTGAGAATAAATTCGACGGTAGTGGCACCACCCGACCCATCAGTAGTATTAAGAACTAATTTGCCAGGATGCGAACCCAAAACGCTATTAATAACGTCGACATTATCGGCTTGGCGTATCTCCTGCTCCAACCTACTTAATAACACCTCGGTGGTGTGAGCCAGACGACGATTAGCCTGGAAACGATAGAAAGACTTGGTCATACTGAGCAATAAGCTAATCACCATAGTGGTCAAAATAGCGAGGATAACTAGATAAACAATAGTCTCTATCAAAGTGAACCCTCTTTGTTTAGATTGTAATCTAGGAGAAGTCATAATAGATCAGTCAAATAGAAGCTGGCGCTCTTGGTAATAGTGGCTGCATCATCAAACCAGGCGACAGACACAGTGAAGAGTCTGGTGCCAACGTCGAGGGAACCGCCACTGGAAACGATATCGTCGGTAGCATCCCGATAGACCTCGGTGGCAACTACGCGGCGATTAAATTTATCATCAAAAAGTTGGCTGACTGTGCTAGTGGCCCAGGTACCACCAGTAAAATTGAAGAAATAATCTACACCGGGAGTTAAGTTGCCAACATTGTCCCAGCCAGCATCCCGCCAAATTCGGACAACCTCCACCCCTTCATTAAGCAGAGACTCAGCCTGGAGCATTTCAATATTATCGTTAGAGATCGATATGAGATTGCGGAAGATATTAACTAGTCCAAGAATAATGCCGGCAATAATAGCAACGCTGATCAGGGCCTCCAGCATGCCCACCCCGCCTTTGGCGGGGCACGCCCCATTAATTAATTCAGTATTTTTTCTCATGATGACAGGTGGGCCAAACCAGTGCTCTCAATTAAAACGGTGCGCTCTTGGCTGGCATCAGCATCAAGACTTATCACTAAAGTGCCAGACTGGCCAGTCTTACCAGTAATCTTATCGAAAATTATAACATCCCCACCGCCGACCAAGTTAATAGTCGAGACCGACACGCCAGATGCTAAATCAAGCACCTGAATACTGGCCCCGGGATAGCTAACGCCTTGGAATAAAGTGAGCTGATCAGCCTCGACATAAACTCCATGCTGGGCACCACCTACAGCAGAGATTGTCCGTGACCTAGCCTCATTAATTAGACTAATTACCTGCTCGCTATCGCTATTCACGGCTTGTCGCCGGCGCAGATTATTGAGCGGTACCACCATTACCGCCACCACAATTGCGATTATCGCTATGGCTACCAATAACTCTATGGCACTAAAGCCTCGTTTCATTAGCATTAAATCTTGTCACTTAAGGAATACATCGGGCCAAGCATCGAGACCGCAAAAAAGCCGACCGCGACACCAATAAGAATCATCAAGGCCGGCTCTACTAAAGTTGATAGGTTTTTAGTCGCCTGCTCTACTTCGTCTTCAAAAAAGTCAGCTCCTTTAGATAACATGCCGGTTAGATTGCCGGTCTCCTCTCCCACCTCGGCCATCTCGCCAACCAAAACCGGATAAAGATCCTCTCGCCCTTTGAATATACTAGATAAAGTGGCCCCCTTCTCAACCTGCTTGACCGCCCCGATTAAAATTGCTTGGTAAAAGGGATTCTGGACCACTCTGGAGGTGATAGTAAGAGATTCTATTAGGCTAACGCCAGAGGCGATCAGAGAGGAGAGAGTCCGCATAGTAGCAGCCGAATTCAAATTTTTGATGATAGTTGAGATAACGGGCGTCTTCATAAAGAGGGAAATGGCGATACGTTTGCCGCCCTTAGTCCGTAGGCTGTAAACCAAAGCCACCACCACAAGTAGTAGGACAGCGACGAAGATTAAAGTATGAGCCGTCAGGAAATTACTGACACCAACCAATATTCTAGTACTTAGTGGTAAATCTACTTTCATATCATCAAAAAGGGCGGTCAGATTGGGAACCAGGAAGATCATCATCAAGATCCCGATGATAATGATGGCGGTAACAATAACGGCTGGGTAAATCATCGCCCCCTTAACTTTACGCCGCAATTCATAATTCTTAGATAATTGTCCACGGATCATCTCTAGAGACTCCGTCAGCTTGCCCGACTCCTCGCCAGCCGCGACCATAGCAATAAAAACTGGCGGGAAAACCCTATTATGACTCTGGAGAGCTTGACTCAACGTCGAACCACGATTAACTTTCTCCAATAGATCGCCAATGATCTTCTTGAAACTTGGATTAGCAACCTGGCGCTCAATCACTGAGAGGGCCCGAGACAGAGATAGACCAGCGCCCAACATCGCCGAGAGAGAGCTGGCAAAAACAATTTGATCCTTAATCTTGACCCGATTTAAAAGTAAATTCAGGCGTTCCATAAAGCTCGGCTTCGTCTCTGCCGTCTTCTCCGTCGCCTTCACTAGAGTAAGGCCAGAAGCTGACTTTAATTCTTGCGCTAGAACAAAGCGGTCGGGCGCACTTTGTTCCCCCGTCTTTTTCTCACCCGCTTGATCGATTGCCTTATATTGAAAAAGCATAACGCAATACTATTCGCTAATGACTCGCAGGACTTCCTCTAAAGAAGTAACGCCTTGGACAGCCTTAAATACCCCCTCTTCTATCATAGTATGCATCCCCTCTTGCTTGGCTTGGGCCTCGATAGCGTCAGAGGTGGCGCCCTTCATCACTAATTCCTTAATGGTCGGCGACATTTTGAGCACCTCGTGGATTCCGATCCTACCGCCATAACCATCAGGCGACCCCTCACTTGGCTGAGGTTTATGGAAGGGCACCTTATCCCAACCAATCTCTGGGCCAACAATATTCTCCTCCTTCAACCAGGCGAGCATGCTGTCGAGGTCAATAAGTTGGCCCAACTTCTTTAGCTCAGCGGCACTGAGGAAATAAGATGTGTGATTCTTTTCTAATTGCCTAACCAGACGTTGGGCAATAATCAGGTTAATGGTTGAAACTAAGAGAAAGGGTTCCACCCCCATGTCGAGCATGCGCGGCATAGTCCCAGCAGAAGAATTAGTGTGCAGAGTAGAGAGCACTAGATGGCCGGTTAGAGCGGCGTTAACAGCCAAGGAAGCCGTCTCTTGGTCCCGAATTTCACCAACCATAATGATGTCTGGATCTTGGCGGACCAGACTGCGCAAACCAGAGCCAAAGGTTAAGCCGATGCCTGGCTTAACCTGCGTTTGATTAATCCGCGCCATCTGATACTCAATTGGATCTTCAATGGTTGAAATATTAACGTCGGGAGTATTGAGGATCTCCATTAGAGTATAGAGAGTAGTCGTTTTACCGGAGCCAGTTGGCCCGGTAACTAAGAGCATGCCCGTGCTCTGCTTCGCCGCCCAATGAACTTGCTCTAGAGATTCACCATGAAACCCACCCATTTCTAAAGTCAGTCCTCGGGAATTCTCTTGCCAGAGAATTCCCGAG
>JAYEGE010000009.1:0-31855 GCA_034658935.1 Patescibacteria group bacterium | reverse complement strand
GGGCGAAGGACTTGGAGGGTGGCGGCAAGAAAGCCTTCGTCTGATTAACAAGGTCTCGATCAACAACAAACCCCCGGTTTGCTACGCGAACCGGGGGTCTATTATTTTGACTATTTTCCTCTTATTTAAACTTCTTGGCGTCGTCTTTGGAGAGAAACTTGAACATATTGCCGCTACATTTGCCACAAGTGCCCTTAGCTGAGAAGCGATTATTTTTCTCCGATACTTTTACACCTGTCATTTCCTGCATAGTTGGCTTGTTCTTGCTATCCCGACATCTCATACAGAGTCCTTTTAATGTTGCCATATTGTTCTACATTATTAATTTCTAATGATAAAGCTTATGATGCCTACACTGTATTATACAACAAAGTAGGGCTAGTCCGCCAATGTCAACAAGCTAACCCTGTTTATTGTTTAGCTGTGACCTTTTCGAACGAACGCAAGACTTCAAGTGGCACGGCGAGGACAACAGTGTTCGATTGGTCGCTAGAGAGATCGTTCAGAGACTGTAGGGTCCGTAGATGAAGAGCACCAGGCGAACTTGATAGCATTTGCGCCGCCTTGGCCATATTGGTAGCGGCTATCACCTCACCCTCAGCTTTAATAATCACTGCCCGCTTCTCACGCTCGGCTTCAGCCTGCTTACCCATGGTGCGTTTCAAGTCTTCAGGGAGCTCGACATGCTTAAGCTCTACTGATTCAACAGAGATGCCCCAGGGATCGGAAGCCTCATCAACTATCGCCTTGATTCGCTTAGAGATCTCATCGCGCTCAGCTAAGAGGCCATCGAGATTAACTTCGCCGACGATGTCACGCATGGTGGTCTGTGCTAGCTGCGAGATCGCATACTCATAATTGTGGATCTCGATCACGGCCGCCCGGGCATCGCGCACCTTATAATAAACTACCGCGTTAACTCGAATAGAGATATTGTCTTTGGTAATGGCGTCTTGGTCGGGGACGTCGATAACGAAGATGCGCAAGTCGATCTTCTTCATTGATTGGATAATGGGGAGGACGATGCGCCAACCTGGTTTAGCAATCCCAGTGTACTTACCAAGCATGAAGCGTACCCCGTGCTGGTATTGATTAACCTGGCGGATGGAGATAAGGATTATTAAAACAACGACAACGATAATGTAGTACATAAAAATATATTAGAGAATAATACGATCAACTCTCTCCATTTTATACACAAAATATTTCCTCTGTCAAGGTTCAGCTTTTCTTCGCTAGGTAAGATTTACGTTTTTTCTCTGGGAATTTTTCAATAGCATAACGGAGCATAGTTCGCGGCATTATCGAGGCGTGTTTTTTGAGAAAACCTTCTTCAGCCTCTAAAGATTTTTTACCAACTTCACGCAATGTCCAGCCGACAGCTTTGTGAATTAAGTCGTGCTTGTCTTCTAACAATAATTTGGCGAGTTTAAGGCTGTCTTCATAATCACCGTCTCGGATGAAAGCGAAAGTGGAGATGACGGCAATGCGCCGATCCCAAAGATTCTTTGAACGAACCAGTCGATAAAGCATGGACCTATCCTTGTCTAATAGATGAGGGCCTAAGATATAGGGGGCAGAGGAGTCGACCAGGTCCCAATTATTAACTTGCTGGCGATGGGTCAAATAGAACTTGGCGATACGTTTCTGCTCAGCCTTATCTCCAGCCTTGTACTGTGTTACTAGTATCAATAATCCAGTGAAGCGGCACTCGTGCACTTTGTGGCGCAGCAACTTCTTTATTTCAGCGAAAGGCAGGTCCTTGTGCCTCTTGGCAACCTTCCTTTCATTAGGGACGGTAATGCCCCAAAAAATATCACCGTAGCCGTACTGCCCCTTGCCAGTTTTAAAGTACCAAGCCGAGGCCTTAGCCCGCTCGGGTGTGCTAAGTTTCTCCAACTCCTTAATAACAGCGTTGGCAGTCAACATGCCCTAGGAGATCTTTTTGATATCTTCCACTATCTCGGGGAATCTCTCTTGGCTGAAGTGCTCACGGTCATCAAATGTCCTTAGAGTGGCGTCGGGGAAGACCTTCTTGTATTTGTCGGCGTTGGCTGGGGGGACTAGCGCGTCGTCAGTGCTTTGATAGATAAATATCTGGCCAACTTGCTGGGGCACAAGATTGAGAGAGCTTGGCAAGGCAAAATCTCCCATAGAGAAATCAGACCCTTCGGCGTCGAAAGGGGCGGCCACTAAGTGGAGACTTTCTATTTCTTTCGGAAACTTGTTTTCCGCTAGATACTTGACTAGGAAATTCCCGCCCATAGAGTGACCCACCAGGCTGACGTTGGGATTGAGTAAGGGGGCAATCTTCTCTAACCAAATTGCCCATTCGACATAATGGGCGTTCCACCCATTGGGCATCTCGGGCTTGAGCACCTCGTAATTACTCCCCAGATCCTCTTGCAGGTTATCTTTCCACCCCGCCCCTTTCTTCAGGTCCTCTAATTCTAGCGGATGTTCTCTTAAAAACTTAAGGAAATCCTCGTAATTCTCAAAAGTCTCTCCTCCATGTATTACCAAAATTTGCTTTTTCATGAGGTTAGTATATCAGACTTCAATATTCTCCACGTAAGTTGGCCGTACTTCCGTGGCAAGGCAACGCCTTAACATCGGGTTAGGAGCACCTCAATATGAGTCTACTAAATGGAGCGGTGGTCAAGTTTAAGAAGATCTATAAAAAGTAGTTTGGTAAGGAAATAAGTAAGTACCCACTCCAGCCCCCAGTTTAAGCCATATTCTACCTATTGACAAAATAGGGGCTCGGGTGTACACTATGGGCAGCTTTTTGACAACGTGATAATCTGACAAGTCGACGTTTGGCTTGTTGAAACTTGTTTCCTCATCTAATAGATGGGGAGTACTCTGGCTAATAGCCAGAAAGGAGAAAGTTATGAGTGGTACAGCTAGTACTATGAAGTATGCTTCTGTGAGTTTTGGGACAGCAGAAGCTGTATTCAACAAGCTTGGTGGTCTGGAAGGCATAGAGGCTTTTCTTCGTGGAGAAACAGAGGTCGTGAGAGTGGAGCCGCCTGGCTTCAAAGTCTGGAAGACCATCACACTTGGTATTGGCCCCAAAACTGTCGCTGACTTCCGCAAGGCTCTCAAGAAAAGCGGATGCAATATTGGCACCTGGGGCAATGACATTCTCGGTCAGCCCGCATTCACGGTAGCACCAGAGAAAACAGAAGTAGATCTGGTGAACGTCTCTGTCGCTGAACTTGGTTTCAAAGATGGTGCCACCAGAGAGAAGATCTACAAGCGAGCAATGGAGCTCGGACTAAAGCTCTGCCCCGCAGAGGTCGGACCACAGCTTCGTTTGCAATACCTCGACCAACCCCAAGGTGAATGGCTCCTTATTGGAATGGAACCTATCACGGGCTCGGGCGGTGACCCCCGCGTGTTCGTCGTCGAGCACGACGTTGTCGAGCGTTGGCTCGGCGGCAACGTTGGCGACCCTGCCCGCGTCTGGTTCAGCGCCCACCGGTGGGTGTTCCTCCGCCGCAAGTAATTGAGTACTTTGCGCTTAGTCACTTTGATCTGGCGCTCAGATACTTAACCCTTAGCCCTGTGCATCTCGTCGAGTTAAACTCGATGGGGTGTATGGGGCTATTCTTTTTGATACAATAAATAACGGCAGTAGGTGAATATGCGAGCGGTCACGGCTTCTCGCTACCGAATCCAGCTCCCATGAGTCAAGAGTGTTTCTGACTAAGGTTTGGAATAGAGTGACGCATGGCGATGCTTCAAAAATAAAAATACTTGGTATAGAGTATTAGGGCATTTGAGATGCCGAATGCGATACAACTCCAAGAGTATTCAAGGGGTGGTGGCACGGACGATATTCTGTACAGTAACGGACTCGGTCGGTGACCTCAACGTGTTCAACGTCGAGCACGACGATGACGAGCGTTGGCTCAACGGTAACAATGGCAACCCTGACAACGTCTGGTTCAGCGACAACCGGTGGGTGTTCCTCCGCAGCAAGTCTTCTTATTTCTCTCCCGACTTATTGTTGGGAGAGTTTTGTTTTGTGAGTTGCCCATTCCATCCACCAAGCATTTTACCTATCTCATCCATTTTTACAGATAGGGCAATATATTTCTTGTTAACAAGAGATGCCGTACTTTCGTGGCAAGGTCCGACCTTGACAGTGGGTCTCTTCCAGATGAATCAAGGCTGTGCGGATAGATTCCATGGTGTAGGCTTTGCGTGTTAGGCGCCCCTTGGTTAGTACGCCGACTAGCCCTTCTTGTGAGCCAAGATTTGGGCTATCGGTCAACCCAGCTTTCAGCGCCGCTTCATTCATGTCTAAACCATCGTCAATATACTTTGCAACTGCTCGGGGGACTTCCCAGGCCGAGGATAATCCGAGGTGGAATTCTTTGCCGTCATATATTGCGCAAGCGCTTACATCCATTCGCCCTGATTTCGTTTGTGGGACATGCATCAAGCCCGATTCCAACCCAATGCTGTAATCGCAGTGATCGAAAATCTTTTTTGCTCGATTGGTTGCACCTCGTACTGTTTCCTCAAGAGTCTGGGGTTGGTCGCTTACATCTGATTCGACGGGAACCGAAATTATCTCAGCGTCTTTAAGGTGCGGGTAGTCTTGAATAAGCTCTTCTACTGCGCTGACTTTTACTTTATTACCTGAACCTACGTTTATTTTCATTGTTTTACTGTTTTTGTGACTTGCTGCCCGACAGGGACTCGAACCCCAATTTCTTGGACCAGAACCAAGCGGTCCCCGCCTTTACGGCGGGTCGCCGGAGAGGCGACTACCTCGTGATCAGGGCTGCCGGACTTGGACTCGAACCAAGATTACTTGGACCAGAACCAAGCGTCCTACCATTAGACGATCCGGCAGCTCTGATCACGAGGATCAGGGTAAATCTAACAGATAATTTCTCAACTTTCCAGCCAAAACCTCTCTCCCGTATCCTGAATCTGGACACGCCGTGTCCAGATTAGCCCCTTTTCTATTCGGCTAGTCACATTGGAATATCTATGTTACTCTAAATATCCCCGGGTGGGACTTTTTTATCTAAAATGGAAATCCGTAATATCGCAATTATCGCTCACGTTGATCACGGTAAGACTACTCTTACCGATGCTTTATTGCGCCAAACGGGGGCAGTGGAAGCGGGAGTGACGATGGACTCTAACAAGCTTGAGCAAGAGCGGGGGATTACGATTTATTCCAAGAACGCTTCTGTTGTTTACAAGGATACAAAGATTAATATTGTCGACACTCCAGGCCACGCTGATTTTGGCTCAGAGGTGGAGCGGGTCTTGCGCTCGATTGATTCGGTGCTCCTAGTGGTAGATGCTCAGGAAGGGCCGATGCCGCAGACGCGCTTTGTGCTCAAGAAATCACTTGAGTTGGGGCTTGAGCCGATTGTTGTTATTAATAAAGTCGATAAGTCGGCGGCCGACCCAGCTCGCTGTGAGGAGCAGATATTGGAACTTTTTCTCGAGCTTGGCGCCTCTGACGAACAGGCTGATTTCCCAGTGGTCTATGCCGTTGGGCGTGATGGCCAGGCGTCACTCAAGGCAGAAGATTTGTTGACTGAGACGATCCCCGACGCTACGGTCGGGTTGGGCCCCGACGCTACGGTCGGGTTGGGCCCCGACGCTACGGTCGGGGCGGGGCTGACGCCACTGCTCGAAGTTATTCTCCGGTATGTCCCCCCAACGTTGGGAGAGTTGGTAGAGCGTCCTCTGCGGCTCCAAGTTTTTAATCTCGCTTACGATAATTTTCTTGGTCGCCTGGCGGTTTGTCGAGTCTATGAGGGTAGTGCTACTCCGGGCCAGAAAGTGTGGATTAAGCACGACGGAAGTGAGACACGCACGGGGCAATTGACTAAAGTTTTTACCTTCACGGGTTTGAAGCGGGAGGAGAGCGAAGGAGCGAAAGCCGGCGATATTATTTTAATTGCTGGATTGCCGCAGATTGATATCGGTGAAACAGTTGTGGGTGACGAATCTGTAGAGGCTCTGCCGGCGATCAAAGTTGATGAGCCGACGATCACTCTTAATTTCTTGGTTAATAATTCTCCGTTGGCTGGACGAGAGGGCAAGTTTGTGACCGGTCGCCAGATCCGCGAGAGATTGGAGCGTGAACTTGAAGTTAATGTTGGATTGAAGATCAATTTTGACGATAAGGACGACCTCGAAGTCTCGGGTCGTGGCGAGTTGCACGTTGCGATCCTTCTAGAGAACATGCGCCGTGAGGGATATGAACTACAAGTATCTCAGCCGCAGGTCATTATTAAGGAGGAGGGTGGGAAGAAGCTTGAGCCCTTTGAAGAGGTAACTATCGATGTCCCGGTTGAGTATCAGGGCGCAGTAATCGAGCGTCTCAGTTTGCGCAGTTTCATAATGCAAGATTTAAAAATTCACGATCAGTCAGTTCGGCTTATTTTTGAAGGTCCTAGTCGCGGATTGCTCGGCTATCGTAACCAATTTGTTATTGATACTAAGGGCGGGGGCATAATGGCCTCGAGGGTGATTGGCTTTAAACCTTATGCGGGTGAGATTAAGAAACGGGCTGTTGGCTCGATGATCTCGATGGCCAGCGGTAAGGCCTTGGGCTACTCCCTTTGGAACCTGCAAGACCGAGGCACGCTCTATATCGGCCCTGGGACAGAAGTTTATGAGGGAATGGTAATCGGCAATACTGCTAAAGGGGAGGAGATGCCGGTTAATCCGATTAAGGGAAAGAACTTAACTAATGTCCGTTCTTCTGGTTCTGACGAAGCCATCGACTTGGTGCCGCCCTTTACTCTTACCATTGAGCGTGGGTTGGAGGTGATGGTCAAAGATGAGTATCTCGAGATCACTCCTAATAATGTTCGTTTGCGCAAACAATACTTAACTGAAACCGATCGAACTCGAGCCAACCGAAAATAAAACTACAATAGTTCGATATATCGAACTAAAAAACCTTATCTTTATTTTTAGTTAAGGTGGTTTCGCCAACTACCAACGACACTCCGTGTCTTGCTTGCCTGTCACGGGGTGTCTGATTAACAAAAAACAAAATAGTTCGATATATCGTACTAAAATAATTTAGACACTCCTTTCAGGGCCAAGATATAGGCGGCGAGGCGGGGGGAGAGGCGGTGCTTGGTGTGTGTTTGCCAGACGTCGGCGAAGGCGCCGCTGATTTGGGTGCGGAGTTTTTTCAAAACTTTTTCCTTGCTCCATTTTTCGCCACGCTTATTTTGTAGCCATTCGTAATAGGAGACGATCACGCCGCCGGCGTTAGCAAGGACGTCGGGGACGACGAGAACCTTCTTCTTTTCTAAAATTCTGTCTGCCTCTGGTGTGACGGGCCCATTGGCCACCTCAATAATATACTTAGCTTTAATCTGGACGGCGTTCCTTTTAGTAATGACGTCATTGGTGGCCGCGGGGACGAGAATATCCGCCGGTAATTTAAGCAGAGCTTCGTTAGAAATGTTTTTTACCTTTGCTGCTCGGTAGTTTTTAAGACTGCCGCCCTTATCCTTGTATTTAAACACCGCGTCGAGGTCGAGGCCGTCTGGATTATAAATGGCGCCGCTTGAATCACTGAGGCTAATAATCTTATAACCGAGTCGAGCCGCTTCGAGCGCGAAGTATTTGGCCGCATTACCTGCGCCTTGGACCGCGACGGTGGTTTGAGTCGGCTTAGGTTTTAGTTTTTTGGCCAACTCGGCCATTACATATACTCCGCCGAAGCCGGTAGCCTCCGTTCGCCCCTCCGAACCTCCCTTCTTTATAGACTTACCGGTGAAACTGGCCCGAGCAATCTTTTTGCTCTGTTTGGTCGCCTTGCCATATTCATCAACCATCCAATCCATTACTTGAGTATTGGTGTACATGTCGGGGGCGGGGATATCTTTGGTGGGACCGATATTGTCGGCGATGGCGCGAGCGTAGGCACGAGATATTCTTTCTAATTCGCGGCGAGACAATTTCTTGGTGTCCACAATCACGCCACCCTTACCGCCGCCGAGAGGCAGCTTGGCAACGGCACATTTCCAGGTCATCCAAGCAGAGAGATTGATGACCTCCTCTTCGTTAACATCGGGGGCGAAGCGGATGCCACCTTTGTAGGGGCCGCGAGCATTATTATATTGAGAACGATAGCCGGTGAAGATCTTTAATTTACCGTTATCCATTTTCACCGCCAGCCGGACCGTTAGGAGGCGTTCGGGCGTTTGAAGCTTGGCCAATTGGTCGGCAGGCATTTTCAAAAACTTCGCTGCTTGTTCCAGTGTGGTTGTCTGTCCTCGCTTTTTCATGAGTCTAAGTATTATATACTCTCCGGTTCACCTGTCGAATTAGGCGGATGATTGAGCATTGACGGGGGGTGTTATAATGGCTCCATGGAACCACTAGCACACAAACTGAGACCTGCCAGCCTAGCGGAGTTCGTGGGGCAGGACCACCTGGTTGGCCCTAATAAGCCTTTGCGGGTGGCGATTAAGAAGGGCCTCCTCTTCTCCTTTGTGCTTTGGGGCCCACCAGGCTCGGGCAAGACCACTTTGGCTCGGATCTATGCTCGGAGTCTGAAGGGCGACCTCTTTGAACTTTCTGCCGTCTCGGCCGGCAAGGATGATATTCGGAAAATCATTAATCATGGTCGGGGCCAATTAGATCTTGATAAGAAATCCAAAATCCTTTTTCTTGATGAAATCCATCGCTTTAGTAAATCTCAACAGGACTTCCTCTTACCTTACGTTGAGTCTGGCGAACTCACTTTGATCGGCGCAACTACAGAGAACCCTAGCTTTGAAGTTATTTCCGCTTTGCTCTCGCGTTGCCGAGTTTTTGTTTTAGAGCCTCTAAACGAGGAGGGGATGCGCAGTATCATTAAGCGGGTGAAGGTCGGGGCATCTAAGGCGGCAATTGATTGGTTGGTCCGGATGGCCGATGGTGATGCCCGCCAGGCCCTAACCGTTTTAGAAGCGACACGACAACTCTACGGTAAGATTACTGTAGAGAATCTGAAGAATGCTCTCCAATCTAAAACCCTCCGTTACGATAGAGCGGGGGACGAGCATTATAATTTAATTAGTGCTTACATTAAAAGTCTGCGAGCCTCTCAAGCAGATGCCGCTCTTTATTATTTAGCGCGGATGGTGGACGGCGGCGAGGATCCCAAGTTCATTGCCCGGCGGATGGTTATCTTCGCTAGTGAGGATATCGGTATGGCTCAACCCACAGCTTTAGTGGTAGCCAATGAAGTCTTTCAGGCGGTGAGTGTTATTGGTCCGCCAGAGGCGCAGATCAATCTAGCGCATGGGACGGTTTACCTAGCAAACGCCAAGAAGGACAGGGGCGCTTATGACGCCTATTTCAGAGCTCTAGCCGATGTTAAGAAATACGGCAATCTCGCTATTCCTCTCAAGATCCGTAATCCGTCAACTAAATTAATGAAGAGTCTTAAATATGGTGAGGGCTATGAGCGGTATCCCTCGACCAAGCTTGGGACAAGTGCTAAAGAAGATCTCTTGCCGGAGAAATTAAAAGGGAGGAAGTATTTGTAAGAATGGGACGTGCTACTCCGTTATTAAGAAGAAGAAGAGAGGCTTATTCGTTGCCGCCAATTGTCATTTGGCTAACTTCATGCAGACGGTCGGCCAGGTAATTGAGAATTTTGTCTTGGTTCAAGAAAGCGAAGACGGCGGCGGCGCTTAAAACCATAATAGAGACAACGGCGCTAGCGATGATGCCGATTAGAAAGGCAGCTCGATTGCCTGTCGGCCACTTGAACGGTGACATAGAACTACATTGTATTACTTGCCTTTTAGGCCCGTCAAGCTTATGCTGGGATTATTAATAAGGACTTAAGAAGAATTTATCAATATGAAAGATAATATTAAAAATTATTTAGGTTGGTCACTAATTTTACTAGTCTTAGTACTCGTTTTTTCGTCTATTAGTTATGTCTCGACCTATAAGCACTCAGTGCCACCACTGAACACCTTTGGCGTGTCTGGTGAAGGTAAGGTGGTCATTGTTCCTGATGTAGCTGAATTCAATTTTAGTGTGATTACCGAGGGAGGAAGTGATATCGCCAGATTGCAAACAGACAATGTGCAGAAAATCAACAAGGCGATTGATTATCTGAAGTCTCAAGATATTGACGAGAAGGATATTAAAACTGAGGGGTATGATCTCTCACCACGTTATCAACGTTGTGTTAGGTCTCTAATAACCCAAGTGTGTCCACCACCGACTATTGTTGGTTATACCATTACCCAAAGGGTGTCGGTTAAGGTGCGTGACTTTGATATTGTTGGGGAGCTACTCTCTGGCGTAGTTGAGAGCGGCGCCAATACTGTTTCTCAACTTAATTTTACTATCGATGACCCAGAAGCCGCTCGAGCCGAAGCACGTGAGGAGGCTATTGAGCAGGCGCAGAACAAGGCCAAGGCAATCGCCAAGGCTGCTGGCTTCAGTATTGGTCGCTTAGTTTCTATCGATGAGGGTGGTTATCGCCCAGCACCTTTCTATGGCCGTGTGGAGTCTATGGCCATGGGCGGCGAAATGATGGATGAAGCTATCGCCCCAGCTATCGAGCCAGGTTCTGAGGAGGTGGTAGTTACTGTTAACCTACGTTACGAGATCAGGTAGGGCGAAAGCGGAGTAAAACACTCATTTTGTTCGCGCTTTATCTGCCTGCGGCAGACTCTCGACGCGACTACACAAAATGAGTGTTTTGTGTAGTCGCGATCTTGTTTTTCGAAGTTGCGTTGCGCTAGGTTAATAGTTCTTCCGCAATTGCTTTAACGTCGCCACCGTCTGCTTTGCCCGAGAGTTCCTTCATTACTGCGCCGAGGAGTTTGCCGATTTGAGATTTGTCAGTGACGTTGAGCTCGGCGATTTTAGCCGCGACCACTTTTTTGATTTCTTCCTTATCCATCATTGCTGGTAGGTAGGTCTCGATATAAGCTAGCTCGGCTTCTTCTGGTTCGACTAAGTCGGCCCGGTTGGCCGCTTTGAACTGCTCAATTGAGTCCTTGCGCTTCTTACTCTCGCGCCTGATTACTTTTAGCGTTTCTTCATCGTCTAAAAACTCATCCGGTTTGCGCTTAAGAGACACCAACTCGTTGGTAAAGGCGGCCAAGAGCCCCCTGATCACCCCCAGCTTAACCTGGTTCTTATCAAGCATTGCTTGCTTCATTTCCCCCTTGATTTGTTCATGTGTAGACATGGCCTTATTTTAACAGGAGTGCTGTTGAGTCGCACCTTGACTTTATTGCCCGTCTGGCATATAATAGAAAGCGGCGACCAAGGAGTCAGGGGCTGACAAGCTGCCAATTTCCGACCAGGCTGCGCAAGATGCTCTCTCGCGGATGGTGTTGGAGCTCAGGATGCCGGCGCTGATGTGGAAAAGGATCGGGCGGTGATTCAGGATGCGCAAGCGTACGCAATCTCGACGCTAGCGGAGGCGTATCGCGATGGGGATCATTTTTAGGCAGGTCCTTCTCGATTTTACGTATTGCCTCTCAGTTCGCTCCGGCGGATTGAGAGGTTTTTTCATTTTCGCGAGATCGCCCGCCTGCAATGGTAAGCATGTCGGGCAGGCGAAAATGACCCTCCATAGCTCTGCATTGATGGCCGCAGAGCGACGGAGGGTATCAGGTGGTTGATCAGACACCCGGTGCCCAAGGGGACACCGGGTGTCGCCCTGTGGTGGGACGAGTTTCTGGTGGTTAACCAGACATTGAGTGTCCAAGAGGACACTCAATGTCGTTCGGTGGTAGGATAGAGCTATGGAGCAGAAAAAAGATCATTTTCTTACCCTTTATCGGCGCCTCAATCCCAGTCAAAAGGAGGCGGTGGATACAATTGAGGGGCCAGTGATGGTGGTGGCTGGCCCAGGAACAGGAAAGACTCAAATTCTTACTCTCCGAATCGCTAATATTTTGCGCCAAACGGACACGGCGCCGGATAGCATCTTGGCCCTAACCTTTACCACCGCCGGGGTGCATGCCATGCGTCGGCGTTTAGTTACTATTATTGGTTCGGCCGGCTATCGAGTGAACATTCATACCTTCCACGGCTTTTGCAATGAGGTTATTAATAAGTACCCCGAAGAATTTCCACGTATTATTGGCTCATCTAATGCTACGAGTACTGACCAAATAAAAATACTTGAAGAACTGATCACCGAGTTACCCCTGACTCTACTTAAGCCCTTTGGCGATCCCTTCTACCATCTCTACTCTATTCTTAGCGAGATCGAGAAATTGAAAAAAGAGAATCTTACTCCAAATGATTTTACAAAATTGATAATCGGGCAAGAAAAAGATTTTAAAAAGATTTCTGATCTCCATCACGAGAAGGGGGCCCATAAAGGCAAGATGAAGGGTAAGTATATTGAGTTGCAGAAGGATATTGCCAAGAACCGTGAGCTGGCCCAGGTCTACGAGGCTTATGAGGAGAAGCTACGTACTCTCAAGCTCTACGACTTCAGCGACATGATTATGGAGGTGGTAAGGGCCTTGGGTAAGGATAAGGAATTTCTCTGGCGCTTACAGGAGCAATACCAATATCTCTTGGCTGATGAACATCAAGACGTCAATCAATCACAAAACAAGCTACTTGAGCTCTTGGCCAATTTCTATCCCGACCCCAATCTCTTTATTGTTGGTGATGAGAAGCAGGCCATCTTCCAATTCCAAGGCGCCTCCTTAGATAATTTTAATTATTTTAAGAAACTCTATCCGCAAGCCAAGTTGGTCGCTCTGGCCGACAATTATCGTTCCTCTCAAACTATTCTTGATTCTTCACATAGTCTGATTACTAAGAGCGGAAGTTTGCCGGCGGAGATCTTAGTTGCCTTGAAGGCGCAGGTTATTAAGGAGAAGGCTAAAATCAAATTGCATGTCTTGCCGACTGCGGAGACCGAAGGTTCTTGGTTGGCTAAAGATATTAAGCGGCAGATCGAGTCTGGTGCAGTTGCCAACGAGATCGCCGTGCTCTATAGAGACAATAAGGACGCGGCGATGGCGGCCGAGGCTCTGGCGGCGGCGGGGGTGCCAGTGGTTATCCAATCAGACACTGACATTTTGTCTGATATTGAAATCCAGAAATTATTGGTCGTTTTTGAAGCGATCCATGGTTTCGGTGATGATTATTACTTGTCCCGCCTGCTCCAGCTCGACTTCCTTAATTTTGATAGTCTCGAAGTTTACAAATTACTGAGCGGGAAGGGGAATCTCTATCAGGCTTTGCAGACCCACCCCCACTTTAAAGATTTTTATACTCAACTTGAGAAATGGCATCGAGCTAGCCAGAATCAAAACCTAGTAGAGTGGTTTGGGAATATTTTAGAGGAGTCTGGTTTTGTGCCCTATTTGCTCACTAAGCCAGAGGCGGTAGACAAATTAGCCAAGCTCCAATCCTTTTATCAAGAAATAAAGGATCAGGCTATGCGGCCGACCGGCGATAAGGTGTCTCGTCGAGTGTATAAGCTGGGCGACTTCATGGAGTATCTCGAATTGGCTGGTCGACATAATCTGCGACTTAATCAGAAGCATCTGCCGGCACTTGAGGGCGTGCGCCTGATGACTGCCCATAAATCCAAGGGGCTTGAGTTTGATCACGTCTATATTATCAACGCCTTTGATGGCCATTGGGGTAATAATCGGCGGGGGGGAGGTTTCAAGATACCTTGGCGTGGTTCCGATTTGGCGACTGAGCCAAACGATGACGAGCGACGACTCTTCTACGTTGCTCTAACTCGAGCTCGCTACTCGGTGGATATTAGTTACGCCCTAGCCGACAGCAGTGGTCGGCAATACCTACCCTCGCAATTTATTGAGGAGATCGACGGAGATTATCTAGAGGCTATTAACCACGAAGTTGGCTCCGATGTAGCCGGTTTGGAAGCTGAGCAGCCTTGGCGGCGGGGGGACAAGTCAGCTATTAATTTAGACAATAAAGCCTACCTTAATAAGCTTTTTGAAGAACGGGGCTTGTCGGCAACGGCGCTTAATAATTATCTAGATTGCCCACTCAAGTACTTTTTTCATAATCTCCTGCGCTTAACCCAAGTTCAGAATCGGCACTTGCTTTACGGCACGGCAATGCATGAGACCTTGCGGCATTATTTTGATCGTTATCGTGAGGAAGAAGATCTTGAGCCTGCCGCAACACTTGAGTACTTGAAGCGGCAATTGGAGCAACAACCTTTTTCACCCAATGACTTGTCTGATGCTTGGGAGAAGGGCCAGCGCTCGCTTACTGGCTATTTAGAATTTTATAAGGGTTCGTGGTCGCGAACTATTATCAATGAGTTTGGTGTTAGGGGTGTGCTTCTGGGTTTCTCCGGTGGGGCGGGTTCGATAAAATTAACAGGAAAAATAGATAAGATGGAACTCCTGAGTAACAGTGGGGAAGTGCGGGTGATTGATTATAAGACCGGCAAACCCAAGAGTAAGAATTGGGTTCTTGGCCTAACTAAAACTAGCGATGGTAATTACCGCCGTCAGCTACTTTTCTATCGACTGCTATTGGATAATTATGGCCGCCCGGCGACCTCTAAGGGTGCGCCTAAGTATCGGGCCACTTACGGCTTGATTGATTTCATAGAGCCAGATGATAAGGGTCGCCTCTCCCAAGTGGAGATGCCGATCGAAGAAGGCGAAGTTAAAGAACTCGCCAACCAAATCCAAGAGGTGGCTAGCGAAATTCGTGACTTAAGTTTCTTTACCAAAGGTTGCAACAAAAAAGACTGCGACGCCTGCCGCCTCTGGTCCATGACGGGTAAATAATGACCTCCTCCCCGGGCTCCGTTGCGGCCGGGGAGGAGGTCATTTATACTAGAATCTTCAATTTATACTCTGGTGGGGCTTTGGCGAGGAAGTCTTCTAATTTCTCGCGAGTGAGGAGGCCTTTTTGGGCGCCGATTTGTTGGACTACAGACATTGAATTAATTGGTGCCCAAGTTAGAGCTTCTGGTACGGTCTTGCCTCCCACCAGGGCGGAAGTGAAGGTGGAGGCGAAGGAATCGCCGGCGCCGGTTCTGTCTACTGGTGCTTTGGGGTCAGGATAGGGTGGCATAAACCAGGCCTCGCTTTCGTAATAAGCATAGGCCCCCTTGGCGCCATCGGTAATGACTACAATCTTGGGGCCGTGTTCTTGTAGGCCGCGCAATAGAGTTAGAATATCTGTCGATTGTGTCTTCAGGAGTCGTCGAGCCTCATCGGTATTGCAGAAGAAGACCTCGGTCTGCGCATAGAGTCGGCTTAATTTCTCTGTTCCTTGTTGGATCTGAAAGGTGCCTGGCTGGAAGACCAATCTGATTTTGGGATGTGCTTCCAAATAATCAGCGATCGTGTGGTGGAAGGGGAGCGAGTGGCTACCAAGCGAACTCAAGTAGAGCCACTTAGGCTCGCCGATATTCGGGAGAGTATAGGGGTACTCTTCGTGTTTGATTAGGATGGTCCTGTCGTCCTGGTACCATAATACGTAATGGTAATTAGTCTTCATCTCTCGATGCTTGCGGGCGAAGACGGTGCTAACATTGTCATCCTTCAATTGCTCTAGGGCCCTATCTCCTTCAATGTCGTCGCCAAGATTGGTGACTAGGGCCGATTTGAGTCCCAGGCGCGAGGCGCTGACTGAGGCGTTAGGGCTATTGCCCACTGCCGGTACCACCGTGACCGATTCATAAGGTATCTTGTCGCCAAAGTTCATGCAGATCTTCCGCTCACTTTTCTGGATGTCAGCGTGGATCTCGGCCTCTTTTAAGCGAATAAAAGCATCAGTGACGATATCACCGAGGGCAATAAAATCAAATTGCGGTGTTTGCCTTGATTCCTTTGTCATTGCCAACTAATAACCTGTTGGGACGCCACTGGATAAGCCGCTGAGACCAGTGAATACACTAAATAGACCGGCTCCAACAACTAGACCAAAGATTAGGCCGATAATTATGAGTGCCAGCATGACGAAGAACAAAATCTTGCCGGCATGGTCAACGCCCTTCATGAAGCCCTTGGCTTCTTCAGGACTAGCAAATCCTTGACTACTCATTATTAAGTTGCGACCCTTAATGCCCATGTAGATAGCGAAGGCGATCCAGAAGATAAAGTTGACGACAGGGATAAGGGTTAGGAGCAGGAGGAATAGGTACATATAGCGGCGCGCGGCCAAGATAAGTACCCAATTAAGCATAAAACCACCCCAAGACCAGCCGGCATTGGTAGCCGCAGGGGATGAACTCATCTTTGCTTCTGAACTAACGGCGCTGGGGCTCGGTGTGCCCTCGTTTTGTATATTTTCCATAATTCTCTTTTAGTAATTAATAATTAACTTTTCCTTACTGCCTCTAGTTTAACATGTCGTCCACTTGGGCTATAATGGGGGTGTGAAAAACTTACGCCAATATTTAGAGGAGGCGGTGGAGAAGAAGGTGGCGATTGGTCACTTCAATATCTCTAATATTGAAGGGTTGTGGGCAATCTTCCGGGCCGCCCAAGGGCTCGAGCTACCAGTGGTTATTGGAGTGTCGGAAGGTGAGCGGGCTTTTATTGGTGTTCGCCAGGCCGCCGCTTTAGTTAAGAGTTTGCGCGAGGAGTATCCGGCCCCCGATAGTCCGGGTAGCCATTATCCCATTTTTCTTAATGCTGATCATACTTATTCCTTTGAGGAAGTTAGGGTGGCGATTGATGCTGGTTTCGATGCTGTCATCTTTGATGGCGCGAAATTGTCTTTGGAAGAAAATATTGCTGAGACCAAGAGGAGCGTCGAGTACGCCAAAAGTCGGGCTGAGTTAGAGGGGCGAGATATTCTAGTCGAAGGTGAGTTGGGTTATATTGGCCAATCATCTAAGGTGCTTGATGAGTTGCCAGAGGGAGCTGGAGTAGCTGGGGATGACTTAACTAAACCAGAAGAGGCGGCGCGCTACGTGCAGGAGACTGGCGTGGACCTCCTGGCGCCAGCGGTGGGGAATGTCCACGGGGTGATTCGCGGTGGTAATCCACGCCTTAATCCAGAGCGAGTGGAGCAAATCCACCGAGTTGCTGGGGTTCCGCTAGTGCTCCACGGAGCTTCAGGCAGTAGTGATGAGGACATCAAGGCGGCTATTGCTGCCGGTGTGTCTCTGGTCCACGTTAATACTGAGTTGCGGGTGGCCTACCGCGATGCCGTGAAGATGGCACTCCAAAATAATCCCGAGGAAGTCGCTCCTTATCGGATTATGAAAGACTCGGTGTTAGCGATGCAAAAAGTAGTCGAGCAGAAATTAAAACTTTTTTCAGCCCGAGGTTGATCCGCCTTGGGCGGAAATAATCTATAAGTTACGGAAAACAGGTCCGGCCTGCTCACGATCAGCGAGGGAGATTCGCGATCAGACCTGTTTTCCTCCACTTTTTTTAAATAAAAAAGCCCCGGTTCGCTATGGCGAACCGGGGCGTATGACTACGTAGTGGTCTGTCGTACCAGTGCTTGGTAGACGAAGTGATGTTGCAATATACCGATAAGCCCACATGCCGCACCGCCGACAGCCATCCCGAGCGGGATATTCCCTCGGTAACAGCCGACAGTATAGCCGATTGCCATCCCCAAAGCGATGCTTGTGAAAGCGATCCTCCGGAGATCGAAGTTGGCGTGATGATAGATCAGGCTAACGAATTTGACGGCAGTCTGGATGATCCAACGCGGACATACGGTAAGGAGGACGTAGGCTATTTGCGGGACTCTCTTGATAAGCCAACCTAGCCCTCGCAATATGCCGCCAAACAGGACAAAGGGTGCCGAAATGGGATTCCAGCGTACTAGTCCTCGTTTAGACCAGATCCGAGTTTGGCCCTCTGCCTGCTCCCAAATTTCTGGACATTGAGATCGGATAAAACGTGCGCTTAGTTCATCCTTTTGTATATCAGTGGAGTCAGAGACGGGCGGCCTCTCCTCTGCCGGCAGGGCGTACCATAGGTCTCTGGCGATTACTAGGCGCTTATCGGCGGGTGTCACCAGGCCGAACACACAGATGGTCATTGTCTCTACAACCAGCCACAGTAAGGAGACGAATGAGAGACCTAACCACTCGATTGGGGCGCTGGCTTGTGGATCTTTGACCACCCCATAGAAAAAGAACGCAAGGATGGGCATGGTCCAGGACGCCGTTAGGGCAATGGATTTATAGCAGCCAGTTGATGTGTTGAATATTTGCAACTCCCGCCTTTTGCCTTGTAGAAAGGCGAGGGTCTCATGCCAGGCTTTGGGCAATCCCTCGGCCGTTATGCGCCAAGCTCGTTTACACGAGGCAATGAACCCCTTCAAATCAGCTAGGATCCATCCAGTGGCGGAGAAGAGTGGTATGGTTACCACTAGACTCCAGCCCCCCCAATTGAATTCACGATAGAGGACTAGGGCCACGAAGGTGCCGATAATGGCACACATAGTATTGGTAAACCAAGAAAAACGTGCCGTTTCCTCTGACTTGTTTCTCGACTCGGTCATTACTATCTCCTCTCGGATTTTGCGGATGGGCCCCAGAAATCACACGATTTCTCAAAGAGCCAACTACCACTAATCTATATTGAGATAGCACTTTTGTCAAGTGGTGGTGGTGATATGCACACACATATGGCGGGTTTCATTTCTGGGTTATAATTTGGATTAAGAAATATTGTTTAATTTAATTTGCAACCAACATGGCGAAGATTTTTGTGACGAGGAGGATTCCGGAGAATGGTCTTGAGCTCTTGCGTCAGGCGGGGCATGAGGTGGTGGTGAGTGAGAAGAATGATGTGCTTACGCGGGATGAATTGTTAGAAGCACTTAAGGCGACCTCCTACGACGCAGTGCTATGTTTGCTGACCGATAAGATTAATGCTGAGGTATTGGAAATTGCTCCGAGTGTTAAAATTTTCGCTAATTACGCGGTGGGCTTCGACAATATCGATGTTCCCGCGCTTAAGGGGAAGGAAGTATTCGCTACCAACACTCCTGGTGGCTCTAGTAATTCGGTGGCCGAGCACGCTATGACGCTCGCCTTGACAGTGGCTAAGCGGGCAGTTGAGGCTGATCAATTTATCCGTGATGGCAAGTATGTTAGCTGGGCACCGTTTCTATTGATGGGCAAGGAATTGCAAGGCAAGACTCTGGGCATTATTGGCTTAGGACGGATTGGTTCGCGGATGGCTGAGATTGCTCAAAAGGGTTTTGGTATGAAAGTAATCTACTCCGACATTGTTCGCAACGGGGCAATGGAGGAGTCAGCCGGTATTCATTTTCACCCCGTGCTCGAGACGCTTCTGCAAGAGGCCGATTGCATTTCTCTCCACGTTCCTTTAAACAATACTACGCGGCATCTTATGAATAAGGAGAGGCTGAACCAGATGAAACCGGAGGCCATCCTCGTCAATACTTCTCGTGGGCCAGTGATTGATGAGGCGGCCCTGGTAGAGATTTTGAAAAACAAAAAGATTTTCGGTGCCGGTTTGGACGTGTTTGAAAATGAACCTCAATTGGCTCCCGGTCTAGCTGAGTTAGATAATGTTGTGTTGACTCCTCATATTGCTTCAGCTACCCACGCCGCTCGCGACGACATGTCTCGCGCCGTCGCCATGAACATCATCGCCGCCCTCTCCGGCCAAACCCCACCAAACGCCTTAAGTTGACCCCACTTGGAGGAAGAACCTCCAAGTGGGAGGGGTTTACTTTTTCTTCATTTTGTTTATACTACTCCTACTATTATGCTTAAATTAGCAATCGAAAGACGAGAGGTTTTTGGTAAGAAATTAAAGAGCGCCCGAGAGGCAGGTAAATTACCTGTGATTGTTTATGGTACCAAGACTGAATCAACCCCTTATTTTGTATCTGCTAAGGAATTTGGGAAGGTTTTCGCTAAAGCTGGTGAGTCTACGGTGATCTCCCTAGTGCCGGCTGGTGAGGGGGCCAGCAAGGAGGTTCTAGTCCAGGATGTTGCCCTCGGTCCGGTTAGTGATAAACCTGTTCACGTTGATTTCTATGTCATCGATAAGGCTAAGGCCATTGAAGTTGAAGTGCCCCTACACTTCGAGGGGGTGGCCCCAGCCGTTAAGGATCATGGCGGTACCTTGGTCCGAGTTTTGCATAACCTATCTATTGAGGCCTTGCCTCTTGAGATTCCTCATAATATCGTAGTCGACGTTACTACTCTAACTGACCTTGATAGTCAGATCTTGGTTAAAGATCTTAAATTGCCAGCTGGGGTTAAGGAATTATTGAACGATCCAGAGGAGGTTGTGGCCTCTATCAGTGTCGCCAAGGAGGAGGAGGACGAGGCGCCGCAAGCCGATCTTGCTGATATTGAAGTAGGGAAGAAGGGTAAGCGAGAGGATGACACTAAGGTCGCTCCGAGCGAAGGCGGAAGCGAAGACAAGGGAGACAAGGCCGAGAAAGCAGAGGAGTCCAAGAAAGAAGAGGGGGAATAGCCAATCATTAATCGACTTCTGTTATAATAATCTGGTGAAATGGACCAGGTTATTTTTTTTGGTTTTGCTCCTAGGCGGTCTCGCCTTGGGTGGTTTTGCCAATTGGTCGGTGGTTCAAGGCCAAACTTCTCAGGAGAGTATTGAGGCTCGGCGGGCCAGGCTTCAGGCTGAGCTCGAAGAGGAGGAGAGGCAGATCGCCGTTCAGGTTGCCCTTCTTAAGGGTAAGCAAATGGAGACAGCTACGGTAGAGGGAGAGGTTGAGCTATTGCAAAGTCAGATTGCCAAAGCCAGAGCGAATGTGGCCACTAAGCGCTCGATTATTGGCGGTCTGGAAGATGAGATCCTAGCCAGTCAGGGTAAGATTAACCAGCTGGAGAAAAAGATTATTACCGAACAAGATTCTCTGGCTGAGCTATTGCGTCAAACTAGAGAATTTGATGACGTATCTTTATTAGAGATTATCTTAAACACCGCCGGCCTATCAGAATTTTTCCGGCAGGTTGATCATTTCGCTTCGCTCCAAGCCGCGATCCATTCTTCCTTGGGCGATATCCGAGATACTAAGTCTCTGACTAGCCGGGAGAAGGCCCTCCTGGAGAACCGCAAAGACAAGGAGCTTGATGCCAAGAAAGAAATCGAGTACCAACAGAGGGTGATTGAGGAACGTGAGGCTGAGAGGCAGGTAGTTTTAGATATTAGTAAGCAGCAAGAGAAGACCTACGAGCAGATTGTGGCTGAGCGTCGACGTCGAGCGGCCGAGATTAGAGCGGCCCTCTTCGCCTTGCGTGATACGGCGGCCATTCCTTTTGGTAAGGCCTTAGAATATGCCAATGCCGCTTCTGCCCAGACCGGTGTCCGTGCGGCTCTCATCTTGGCCATCTTAACTCAGGAGTCTAATTTGGGTGAGCATCAGGGTTCTTGTTTGATCGGTGATCTAGAAACCGGTAACGGGTCTGGTAAAAATACAGGTACCTTTTTTGAGCGGGTGGTGAAGGCGCCACGCGATACTGTTCCCTTTAAGAATATCACTGCTCGCCTAGGTTTAGATTGGAAGATGACTCCGGTTTCTTGTCCGCCGGGCAAGGAATATTATTCCGGACGTGGTTTTGGTGGCGGGATGGGGCCTTCTCAGTTTATTCCCTCCACTTGGGAATTATTTAAAAGTCGGGTGGGCTCTTTGCTGGGTATACCGCCCGATCAGGCCAATCCCTGGGAGCCACGGCATTCTTTCATGGCCACAGCTATCTATATTCAGGATTTAGGGGCTATCGCCGGTAGTTATACTTCTGAACGTAACGCTGCTTGTCGCTATTATTCGGGTGCCCCCTGCACTCCGGGGCGTAAACCAGCCAATCTATTCTATGGCAACCAAGTGATGGCCAAAGCCCAGGACATTCAACTCAATATGATAGACCCCTTGCGGGATCTTTGATTTTCTACTATTATAGGCCGATGCAAAAGGAGATTCATCCAAAATACTATAACAACGCTAAGGTGACCTGTGCCTGTGGCCAGGTCTTTGCTGTCGGCTCAACCCAAGAGAAAATCTCAGTGGAGATTTGCGCCGCCTGTCACCCTTTCTATACCGGTCAGGACAAAGTTATCGATACCGCTGGCCGGGTGGAGAAATTCAAGTCTCGCCGAGCCAAGGCCACTGAGACGGCTAAGCCTAAGAAGGTTAAGAAAACCAAGTCCAAAACCAAAACTGAAAAGCCGGCTAAAAAGGCCCGCGTTAAAGCTGATTCCTAACTCATGTCTTTCGATATTTCTTCTTTCCGGGCCAATCCCCAGACGGCCTATTTGGCTGAGGAATATACCCGGACTGAACACAAAATTACTGAGGCTCAAGCTCTCCAGGCTGGCGATCCAGCTATGGCTGATTTGGCGAGTAGCGAAATCAAGGAGCTAGAAGACTTAAAAAATAACCTAGTTGAGCAGATGGAGGCGATTGTTAATAAACCGTTCGGTCCGGAATCCAGCCAGGACCCCAAGTCTTTAGTCTTGGAGGTGAGGGCTGGGGCGGGCGGCAATGAATCGGCCCTCTTTGCTTACCAATTAGCCGAGATGTATGAGCGTTATGTTGAAAGGCGGGGTTGGGAATTTATTAGGTTAGATGAATCGACCAATGATCTTGGTGGTTATAAGGAGGCGTCTTTTGAAATTCATGGGCGCGGCGTCTATAAGGCTCTGCGCTACGAGATGGGGGTCCATCGTATCCAGCGGGTACCAGTAACTGAGAAGCAGGGTAGGGTGCACACCTCCACTGCCTCGGTGGCCATTTTACCGCTTTTTTCTGTTAGTAAGATTGAGTTGAATTCAGCTGATTTAGAGATTACTACTTCTCGGTCTGGTGGTAAGGGTGGGCAGAATGTCAATAAGGTTGAGACAGCCGTTCGGGTACTCCATAAACCTTCCGGCTTGGTTGTTCGCTCAACTAGTGAGCGGAGTCAGGGGCGTAATAAAGATAAGGCGATGGAGATCTTGGCCGCCAAATTGCAGGTTATAGAAGACGAAACTAGGGCTGGTGCCGAGGCCAGTGAGCGGCGTGAACAGATTGGCACCGGTGATAGGTCGGAGAAAATCAGGACCTATAATGTTGTCCAAGACCGAGTGACTGACCACCGTATTAAGAAATCCTGGCATAATCTACCCAAGATATTTGCCGGTGAGTTAGACCCTATTATTACTGCCCTTCAAGGAGTCACCGAGTGATTTTGCCAAAATAGACCTAATCTGTTACACTACTAGGCCATGTTAAAGAGTGCGTCAGACAATAATCAGGGCGAATTGGTTAAGCAATTATTCGCCACTGGAGCCCATTTCGGATATACCCGGGCCCGCAATCACCCGTCTATGAGGGAGTCTATTTATTGCTATAAGGGTGGGGCGGCCTTGATCGACCTGGAGCGGACCGCTAGTGACCTAGAGAAGGCCAGTTCCTATCTTACGGGCTTGGCGATGGAGGGGAAGAAGATCCTTCTGGTGGGCGCTAAGGTTGAAGCTGGGGCCGCGACTGAGCGCGTTGCTGAGTCTCTAGATATGCCCTATGTCACTAGCCGTTGGTTGGGTGGTACCTTCACCAATTTCTCTCATATGAAGACTCGGATCGATCGCTTAACGGAGCTTAAAGAGCAGAAGGAGAAAGGGGAGTTAGATGTTTATACCAAGAAGGAACGTTTATTAATTGATAGAGAAATTGCCCGCTTGGAGCGTTACTTGTCTGGTCTAGTCGGTCTGGTTGAATTGCCAGCAGCAGTAATAGTGACTGACTCTCGGGCCGAGGCGATTGTTGTGGCTGAAGCACGGAAGACTGGAGTTAAGGTTATCAGCTTGTCTAATACTGATTGCGATCTGACTGGTATTGATTACCCGATTGCTGTAAATGACTCAAGCGCTAAAGCAATCCGGCTGATCTTAGAACGATTGGCCGACGCTTATCGCCGTGGCCGGGAGTCTGCGAAGATCGCCGCCGAGACTGTTGCTAAAGAAGCGGCCGCCGCTCCCACTCCTGCTCCTATATCCAAGCCGGCAGCAGCTTAAAATAATATATTCATGTCCGTTGATATTAGTGCTGTTAAAAATTTACGAGACCGTACTGGCGTTTCTGTCGTTGAGTGCAAGAAAGCGCTTGAAGAGTCTGGTGGAGACTTAGACAAAGCAATTGAGGCCCTGAAAGCTCGTGGAGCGGCCGTGGCTCAGAAGAAGTCTGGGCGGACCTTGGGCGCTGGTGCTATTGGTAATTACGTCCACAGCGATGGCAATCTGGGCGCCTTGGTGGAGCTGGCTTGTGAGACTGACTTTGTGGCCAAGAACGAAGATTTTCGGACTTTGGCCAATGACCTAGCTATGCAAGTGGCGGCCTTTTCTCCGGAAGATAACGCGGCTCTTCTCGCGCTACCTTTTATCCGAGAACAGGGTTCGACTGTTGATCAAGTGATCAAGGGTTATCTACAAAAATTTGGCGAACGACTAGAGTTGATCCGCTTTGTTCGTTTGGTGGTGGGTGAGGATGCCTAGTATTCATGACCCTTATCTTTAGCCTTAGTGGTTTGGTAATTGCTCTAGCTCTGGCAGGGCTCTTGTATCGCCAGCAATCAGTGGCCCTCCGTGGTGGCTACCTAACAATTAATCATTCGGCTGGCGAACAATTGGCCGAAAATTGGCAGCGACGGATCGATGCCGCCTATTTTGGCTTCGGTTATTTTTTCAAAAACTTTGGCCATTACATCTGTCTATATACCTTACTCATTATTAAATCTATCGTTGCCGCCTTCCGTTACGTACTGTCGGCAGTGGAGGAAAAATGTGGGAGTCTGATAGAATCTATACATAGGAGATAGCCACCCTAGCTCAATTGGTAGAGCAACGCTTTTGTAAAGCGTAGGTTGTCGGTTCGAGTCCGACGGGTGGCTCAGACGCAGGTTTTCATTACTGTGAGTTAATAGACACTAAAGTGTTAACTGGCTATAATCGAGACAATGGAGGAAATTAAGCAGCCGGGTCATTTGCATCCTATGACCCAGATGATACACCAGGCGACAAGAGCACTTGAGCGCCTGGGTTTTTCTGTTGCTTTGGGGCCAGAAATAGAGACTGAGTATTACAATTTCGATGCCCTCAATGTGCCGGCCGATCATCCCGCGCGTGATATGCAGGACACCTTCTGGTTGACCGCAGATAATAAAGATGGCCGGCGCCTATTGCGGACCCATACCACAGCGGTTGACGTCCATTACATGGAGAAGAATAAGCCGCCCCTGGCCGCGGTTTCTATTGGTCGGGTGTTTCGTAACGAAGCCACTGATGCCACCCACGAGGCGCAGTTCTTTCAGCTAGATGGCCTTATGGTTGGTCGAGATATAAGCATGGCCAACCTCAAAGCGGTACTAGAGAAATTCTTTCAAGAGCTTTTTGGCCTTGAATTGAAGATCCGTTTGCGGCCGAGCTATTTCCCATTCGTTGAACCGGGAGCTGAGTTGGATGTTTCTTGCTTCCGCTGTGCTGGTAAGGGCTGCCCTCTCTGTAAACAAACTGGTTGGATAGAAATCTTGGGCACAGGCATGCTCCATCCCAATGTTCTCCAGGCGGTCCAATTAGACCCAGAGGTTTGGTCTGGGTTTGCCTTTGGCGTGGGCTTAGATCGCTTGGTAATGCTTAAACATGGGATTGGCGATATTCGTTGGCTCTGTAGTGGTGATTGGCGTTTCATTAAGCAATTTTAATTATGCTGATTTCCCATAAATGGTTACAGAATTATTTTGATAAATCTCTGCCTTGGGCTAAGGATGTTGCCCAAGCCTTAGCGGACCATATTTTTGAGATCGATGAGATTAGAGATCTCGCTAATGACCAGGTACTGGACGTTGATGTCCAGCCCAATCGAGCTCACGATTGCTTGAGTCATCGGGGTATTGCCCGAGAGTTATCGGCGATACTTAATAGGTCTATAGCGGCATTGCCCATCTCCGCTGACTTAAGTCTAGACAAAGATATGACTGTGAAGGTGGTAGTGGATGATGCCAAGCTCTGCCGTCGTTATCAGGCTAGGGTGGTTAGTGGGGTGGCTATCGCTGAGTCGCCGGAGTGGCTTAAGGAGGCGTTGGAGTCTATTGATCAGCGGCCCATCAATAACGTAGTCGATATTGCTAATTATGTGATGTTTGACTTGGGTCAACCTCTGCATGCTTTTGATGCCGATAAGGTGGTGGGCGATGTGGTGGTACGCTTGGCGAGGGCGGGGGAGGCAATGACCACCCTAGATGACCAGGAATTAACCCTAGACCCCACTATTTTAATTATTGCCGATGATCAGGGGCCCTTGGGGGTGGCCGGCATTAAGGGTGGCAAGAGGGCGGGTGTAACTCAGGAGACCAAGCGCCTAATTTTAGAAGCTGCCAATTTTGATCCAGTGTTAACCAGACGTGCTTCAGCCAAACTTACCTTGCGCACCGACGCCTCTAAGAGATTTGAGAATGGGATGACCGTTACTTTGACGGCCGAAGCGATGGATAAATTTAGCCAGCTATTACAGCAGACGATTGGTGGAGATATCAAGTTTGGGCCGGTAACTGATACCAATCCCAAGTTGCCAACCAAGCGAGCGGTAGAAATGGAAAGTAAGGACTTCACGCGTTTATTGGGAGTGGAAATAAAGCCGGAGACAATAGTTGATATCTTGACCCGGTTGCGTTGCAAGGCCACTTGGCATGAAGACCAATTGCGGGTGGTGGTGCCGGAAGACAGACTCGATTTGAATGTCCAGGCTGATATTGTAGAAGAGGTGGGTCGCTTATACGGTTACGATAATATCCCTAATGAATTGCCAGACTTGGGATTGAAGACGGCACCAAATAAATCAGAACAATTGAGTAATAAGATTCGGGAGGTTTTGATCAGCCAAGGGTTCAGTGAGATTCATAGTCATACTCTGGTCGCCAAGGGGGAAGTAGAAATTGCTAATCCTCTAGCTTCTGACAAGAATTTTTTAAGAGCCGATTTGTCTACTAGCCTGCAACAAAAAATTGCTGGTAATTTACCCCATCTCTTGTTTGAAAAAGAGGCGATGAAATTATTTGAAATTGGACATGTCTTTAGCGTTGGTAAAGAGCGAATCAATTTGGCGATTGGGATCGGTTGGCGGACCGCTAAGTATAAACAGGAGGGAGTGTTGACCGAGATATGGGGGGGGCTCAAAAAGTCCTGCGGCCTTAAAGTAGACGTGGAGACAAAACAAACAGACGCCCTGGAATATTTGGAAATGGAAGATTTGGAAACCCTAGCCGATGAGATGGGCGGCCCACTGGATGTTGACCTAACTCCTTACTTAAAGCTAGACGTTCGCTTCCAACCCGTCTCGCTCTATCCGCGCATTGTTAGAGACCTAGCACTCTTTGTTCCTATTGACACTGAGTCGTCAGCAATCGGGACGATTATCGCAGATCAGGCCGGAGAGCTCCTCGTGGAGGGGCCGACTCTTTTTGATCAATTTGAAAAAGAGGGGAGGGTGTCCTACGCCTTCCGCTCGGCCTTCCAAGCTGTCGATCGCACCCTAACCGACGACGAGGTCAACCAAATAATGGATCGAGTAATCTCCACCCTCGAACAACAAGAGGATTGGGAAGTAAGGAAATAAAACGGCTTAAATTAGCCCTGGATTGGTGGGGATAATTGTCTTTTTTGTATGGCCTAAAAGGGGGTCAAATATGCTATAATAAAGGACTAACAACAAGCAAAATAATCCGAAAAAACATGGCAAAAACGGGGAAAACGGCCGCTAAGTCGACGGGCAAAACCAGGAAATATGAGGCCGAAGACATTGTCGTCTTAGAGGGCCTGGAGCCAGTTAGGAAGCGTCCGGGCATGTACATCGGCTCTACGGGGCCAGAAGGTCTGCACCACTTGCTGGTGGAGATTTTTGACAACTCGCGTGATGAGGCGATGAATGGTTCTTGTGACGAAATTGAAGTTGCTCTTCTGCCCCCGACGCCAGGGTCGGGGCAGGCCGGAGATGTTGTCCGCATAGTTGATAACGGTGCTGGTATTCCGGTGTCGACTCATGCCAAGACCAAGGTCTCGGCCCTAGAGACAGTGATGACCAAGCTCCATGCCGGTGGTAAGTTTGAGGGTGAGGGTTATAAGATCTCAGGCGGCCTTCACGGAGTTGGCGCCTCGGTGGTTAACGCCCTCTCAACTTGGCTCAAGGCTGAAGTCCATCGTGATGGTGGTAAATGGGCTCAGGAGTACAAGCGGGGCAAGAAGCAGGGGGCAGTCAAGAAAGTGTCTAGCTCTAAGCTTCACGGCACTATAATAAGTTTCCAACCAGATCCAACAATTTTTTCTAGCACTGAGTATGATTGGGGCAGGGTAGTCGCTCATCTCCGTGGTCAGGCCTACCTGGTTAAGTCCCTGCGTGTTAGGACTATTGACTTGCGGAATTATGAGGGCAAGATCGATACTGACAAAGCTTTCTTTTTGAGTGATCTCGGTCTCGAAGCGCCTTCCCGAACCTTCTATTTTGAAGGCGGCCTATTGTCTCTGATCAAATTTCATAACGAGAATGAGAAGCCTCTCCATCGCAATGTTTTCTATGTGGAGAAGGAGTTTGCCGTGCCAAATGGTAAGGCGGGAGACAATGTTCATGTTGAGATTGCCTTTCAATATGTTAATGATATTGTGCCGCGGGAGTTGAGCTTTACCAATAATACTTCTACGCCAGAAGGTGGGACCCACTTAACTGGTTTCCGGACTGCTTTGACTAGGACACTTAACGACTATGCCAAGCAGAACAATCTAGTTAAGGAGAAGAACGATGCCTTTTCTGGCGATGACGTTCGGGAGGGCATCATGGCGGTGGTTTCGGTTAAATTACGGAATCCTCAATTTGAAGGGCAGACAAAAGCTAAGCTAGGTAATGTTGAGGTCCGTGGAGCGGTTGAGTCTGTGTTCGGTGAAGCCCTCAAGTCTTTCTTCGAGGAGCATCCAGAGGATGCCAAGCTGATTGTCGGTAAGGTGCTCTTAGCTCTCCGGGCACGCAAGGCGGCTAAGGCAGCCAAGGACAGCATTTTGCGTAAGGGCGCCCTGGAAGGGCTAACTTTGCCCGGCAAGCTAGCTGATTGCCAAACCAAGGATGCCACTGAAGCCGAGCTCTTTATTGTAGAGGGAGAATCTGCTGGTGGTTCAGGTAAGCAGGGGCGTGATAGGAGGACTCAGGCCATCTTGCCACTCAAGGGTAAGATCTTGAATGTTGAAAGGGCTCGGCTCGATAAGATGCTCGCCTTTGCTGAGATCAAGTCGTTGATTATTGCCTTGGGTACTTCCATTGGTGAGACCTTCGACCTATCTAAACTCCGTTACCATAAAATTATTATCGCTACCGATGCTGATGTTGATGGTGCTCATATCCGAACTTTATTACTTACTTTCTTCTATCGATATTTTGCTGAGTTGATCAATGGGGGCTACATCTTTATTGCTCAACCGCCACTTTTTAAAATCAAGAAGGGTAAGGAAGTTCATTACGCTTTCAACGACGAAGAGCGAGCTAAAATAGTAAAGGATTTGGGTGGGGGGGAGGAAGTTTCTGATAGTGAGATTACTGAAGGCGAAGAGGAGGAAAGTGTCGTTAAAAAGAAAACTAGCAAGATCGCTGTTCAACGTTATAAGGGTTTAGGAGAAATGAACCCAGAGGAGCTTTGGGAGACAACAATGAACCCAGAGAATCGTATTTTAAAACTGGTCACCGCTAATAAAGCCGAGGAAGCCAATCGAGTTTTCTCTACTTTGATGGGCAGTGAAGTTGAGCCGCGGAAAATCTTCATTCAGACTCACGCCAAGATGGCTAGTCTCGACGTCTAGTTTCTATTCACATATAAAAAGGACCCCCGCGCGGTGTTTGTTTAAACAGTGCTACGGGGGTCTCTCAGGGAGGGAAAATCTCGAGGCTCTGAGGCTTAAGATGTGGTGGGTACGGTGTCCGCTGAGACGAGGCCCCAGCGGTTGATTGTCGCCGTGGGCCCCCGACCGTCCAATTCTACGGCGATTACCATACCCTTTCGGTGCACAGGGGCCTGATCGGTCGCCCTATCTCCGAAGATGAAAGACTCTCCGCGCGCGCGGACGTCGTGACGGCGAGATGGCGGCAGTATGAGGCGCCGCCTTCTCCCACGTCCCTTGTTGTGCCGTGGGCGCTTGAACTTCCCAACAGGGCCGTCTTCGTTGACATCCGTTATCACCACTTTCGCGATTCTCATGTCTGCTCCTTCCAAACGTGCTACTTGGCATCTACAATCTGCCAAGCTCTATCCATTACTTGTCTCTTCCGCCCACTATTATACCTGAGAACCGAATTTTGACAAGCCCAGTTTAATCGAAGATTTTGATTAGATATTCGTCTATTTTGCGTTGCTCAAGATCGTAGAAATGCTTGTTGTCATTATGTAAATCAGTGGCTAGCTCGACTCCCACGTAACGCCAATGCCAGGGTTCGAAGACGTAGTACTCGTTGCCTTCAGGATAGGAGAGGGTGAAGCCGTGCTCATGGGCGTTATCTAATAGCCATTGATAAGCTTCCGTATCAGCGAAGTCCTCAGATAGCCCGGGTTCAGCTCCTGCTAGAACTAAGTCTACAGTAGTGCCCAATTGGTGTTCTGAATAGCCTTGATCTGCAGCAAATTGATTGGCGCCATAACCGTAGGTAATTTGGTAGTCAGCCTTAAGCTCACTTTGACTAGAAAAGGAGCGGAAAGCGGAACTGATTCTAAGATCGATATCGTGGCCAGCGGCGTCTTGGAGCAGGCTCAACAAGTGCGGCCAGACATCGCTGTGGATGAGTAACCCATTTTTATCTGGATCGCTCTTGTACCTATCTTCAATGGGGCTCAGGCGCGAAGGAAGATAATGCTCATTAAGAAAATAGACCATGGAGTATTTCTGGAGCAATTCCTCATCGGTCTTGCTTAATTTATCTAATTGACCGACAGTGCCGGAAATCTCATTTATCTGACCAGCGAAGAATTCATTCTTGTCTTGCTCGGCCTGAAGATTATTAGCTAGATTGGCGAGTTCTCCACCAGCTTGGGTCAAGCTGGCTTGGAGGTTAGCTACTTGCTGCTCAAAAGCGGCGGTACTAGAGGCGAACTGTGCCTGAGTATTGGCCAGATCTTTACTCAGGAGATCAAAACGATAATAGCCGTAGCCGAAGGCGGCTATTAAGATTATGATCAGAGCGAGGAGAATCCAAGCTGTATTTGGATGATAGAACCAACTTTTCACAGGGTGATTGTAACATAAAAACCTACTGACACCCTCTTCCCAGTTCGCCCCATTTTTGTTACCATTTCGGTCGGTGTTCCTTCATTCCGCAGTAGCTCAATGGTAGAGCAATCGACTGTTAATCGATTGGTTGTAGGTTCGAATCCTACCTGCGGAGCAAAGTAGGATGGTTAGACGCTTTTGCGATGCAAGAAAACGGCTCTCGCATTGTAAATACTGGCTTTTTACCATCAACAACAGAGTTCTGAAGTAGAAACTTCATAAACTGATTTTTCAGCTACTTCCGAACCTTCAAGTATCCCTTCAGCTTTTTGAGCTATATTCAGTACCGTTTTAGCAATGATATGGTAGTTTTCGTCTGCTTGTGCAAGCTTGTCTTTTTGGATGCCTAAATCGTACTGCTGTTCCTTGCACTCTTTCAGTTTTGCGTCATATATGTCCTTAGTAGTTCTCTACATTTTTTAATTTTTTCGCGCACAATTTTTTCTTTTAAAAGGAAAAGAAAATTTTTCTGTGGCGCCTGTCCGCCGTATTGGCGGATGTTTCTCTTAATCAGAGAAAAGCGGAAACGCTCTAATCTTAATCGCAAAAGGGCAAAAATTTTTACCCCGTCGGAAGCCAACGGCTTTCCTTCGGGGCCTTCCCCCCAGACCCCC
>JAYEGE010000008.1:0-132795 GCA_034658935.1 Patescibacteria group bacterium | reverse complement strand
GCCACCTTCAGGAGCCGGAGTTGGCTCCTGAAGGTGGCGACACACCAGCCAGCCCTATGGGTGGCGACACACCTGCACTATAATTGCAGGTCTTCAAAAAACACCCTCGCCCAGCGAGGGTGTTTTTGTATCCAACACTCAATACTTGTTCATTAATGTTAGACATTCAATGTCTAACATTAGATAATAGACAGATGAAAATTCCTGACGAATACTACCATGTATATAACCGCGGGGTTTTGAAAAACCAGATTTTTCGGGATCAACAAGATTGGGTGAGATTTTTGTTCTCGATCTTACACTTTCAATCAGACCTAACCCTCACCAATCTAACCCGCCCTGTCTCCTATTTTGTTAGACATTCAATGTTTAACACTTCCCAAGAAACGATTAAAGAAATTGTCCAGCAAAGGAAGGTCTCCTTGGTGGCTTTCTCCCTTATGCCCAACCACTTCCACCTCTTACTAAAAAACCATGTCGATGAGGGGATATTTCGCTACATGCAAAGATTGCTCAATTCCCATACCAAATACTTCAATAATAAATACCAGCAATCTGGCCATTTATTTCAAGGACGATACAAATCGGTTCATATTGAAGATAATGACCAACTTCTTCATCTCTCTGCCTATATTCATAAACATACCGGCGGATGGAATAGCCGTAACGATTACTTAAAATCTAATCGCTGGCCCTGTTTATTGACTCCGAGTATCGTCACTGATCAATTTAATGATAAAGACGAATACAAAAGCTTTCTCGCCAGCTCTGTAGCCAAGAAAAAGGCTGAGGAAATAGAAGAGGAGTTAGATATCAACAGATGTTAGACATTGAATGTCTAACATCTAGATGTCCTCTAGATTTTGAACTCAATGACATCGCCGTCTTGAACAATGTATTCTTTGCCCTCGGTTCGGACCCATCCTTTTTCACGGGCCATTGCGTAGCCTTCGGCATCAACTAATTTTTCATAAGTAATCACTTCGGCCTTAATAAATTTATCTTTAAAATCGGTATGAATGGCAGTGCCAGCAATTGGTGCTGTGCTCCCCCGCTTAATGGTCCAGGCCCGGGTCTCATCTTCTCCAGTGGTAAAAAAAGTGATCAGGTCGAGCAGCTCATAACTAGCCTGAGTTAGCTTATCAAGCCCCTCTCCAAAGATCGGGTCAATCTCGAGCGAGGGACCAGGCAATTGTTCTTTGAGACCCTCAAGTAAATTCTCTGTCGCCTCAGAAGTGTTGACGACATATAAGATTGGCTTGGCGGTGAGTAGGTGAAGGGACTTAAGTTGGACTTGTTCGACCTCATCCAACTCCAAACCAGAAACTAATTGGCCCGCCTCGAGCGCTTCTCCCAGCTTGATCAGAAGTTTATTCTCCGCTACTTCCTCCTTATCGCCTCGCTTCACCTCTCGAGCGATGCTCCCTTGGCGCTTCGCTATTGTCTGAGCATCAGCCATAACCAGCTCGAGATTAATGACCTCAGCGTCACTAAGCGGGTCAATTTTGTCAGCCACGTGAGTGACCTTGCTATCAGAAAAGGCGCGGACCACTTGGGCAATGGCGTCTACCTCGCGAATATGGGAAAGAAATTTATTGCCCAACCCTTCTCCATCAGCCGCACCCCTAACCAGCCCAGCAATGTCGACAAACTCAACCACGGCGGGGATAGTCTTGGCCGACTTAGAAAGCTTGGTTAATATGTCCAGCCGTTTGTCAGGCACAGTGACAATGCCCACCGATGGATCAATAGTGCAGAAAGGATAATTCTCTGCCGGCACCTCCTTCTTGGTGAGCGCATTAAAAAGCGTCGACTTCCCGACGTTTGGCAACCCCACAATTCCAATACTTAAACTCATTCTGCTAACTATCCCCTTTCCGCCGCCAAAATTCAAGCCCGGGATAAATTCTCACTATCTCTACGACCGTGAGGATAGTGAGAACTTGACAAGGGAGTTGGCCATGCTATAATTGGCGCAGTTAAGATGTGGTGGGATCAAGGTGGACCTTGATTTAAAAGAACAGTACAATCCCCTTCGAGACGGCAACCCTGAGCGAGAAGATCAGGGTGGCGTTGGGGGGATAAAAACCCCACCCGCGCTAAACCACGACCCCGGTGTCAACTGACACTGGGGTCTCTTTCTATCTTCGAGTCTTAAAGAACCTACGACTGTAGATTCTTTAAGACTTCTCGTTAGAGCTGCAACTTACTTGGGTCCCCTATTACTTGCTTGAGTTCTTCTTGGTGAGCGGCCATTACCGCCATGGAGGCTTGTTGCTTGTCTTCCCCATTCTTAACTCGCGCCTCTACCTCAGAAGCAATCTTTTGGAAGAGTTCAGGGTTCTTCTCCACCAATTCCAAAATCACTCCCGCCTGCTCATCCGTCGCCCCTTGGGACTTGAGCATCCTTTTCATTATCATATTTTTAAACATGAGTTCTAGATTAACAAAATAAGAGCACCCCCCCCTTCAAGACACTAGCTGTGCAACACTTAGTGTTGCACAGCTAGGCTGCTGCTTCAACTTGGCCGAGAAAGACTTTCTTGAGGAAATCTTTTTCAGCAAATTGGGCGGCGGGACCATCGCCGACCAGGCGCCCCTTGTCGAGAACATAGGCTCGGTGGACAATTTGGAGAAGGGACTTCAAATTATGTTCTACTACCATAATCGCCGTCTTATGGCGCTCGTTTATTTCTTTAATTTTAGCAAAGACTTCCTTAACTAATTTAGGCGAGAGGCCGAGCGAAGGTTCGTCGAGTAAGAGTACCTTAGGCTCAGTAATGAGGCCGCGGGCGATGGCGAGCATTTGTTGTTGGCCGCCAGAGAGGGTCCCCGATTTGGCCTTAAGTTTAGTTTTGAGGTCAGGGAAGATTTCTGAGACTTCCTTTATCCTCTCCTGGACCAATTTCTTATCTTTAATAACATAACCACCAATCTCCAAGTTCTCCTGCACCGTTAGGCGGCGGAACACCCGCCGACCTTGAGGAACGAAGGAGAGTCCTCGAGCCACCATCTCGTCTGGTCGCGGAGCCACCGGATGCTCATGCCAGAGCACTTTACCCTTGGCAATTGGCGCCAGGCCAAAGATCGCCTTAAGCACCGTCGACTTCCCTGCCCCATTGGGCCCCATCAAGGCCACCACCTCTCCCTCATCAATCTCCACTGACACATCATCGAGGGCCTTAACGCCGCCGTATTGAACGTGGACATCTTTAAGTTGGAGCAGGGTGTCGGTCATAATTACTATCTATTCTACGACGTAAGGAACAGCTTGGCCATCTTTAATAGTTTTCAGAAGCAAGGGGCGCACACTGACGCCGTTCTCATCAAAATGCCCCGACTGATCTAAGCCCTCCTTAACGCAGGCATAATCCCCGGTACACCCAAGTACGATAGACGACAATAACTCAGTGGCCTGCTTAGAGAGCCCGTAAACAGCCCCCTCGCCCTCAATAACATCATCGGGGAAGGAGTAAATGATGCCTTCAGCCAATCCACGTACTGCCGGCAACTCGGTGGCGTATTGTGAGAAAACAGGCACCTCGATACCCAATTGGCCCAAGCGCTTCATGCCATTGCCGAAGAGAAAGGTAATGTCAGTAGAAAAAATCGCGTCGAACTCCTTATGTTTGATTTTAGTTAATTCGCCCAAGGTATCAGAGGCATCAAAGGGGAAGGAGACATGCTCGACAATCTCCCCCTGATAATTAGCAATGAAGGTATCTTCATGGATTTTAGAAAAATTATTCTGGTAACCAATGAGGACTACCTTCTCGTAACCCGCATCGTACATCTCGTCGGCAATGAACTTAGACTCATCCTCAAGGGCATACTGGAGATTATAGAAATTACCACCGCTCCGCGCGTAGAGTTCTTGAGTGGCCGCCGAAGGTACTACCACAATGGTTTGATCCTCTTCCAGAAGAGGGGTGATGACTTCCTGCGGCGCACCACAGCCGGGACCGATAATAAATTTGATCTCGTCTATTTCAGTCAATTTGCGATAAGCCGAGACAGTCGTCTTGGCATCACATTGACTATCTTCGTAGACAAACTCAACGCCTTCAACCTGGGCCGCCTCCACTCCCCGCTGCATTTCTTCTCCATAATCAGCGATAATGCCGGTCAACGGAGCAATAACACCAATCCTAATCGGCTCGCCAATGGCCGACTCCCGCTCATTACCACTCCCCGCCCACCAGATCAGACCGACAACTACGATTATGACAATAATCCAGATTAATTTTTTCATATTTATTGTTTATTCTTCCAGTCTAATAATCTCGCCATCTTCAACTTCAAAGATAGCAGTCGGCATTAAAGTTATGTGTTCTGGTGTTATTGTGATCTCCCCAGAAACTCCATTATGAGTTTCGAAGTCCTCCATCGCCCTTACAACATCGTCCTTGTTGCCGGCAGACCGCCACAAACCAAAAAAGATAGAGGCGGCATCGTAAGCTTGGCCAGACGGGATGCCTGGCTTACGTCCATACATTTCTTCAAATTGGTCGACAAAATTAGGATTGTAGAAATCAGGAGCTATGAATTGGAGGCCGTTGCTGCGTGGCCTTGTCTCTGTGGCCAGGTATTGATCCACCTCAATACCGTAGACACTGCCCTCGAAATTAAACTCGGCTAAAGTTTTGGTAGCATTGATAAATTGATAATAAGTGCCAAGGAATACCGCATCTGGTTTGTTGGCAAGTAATTTAGTGACTGTTGTCTTGACCTCCAAAGTATTGGGTTGAACTAGCTCGATACTCGTCTCACCACCCAGGTCTTTAAATTTCTGTTCAAAAGCTTGAGAAACCTCACTTTCCCAAGCATCTAGGCTACCGAGAATAGCAACACTACGAGCACCCTGACCGAAGACGTATTCGGCCATTCGTTCCGCCTCAACTTGCACGTCAGTCCAGATCAAAAGAGGATTACGAGGATTGCGCCGAGCCTCTGGCGAAACATAACTAGGGGCAATAACAGGAATCGGATTTTGCTCAATAAGAGGAATGAGGGAAGCCATTGCCGTTTGTGATATCGGCCCAATAATTCCATTAACCTTATCGATATTGGTTAATTTCTGGTAGGCAGAAACTGTCTGCCTGGCTTCGCCGCGAGTGTCTTCATAAATTAGTTCGACCGGAGTCGACTCACATTTCTCGGCCAAACATTTTTCCCGTAGCGCCAAAAGGGCCAAGTCGATACCTTGTTTAGCATTCTCGCCCCAAGCTGCCGCATCTCCCGAAAGCGGAACTAATACTCCAATCCTAATCGGTTCACCACTAGCCGGCGCTTGGTCGTCACCGCCCCACGCCCATCCGAGGAAAAGCGCGGCGATGATTATTATGATGATCCAGATGATTTTTCTCATATTTGTTATTTATTCTTCTAGTCTGACAAACTGACCATCGCGAACAGTTTTCATGATAAAGGGATAATCAACATCCCCGCTATTATCGAAACTTAAATCGCCAAAGATCGAATCGTAACCATCCAGATTCGTCAGGTAGTTCTGTATGCATTGGTAATCCTTACCACATTTCTGAAAAGACGAGGCGACCAGGTTAACCGCCTCGTATCCCTCCGCCGCATAACCATCTGGTAATTGATTTTTAACGCCTTGATCAATTGGATAGTAGGTATAAATTACCCCCTCAGCGTACTCCCCAGCATTAGCAATCAAACCCGGGTCCTCAGTAGAACTAACAGAGACAAACTGAGTCTCAAGACCGAGCTCTGATGCCTGCCGCAATAGACTAGAATAATCAGTAGCAGTCCCGATAACAAATAAAGTATCGGGGTCAGCGGCTTTGATCTTAGTCAATTGTGTTCTGAAATCTGTGGCATTAGTGAGGAAATTCTCCTCAATCACGACTTGCTCGATCAATCCCCGATCTTGCAGAGAACTTCTGAAAGCATCCCTGCCCCCGATACCAAAATCGTTATTAACATTTAGTATCCCGATCTCTGAATATTCTTGGCTCAACACGTAATCAACAAGGAGATCCGTTTGCCTCTTGATCACGGGGATAGTCCTGAAAGATAAGTCGCCGGGTGTACTATACGCCCCGGCAGTTGAGGCAATGGCCATCTGTAAAATCCCGTCTCCCTCGGCCAGAGGTTGGACAGCTAACGACACATGACTGGCCATAGTGACAACAGCATCAACCCCGTCGATCTCCCTTAATTTAGCGTAGACTTCAACAGCTGTTTTAGGATTGTAAAGACTATCTTCATAGACAATGGAAAAATCAAGGTCGGGGTATAGCGAATCCAGACGACCAACAGCCAACTCGACACCTATTCTTGCTTGATCACCATAATACGCAGCTGGCCCACTGAGCGGCACGAGAACTCCTACCTTTATCGGCTCTTGGATGTCGGCGGCGGGTGGTGTTTGAGTGTTGCCACCGCCGAGCCACCAGAGGATGAGCAAGATGGCGACAAGAACAACAATCCAGATCAATTTTCTTGAAGTTGACATAATGGCGATTGATTATTATTAGTTTAAGCTTGCAAACTCATTTTAGCATCTCCCAGCTCCCCCACCAAGACCTGTCAAATAGGGCCGACAAGAGAGTTTTCGTTCTTATCTCGGCCCGATTTTCAAGTTCTTAGTGGCCATCAGATAATCGAGAGCCATTGGATTAAGACAGTATCCCCTGTTGCATTTCGGTAACACATTTTGACATCTAAGAAACTAAACGTAATGAGCATTGTTAACTATTGAAAACAATTGAGGGGAACTTAGAATTTCCCTATGGTGGTCAAGCTACTTAACGCCTTAATTGCTGAGGCCTGCGACCTCAAGGCTTCAGACATCCACATCGACCCAACCGAGCAGGGTCTGAGAGTGCGTCTCCGCATCGATGGCGCACTCCGCGACACCCAAGACCTGCCTCCAAATATTGGGGACGAAATAATCAGTCGCATTAAGATCCTCGCCTCCCTGCGGACCGACGAACACCAAGCGGCTCAAGACGGTCGCTTCCGCCTATCTTTGAGCCGAACAAAAACAATAGATATCCGAGTCTCCATTGTCCCCACTTATTATGGTGAGAACGCCGTCCTCCGCCTCCTCGCCGACCAGGCCGAGAACTTCACCCTGGAGGCCCTTGGCTTCAATGCTGAGAATCGCGATAAGATCATCCAATCCACAGCTCGAGGAGGAATGATCTTGGCCACTGGCCCTACCGGCTCTGGCAAGACCACTACTCTCTATACCTTACTTAAAATATTGAACACCCCAGAGGTAAGCATCGTCACTATCGAGGACCCCATTGAGTACGCCATCCCCGGCATTGAGCAAATCCAGGTTAACGAGCGAACTAGTTTGAATTTCTCAAGCGGTTTGCGCTCTATCCTACGCCAGGACCCAGACATTATCATGGTCGGCGAGATTCGAGACCTAGAAACAGCCGGCATCGCCATCAACACCGCCCTAACCGGCCACCTCCTCCTCTCCACTCTGCACACCTCTGACGCTGCCACTACCCTACCCCGCCTACTTGATATGAAGATCGAGCCCTTCCTCGTCGCCTCCACCGTCAGCCTAGTACTCAGCCAACGTCTGGTGCGACGAGTCTGCCAAAACTGCCGAGAGCAAACACAATTGGGGTCCGGCGAGTGGGCATCGACTATTTCCAAAGGGCGGGGCTGTGAGGAATGTAAGCAAAGTGGCTACCGCGGGAGGATCAGTATTAATGAAGTGTTGGTGGTCAATGACGAGATCCGAGAAGCCATCTTGGCCAAGGTGCCAGCAAGTGAATTAAAGAAATTGGCCGCCAGCCAGGGAATGGCAACCATTACCGAAGACGGGCGGCGCAAGATTATTGAAGGCCTAACTACACCAGAAGAAGTACTTCGCGTGGCTCATGATTAGACTATCTGCCAAAGATCAAATAAGTTTCGCTCGCGACCTGAGCTTCTTGGTGCGCGCCGGTATTCCTATCCTCGCTAGCCTGCGAGTCTTGCAGGAGCAGGCTCGCTCACCCAGAGAACAGGCCTGGCTAGAACAAGTGATGGGTAAGGTGGCCGGCGGGCGATCCCTCCATGCCAGCCTCGCTCACTCCGGCCGGAGACTGGGACAAATGACTATTAACTTAATCAAAATCGGCGAGCGGAGTGGGACGCTCAGCCGTAATCTTGAGTACTTGGCGGCGGAATTAAAGAAGGAGCGACTCCTGAAGCGCAAGATCATTAGCGCCCTAATCTATCCCGTCTTCATTTCCATCGCCACCTTAGTTCTAGTCGGCGGTCTGATGGTTTTTATCCTACCCAAAATCACACCGGTCTTCCGAGGGATGCAATTAGAATTACCTCTCATTACTCAAATAATGATGGGGGTGAGCAATTTCTTGCGCCAGGATGGCCTTTGGTTATTGGGCACCTTAGTAGGCGGCGTCATTACCATCTACATCGCCCGACATTATTCCAGACATTTCCGGAATGGGTTAGCCTGGTTAAACTTACGCGCCCCCGTCCTCGGCCGCCTCACCCTTAATTACCAATTGGCCGGTTTTTGCCGAACCCTCGGATTATTATTGAAGAGTGGAACGCCCTTGAGCGAGGCTCTGAAGATAACGGCCGACACAGTAAGACACCCACTCTATCGGAGACATATCCAATGCATTGACAAAGACATACTTCGAGGCGAAAGAGTTTCTAATTACCTCACGACTCAGCCCACCTATTTCCCTCCCCTAATGACAAACCTAACGGCCATCGGAGAAAAGACCGGCGCCCTGGCCGACACCCTGCTGCATCTTAATGAGTTTTATGAACAAGAGATCGACAATCTGACCAAGAACCTATCGAGCACCATTGAACCGACCCTGATGATAATTATGGGCTTCTTGGTTGGCTTGGTGGCTATCTCAATTATTACTCCTATCTATGAGATCACTCAGAATATATAAAAGCGGCCCGTCTCGCCCAAGGCGAGTCCGGGCAGGGCTGACTCTTATAGAAATTTTAGTCGTCTTGGGAATCTTTGCCTTATTAGTCGGCCTAGGCTTGCCCATTAGCCTCCGCAGTTATGAGACCTATTCCTTCCAAAGTGAATACGAGCGTGTAATTGGCGCCCTATCTATTGCTCGCAATCGGGCGATGAATAATCTAAGTCGAACAGGACATAGTGTTTGCTACGACGCCGGCGCGCACCAATTACAAATCGCCGCCGGCACCTGCCAAGCACCAATCGATAGAGAAGACTTGGGATTACCCCAGCGAGTAGGTCTCGCCGACTGGCCAAGCAATGGAATCCAGTTTGAACAATTATCTGGCAACACGGCGGGCGCGACGATTGAAGTGAGCGACGGCGAACATAGCGAAACAGTAATAATAAACGAGTATGGTGGTATCAATTGGTAATTCGCCCCAGCGGGGATCCAGCACCTTGGAGTTGGTGGTCGCTCTAGCCGTGTTGGCCATATCATTCAGCGCCTTAGTGCTAGTCTCCTTCGGCCAACGAATGGTCGCCTTAGATGCGGAGTTATCGGGGCAAGCAATTCATTTTGCCAAGAATCAATTAACCTTAACGCGCGCTGAAGCTAGTGATTTCAATTCCATTATCAACGCCTCCTCAACCCAACAAAACATCTTCACTGCGTCCTTGGGGATCTTGGACATCTCTCCCTGCCTTAAATTAATAACTAGCTCGGTCGGCTACCCGATAGCCGACAAAGAAAAGGAAGTCAGCCTCAGCACCGGGATCAGTTGGCCAAGCGAGATGGAGTCTCTGGGCAATGATTGCTTATCGAGTGCCCCCGCAGGTAACTGGGTCGCCCCTGAATCACATTTAACAATCGAACTGGTCGACCTCGGCATTCCAACAGACATCGACGTACTTGCTGGTATCGCCTATATCACCTCCAATAGGGGGCTACATGTCGTCGACCCCGCGACACCATTGACCCAGGGTTTCTTGGCCGACGGGGATGGTTTTAATTCCTTAGACGTAGCTCGAGACGATTCAAGCAATAAAACTTATGCTTACCTGGCTAGAGCCACCACCACCGCTGAGCAATTAGTGATTGCTGATGTCACCGGCCCGGACCCCAGATTAGAATCAAGCCGGCGCTTAAATGATCCAGCTGGTACGGGGATGGAAGGCTGGCGTGTCCTCTATTACGATCAAAAGGTCTACGTAAGTACTCGCTACAACGCCGGCAGGCCGGAGCTATATGTCTTCGACGTTAGTAACCAGAGCAACCCGATAGAGCTCGGCAATTTCAATCCCAATACTTCGATATATGGCCTGGCCGCGCAGAAACACTTCGTCGCCAATGCGCCAAAACTATTTGCTTATTTGGCAACTTCGCACAATAACAAAGAACTCATCGTCTTAGACGTCACTAACCCAGGAGCAATAAGCGAATTAACAGGGGGCCGAACTAATCTGCCGGGGAACAAAGATGGCCGGTCACTCTTCTTACTTGGGACCAAGATTGTGATTGGCCTAGAGTCCGGCGCCGGAGACGATCTCTTTGTTCTCGATAATCTTGACCCATTCGCAGTAAGTACCGGATTACCAATCGTCAGTAGCCGGGAGATTGGCGGCACCATTTTGGATACCAAAGCGTCTGCCAATTACGCCTTCTTATCTAGGGTCGGACGCGGCAGCCAGGTAGAGATCTGGAACTTGGGCGGCGCAGAGGCGGCTACCCCGGGGAGCATCTTCCCCATACCCGGCATTGTCGGCCTGGATATAGACGAGGACTATATCTATGCCGTGGGCAGTCTACGGCCGCAATTACATCTCATCAGAAGCGATTAATATGCAAAGAGGTATGACTTTAATTGAAACGATAATATACCTAGCTATTTTTTCTATCATGATGAGCGGCGCCGTAGCGAGCACTTACCAATTAGCGAGAAGCGGCGAACAATTAGGCGCCGATAACGTAGTGAGTGGAGAGATTGACTTCATCTTTCGGAAAATCTCTTGGCTTTTCATGGGGGCCACCAGCGCTAATATTCTCGGCCCGGACATTTTAGAAATAAACAGGCTTGGCGACGTCTACACCTTAAGCCCGAGTAATAATGGTCAAGCATTGACTCTAGATAATCAATCACTAAACACCCAACGGATTCAAATCGAGGATCTAGAATTCACGGCCCCTGGTTCTAATCGAGTAGGAATAGGCTTCAAAGTAAATGAACGGGAATTTTATTTAGAGCAATTAGTCCCACCATAATATGAACAATAGAAACAAAAACAAAGGCTTCATCGCCCTGACCTCAGTGATTATGATCTCCGCTTTATTAATGGTCATCCTCGTCCGCCGCAGTGACAGCAGCTTTCTAACAAGATTCAATATTCTCAATAGCGAGCTGAAAGAAATGAGCGGCGGGCTGGCTCAAGCTTGCATAGAAACCGCCAGGTTGGAACTCGCCCGTGATCTAGACTATGGCGGCGGAAGCAGAGTGGTTCTTGGTGACAGCGAATGTGAGGTACTTACCGTGGGCCCCTCGGGCGGCACTTGGCCCAAGATCATCGTCGCCCGAGCAGAGGTACAAAATATCTACACCAAGTTATCAGCAAAGATCGACCGAGGATTCAACATTATTACTCAACAAGAATTAACGAATTAAAACAACATGAAGAAACAAAAAGGATTCACGCTCATTGAAATTTTGATCGTCATCGCCCTCATTGCCATCTTAGCAACAATCGTCTTCGTCGCTATTAACCCCAGCAAGCGCTTCCAAGAAGCCAATAACACCACCCGCCGAGCCCACTTGGCCTCTGTCTTAGATGCGATTGGCTTGCGAATCGTCGACAATAGAGGTACCTACACCGACACCACCTGCGACGATATCCCAGCCACTGAAACTGACGTCGCTTCTGGGGCCGGCAATTATGACCTAGCCGCCTGCCTAGTCCCAGGCTTCCTCGGCACCTTACCTACCGACCCTACCGGCGACACCGGCGGTAGCACCTGCACCTCGGCCTGGACTAGCGCGAGCAGTTACGACACTTGCTACCGCATTAGTAAAAACACCGCCGGCCGCATCACTCTAATCGCCCCCTACGCCGAAGGCGGAGAAACCATTTCTGTTACTCGCTAGAACTCCTCCAACCACCAACGACACTGGGTGTCTCTGGGAGTGCGACACCTAATGTCTGAGAGGGTAACGAGAATGTGCAAATCACTCCCCCAGATAAGCCTCGATAACCTCTGGTCGGCCGAGGGCTTTTTCGGGTTTGCCAGCCGCCAGTTCTTGGCCAGCATCTAATACATAGACGTGATCGCTCAGCTGGCGGATAAGCTCCATATTATGTTCAATCAGAATAATGGTTCTATTTTGCTGTTTGAGTTCCTCAAGGACACTAACCACCACTTTGATCATTTCAGGAAAGAGGCCAGCAAAGGGCTCGTCCAAGAAGACGATGCTGGCACCACGACCAAAGATCATTGCCAGCACTCGAGCAATCTCTAAGAGTTTGCGTTGACCGTAAGAAAGATTAACTGCCAATTCGTTGCGCTTACTCCAGAGGCCAACCTTGCGGAGTACTTCTTCCGCTTGAGCTAAGTGAAAATCGCCGTGGCGCTCAAAGATAGAGCTGAAAACGCCGCGCTCAGTAAGCACCACCAAAATATTGTCGAGCACTGGCATTTGCTCGAAAAGGCGGACATCTTGAAAAGTTCGAGCAACGCCATAATTAGCCACCTCGTGGGGCAGTAATTTCCGCAAGCCCTCGGCGCCCGAGAATATCACCTCACCGTCTTGGTAGGGGGCCATACCGGTCAATAGGTTAACTAAGGTTGATTTACCCGAACCATTAGGGCCGACCACGCCAGTGATTTGCCCGGCCTCAAACTTAAGCGACAGACCATCCACCGCCTTAACGCCCTCAAAATGCTTCTTTATATTTTTTGTTTCTAGGGTAGGCATAATTATAATTTATACTCTCCGATCAGGCCTTGTGGGCGATAGAGCATTAGGAGGATAAGAACGAGGCCGTAAACTACTTGGCGCATTTGAGCGGCGATGTCGGTAGGAAACCCAACGAAGCGAAGAGCCTCTGGCAAGAGAACTAGAGCCACCGCACCAATCACCGCCCCCCTATTATTAGACAGGCCGCCCAAGATGACGATAGCCAATAAGAAAATCGATTCGTTGAGGGTAAAGGTGGAGGGATCAATGAAGGTAATGTAAGCGGCAAAGAGTCCGCCAGCCACCGCCGCCATCATGGCGCCAATAACAAAGATGGCCAGCTTATAATAAGTCGTCCGGTAACCAAAGACGCGGAGAGCTTCCTCGTCCTCCCGGATAGCCTTCAGGGCTCGACCGAAGGAAGACCTGGCCAACCATTGAGCCAACCAATAGATTAAAAGCGCAGCGGCGACAGTCAAAATCAAAAAACTTATATTGCTACCAAACTCAAAGCCGAAGGCGCTGGGTCGAGGAATACCTGGGATCCCCAAGGGGCCACGAGTTAGGCCCTGCCAATTAAGAAAAATGCTATAGATAATTATATTAAAGCCAAAGGACCCCAAAGCATAATAATCATCACTGAACTTACTCAAAACCAAACCAATCAATAAGCTGGCCAAACCAGTAATTATCACCGCCAGCAATAGGGCCAAGAAAAAATTAAGCCCTAGGCTAGTAAGCATAATGGCCACCGCATACCCACCCACTCCATAAAAGGCGGCGTGCGTGACACTAAGCAAGCCAGTATAGCCAACCACTAAGTTCAAAGAGACGCCAAGGATAGCGTAGATACCGATAAGTATTAATAAGTGAACAACGTAAGCCATAGGAATAGATTTAAGAATCTAGATTTAAGATTCAAGAAAGTTAAAGAAAAAATTTCGACTTCGTAATCAAACCTTGCAGTAAACGGTGGGCGGAGTCAGCCTTGGCAGCAAGAGACTCGTACTCCGGCATCATCATATACTCTACATCTCTGGCTATCAATATTTGGTTCTTCAATTCTGTTAGAGATCCTTGGGTCAGATAATAAAATTGGATTTTTTCTTTGTAGCTCCGCCGGCCAAATCCCTCAGCGATATTAGAAGTAATAGACACAGCAGCTCGACGCATTTGGCTCGTTAATCCAAACAGCTCCCCTTTAGGGAAACGTCTCGTCAGATGATAAACGGCCAACACTAAACTATGCGCTTCTTGCCAAGCCTTCAGATCAGTAAATTCTTTAATTTTCTTATCACTTGTGTCTTGCATCCTTATTCTTGAATCATAAATCTTAAATCTTATATCTCCCTTGTTATTTTTTGAAGATTCCTTGTGGTCTGAATAATAAGAAAACGATCAGCAGGCCGAAAGCTATTGCGTCCTTCCATTCCCCAGAGATCTGCCAAATACCAAAATTCTCAACAAAGCCGAGGAGAAAGGCGCCGATAACGCCGCCATACACATTACCAATGCCGCCGACGATAGAAGCGATCACCCCCTTAAGAAGCAGGTTCATGCCCATGGTTGGTTCGAGGCCAGTATCAAAACCGACCAGCACTCCAGCCAACCCAGCAATGGCCGAACCGATAAAGAAGACCCAACCAATAATCTTAGTGGTGTTGATGCCAACCATCTTGGCCACTTCTTCGTCGTCGCTCACCGCCTTAACCGCCTTGCCAAACATGGTGTAGCGGAGGGCCAGCCCCAAGAGCACCATGATGGCTAAACCGGAAAGGAAAATTACCAATTGCACTTGAGTAATCACCCCACCAAAGATTTCATAAACCTTGGAGCTACCAGCACTAAGAGTCTGGAATTGACTAGAGAAAAGAATGGCAATAAGGGCCTGGATAACAGTGAAGACTCCCAGAGAGGCTACCAGGAGGACCATGGGCGAGGCCTGACGCGCCCGGAGAGGTTGATAGACGAAATAATAGATTAGAGCGCCGACTAACCCAGCTACCACTACCCCTGAAATTATGCCCAAGGGTAGAGGCCAGCCGAGCATCTTGCTTAGATAGAAGACGGTATAGCCGCCAACCACCGCCAGAGCACCATAGCCGAGATCAAAGAAGCGGGCCGTACCATAGATAAGATTAAAGCCGAGCGCCACCATTGCGTAGATGGACCCGGCGATAATGCTGTTGAGCACCAATTGCGGAATAATCTCCATGGCCGTTTATTTAATCGAATTATAGGGCTTCGGCTAAGAGTTCGCAAGACTATAGCGACTCCAAACTAAATCGTGAATCGTAGACAAGGTGGCCGATATCTCGTCGCTCTTAAGTAGCACCGCGTAAGGCACCTCGGCTACAGCAATAAAGATAACCACCCCGCTAGTAATACCAGCTAAGGCAGGCATAGGGAAAATCTTCTCAGATATTAGTAAGTCCTCGTGCAATTCTTCCTTACCCCGAGCCAAACGCTCTTTCAACCAAGGAGTCATGTGGCCCATAGAGATGATGCAGCGGCTGGCAATTTTACGCTTAACCCGGCGACAGATATAATCCTCGAAACGATGAAGAGTGGGAATGGGTGAATTAAGATTAGATTCGAAAGTTTTCCAAAGCCCATCCTTGGTTTGATCTAAGAATATCTCTAGTGCCGAATTAACCCCAGTGGTGCCACTAAAGTATTCCACTGAAGCGACGGCCTGAGAGCTAAGATATGATTGACTTAAGTTCTGGACCAATTGATCAATGTCACCCTTATGCTGATCGAAGATGGAGGATAGAGTTTGAGGATCAACCGCGTTGTATTTAATCCGCTTACCAACTTTAGTTTTAGTAATCAGGCCCTTCTCGATTAATTTCTCCAAGGGTAGATAGACAGAAGTACGCCTTAGGCCTGCTGCTTTGGCTAAATCACTAATTAGGGCATCTTTGGCCTTAGTGGCCGCAATATAGATCTTGGCCTCTGCCTCACCAAGATTAAAAAACTGAGAAAGAGTCTTATATGCTTTCATAAAGTATGTGTTTAAAAGCGACGACAAGATTGTCACTTTACCCACCCAAAATAGCCCTAATCCTCGTAAAAGTCAAGTCTCGCTTACTCCCCCCATTTCTCATCTAACAAGAATCTTGCCATACTAGGACGATGAAAAATAGAAAAATAGCCTGGTTAATAGGCCTGGCCTTGGTAGTAATTATTATTGTTATTGTCACCCAAGCCAGTCGCCCAAGCGACCCCGAGCTTACTAAAATAGGCCTGGTGATGCCCCTCTCTGGTGAATTAGCCGCCTTTGGAGATAATGTTTTGCACGGCGTAGAAATTGCCCTAGCCCAAAGCGGTTTAGACTCTTCGACCGTTGAATTAGTCCCCGAAGATACTGCCGGCTTCACCACTAGCGGCGCCCTATCGGCTTTTAGAAAAGTGGTTGAGCAAGACCAAGTAGACGTAGTTATCGGCCCTTTCGGCCCCGCCCAGACTCTGACCATCGCCCCTACCTTAGATCCCGATAGTGGGCCAACAGTTATCAGTGCCTCTAATTGTGACGATAGATTCCAAGATTACCCAACTGTTTTCTGCATCTACCCTGGGCTTACCGATCAAGTCGAACATGCCATTGACTTCATGAAATCTCAGGGCTGGAAAAAGATTTACTTCTTCACTGAGAACAGCGAGTTTGGTTTGCTGGTTGAGGACATCCTTGAAGAGCACTCCGACGAGATTACTCTCTTGGGTGTAGAAAAGATCGTGCCGAATCAGACCAAGGACATCCGAACTTTGGTTGCCAAAATGATCGCCGCCAAGCCTGACGTCGTCTACACCATGCTCTCTCCAACAGAAGGCTTTATCACCCTGCGACAATATCCAATACTGTCCAAGGGTACCCCACTCTATATCAGTAGCGACGTGAATAAGGACCAGCTCAAGGACTTGTTTGGCGAGGAAGCGGAAGAGATTTATTTCGCCGCCCGTTTATCCGAGGATTATAATCCCGACTTCGTGAGAACTTTCCGTGAATCTTATGATGCCGACCCTGATTATTTTGCCGCTCTCGGCCACTCAGCCACCACCCTTCTCCTCGATACCCTTAAAGAAAACCGGTTTAATATGTCCGATCTGATCGAAGATATCATTGGCGCTAGCTCTCCTGACGCCGCCGTAGACGGCTTCCGCTTCAAGCCTAATCGCACCGTCCATGTGCCCCTCCACTCCTACGAGTTCAAGGGAGGCGAATTCGTGGAAATTAAGTAGCAAAACAAAACACCCCCGACCTTAGATCAGAGGGATTTTGTTTGTGAACAACTTAAAGATTACTCTTCTGGGTTCTCGTCTACATTGTCGTCAACGCCACTAACATAAGGCACTTTCTCTCCATCTCTGAGAACAAAATTAGTGAAACCGACTCCAACCACATCTCCGTTCTCGTCAAAGCGGTAATCACCTACCACTCCAGAAAAATTAGGTAGATCGTACAGATACCGTTTTATCTCCTCTACGTCATAACCGACATCTCTAATGGCATCAGCAATAATTATGACACGATCATAAGCAGCGCCCATTTCGAATTCATTGGCCGGATCGATCCCAAATTGATTTTTGTATCTCTCGGCTACTACCCTACCAGCATCCGCCAACCCTGAAGAATCACTGATCACTACCCCGTCCATAGCATCTCCCCCAGTTGTGAGAGCGTCAGAAGTTCCAAGAGAGAAATTGCCATGAATCGGAACCTGGATCCCGAGCTCTCTGGCCTGTTTGACAATTACACCACCAGCATTGGTCGAAGTTCCGGGATTAATATAGAGAACTTCTGGGTGTGCGGTTTTGACCTTGGCCAAAATACTTCGGAAATCAGTCGACTGACCATCGGTATTGGTATAGAGCTCGTCAGCAACAACCTCCACACCTCGGCTGGCGAATATTTCCTTCATTGTATTCCTGACACCCAAAGAGTAGTCGGTGTTCTCAGAAATTACACCGACTTTATCGTAAATGTCCGCAATAGTACCAGCATCTAAACTGGCGACGTCATCGTCCTTGGGAGAATTACGGAAGATATAGTCGCCGGCCTCTGTAATGGCAGGATTACTTGAGAATGCTGACAAGAGAAGCACCTCATTTTGTTCAGCAATCGGAGCCATTGCTAAAGTTTCTGCACTACAAGTACCACCGAGGATAATCTTGACTTGGTCAACATTAATTAACTTCTGTATAGCAGTAGCCGCATCCTTGCCGTTGCATTTACCATCTTCATAGACGATTTCGAACCTCGGCGCAGAATCATCTTCAGCCAAGTCAGCCAAAGCTAATTCAGTGGCATTCTTTTCTGTCTCACCATAACTAGCCCCATCTCCCGTCAAAGGACCGACAAACCCAATCTTAATCGGCTCACCGGTGGCTGGTTGATTTGGCTTGTCGCCCGTCGAGGCAATCAGCCAAATCACTAGGATAATAACGATTATCCCAATGATTATCTTCCAAGTATTGTTCATGATTATTTGTACTCAGTGTTAATAATTATTCTTCTGTGTCGTCAGAGTCACCACCGTCGGCTTCCTCGTTCTCTTCATTGTTGTCGGCTTCTTCATCACCCTCCGCCACCGGCTCCTCGCCAATCTTAGTGGCTACGCCATTGCTGACTTTTTTTACAATATAATTGGCCCCCAAGACATCACCATTCTCATCGAAGCGAACTTCTGAAGAAAAGACTCCACCAGTGTATTCTACTTGGTAAAGAGCATCCTTAATCGCTGTCGAGTCAGTACCGACATCATTCATAACCTGCGACAGAATATAGACGCCATCGTAGGCCGTTGGGCTACATAGACCAATCTCGTCACTGCCGGTCTTCTCTTGCATCTTGACTCGATACTTCTCAACATTTTGAGCCTCCGGCTTCACAAAGCTGATTCCCTCAGCCGCCTCACCAGCGTCTGCCCAAATCTTAGGATCGTCCCAAGCGTCAGCACCGAGGATAGGCATGTCGAGACCTAATTCCCGAGCCTGTTTTAAGCCAGGGATCGAGGCCTCGGAATAACCAACGAAATAGAGTAGCTCTGGTTCTGAAGCTTTAATTTTAGTCAGTGATGATCGTAGGTCACGGGCCGTCTGTTCATAGCCCTCATTAGCAGTGATTGTCCCGCCCAATTCCTCAAAATTCTCGACGAATTGACTGCTAATCCCCACTCCCCAATCGGCCTTTACGAAAAGTATCGCGACCTTACTTACTCCGAGAGTGTTGTAGACGTAATCAGCGGCAAATTCACCCTGATAGATATCAGAGGGCATATTACGGAAGATATAATCACCAGCCTCTGTTAGTGGCGGGGCTGTAGAACAATAAGAAAGGACAACTGTCTCAGTTTGCTCGGCTAAGCCAGCAAAAGCGGAAGTCTCGCTTGAGCAACCCCCACCCAAGATCACCGGCACCTCGTCAACATTTATTAACTTATTAGCGGCATTAGAAGCATCGCGACCATTACATTTACCATCTTCGTAAATGACTTCTAAGAGCCGGCCGTCGATGCCGCCAACCTCATTCACCTCTTCAACCGCCAGCTGAGTGGCGGCCATAGCGTTCTGGCCAATACTGGCTCCGTCCCCTGTCAGAGGCCCGATGAAGCCGATAGTAATCGGCTCGCCAGTGGCTGGACCACTGATGTCGGGCTTAGTAACTAAGAAATAGCCCAGCCAGACGATCAAGATAATAACGATTAGCCAGACGATAGTTTTACCTGTTGTGCTCATATTTTATTTTTCAGTCTTTATAATTAAACTCGACAAACTAATAATTGTTACTATAAAAAACCAGAGACCATTCCCGCCCAAGTTTAGCACCCGAGAACTTGCCTTTCAAGCTTGACTAAGTTAGGATGAATAATAGAAAGGAGAAAATAAAAACGTTAGTGAGTCAAGTCTTAGGCCCTTAACAACGAAAGGAGAAGATGGTCACCACCAATAATAATTTGGATTGGTTGGACCCACGGAAGGCAGAGTTTCGGTTGGGTGAATTGGCAGCCCTTTTCTTCCAGGACGGAATTCAGATCGTCGCAGGCTGGAGGACTGCGGGGGTAGCAATGGCGCTTACGGTGGCCAAGCATATTGCTTGCGCTATGCAACGAACAGATGTCGGTTTTGCCTGCCTCGAGTCAGGAGCCGATGGTCAAGGATATATTACCGACACTGTTCGCGCCCTGGTCCAAGGAAAGAAGATTCTGGTAGTTACTGATCGCTTGGGCTCTGGCGATCGACTGGCTCTAGGGCTAGTAGTAGACGAGCTAAAGGCAAGTGGAGCGACGGGGATTTTCGTAGGAGTACTCGAAAATGACGATGGAGCGTTGCCAGATGGCGCGGCGGACCAAGTGCGTGTCAAGAGCCTCGTTAAGAAATAACGAGGGTCGTGACAGGCGACGAGCTTCTTTGCTATTATGCACCGAGCGGTGTGGTAGCGGAGAAGCTTTTTTTCTCAATAAATTTGGGCCTATGGTGAAACGGTATCACACGTCCATGGCATGGATGAAGCCGGGGTTCGACTCCCCGTAGGTCCACCACTTCGCTCCGATGGCCATCGGAGCTACGCGGTGCAAGACACAAACAATTATGCAAAAACGAGTATTTTTGATTCACGGATGGGATAGCCACAAAGATGCGAAGTGTTTCCCGTGGCTGAAAAAGGAGTTGGAGGGGCAGGGCTACCGGGTTGAGGCCCTCTCTATGCCCACCCCGCTAGAACCCAAAATTGATACCTGGGTCCCTTTTCTGGCCGACAAGATCGGCACACCAAACGAAAACACTTTCTTACTCGGACACTCGATCGGCGCGCAAACGGTATTGAGATATTTAGAACAACTAAAGGAAGACGAGAAAATTGGCGGAGCCGTCCTCCTGGCCGGCTGGCTCCATTTAACAGACGAGACATTCGAAGACGAGGAGGACAAAGAAATAGCCAAACCCTGGCTAGAAACCCCAATTGATTGGGGTAAAGTCAGATCACATACTGATAAATTCACGGCGATATTTTCAGACGATGACCCCTTTGTCCCCTTCAGTGACTCGACAATCTTTGCCGACAAATTGGGGGCAGAAATCATAACCGAGCACGGGAAGGGCCATTTCAGTGATGACAACGAGGTCAAAGAATTACCCTCAGCCCTCTCGGCTATTCGTGAAATAGCTGAATAAATCTCTCTCAACATTTCATAGGGCGACCTTTACAACTTTTATTAAAAATGCTAGTTTGGTGAGTAGATAAGTTTGGCTATGTGGCTAAACTGGAACATTTTCAGAGAAAAGGACGGACTAATGGTAACACGTAACGAAGTCAAAGAAAGGGCGCTGAGAGTAATCCGAGAGCAGATGGGCAGGGAGCCGGGGGAAGATATCGACGAAATAGCCAGCTTCGTAGGCGACATGAACACCGACTCACTCGACCAGGTCGAATTGGTGATGAAATTCGAGGAAGAGTTTGAGATCAAGATTCCAGACGAGGAAGCTGAGGAACTCCAGACCGTGGGCGGCGCCATCGACTATATCTGCGGAGCCCTGACGGAGGAGGAAGCAGAGAAAGGAAGCCCGGCTTAACTCAGTCCAGCATCATCTCCCTGATGACTCAAGATCGGAAACAATAATGAGCCGTAAGACAAGAGGCAGCCCCGACACCATAGGTCGGGGCTTTTTTATTAAGAAAAATCGTGGTGGTAATAAATCCAATCGAGGAAATCAGTAGTAGTAGCAAAATGATCATCGGCCCCCAGCACAACGGTAATCAACAGCCCCCCACTACCTTGATCACGGAGAATCAATAGGAGATTACGTTTAGCGAGATCAGTATGACCAGTCTTACCACCCAACACAGTGGCCGGCCAATCAGTAGCATCAATTAATTTGTTCGTATTTTTAAATTGCCTGACAGTTGTACCATCAATAGCCTGAATCGAGTAGGCCTTATTTTTCGTCACCGCCAGAAGTTCTGGATAATCGCTAACGATAATCTCAGCTAAGCGGACCAGATTCTCGGCAGTAGAATAATTAGGCGGAACTGCCCCCTCCGAATCTAGGCCATGTGGATTATAAAAACCAGTATTGAGTAACCCCAGATCTTGAGCCATTAGGTTCATCTGGACGACAAATTCCCCCTCCGGCATAACTGAAGCCAAAGCGCTCGCGGCATTATTATTTGATTCTACTAATAGGGGGTAAACAAGGTCACCAGCCCGCACCATCTGAGCGCCTGGAATATTTGTTGGAGCTGAGCCCTGATCGCCGCCAAGGGTTTTCAAATCACCATCAAGAGATAGGGCAACACCAGAATCAATCTCCTTATTGGAGACAATGGCTGTAATGAGTTTAGTTAAACTAGCAATAGCCAAGGACTGAGACGCATTGTGGCTAGCCAAAACTTGAGGGTCACCAGCGGGGGGGATAAAAACTGCTAGCCAAGCCTGAGCCGAGAGGGCCAGGGGCCCACTACCACGCGGTTTAGGCGACGACGGCTTGGCCTCTTCAATCTCTACAACCTCAGCAATCTCGGTATCGGCTATTGGGATAATTGGAGTCGGCGGAGGTGGGGGTAAAACCTCTACCTCTTCGACTTCTTTAACTGGGGGCTGAGCAGGAGTTAAAGCCAGAGATGATACTGATGCCAAATCAACTTGCCTATGTTGCTGACTGAAATCATCAGCAATCAAACCCACCTCTATGGTTAAGGCTAAAAGCAAAATTGCAATGGTCGAATTGGCTAATTTCATGGACTTATTTTAACGTGATTATCGCCAGATAACAAAATCCGTCCCCGCGTAGCGAGAACGAATTCCGTAGAGTGCTACCTAGCTCATCTGGCTCTGCCCATTGCCACGACCACCGAAAAGTAGAATCACGGTGGAAATACCAATTAGCAGGTAAACCAATGCCTCAATAACTGAGACTGAGCCGAGGATCCAATGTATTACGTCCCAACTGGAACTGCCAAACAACTGGCCAAGGCCAACTAGGCCTAAATTTAAGCCACCGATGACCAAAAGGACCCAAGCGATTTTTTTAAGCATGTGCTTTATAACCTACGATACGGATAAAGTTCGACCTTTATCTCTACACCCACAAATATTATAGCATGAGGAGAATCCAGTAATTCAAGAGGCTATCCACATTTGTCTGCCGAGAGCGGCCATGTTAAGGTGACATTCATGGAAAACAACAAAAAAAGCAGTTTGGGGGTACCGATTGCCATTATTATTGCAGGTTTATTAATTGCTGGGGCCGTCTTCTATCGAGGCAGTACACCGGCGCCAGGCGACCAGACACCGCCAGTAGGCTCCTCTGATAAGGCCTACCAACTTGACGAAATCGCACCAATAACGGCAAGTGATAATGTCCGCGGCAACCCAAATGCCAGCATCGTCTTCTTCGATTATTCCGACCTAGAATGCCCTTTCTGTAAAATGTTTCATTGGTCTATGGAGGCCTTGATGGAAGAATATGGCGACCGAGTAGCTTGGGTTTATAGACATTACCCCCTAGATTGTAACGGCGGCGAGACACCTGGTTGCCGCGTCCTCCACACCAAGGCCCGCCAAGAAGCCGAGGCGTCTGAATGTGTAGCCGAGCTTGGCGGCGAGTCGACGTTCTGGACCTATATTGATAAGATCTTTGATGCAACTCCATCTAACGACGGCCTAGACCTTGAGCAATTGCCCGTCTATGCAGGCGAGCTAGGTATTGAGGAGGCCGACTTCAACCAATGTCTAACTGATAGGCGACACGCCCAAAAGGTCATTGACAACACCACCAACGGTACCGCCATTGGCCTGGACGGAACTCCCTTCGTAATCCTTTCTGCCCCTAACGACATCTTAACTGTTGCCCTCCGTGGCCCAGCACCAGCCGAGGCAGATGACCTAACTAAGGAAGTTATTGAATTCCTCGACGCCGCACAGCAAGAGAGCTACCTCCGCCTAACTGGTGGTAATAATTAAGACCCGTCTGACCGAAAGACTTCAAACAACAGCGCCGTGGCACTGTTGTTTTTATTTAAACACCCCCACTTGGAGGTTCTTCCTCCAAGTGGAGCAAGTGGCTAGTATCCGAGCAATCTTTTTACCTTGCCGTGTTGGCGGATTTTTTCGTGGGCCTTAGCTTCAATTTGACGGATACGTTCACGGGTCACACCAAACTCCCTCCCCACCTCCTCAAGAGTCCGCATAATACCATCATCCAGACCATGACGCATTTCTAAAATACGCCTTTCCTTGGGAGTAAGATCGCCCAAGATTTCTTGGATCTGATCCCGCAGAATACGTTGAGAAGAATCTTTATCTGGCGCCGCAATCTTATTATCGGCAATAAATTCACCTAGAGTAGACTTCTCTTCATCGTTATCAGTCGGCTTATCAAGTGAGGCTGTACTCTGGTCAATCTTTTCGATAGTATAAACTTTTTCAATATCTATCCCCATCTCAGTCGAGACTTCCGAGGCCAGAGGTTCACGGCCAAGCTCTTGGGTCAACCGCCGGACTACTTGCTTGTATTTAGCAATCGTCTCTACCATGTGAACAGGAATCCGGATAGTCCGTGATTGGTCAGCTAGAGCCCGAGTTACCGCCTGGCGAATCCACCAAGTAGCATAAGTGGAAAATTTATAACCGCGAGTCCAGTCAAACTTCTCCACTGCTTTGAACAAGCCCAGATTCCCCTCTTGGATCAAGTCGAGCAAGGTTAAGTCCTGGCTCCGGCCGATATAACGTTTGGCGATGGAGACCACCAAACGCAAGTTGGCATGAGCCAAAGCCTGTCTAGCCTCGTCATCACCCTTGAGAATACGTCGCGCTAATTCTCGTTCATCGGCCGCACTAATCAGTTTATGTTTACCAATCTCCTTAAGATAGAGCTGGATTGAATCTAATGACGTACTTTCACTACTCAACAGGCCACTTTTCTGAAGCTTTTCATCGCTAACCTCGTCTAGGAGACCCCCCTCCTCTAAAACATCAACTCCTGCCGCCTCGAAGCGGTCATATATCTCTTCCAAAAAAACCAGGTCTTTTTCGACATTGGGCAATTCTTTGAGAAGCTCAGCGTAGGTGACAAACCCCCGCCCGCGCCCCTTCTCTAATAGGCGTTCTATTTTTTGCTCTTTCTGCTCCTTAGTCTTGGGACTTTTTTTCTTTTTCTTAACCTTGGACACAATCTTCTTCGTCGACTTCGCCGATTTTACTGAAGTGGTTTTTTTGGTCTGTTTACGAGCAGGTTTCTTAACCTTAGTCGCCTTAGTTTTGGCTTTGACCCTAGTTTTAGTCTCGGTCTTCTTCGTTGCCCCACCGACTCGGGCCTTCTTTCTTACCACTTTCTTGGCCTTCACTTTCCGTGGAGCTTTCTTGGCGACACTCTTCTTTTTCTTCTGCTTAACCATGTTAAAAGATTGCTTTAGGTTAATAAATTATTGCAAACGTTTGGATAAATCTTGAAACTCCTGCAAATATTGCCGTAAGGCCTCCTCATCACCCCGACGCTCAGCCTCAGTCAACCGTTGCCGAACAGCTACCAGCGCCTCCCTATCAGTCTCCTGCTGCCAAGCGGCCAATAGGACCTCCAGCTCAGTGGTTACTTCTTCAGCGCTTAGGCTAGTGCAACGCAATTCCGCTGCCAAAATCAAATCGTCCTTTCTTGGAGCCGCCTCTGCGGTCAAACGATCGAGCAAGTCTTGAGACCAAACACTCTTGACCACCGGGTCTAATTCTTCTAACCGCCACCACCGCAACCCCAGAATTTGCTCTTCTATTCTCTGCCGCCGATTTTTGTCTGGCGGAACCACTGGCGAAGCGGCCGAACTAACGCTTCTAGAGGCCAGTGAATCATCCGGCTTTAATCGCTTTAATTCTTGCCATAATACCTCTTCGCTGACCCCAGCCAAACTGCTGGCCCGAGAAATAAAGAAGGCTTGATCAACTTGGCTGACTAATTGAGAGATAAGAGGTAAAATTTCAGTGACAATTACCTGAGCACGACGACGTGCGGACAAGTTTTGACTTTCAATATTTCTCAAGAAGAAATCAATCACGTGTTGGGATTCATTAATAAGTTTTAGCCAATCAGCCGGGTCATGACTGATTAGGTCAGCTGGATCTTTATCAGAGGGCAAGGCTGCCAATTTCAACTCGAAGCCTTGCCCCAAAGCCACTCCCACCGCCCGACGAGAGGCGGCCACGCCCGCTTGGTCAGCATCGAAAGCCATCACTAGAGTTTTGGTTAGACGCTTGATTGGCTCACTGAAATGTTTCTCGGTCAAAGCAGTGCCAGATGTGGCCACAGTATAACCAACGCCAGCCTGGTGGGATAGAAGGAGGTCAAATTGACCCTCTACCAATACACAGGTATCGGCCCGACGAATAGCGGCCTTAGCTCGATGGAAGCCATAAAGCAACTTTGACTTGTCGTAAAGTTGGGTGGCTGGCGAATTCAAATATTTCGCCGCCTCAATTTCTCCCTGCTTGAACAAACGACCAGAGAAGGCCACTACTCGCCCAGCATTATCAAAGAGAGGAAACATTAAACGTCCACGGAAACGATCATAGACACGGCTCTGATCCTTGGGCGAGCGGCCAACCATACCAGACTGCTCTAGCTCTATCTCGTTGAACCCTTGGGCGATTAAGTAGTCGGTTATAACCCGCCAATCGTCTGGGGCCCAGCCTAGACGCCATTCTTCAATAGTCTCTGCATTCAAGCCCCGCTCTTTAAGATAGGCGAACGCTGGGGGGTAATTGGTTAGTCGCTCCTGATAGAAAAGAGTTGCTTTCTCTAAGAGACGGTAGAGGCGCTCCTGTCCCTCGTCGGCTCGACGACCGCGGGTCGGCCCCAATTCGACACCGGCCTTATCGGCCAACACCCGCAAGGCACCAACAAAATCGAGTCCTTCAACCTCTTCAACAAAACTAAAGATGTCTCCACCTCGCTGGCAACCAAAGCAATGGTAACTCTGGCGCGCCGGCGAAACAAAGAAAGAGGGTGTCCTTTCTTGGTGGAAAGGGCAACGCGCACGCCAATTAGCCCCCGCCTGCTCTAGGCGAAGATAGGCGCTAATTACCTCGACAATATCGAGACGTTCTTTGATTTGTTCTGCTGGTGAGGACATCAACCCCCCTTTGATTGTTTATTCCGCCAATTCTACTTCTTTGACCATCGGCGAAGGCTCGGTTGGCACTTCCTGCTTGGGTTCATAATCAGGTACCAGGCCGGTCCCAGCTGGGATCAAACGGCCCACAATAACATTTTCTTTAAGGCCCCGCAGATCATCTAGGCCACCGCGCACAGCAGTCTTGATTAAGACTCTGGTTGACTGGCCAAAGGATACAGCGGAGATAAAGCTAGGATTAGTTAGGGAGACTTCCGAAATTCCCAAGAGAACGGTATCGGCAATTGCCTCTTGGCCGGTCTTGGCAGTTCGCACCTGTTCATTCGCCTCAGCAAACGGAGCTGCGCCAACCATCTCACCGGGTTCAAAGGCAGTATCACCGGGCTGCTTAATTCGTCGGCGGGAAAACATTTGACGGATAATAACCTCCAAATGCTTGCGGGAGATGAAGGCTCCTTGGAGCTCATAGATCTTAGTGATTTCACTAATGATATACGCCTCAGTCACATCCTTGCCCGCATATTTGAATAATTCCTGCAGGTCAGCCGAACCACTAGTTAATAGTTGGCCGGCAATTACAGCTTCGCCCTCTTTAACTAAAATGTCGCGGCCTGAAGGGACTTTGTACTCAACACTCTGACCATCGGTGGTCTTAGTCTTAGTCTTGGTCTTAGTTAGTTTAGTATCGGAATCACCGAGTACCACGATAGTCTTTTCAGTAGACGTAGCTTGGACCTCCGACACCACTCCGTTAACAGAGCAAACTATTGCTGCGTTCTTAGGCAAGCGACGTTCAAAGATTTCTTCCACTCGAGGTAAGCCACCAACGATGTCGCCACCAACGTCGACACCACCAGTATGCTTAGTTCTCATGGTCAATTGAGTACCGGGTTCGCCGATCGCCTGTGCCGCCACGATACCCACTGACTCACCGATCTTAACTAATCGACCACGACCAAGGTCCAACCCATAACAGGTCTGGCAGACTCCATGTCCAGTCTTACAAGACAAGAGAGAGCGGATCTGAGCTTCAGTCGCCCCTTGTTTCTCGGCCGCCGCCACATCAGTAGGAGAAATCAATTTGCCCTTTTTCAGCACAATCTTACCGTCAGCGTCTTTCAAATCACGAGCCAAGAAACGCCCCTGAATCAATTTGCCGAGCCCACGATCAAAGCTAGAGACTTGGGCAGTAGAAACCAATTTGCCTTCGGTGTCACCACAATCTTTTTCGGTAATAATGATCTCCTCCGCCACATAAACCAGACGACGAGTTAGATAACCGGCCTTGGCGGTATTGAGAGCAGTGTCGGTTAGGGTCTTGCGAGAACCGTGGGTAGTAATAAAGTATTCGAGAGGAGACAATCCTTCCTTATAAGATGGAATAATCGGGAATTCGATCAAGCGACCAGCCGGGTTTATAATCAGCCCCTTCATGCCCGACATCTGACTGACCTGACTAACTGAGCCCCGAGCACCAGATGTAAGCATAAAGCCAATCGAACTTTCAGGCTCTAAAGTGTCTAAGAGTATTTTCTCAATCTTACTCTTCACCGTATTCCAGACTTTAATTGTTAGTCGGTATTTTTCATCTTTAGAGAGAAGGCCCGCATTGTATTTATCCTCCAACGATTCAGCTTCTTTCAACGCTTCAGCGACGATAACCTTCTTCTCCTCCGGCACGACCACTTCATCCATTCCCCAGGTGGTACCCGAGCGAGTAGCATATTTAAAACCGAAATTCTTGATTTGATCTAAGATGTCAGCGATATTCTCGGCCCCATATCTTACAATTAATTCTTCAGCCAAAGCGCTAATTTCCTTGCCAGTTAATTCTTGATTAACGAAGGGAAAATCGACCGGGAGAGCTCGATTAAAGAGCACTCGACCAATAGAAGTTTCTATCGCGTCACCTTCGATGCCAGCAAATTTGGGCGAATCATCAATACCAACCTTAATCTTTGCTCGCATATCAACCTGATCAAAATGGAAAGCTATGATCGCCTCTTCGGCACTAGTAAAAACATTGTTTTCACCCAGGGCGCCAGGGCGGAATTTCGTCATCCAAAAACAACCCAGAATAATGTCCAGCTTGGGATTAACAATCGGTTGACCATTACCTGGCTTGAGAATATTGTGGTTAGCGGCCAACAACTCATGAGCCTCCTTCTGGGCGGCAGTCGAGAGCGGGACATGGACCGCCATCTGGTCACCATCAAAGTCTGCGTTGAAGGCGGCACAAACTAAGGGGTGAACTCGAATAGCGTTACCCTCAATCAAAATTGGCCTAAAAGCCTGAATGCCGAGCCGATGGAGAGTTGGCGCCCGATTCAAGAGAACATACTTATCTTTAATCACCTCCTCTAAGATCGCCCAGACCTCTGGCTCCCGATCATTAATCAGGCGGCTAGCACCGCGAATATTATAGGCCAATTCATTTAACAAAATCCTGGAGATAACAAAGGGGCGGAAAAGTTCTAGGGCGATATCCTTAGGTAAACCACATTCGGACAATTTAAGATTGGGACCAACCACGATCACCGAACGGCCAGAATAATCTACCCGCTTACCCAAGAGATGCTGTCGGAAACGCCCCTGCTTGCCCTTCAAGCCATCCGAGAGTGACTTAAGGGGTCGACGTTGAGTCTGACTCATCGCCCCGCTACCAGAACGGCGAATGGAATTATCAATTAAGGCATCGACTGCTTCTTGGAGAATACGCTTCTCGTTACGCAAGATCACTTCGGGCGCCTTGAGCTCCTGTAATTTCTTTAAGCGATTATTGCGATTGATCACTCGGCGATAAAGATCGTTGATGTCAGAGGTGGCATGGCGGCCACCGTCGAGAGCAACCATTGGCCTAAGATCTGGTGGAATAATCGGCAGAACGGTCAAGAACATCCATTCTGGCCGGACTCCAGAGCGTCGCATAGCACGGATAAGATTATAGCGCTTCTGAATCCGCGGCCTCTCTAGGCTACTAGCCTTCTCTAAGTCGGTAGCCACTTCGTCGAGCAATTTATTGAGGTCTGCTCGACGGAAAATATCGTAGATTGCTTCAGCGCCAATAGCCGCCTCAAAGACCGAGCCATACTTAAGCGATAGACGGTGATAAGAAACCTCGTCAAGGACTTTGCCGGGGGATAAGGCCTCTAGACTTTTCTTTGCCGCGAGCATCGTTTCCTTGAGAGCTTCCTTGCTCCTATCGTCTTGGAGATTCCTTAAGCGCTGTTTGTACTCACCATCAATTTCTTTAAGCATTTTGGCCTTCTCTTCTTCGTTAACCTTGGTCAAAATGTAGCCGGCAAAATAAACCACCTTCTCCAGATCGGCAGCCGACAGATTGAGGAAAAGGCTAATCCGCGAAGGCATGGTCCGCAAGAACCAGATATGGGCTACCGGGCAGGCCAACTCAATATGTCCCATTCGCTCACGGCGAACAATAGAATGGGTTACCTCCACGCCACAACGCTCACAAACAATATCTTTGTAACGAATCCGTCTATATTTTCCACAATAACATTCGTAATCTCTTTCGGGGCCAAAAATCCGCTCATCAAATAAGCCCCCTCGCTCACTTCGGCCGGTACGATAATTGATCGTTTCCGGCTTGGTTACCTCACCATAGGACCACTCTTTGATTCTGTCTGGCGAAGCCAACTTCAAACTGATGGCATTGAAGTCGGGAGTGGCAACTCGTCTTTTATTTTGGGTAATCATGGTGAAATTGATTAAATATTTTTAAGCTCTACGTCGAGTGCCAAACCACGTAGCTCGTTCAACATGACATTAAAGGAAGCCGGCAGGTTAGGTGGCGGGATCTCTTCATCCTTAACAATGGAGTCGAAGGCCTGAGAACGGCCGACGATGTCGTCAGACTTAATCGTCAACATTTCGCGCAAGGTGTAGGCCGCACCGTATCCCTCTAGGGCCCAAACCTCCATCTCTCCAAAACGCTGACCTCCACGTTGAGCCTTACCGCCGAGAGGCTGTTGGGTAATGAGCGAGTAGGGGCCGATGGAGCGCATGTGGATTTTATCTTCAACCATGTGGTCCAACTTGAGCATATACATGCCACCAATAGCGATATCTTGATCGAAAGCTAGGCCAGTATGACCGTCGTAAAGTTTAACCTTTCCATTAGCTGGAAAGCTGGCCTCCTCCAACTCCCCTCTAATCTCTGGTTCAGTCACCCCCATGAAAGGTGGGGTAATAGCTTGGTAACCTAAGGCCCCCGCCGCTAAGCCTAAATGCATTTCAAAAATCTGCCCCAAGTTCATTCGAGAAGGCACACCGAGCGGCGTTAAAACAATATCAACAGGGGTTCCATCAGCCTGGTAAGGCATGTCCTCAACCGGCAATACTCGGGAGATCACCCCCTTATTGCCATGCCGCCCGGCCAGCTTATCGCCGACTTGGATATTACGTAGCTCAGCGACTTCCACACGAATCTGTTTAATGATTCCCGAATCTAGTTTATCACCACGCTCACGACTGAAGATGCGAATCCCGATTACCTTCCCCTTCTTACCGTTTGGCATCCGCAAAGAGGAATCCTTAACATCGCGCGACTTCTCACCGAAAATTGAGCGGAGTAGACGCTCTTCAGGAGTTAGCTCTGTTTCACCCTTGGGAGTAATTTTACCAACGAGAATATCGCCAGGACCGACTTCTGCCCCAGCCCGGATCACCCCCTCTTCATCGAGATTGCGGAGCTTGGTCTCTCCAACATTAGGGATATCATGAGTAGTTACTTCCGAACCAAGTTTAGTGTCACGGACACTGACTGTAAATTCTTCAATATGGACACTACTAAATTTGTAACCATGCACAAGTCGCTCTGAGATAATAATCGCGTCCTCGTAATTAGCGCCATCAAGTGACATGAAAGCAACCAAGGCGTTCTGACCCAAAGCCAATTGGCCATCGACTGTACATGAAGTATCGGCTAGAACTTGACCGGCCTTGACCTTCTGTCCCACCTTTACTAAGGGTCTTTGATGGAGAGCTGAGTTGTCGTTGGTCCGCATGAAATTGACCAGCGCATACTCGTCTCCATCACCCTTACCAGACGCATGGTCGTTCTTAACAACAATGTGGCGACCATCAACCGCATTAACCGTTCCCGCCCGTTTAGCAATTACCAAACGCCCCGAATCTTGGGCAATCCGTGTTTCCAAGCCAGTAGCAACGAGAGGCAGTTCTGGGACCACACAAGGGACTGCCTGCTTTTGCATGTTGGAACCCATCAAGGCTCTATTGGCGTCATCATGCTCCAAGAAAGGAATTAATGTGGTGGCCGAGGAATAGGCTTGGTGCGGCGAAACATCGATCAGGTCGATCTCGTCACGAGCAACAACGCCTGGCTGACCGTTACATCGAGCTTGGACAAAATTCTCTGCCAATTGTCCGCCTTCGTCATAAACCGTCGCTCCGTGGGCAATAATATGTTTTTCTTCCTCCAAAGCGTTGAGGTAGACTAGCTCCTCAGTAACTCGGCCACCCTTAACTACTCGATAAGGTGTCTCGATTACTCCAAACTCATTGATCCTAGCGTAATTAGTTAAATGGAGGATCAAACCAATATTCGGACCCTCGGGAGTATGGATAGGGCAAATCCGGCCATAATGAGAAGTGTGAACGTCTCTAACCTCAAGGCCAGAACGTTTACGAGTCAGACCACCCGGCCCTAAAGCACTGAGGGTTCGCAAATGCTCAATCTCCGAGAGAGCGTTCTTTTGGTGCATAAATTGCGACAACTGGCTGGTAGTGAAAAACTCCTTCAAGCGAGCCTGGAGTGGACGAGGGCTGATCAATTGAATGGGAAGGGAGGTGCTGGAATCGATAGTGGACATCCGATCCTGGATATTGCGCTTCATCTGCATTAACCCTATCTTCAATTTCTGTTGGAGCATCTCGCCCACCGAACGGACTCGACGTAGACCGAGGTGGTCGATATCGTCGGCCACCGCCGTCTTATCATTATTGAGAGTAATAATATACTTAACAATAGTGGCCAAATCATCAAAACCGAGAGTCCGTCTGGCCAACTCATCTTCGTCGATAGACTTTTCAAAACGCCTATTGAAACGCAAGCGGCCGACACTTGAAAGGTCGTAACGTTCACGACTAAAAATCGTATCTAAGAACTCACGAGCGCTAGCGACCGTCGCCAGGTCGCTATCACGAAGACGCTTATAGATCTCCAAATAAGACTCGTCTGCCGTCTTGGCATGATCCTTAGCCAGAGCCATACCAAGATAATCAACGTCGCTTTCAATGCCAGCGGCCAAGCCAGCCAACTCTTTGTCGCTCACCTCTCGGCCCTCACGATCAGCAAAAACCCGCAACAAAGATGTTACGGGGAACTTGCGCTTGCGGTCGATCCGGACATAGATAACGTTGTCGAATTCAGTTTCAAACTCTATCCAGACACCAGAAGCAGGGATGATTTTAGCGCCGAAGCGCTTGCGTCCGCGCAACTCATTCTCGGTAAAGAAGATACCGAAACTACGTGCTAGCTGGGTAACCACCACCCGCTCATTGCCATTGATAACAAAGGTGCCGTGGTCGGTCATCAAAGGGAAATCGGCCAAGAAAATCTCTTGTTCTTTCTCGCTACCAATAATTTTGTTGTTCAACTTAACCCGAACACGCAAAGGGGCGTCATAGGTTAGCTGATTGACCTTGGCATAATTTTCATCATTCTTAGGTTGCTCAATTTGAAAACCCAAAAACTCCAATTCGAACTTTTTCTCAGAGTGATCCTTGATCGGTGAAAACTCTTTAAATAACTCTTTCAACCCCTCCTTAACCAACCATTGATAGGACCAACGTTGAGTAGTAACCAAGTTAGGAAGCTCGGACAGAGGTTCCCGATACTTAGAAAAGTATTTTTTCTGCATAAAAAATTAGCCGCTATATTGAAGCTTTTAATAAAAATTAACTAGAGCCTTGAGAGAGCAAGATATCAAGACAAGCAAACAACAACAACACAATCTTGCTTGTTGAGCTAAGGCTAGCAAGGCTATTTGGAGATGTCAACCCTCTCTCAGAATCTGTGGATAAGTTACTCCCCTTCAGCTTCTATCGTTTCTGGGCCTTCCTCAGCATCTTCTACTGGTTGGGCTTCAAGAGTAGGAGTGGGTTCCTGAATGATGGGGCCAACATTAACCACTAGGTCACGATCGGGGCTGAGTATATAAGCCTTACCCACACTCAGATAGAGCAAAACCTTGTCGCCATCCTGAGACCCATCAAAGAAAGGATCCTCGGCGGCAAGAGCTTCTGCGTCAGTGATAGTCGCCAATTGAGGCTGCTCACCAGAAGGCAGAAGAACTAACCCCTCAAACTCTTTAATCAAAGCGGCAATTTCAGCAGCCTCTTCGGTAGCCAATCTGGCGGCCTCCTCTTCATCAGCCGCACCTGCAATCACACCAGTCGTAGCCAATTGATCATCGGCAGCCTGCGGATCACCCTGGTAATAACTCCAACTAACCCAACTCAGGGCCACGATCAAGATTATAATAGCAACGTGGCTGGCATTGAATCCCCGAGATTTCTTCTCTGCCTCTGGTATCTCTGACATAAAATAATTAATTAAAGTTAATAAACAAGGCTATTATATATGATTATTTCCCGCCTCGCCACTTATTGATCTTGGCATGGTGGCCAGACAGGAGCACTTTGGGGACCTGGTACTTCTTCTGCTTACCTTGAGCCATCTTGGGCGGCCACTCCAGAACCTCAGGACGTGTATAAACTTCGTGGCTAGACACCCGACCCTCTTCCACAGACTCGAGTTTACCCAATACCCCCGGGATCTGACGGCTCATCGCATCGAGTACTACCATTGCCGGCAATTCACCCCCAGTCAATACATAATCGCCAATAGAAATCTCTTGGGCCTCGAGGATCTTGCGCACTCTATCATCTATGCCCTCATAACGACCGCAAATCAGGATTAAGTGGTCATATTTCTTGGCCCATTGCCGCCCTAAGGTGTTGGTAAATTGCTTACCACCAGGCGAGAAGATTATTGTTTCTACCTTCACCTCTTTAGACCTTGATTTCTTAATATTGGACTTAGCCCGCAAAGCAGCTCTGAGAATTGGTTCAGCCAGCATCACCATGCCAGGACCACCGCCATAGGGCTTGTCATCAGTGGCCTTATAACCAGAGGCGCTGGCCTTGAGGGAATCTCGCGGATTATAGAATTTGACCTTGATTTTCTTCTTCCCTATAGCGCGACCAATAATAGACTCCTCTAGATAGGAGTCAAAGGCTTCAGGAAATAAACTAATAATATGAAAAGTCATGCCCCTAAATTAAACCATGTTTTACCTAGAGTAGCAAACACCTCTTACTGGGCGCTTGAGGTTTGGGGGTCGTCGGTGTTAAGGGCAGGGGCAGAAGGGACAGCGTCGATTTCACAGGTGCCAGAGACACAGGCTAACTCCTTGGCCCCTACTGTGTTATCCGTTTCTTCGTACAAAACTAATTTAGCAAAATCTATCTTAGGGAATTTGGCCATCAACTCCCTATAATGGTCGTAACTTATTTCCTCGTATGGGGCTAGACGATAGACATGATTAGAGCGTGGCAAGAAAGATAGTCCACCAACAATATCCCAATTTTTATAAACCCACTCAGCCACATCCAACCACTCCTCTTCCCCAATCGAGATAGTTGAGGAAGGATTATGTTCAGTGTAATTAACCTTGACCATCTTCCAATACTCAAGTTGCTCCAAAGCAGTAATATCATTCTTGAAAATAGACTTATCCGGCGCTTTCACTGGGAACTCGAGAACATAGGTGGTCACGTTCTCTGGATCTTGACCCACCTCCGGGTGATGGGGCACCCCAATATCTCTAAGCATCTTGAAAATGGGATTGTGAGACTCAATCCTGACGCGCCTAATATAATAAGGGGCGTGGCGTGGATGCATGCCAGAGCTGGAGTTGAAGAGCTGCGAACCATTACCAGAAGGCTTAACGCAAGTGATACAAGTAGAGGGCCGGACGCCAAATCTGCGAGCATACTCTTTATTAACCTTAATTGCTAATTCTCTAAGCTTACGGAGAGTCTCGGGGTTGCGCACGGTCGGACAATCCCATTGGCCAGTAATAGACACTCCGAGTAGAGCTTCGGCTTCACAATTCTCCTTCCACTCCTTAGAAAGATACTCAAACTTAGTCAGTCTAGACTGATAAGTGCCGAGGATAGTAGCAATCCGTACCTTGTTCATCAGACTTTCTTCAGTATCCTCCTTACGAGCCACCACCTCACTCAAGTTACAAAATTGTTTTGATTTTAGTACTATCTCTCCGCAAGGATTAACACCGCTAGTTTGAGCATCGGGAGCAAAGATCGGCCAACGCCGCTTCGGTAATTGTTTCTCGAGACTACCTCTATTCCATATCCCCCGCTCCCCACTACCACTCTTGATCAAGCTATTCCACTCATCTAGAAATTCGGCTACTGAAGGCTTCCCATTATAGGCGGCGGAGTTATTGGCCATAGACCGCTCTGGATAAGTAAGGTAGAACTGACCCGTCTTGGCTTCTCGCATTGCCGGATCGTCCAGATCAGAAATTGAGATCAGGGCACTGCGACGAACACCCCCAGAAACAACAATCTCACCGATCTTACAAATGATATCGTGGACATTAATGGGCGATAATCGCCTCCCCTGCTTAGACAAGATCCGTTCTCGGGCAAACTCATGGAGAGCTCGCAAGGGGTCTGGGCCCGAAGCCCGCCCGCCCATGGTTTGAAGCCTAGCTCCCGCTGGCCTCACCTGAGAATAATCAAAATCGATATCCTTGCCCCCCGACCAGGTCTTAAGACCCAAGACCAGAGAGTCGGCCCAGCCCTCTCGAGAATCATCCACCACATGGGTTGGCAGAGTCTCACCGGACTGACGCTTAACAATGGGCAGGAGTCCAGTACTCTGCTCCTCGACACTAAAGCCTAGCCCCGTGCCACACATCGAGATATACATAATCTCTCCAAAGTCCTGCCACTTGCTAGGGGCAATGAAGGAACAATTATAGGCACAAACATTACTCTTACGAGCAGCTGGGCCAGAACTCCATAGGAGCCGCATAGAGCCCAGAGCCTTCATCGCCAGCATATAGCCCCGAATCTCTTCATACTCCTCCGACTTGAGTCTCTTGCCCAAGTTCTCCTTCATAAAATTAATATAGCGGCCGACCGTATCAATCCACGATTCTCGGCGCCCCTCCTCCGGAATCCATTTAGAGTAGGTACTATAGAACATGAACTCAGACAGGTGATTAGAGAAATAGTTCTTACTCTCGTGAACTAATTCTTTGACCTTGTCGGGCACATGTCTCCCCTGTTTGCGCAATTCAGCATGCTTTTGGCGATAGATAATATAGGCCTTGGCGGTTGCCGTAAATTTTTTGAGGATCAATTGCTTCTCAACGGTGTCCTGAACTTCTTCAACATTAGGAATATAATGCCGTTCGTCTTTATGGCTTTTCTTCAGATCATCGATAACCGCGTCGGCAATCAATTTAGGCCATTCCGGCTTGGAAGCGCCGCCAGCGATCATGGCCTTACTAACCGCCGCCACGATATGAGCCCTGTCGAACTTCACGATGCTCCCGTCTCGCTTAACAATCTTAGTTATGGCTGGACCGCCTATGAATTTTTTATTAGTTGGTGGCATATTAGAGAGAAAAAAATAGCTCCTTAAGTTCTTAGTTCTTAAGAGATCGTCCTAATTGTAAACGTCCGGGGTCTAGAGCAAAAACGGTATTAGAAAAATATGTGGATATCTCTGAAAAAAATGTGGGATAATATTTCAACGAAAAAACACCCGCGCTAAGCGAGAGTGTTTTAAACACAAAAAGGGTTAATTAAGCTTTTATATCGCGCATCGCATCTTCAACCGCGGCCGAAGCACTGGGGACCTCAGCTGGTGCCTCCGGAGCTTCACGAGTTGAACCAGCTGGTTCATTAATCTTTAAATTAACTCGGGCGTTGTTCTTCATCCCAACAACTCGGAGCAGAGTCCGGATTGCCTTGGCAGTATTGCCTTGGCGACCGATAACCTTACCCATATCGGCTGGATTAACGTCGAGAGTCATCAGGACCCCCATCTCATCAACCCGACGATCTATCTTAACGTCTACGGGATTATCAACTAAGGACTTGACAAGAGACTCAAGAAACTCCTGATCTTGGAAATTTTCTGCCATAAATTCTAGGTTAGCTGTTAAAGCAACACCTGGTGGCGTTGCGCTGACTCCATTATGGGGCTAGGTTGCCGGAGCGTCAAGTTTTTCGTCTTTTTTCTCTTCCACTTTCTCTTCTTTTGCTTCCGGCTCTTCAGTTTTTTCTTCTTTTACTTCGCCCTCCTCGACTTTGGGCTCGGCTTTAGTCTCATCCTTCAACTCTTCAGCTGGTTCTTCAGCTTTGGGCTTCCTCTTAGGCAAGACGTTGATCTTTTTGCCCTCGATGATCTTCTGATTAATTAATAGATTGTGGACAGTGCCAGACACTTGGGCGCCAACACTGATCCAATGCTTAACCCGCTCGGCCTTAAATTGTGGCTTGCCATGGCGAGCGTTATAGGAGCCGAGGATCTCCACAAACTTACCACTCTGAGACTCTTTATGAGAATCCATAACAACCACCCTAAAGGAGGGGTCATTTCTGCGGCCGACGCGCTGTAATCTGATCTTCAACATTGTGGGGACCAGTGTAGCAATCCTTCCCAGAAGAGTCAATGCTCGGCTTGATCTTTATGAGAAAATATGACACAGTGAGCGCAGAAGGAGGTGTAGAATGCACTGGTTACGACTATGGGCAGAGAGCCTGCGGGCACGCGTCAAAAGGATAGCAGTACCCCACAGCCTAGCTGAGACTACGGAGGAAGAAGCGGCGGCGGCGGCCTTGTCAGATTGCGACCGACATTTCGATAGCCTGCCTCCGGTAGACCCCAAGCTCCTTCGTCCCCAAAGCGGCTCCGAGTCAGAGAGCAGCGATGAGGATTCTCCCAGCCAGGAGGTCTCGTGATTCACCGGTGAATCACGAGGCCATTTTGTTTTTCGTCTAAATCAGCTAATATACGTAAATAATGAAAAAAACACTTACCGGAGAAATCCGAATCTCAACCAAGGGTTTTGGCTACGTTAGGCTAGACCCTGAACTTGGGCGCGATAGCGAGGCAGTAGAGATAGAGCCTAATTCACTAAACACTGCCCTACCGGGCGACCTGGTAGAAATAGAAATAGACCCTAGTTCCAGGAGCGACAGACGCTCCGGCCAAGTTATTAAAATCGTTGAGCGCAAACGACTAGAGTTTGTGGGGCTACTTGAGAAAGACGGCAACTCTTTCTTTGTGGTTCCCGACGATAAGCGGGTCTATAAGGACATCTTAGTTGCTGACAAAAAAACAAAGGGGGTTAAACCCGGCGACAAGGTATTAGCTAAAATCACTGATTGGAAAGACTCCAAAAAAGATCCTGTTGGCGAAGTTATGAAGGATATCGGCGTAGCTGGTCGCCACGAAACTGAGATGCAAGCCATTGTTTATGAGCGCGGCTTTGATTCTGGTTTCCCAGCAGAGGTTGAGAAAGAAGCTAAAGAAATTAAGGCCGGCGCGGCGGCAGACTTCGCCGAGGAAATTAAACTGATCGAGTCAGAGGACAAAGAAGGGCGCCGCGATTTCCGCCCCGTCCTCACCTTCACTATCGACCCGGCTGACGCTAAGGATTTTGATGACGCCATCTCCTACCAAGAATTGGAAAGCGGGCAAATAGAAGTCGGAGTCCATATTGCCGACCCAGCCCATTATGTCCGCCCAGGCACCAAATTAGACAGGGAGGCCATCAAACGGGCTACCTCTATCTACCTAGTTGACCGCACCATCCCTATGTTGCCGGAGGTGCTCTCAAACGATTTATGTAGCCTTAACCCCAATGAAGACAAGCTCACCTTCTCGGCTGTCTTCACCTTTACCTCGACAGGCTCGGCACAGGCAACAAAGTTCGAACTAATCGACGAGTGGTATGGCCGAACCATAATCCATTCTGACCAACGTTACTCTTACGAAGATGCCCAGGAGACCCTAGACGACAAGCAGAGCAAGCACCACGGGGAAATTACCGCCCTCAACAAACTAGCCAAGCACCTGCGCCGTGGACGCGAGGATGCTGGCTCCATCGCCTTTGAATCTGACGAGGTTAAATTCGTTCTCGACAAAAACGGCAAGCCACTTAAGGTTATCCGTAAGGAGCGCACCGATACGCATCTCTTAATAGAAGACCTAATGCTCCTGGCTAATCGTAAGGTGGCTGAGTTCGTCTCTAAGATCGTGGAGAATAAAGACAAGCACTTCGTCTATCGCGTCCACGACATCCCCGATACCGACAGACTCAAACAATTGGCCGATTTTATTGAGCCCCTAGGTTACCGCTTAAAGATCGACGAGGACGGCGTCACTCAAGAGAACATGAATAAATTATTGAGGGCGGTGGAGGGCACCCCAGAAGAAGCGATGATCCACACCGCTGCCCTACGGACAATGTCTAAGGCCACCTACTCGATGAAGAATATTGGGCATTACGGGCTGGCCTTCAAACATTACGCCCACTTTACTTCCCCCATCCGTCGCTACCCAGACATTATGGTTCATCGCCTCCTTGATCATTATATCCGCGGCAAAGCGCCGTCCAGCAAACTCCTAGAGGAATATCATCGACTGGCCGAACATGCTACTGAACGAGAAGTCGCCGCCCAAGAGGCCGAACGAGAATCTATTCGCTATAAGCAGATCGAATACATGAGTGAGCGCATTGGCCAATCTTACGATGGCATAATCTCCGGATTAAGTAAGTGGGGTATCTATGTTCAAGAGCAAGAAACTTTATCTGAAGGAATGGTACGACTAGCTGACTTAAGTGACGACTTCTATATCTTCGATGAAAAAAATTACGCCATGGTTGGTAAAGATAGCGGCCGACGCTACCGCCTCGGCGACCAAGTTAAAATAAAAGTAGTTAAGGCCGACCTCAAAGATAAGGTAATCGATTTCGAGTTTGTATAAAAAGGCCCCCGACCACTGTAGTGGTTCAGGGGGCTTTAGAGCGCCTAACTCTTCAGGTTGACTACAACGAACTCTGGGCTATAAGCTCCTCGACCAGACTGGAAAAGACGTCGGTAATGACCAGAGGACCGCTTTGGGGAGAGGCATTCATCTCACCCTCCTTTCTTAGGCCTTAGACAAAGACCAGGAACCGTTCCTCATTACTGCTCCCAAACTAGCATTATTTTAAGAAGTGTCAACCTTACGAACAGAAACTAATTTACGAGATAAATGATGTCCAATGAGAATACGTAGATTTTTTATTGGCACTCCGAGTTCTTTGGACAGCACACTTAGAGCTCGTTTATTGGCCCGATTGAGTTCAGCTGGTTCCTTTACGCTAATATCATATTTACCACTGCCGCGACATTTGAGTTTTTCTTTCTTGGCACCGGCAATAACATTAAGCCGAATATACATACTAACCCTGTGACAACTTGATCTTGGCCACCACCAAGAGACTTTGCGACCAAGCAAGGGGCACATTCTCGTTTGTTTTATCCGTATTAGAATAATATAGTTCGGGCATCTTTCGCTCTGGAGTCAAGACTGCTTCAGCCTTAGCGAGATACTCACGCGCCTTATCTAAGTCGCCACGCTCGGCACAGATAATGGCCAGCCAGGGGAAACCGAAGGTCCACTCGGCTTCCTCGCTCCAACCATCTTTATTATAGTTGTAATATTTGTCGGTTTTGTAACGGACAATTCCACGCTCTTTTTCCAAATGGTATTCAAGATTTTTTAAAATTTCGATTATTTGCTCTTCATTAGCTACTTGGTAGGGCCAAATCAAACTTAATTGCGCCAAGTCAGAAAATTTGCCATGCGACTCTCGCGGCAAGAGACTTTGTAGGGCATTTTCACCTTTGGCAATTAAATCGTTGGGCACCTGGATATAATCAAGTTGGGCAATCTGCTTTAACCCGGCTACCACGGCGCCAATTGAAGAAGCATGCACCTCCTCGTTCTCCTCCCACATTCCGGCATCTGGGTCATGCCAATATTCAATGTTTTGAACATAATCAATTAATTTCTGTATCAGTCGTTTATCGGCCTCGCTCTCGATCACTCCATGCCCACCCATCTCCAGTTCGCCTAGCTTAAACAAAATAGCGCCCACCGCATCATTCTGCTTATTTCCCCACTCTTCCCAAAACTCTTCGAAGGTCTCGGGGTGATAACGAGCATGAATGTATTGCCAAGAGGCATGCGGCTTATTGGCCGCAGCCCAGGTGATCTTATCCTCATGTTTAGCCAAGACGGCAAGCAGAGTCCGCCAGACACGACGCACCGTCTCCCAATCCTCTACCGCCTCAAAAGCCATGGCGGTGTAAAAATTATCACGTAGCCAAGCTTTATTGTAACCAGTAGCCACCTCTGCCGCCGAGGCCATGAAAAGACCGGAAGATGCCTGGAGTCCCCTAATATATGCCAGGTGTTGTTCAGTATCAGGACTTGAGTTGTTCATGATCGGTGGTGGCTTGGTTCATAATCTCTCGCAAATGTGACCGATGGCTCTCAATCGTCTTAGCTAGATCTGGATAATAAAGTTTGAGCTCAATATAATGAGAAAAATATTTTTCCTCAGCTTCACAAAAGGCTACCAGCTTGGCAGCTAGTTTTTCTCGGTAATAATCATTGGCCTCCTTGGCTTCGTCCAAAATCTTACGAGCCTGATCGGTGACCTTTTGAGCCTCAGCCACTAGATAATCACACTCGTCTTCTATTTTATGTCTCATATTTTAAAATCGCTCAGCGCTAGACTCAAAGGTGGGGTCCTCCCTGAGCTGTTTCGGCACTCTAGCAAGGACCGCCTCAAATCGATTCGCCACTAATTCAGCTGCTACACGCTCCTTGTCCGCACGCCCCACATTCTCTCTAAAATGCTCCTGACTTGGGAAATTTTCCATCACTCAATTATACTCGTTCATAGCAATTGGCCAAATCCTGATACAATTACTTCATCATGCCATCTCCCATTAGAGAGCTGGGCCCAGAAGAGTTTCCGAAGGCATTGGCTGAAATGGCCGATCCGCCAGAAAAACTCTATTTAGAGAGCGCCTGGCCGCAAGACAACGCTGTGTTTTTGACTGTAGTCGGCTCACGCAAATACTCCCATTACGGCCGCGAGGTTTGCGAGGTATTAATCGCCGGACTAGCGGCTTATCCAATTGTTATAGTTTCTGGTTTAGCCTTGGGTATAGACACTATCGCCCACCAGGCGGCGCTAAGCGCCGGACTCACCACCATTGCCGTGCCTGGTTCTGGATTAGATAGGTCCGTTCTTCATCCCCACTCAAACAAACACTTGGCCGACGAGATCGTCGAGCACGGCGGAGCCCTCCTCTCAGAATACTCGCCCACCAAGCCAGCCGGAATCCATACCTTCCCCCGCCGCAATCGCATCATGGCCGGCCTGTCTCAGGCCACCTTAGTGATAGAGGCCGGACTCAAGTCGGGGACCCTTATCACCGCCCGCTTAGCACTCGATTATAACCGCGACGTATTGACCGTGCCTGGCTCCATCTTCTCGCCCGGCTCTGCCGGGACCAATTGGTTAATTCGCCAAGGCGCCACTCCCATTACTTCCTCTCAGGAATTATTAGAAGCCTTGAGTTTCAATACCGAAGAAAGCGGGCCAGCTAAATTACCGCTCCAAGATTTATCGCCGGACGAAAAAAAGATAGTAGACATTCTCCAAATCGAGACTCTCCCACGCGACAACCTCATCCGCGCCCTCGGACTTGAAACCAGCACCGCCAATTCTCTCCTCGGTATTCTTGAAATCAAAGGCATCGTCAAGGAAACAGGCGGGGAAATTCGGCTAAATTGAAATGTTAAACACCCGGTGTTTAACATTTGCAAAAAACATCCAGATAGTTAAACTCAGCACAGCGTTGTTCATTACAGTTAATTCAAAATATATGCGGAGGGATAATTATGACCATAAACTCTACGGCCTTGGTTCGCCAGGACCGTCCGGCTTGGTATGAGTTAACTCTTGGGTCCAAGGGGCAAACAATCGGGATTAGAATTCATTGGGCAGTCTGGCCTGCATTGATTAGCTACTTACGCTCTGGTGCAGCCGGAATCAGACATCGGCAAGAACGATTCGATTTGCCCGACTTCGTACCACCTGAAAAAAGCCGGGCATGGGGTTTCAGCGAGGTGCTTTCACCAATGGAAGAGGATGATCCCGAAAACTGGCAAGGTTGGAATTTTGAATTGCCCACCCTATTGACTATCCATTCTCCAGACAAAGCCAGAGTCAAAGGCTTGACGATAATGCGATGCATTCGCTCCACCCTGGAACTCCTTCTCGGGAACCTATTGTATTGGGAAGGTAACACCGGCGCCACCGGCAACCAACTCCTGCTCATTAACGGCTTAGGTGCAGGAATCGGCAGGGAAGCTGCCGGCTTCGATGTCGATCTATCGCCTGCTATAATTCGGTGGTTAGCTCATTGCCCCGACGAAGCACGCCTGATCCCCATCAAGCTTGCCATGATCCAGGCTGATGCCAAGATGTGTTCTACAGGCACCCCGCATACAGGCCGTCATTGGGATTTCGAGGCATCGTGTCAGCGAGGAAAATGGCTTATGTTACGAATACCGGGTAGCGCCTGCACCCTTGGGCCGGGAGAAGATCGCCGAGCAATGGGGGCGGAGAGGCCGGACAGAGGCTACACACTATCCTCACACAATATTGATGCGGGAACCGATCAATTAACCCTCCTTGCCGGTTTAGCCAAGCTCTGCGAACTTGTTCGCCTCGGCCCACCGCGACAAGAATACTTTGGATGAACGGAAACGTCAGCCGCCCCACTTCGGGGCGGCCTTTTCTATCTTCTATTTGCAAAAAATGTGGATACATAGTACTAATGTGCTCTAACAAGTACATGCCAAACAAAACAAACAAATTATTAATTGTTGAGTCGCCCGCCAAAGCGAAGACAATTGAGAAATATTTAAATAACGAATACACAGTCCGTGCCTCAGTTGGGCACGTCCGCGACTTACCAAAATCAAACAAGAACGCCATCGATATCGAGGGCGGCTTTATTCCTCATTACGAAATCAGCAAAGGTAAAGAGAAGATCGTTTCTGAACTTAAAGAAAAGGCAAAAAAGGCGGAGGAAATAGTCCTGGCCACAGACCCTGACCGCGAAGGAGAAGCCATCGCCTGGCACGTCGCTGAAGTCTTAAAATTACCTAAATCTAAGACCAAGCGGATCACCTTCAACGAAATCACCGAGGGGGCAGTGCAAGAAGCAATGAAGCACCCACGCGATATCGATGAGGATCTATTGAAGGCCCAAGAAGCAAGGAGAGTCCTTGACCGACTCTTCGGCTACGACCTGTCTGGGCTAATATGGCAGAAGCTCCGCTATGGCCTCTCGGCCGGCCGCGTTCAGTCCCCCGCCCTCCGCATCTTGGTTGAGCGCGAGCGAGAAATCCGCGCCTTCATCCCAGAGAAGTTCTGGGTAATCGACGGACTATTTGCGACAAGCAAGAAGGAGGAGCTTCCGGCCCATTGCACAGAAGAACCGAAAGCGGGTGAAGAAGCTGAGCAAATCGTTACTGAAGCCAAAAAAGCTAAATGGCAAATTAAGGAAGTGAAGCAAACCGAGGCCAAACGCTCACCGCGCCCACCTTTCACTACCTCCACCCTCCAACAAGCGGCCTCGTCACGCTTAGGTTACTCCCCCTCTATTACTATGCGCTTAGCTCAAAAACTCTACGAGGCCGGGCATATCACCTATATGCGTACCGACAGCACTAACCTAAGCCAACAGGCCTTGGGTGAAATTGCTAGAGTAGTCAAAGACAAATTTGGTACCGACCACCTACAAACACGTCGTTACGCCGCAAAATCTAAGAGTGCCCAAGAAGCCCATGAGGCAGTACGACCATCTCATGCCAACGTAAGTAGCGCCGGCAAAACACCGCAGGAACAAAAACTCTATAAATTGATCTGGTCGCGTGTCGTGGCTAGCCAGATGAGTGACGCCAAAATTAAGCGAACAAAATTGATAATTGCTGCCGCGGTCAAAACATCAGATGTTAAAACCGCGGCCCTGCCGAACTTCGAAACCAACGGCTCCATAACCACCTTCGATGGTTGGCTCAAAGCTGATCCGGCGGCCAAAGGCGAAGAAACAGAATTACCTGTGGTTGAAGAAGGTGAGACACTCGATCTAAAGGAAATAAATAGCGAGGGCAAGGAAACCCTGCCGCCCAATCGCTACACTGAAGCGGGATTGGTAAAAGAGCTGGAGAAGCGCGGCATTGGCCGACCTTCTACCTACGCACCAACTATTAAGACCATCATCGACCGTGGCTATGTTGATAAAGAGAGCCGGAGCCTGAAGCCGACTGAGACCGGTGATGTTGTAAGCGAGTTCTTGGAAAATAATTTCGCCTCTTATATCAGCGACTCCTTCACTAGCGAGATGGAAAACGAGCTCGACGAGATCGCCGACGGCAAACGCGACTATGTAAAAACTCTGAAAGATTTCTACGGCCCCTTCACTCTCGAGATCGCCTCCAAGAAGAAGATGCCAAAGATCACCAATCTTGGTGAAGCGCCTGATGATATGAAATGTCCAACCTGCGATGGCCCGATGATTATCAAATTGAGCCGCTCAGGCAAATTCTATTCCTGCGCTAAATTCCCAGAGTGTACTGGTGCCAAGACACTTGAAGGTAAGGAAATGGCCCCCAAAGAAACTGGTGAGGCTTGCCCTGAGTGCAAAAATGGAAAACTCGTTGAGCGCGAAGGACGTTTCGGCACCTTTGTCTCTTGTGCGAATTATCCAAAATGTAAATACATAAAGAAAGATGAAGCTGCTGAAGAGGCCAAAAGGACTGGTGTCAAATGTCCAGTCTGCAAAAAAGGCTTGTCGGGGATAAGTCAGACGGGCGAGATGACCGAGAAACGTGGACGTTTCGGTATCTTCTATTCTTGTTCCAATTACCCCACCTGTAAGAACGCCATCAAGGCCAAGCCAACCGGCGCCCTCTGCACCATGTGCGGCTCCCTAATGATGCAAGGCACAAAAACGATCCCCGAGAGATGTAGCAGCAAATCTTGTCCAAACCATAATCCGCATAAATTAACAAAGTAGTAGTGCCGCAGTCCTACCGTAGCTTTAGCGAAGGAGGGGAAGGCACCAAAACCCCTCACCACTTGCTCATTTAAGACAACAAGGGCCCCCTAATTATCCTTTATGGACCAAAACCAAACCTGATTTTTTAATTCCTTGAGATCCCCATATGTATTGGTATGTGAGAGAACGCCCAAATACGATTGTAGTGAATGGTGCAAAGTTTTCTCTGAAATTAAACCATCGTTGCATCGCTCAACCTTACGTCTAATTTGCTTGAAGATTCTCTTTCTTGTCTTGGCGCGAAGTAGACGGTAATGTGGAAAAATAATTTGTCCCAGAAAATCTACCCCGCAAGTATATGCCTGTATAGAAACTTTATGCGGGTGCAACGAAAGCGCCAATTGGCCCGAAAGAAAGTTTGTGATTTGCACCACCAGTCGCTCGAGTTTTTCTCTATTATCTGCTATAATTACGAAATCATCCGCATATCGTGCGTAATATTTTGTTCTCAATTCATGCTTTACAAACTGATCGAACTTGTTCATATAGATATTCGCAAACAATTGGGAGGTGAGATTGCCAACGGGTATCCCTTTCCCCGCGCAATTTTTCCTCTCTCTCTCCCTCTCTCTCGTAACTGCTGACAATTCTTTCCAAGAGCCACATCACGGCTGGGTCTTTAATTTTTTGCTCCAACATTTTGAGCAGGATATTATGGTCAATGGAGTCAAAAAATCTCCTGATATCACATTTAAGAACGTAGCAACTTCTAGTGTTATTTCGACTCACCGTGCGCAACATTTTCTCCACCATCAATACTCCTTTGTGTGTTCCTTTACCAATTCGACAAGAAAAAGAATTAGCGATAAATGTTGGTTCAAAGATCGGAGTGAGTATGCGGACAATCGAATGGTGCAATACCCTGTCCCGAACGAGTGCCTTGTGGATGTGTCGTTGTTTGGGGTCAGTAATGTAAAAATCAGTATATGGTCCATGCTGGTAGACTTTGTTTTTCAGCTCTCGGCACAATGCAAAAATGTTTTGCTCCAAATTCCACTCGAATTGCAGAACATCTTTCTTTTTGTGTTTATCTCTGCTAAATCGTTTCCAAGCAATGAAAAGGCTCTCGGGAGAAATTATCAGATTGTAAATATGTTCAAATGTTCTCATGGATGAATTTGATATACCGATTTTCAAAAAAGTGTATGATTTGTATAAAACTGTACATCATATCCGCGCTTCCGTTCCTAAACAAGACAGACATACGTTGTGGCAGAGATGCGAAGATACCTCGCTTGATATTATCGAGGGAATCCTACAAGCAACATCGATGCCTAGAACTGAAAAGGTGCCAGTTTTGAATAAAGTAAGTATCAAGCTTAACTTACTTCGCATCTTTGCCAGACTCTCGCATGACACAAAATCCATCGATGTCATGAAATACACCTCCCTCCAAGAAATTATGGATGAAATCGGACGAATGCTTGGTGGCTGGATTAAATCCTCCAAACAACAGAAAGACTAAACGCCCCGAAAGAGGCGTTTATAGTAGAGAAGAAACTTCCGAGCAGAGGACACACCGATGTTGCCATTGCGCTTGTCATCCCAATAGTCGTTGACGTTGAGACCGTCCTGGTCGAAATTGCCGACGTTGACATGGTTACCATCCGAGTTGACGCTAGTTGCCCGTTTCCGTCTGTGCCACTAGAAGCCGAGGTTTGTGGGTAGACAAAAGCCCAATCCCTATGTCCTCTCCTTCCTGTATTTTATTCGAGAGCATCTCTTGCCTAAAGACAAAAAACCTCTGCTAGAAACGAGCAAGAAGTTAAATCCCTATCTTTTTCGCGCTCTGCTTGAATCCCTGCCTGCCAGCAGGCAGGCGTAAACGCAAACATTCTGGCGATCTCAAAGATGAGACATCTCGCGAGACTAAACCGTAATCTAGCCTTCATGAGCAAGATATCTGTATTATAAGTGATATGTAGGTAAATAAAAAGAGCCTCCGGCAAATATCCCTGGTAGAAAAATTTGCGCGGAGGCTCCCTAGGCCGACGTGCCGTCGGCACGGGCTAGACAAGGTTCGTCAGACGGGTCAAGAATCCAAGAGGCTCAAGCCCTCCAGACCGCCAGCTGGCGGCTCAAGGCTCAGAAAACTTCCGAGCAGAGGACACACCGACGTTGCCACTGCGCCCGTCATCCCAATCGTCGCCGACGTGGAGACCGTCCTGGCCGAAATGGCCGACGTCGACATGGTTACCGTCCGAGTCGACGCTAGAAGTACGAACCCAGATGTCCTCGAAAAGACGAATGCCACGGACGTCGAAGTAGGTGGTGATAAACCACGCCATCTCGGCCGCATTCGGTACCTCCTCGACACTCGAGAGGAGCTCGTTTTGTTCGTCCCAAGTCTTTGAGGTCGAGTTCGGCACCAGGGTCTTGCGAACCGCGAGCCATCCCCGACGGGTCTTGTCGCTTGAGGCAAACTTCTCACTTTCATCCGCATACCATCCACCGGTCTTCAGATAGAAGTTGGCAGGCTTGAGGGCACGGACGGGCAAAAGTGCAATCGGCTTAGGCGGTGCCGGCATGACGGCGTAGCCGTTGTCCTTGCACCACCGCAGATTCTCCTCGCTCGGCATCGTCTCCGCCAGGAAGGCCAGATGCCTGCCGGCGTAGGTGATGCCGGAACGAGCTTCCATGACCTCCTCGGGAATGATAAAGTCCGTACCGAGGATAGACTGCGCGTGCGTGTAGTCGGTCTGCTCGGCCGAGAACCGGCGAATGCCTGCGATCAGGTGGCCCTGGAACTCGCCGCCACGACTAATGAGCCGTTGAATAGCGTCCTTGTCAGGATCCACCTCGACGAGTCCGCGGTCACCCGCATCCCCGACGAATCGCTTGTACTGTTTCTCTTGCCTCTGGGTTCGGTTGGGCGTGATCGATCGAATCGTCATCGTTATACCTCCCTTTGTTAAATCACCCACAAACGCTGTGGGTAAGCGACTGTCTCGTCTTGAGACTGGCTCTTTGGAGCCCGATATGAGCTACAAAAAGCTAGTCTCAAGATTCTAAGCCTATTTGAAAGAACTGCGTGAAGTATATCATGAATAGGCTATTTATGTCAAGGTATAAAATCATCCACTACATTTAGCCACTTAACGAGATGGGATAGTTACCTTAAATAGTTAAAGCAAGGTAGCACAATACTAGCTGGGAAAATAATTAGATAGAAAAATTTTTGAGATCGTAAAGACCTTCTTCTCCCTCTTCAGGTTGGCTGGCCCCCTCGGCAACTGCCTCACCCTCGCCGACTGACTCTTCCAACCCCGCTTGCTCCAGAGCCGGATTGGTAACTTGCTGTCTGGCCGAGAGTAGATTCAGGATAGCACTTAGATCATCGGGAGAGAAAAAATCTATTAGCACCTTACCGCCGACATCCTTGCGCTCTACCCGAACACGAGTTCCCAATTGCTCGGTTAATTGCTGTTCAATCTCAACAATTTGTGGGTCAATGAGATGGTCTTTTTTTCGGACCTTGTCGTAAGCAATACGGCGAGCAATAGACTCAGCTTCACGAACAGTCATCTTCTTGACTAAGAGCTCTTGGAAGAAGGTCAGTTGTTGCTCGGGTCTATCGTTTAACATCAAGAGTGGCCTGGTATGCCCTTCATTAATCTTCCCCTCCACCAGGGCCTGGAGCATTTCTTCTGGAAGGGCGGCAATGCGGATAGTATTAGAAACATATTCACGGCTCCTACCTACCCGCTTACCCACTTCATGATGCTTCAGGCCAAATTGCTCAGTTAATTGTTGAAAAGCGTGAGCTCGGTCTACTGGATTTAAATCTTCACGTTGAAGATTCTCGATAATCGCCATCTCCAATTTAAGCTTGTCGCTTTCTTCACTATCACGAATCACCGCTGGTACCTGAGAAATCCCAGCGACCTGAGAGGCACGCCAACGACGTTCGCCAGCGATTAGCTCGTATTCCACTCCAATACCACCATCTTCTCGAGACACTTCCTGGCGGGTCACAACTAGAGGCTGGAGAATACCATATTGGCGAATAGAATCGGCCAGCGTCTGGATCTTGTCCTCGTCAAATTCCTTCCGAGGTTGGAAGGGGTTGGGTCGAATCTTATCAACTTCGATCCAAAAAACAGCGTTAGCACGACTTTCTGACATAGGACTATTTTAACACATAAACAGATGGGCGTGCTGTGTACTTCGTAGTGCCGGGAGGGAGAATCGAACTCCCATGGGTTGCCCCACACGATTTTGAGTCGTGCGCGTCTACCAATTCCGCCATCCCGGCTCAAAAGAAATTCTAGGCCAAAATGGGCAAAAAGGCAAAAAATTGATAGGCTAAACCAACAAAAGCTCTCGTAGCCCCGACGCCCTTGCATGGGGGTCGGGGTCCCGACTGAAGCGAAGCGAACGTCGGGATTCAATGGTAGACTCCATATGTGGGTGGTTGACTTGCTCTCGTAGTTCAACGGATAGAACGCGGGCCTCCGGAGCTCGTGATGCAGGTTCGATTCCTGCCGAGAGCATGAATGGACAGACAAAAAGTCTTAGTAATAGTTGGCCCAACTTCCTCAGGCAAGAGTGGTCTGGCAGTAGAGTTGGCAAAGGAACTTGATGGCGAGGTGATCTCAGCTGATTCTCGCCAGGTTTATCGTGGCCTAGATATAGGCAGTGGCAAGATCACTAAACAGGAAATGAAAGGCGTCCCCCATCACCTACTTGATATCGCCAGTCCGCGAGGGCAATTCACCGTGGCTAAATATAAAAAGCTGGCACAGAAAAAAATCCGAGAAATTACCGAGCGCGGCCACCTGCCCATTATCTGCGGCGGCACTGGGTTATATATCCAGGCAGCACTAAACGAGCTATCTTTGCCGGCAATACCACCTAATTTGGAACTGAGAAAAGAACTAGAGAGATGGCGAGCGACTAAATTGTTTAAAAAACTCCAGGTCCTTGATCCTGCTCGGGTGAAGAATATCGACAAACATAACCCTCGTCGTCTTATTAGGGCTATTGAGATTGCCAGTGCGACAAGAACGTCCAATCCCCCCAAGGACTCTCCTTCTGCAGAAGGAGAGTCCTTGGGGGGGCAAATCTTTGACACCTTCTGGATTGGCCTCAATCCAGGCAAGCAAATTTTGCAAGAGAAAATAAACAAACGACTGCAACAGAGACTAAGGCGGGGCCTGACCACTGAGGTGAAAAACTTGCACGCTAAACAAAAAATCTCCTGGCAGAGATTAGATGATTTCGGTTTAGAATATCGTTACGTTGCAGACTTCTTGCGGAAGCAACAAAATAATTCCCAACGCGAGAAAATTAGCTTGTTGCGAAAGCTAGAAATCACTAATTGGCAATATGCCAAACGCCAAATGACTTGGTTTAAGAGGGACTCTCAGATCCAGTGGATGAGAGACGAGCACCCCTCGAGTTCCTCGGGGCAAGTAGCCAAAATGATGCCACAAATAAAAACGTGGAGATCACGGCGGAAACAATACAATACTGACACCAAGCGCCAATTACAAAACCCTGGAGATAGAGAAAATAGAGCGAGCCAACAAAGCCGAGAACCGGGAGAACGCGCAAAATAGACCGCCCCGGCTGCCAATCTTCAATCAAGTAAAGAAGGGCGGCCAAGCAAACCAGCAGGTAATAGACTGCGCCCATTAATGCCACTGAAATACCACCGAGAGTGGCATATTCGCTAGTGGTCACGGTATCGCAACCTTCAGCCAAGCAAGGCGGGACAACACCCTGGTAATAGCCAATCGTCAGATAAGTAGCATCGGCGAAGCCAATAAAACTAACGATGATGAAAAACCAGATTAATTTTTTATTGATCGCCAGCATTGTCACTAGACTCATCGCCGCCGCTCGAATCTTCTGTTTGCGTCGGGAGCACTACTCCGAATTCAGCTCTGATCAAGTCAGCAAAGTCGTCATAGCTTGGAGGAGTATCGAGAAGAACCCCATTAAGGAAGAAAGTGGGGGTGCCCCGGACACCAGACTGTACGCCACTCTGGCGGTCCGCCAGAACTAAGCGCTTCGCCTCATTATTATTCATATCCTGCTTAAACTTGGTAGCATTTAAGCCAAGAAGACTGGCGGCATATTCAATAAAGAGATTTTTAGCATCTAAGCGTTCCGCCCAGTCTCCCTGACGATCAAATAGGAGGTCATGCATCTCCCAAAAACTATCCTGGAGGCCAGCGGCCTCAGTGGCACGAGCGGCCCACTCAGCATTTATATAGATACTACTTAAAGGAAAATGCCGATAAACAACGGCCAAATCTTCGGGAAAGTCTTCGGTTAATTGTTTAGTCCAGGGGGCATAGAAGGCACAAGCTGGACATTGGAAATCACTGAACTCAACCAAGACCACCGAGGCATCTTCCGGCCCACGTCGCCAATCGGCACCAGTAACAGGGCCCACTAGCCCCCCGCCGTTCCCACTCGGACCGCTGTTGGCGGTGAGTTTGTAAATACCAAAAACAGCGGCGGCGATAATGATGATGATGAGCAACCACCAACCCCAACGACCTCGCTTGACTCGACGTACCTCCACCACCTTCTCATGGCGTTTCTTCTCGCGCTTCAAGCGGCGACGCTCCTTCTTGGTTAAAGGCACACCGTCAGAACCAACTGCCGCGTTTTGTTGGCTATCGTTATTTGAGTTGTTATTAGGCATACAGATAATGAGGACAAGCCCGCCCACCTCGCTGCGCTACGGCACTGCGGGCGGGTCCACGAGGATTCGAACCTCGATCGACGGTTTTGGAGACCGTTATTCTACCATTGAACTATGGACCCCTTCTTACTTCTTCGATTCCTTATGAGCTGTCCGTTTCTTACACCACTTACAAAACTTAGCCAGCTCAATTTTGCGCTCGACTTGTTTGCGATTTTTCCGGCTCCAATAATTTATTCGCTTACATTTGGAGCAAGCTAATCTAATCAGGTGATCCTGAGACATGGGTTATAGACTAATACATTTCTCCCCTAAGGGCAATAGCTCTTAGCCCCTTAATAAAAAGACATAGACTGCCCCGCCAGCCAATAGTGCGAAGGCTAGAGTGGCTGAGCCAGAGCTAGTCCGATAAAGAGCAGCGAGTAGTCCTAAACCGACAATGAAGAGAAAGAGTCCTAAGAGAAATTTAGACATCGTAGAGTTATTATAACAGTTAGACCTAAGAAAATGAAAAAGCCGCTGCAGAACTCTGAGGTATCTGCAGCGGCGACTGACCCATAATTGGGTCGGGGTGAGATAGTTTGTAGAATTTATTTGGATCTTTGCTACGGCGGGGCGCAGGGTCACACAAAGTCGACGACATCTTATCTTCTGATAGTCTAGCACGGCCTCATAGGATATCTAGCCTTCCCACTGCCGTCAGATGACCAATGTTACACCGCCCCGGCTAAACCACCGACAAATACTGTGCATCCCACTGACAACCGTCAGACCGATCACAAGGAGCATCGGCAGAAACAAGAGGCTGACATAACGAACTTCGAAGACGTAACTCCCCACCACCTCGCACCCCACCGACTTTAGCAGAAACGAAACCCCGTTCAAAAGTACGGGGAGACAAAAGTAAGTCAGCAGCACCCAAAATGGAGCAACACACCGATTCTCCCTACGACATCGACCTCTCTTCATCAGGTAAGTGGCATATAGGAGAAGGGTGGCAACGGGCGTCAGCCAGGCCGCCGAGGACCAATGCCCGGGACTCCCGCCAGCGAGATAAGTGTAAGGCCACGAGAGAATACAGCCAGTGATAAAGTAGGCCAAGAGCAAAATTGCTTGAACAACAATGGGCATGATAGCCCCCTTTCTTTGTATTGGAATGTACCATCACGAGCCACCCCGGCTCAATAATTGTTCCATTAGGAGTACGGCATATTGCAGCCCGAAAGTCCAGTGGAAAAAATAAAAGTGCCGCCACAAACTTTGAAGTCATCTGTGGCGGCTGTTGACCCAATATATCAGGTCGGGGGGGGGTGGTGTCGTTACGATTTAATCGAGAACGGCCATCGCGGCTAGTCCACTTGCATTACATTAGGGATGAAATTTGTTCGAGGGTCAGCCGCAACGGCACAGTGTCGCAAAAAATCGCCAACGTCCTACCTGTCTAGTAGCTTATCATGGCCTCAATTCCCTGTCTAGGGCCAACTAGGTCTGCCCACGACGAGCGAGATTGCCCCACCAATGCCGTTCATAGGCACCATATTGGTACAGTATGATAACTGAAACAGCTAGCCCCACCACGTCCGGCGGAATCGTCCAATAAGCTTCCGCCAAGGCAAAGTAGGTGATCCGGACAATGCAGGTGATAGTCCCAAGCCCGGCGAAAACGATACTGATGCCGCATCTCTTCTCGCGGTATTGCTTAAGCGCCTGCGCCGACAACCCCACGAGAAATGTCAGCAACCCACAAATCAGCGCCGCCACACCGAAAATCTGCTCCATGGCACTTCCCTTTCTTTTTGAACCTTGGAAATATCTAACCGACCCTCTTCACAATATACTATTTAAAACTAATTGTCAAATTGTGCGCCGGGCAGGATTCGAACCTGCGTAGACATAAGTCGACAGATTTACAGTCTGTTGCGATTGACCACTCCGCCACCGACGCTCTCAGGTACTCCAACAATATGGGAGCCCGGAAAACAAAACATACGCGCCTCCTCACCACTCGCCCGTCCGTAGTTCGCTTACTAGCGAACGAAGGAGGGCCACCGACGCTTTTACGAACAAACATGCGAACGAACGGCATTATAACCCAAGATACCAGGTGTCTCAAGGGGACCCTCAGCGCCAGGAAAGAGCGTCCCCCTTAATCGACCCTCGGGGTCGATTAATCTTATTTTACTCCCCCGGCTACGGGGCGAGAGTCGATAGTTGAACGGACACGGCGGGTGCGGGAGGCTTTCTTTAGTTCCACCACAAGTTTGCCGTCTTTCATTCTCACCAAAACCTCCCCACCGCGATCAATCTTGCGGGCAATAATAAGCTCGGCGACTTGATTAAGCACCTTGGTCTGGATCAAGCGCTTGAGTGGGCGGACACCATACTCGACGCTATAACCTTCGCGAGCCAAATACCCCCTCGCTTCTGGGGTAATTTCTAATTTGATTAATTTATGAGATAGACGCTCGCGCACCAATTCTAATTGAATATCTACGATCTCTTTAATCTGCTCTACCGAAAGAGAATTGAAAATCACAATGTCGTCAAGCCGATTCAAAAACTCCGGACGGAAATGACTCTTTAGGCTCTCATGAATCTTAGCTTTCATCTCTTCTGGATCAGGCAACTCGGCACCATCTTTTTGATTAAAGCCGATTCGTTGTTGCAAACGATTAATATACTCACTCCCCAAATTAGAAGTCAGCAAAATAATCGTATTTTTGAAATTGACCACTCGCCCTTTAGCGTCAGTTAAGCGGCCATTATCTAATACTTGGAGGAAGATATTAAAGACTTCAGGATGAGCTTTCTCAATCTCGTCGAAGAGGAGAACAGAATAAGGGCGGTGACGGACCGTCTCAGTAAGCGCCCCACCTTCTTCATGACCAACATAGCCAGGCGGCGAGCCGATCATCTTAGAGACCGAGTACTTCTCCATGTATTCACTCATGTCCACCCGGACGAGTGCCTTCTCGTCATCAAACATGAAGGCGGCGAGCGCCCTGGCAAGTTCTGTCTTACCAACGCCTGTTGGCCCCAAGAACATGAAGGAGCCAATCGGCCTATCGGGATCAGAAACACCGGCGCGCGAACGCTTAACCGCTTCTGAGATTTTCTTGATTGCTTCATCTTGACCACGAACTCGTTTCCGTAGCTCCTCTTCAATCCTCTCCAAGCGATCAACCTCGCCCTCGAGCATCTTAGTTACTGGCACGTGGGTCCAACGAGCAACCACTTGAGCGATCTCCTCCTCATTCACCTCTTCCTTAAGTAGGCGTCGCGAACGTTGGAGTTTCTTCAGGCGAGTCTCTCGTGAAGACAGATTCTTTTGGATAGTTGGGAGCTTGCCATAACGAATCTCGGCGGCCTTGGCTAAGTCTGAACGCAGCTCGGCCTGTTCAGCCTCTAGTCGCAAGCTCTCTAGCTCACCCTTCATTGTCTTAATCTCACCAATGGTCTCCTTCTCATTCTTCCACTTGAGTTCGAGTTCGCTGACCTTCTCACGCAAATCACTAATTTCTTTATCAATTTTTTTAATTCGGGTCTTGGCCTTGGCGTCCTTATTCACTTCCACCTCCTTCTTTAGGGCTTCCCTCTCCACCTCGAGGCGCATAATTTTAATATCAGACTCGGACAACTCGCGAGGTTTACTCTCAAGCTGTAAGCGCAAAGCTGAAGAGGCCTCATCAATAAGATCAATTGCTTTGTCGGGCAAGAAGCGGTCAGTAATATAACGGCTAGAGAGTTTAACTGCCGCAACAATGGCCTTATCGGTAATATGAATGCCGTGATGAAACTCATACTTATCCTGCAAGCCCCGCAAAATAGCAATGGCGTCATCAACGCTAGGCTCCTCAACATGGATAGGTTGGAAGCGGCGTGTCAGGGCCTGATCTCGTTCAATATGCTTTTGGTACTCCTTAAGCGTAGTTGCCCCAATAGCGCGGAGTTCACCGCGCGCCAAGGCTGGCTTCAACATATTAGAAGCATCAATCGCCCCCTCGGCAGCACCAGCGCCAACAATAGTATGGATCTCGTCGATGAAGAGAATTAGCTTATTGCCCGAGCGCTCGATTTCCTTAAGGACATTCTTTAACCGATCTTCGAATTCACCACGATACTTCGTGCCAGCGATTAAAGAGCCCAAGTCTAAGGAAACTACTTCCTTCTCTCGCAAAGATTCAGGAACATCGGCCTTGGCAATCTTAATAGCTAGACCCTCAGCAATCGCGGTTTTACCAGTGCCAGCCTCTCCAATTAGGATAGGATTATTTTTTGTCCGACGAGACAAGATCTCCATCAGACGTTGGACCTCAGCTTCTCGACCGATAACGGGGTCGAGTTTATCTTGCCTGGCCATTTCGGTCAGATTCTTGGTGTAGCGCTCAATTGCCCGGAGCTTTTTTGGCTGATCAACTTCATGGACCTTATTGTCACGCAAGTCTTGGAGCACTTTCAAAATCTGGTCCTTACTTACTCGGAAGCGTTGCAAGATTTCGTGAGCTTGATTGGGAGTCTCTAGCAAAGCGAGTAATAAATGCTCAGTGGAAACAAACTCGTCTTGTAAATTAGCGGCGATCTTAACTGAGGTCTCGAAAACCTTAACCAGCTCGGGGGTAATGTAAATCTGATAGGGAGCTGACGAAACTCCGCCACCACCTGACGCGCCATCTAGATGCTCGATAACGTGGTCAGTCAACATGACGGTGTCAATCTCAATTTTATCGAGAATGGAAATAAAAGAGCTCTCCTCCTGGAGCAATAAAGCTGCCAAAAGCTGGATAGGTCCAACTTGGTTTCGACCACGTTCAATTGCTAACTCGTGAGTCTTACGGATCACTTCCTTGGCTTTAGTAGTGAAATTATGGAATGGAGGCATAAGTTATTGTGGGGCCTAAGTGCTTATTTCAGTAATAGCTTGTCTAATCGCCTCCGCACCAATCGCTGACCCAACCGACCGATTGAGACCAATCACTTCACCATCGGTATTGAAGAGTGGGCCACCCAGGTTACTAACATTGGCGGCAGTAGTAACGATTAGTGTCACGCCCGCGCCGTCAGCGTAAACACTAGAAACCAAACCTCCAGAGACATTAATCGGCCCAGCATCTGGTAGGCCAAGCGCGACCACTGTCTGACCAGGCAAAGGCTCGTCGTCAGTGAGAGATAGAACTATTGGCTGCCTGCTGGTGGTGCCACCAACTCCGGCCAATTGACCAATATCGGCCACTTCCCCCAAATCAACTTTCAAGAGAGCCACCTCCACTTCAGCATTGGTCTCTAGTAATTTAGCTGAGAGACTCTGACCATTATTAAAGTGAACCAAGTAATCAGTGGGGGCAGGCTCCGACTCTGGAGTCTCTTCCTCTACAGCATCTATCTCTACTTCCTCCTCATTTGTGAGCCCGGCGGCATCATCATCAATAGTCTCGATAGGGGCCAGAGGAATGAGTAGGGACTTGGCAGTCGCCACCAAACCGCTTGCATCAGCGATAAAACCAGTCGCCACAGTCTCGCCCTCAAGGTCGGTAATCCTAACCGCCCCCGGAGAAGTATTGTTAATAACATCGACAATCAATTTATCTTCGGTTACCACTACTGGGACCTCCTTAACGACCGTCTCTATTTTGGTCTCGCCGGGGACCGCCTTTTCAATAGTTCGCTCAACTACCCGATTAATGGTCTGAGTCACCGGGGCCGGAGCCTGATCCATAAGAGTAACGGTCACAATGCCCGTAGCAATCGAGGTGACAAAGCTAACTAGTAGAGTCAAGAGAACTATTTGGTTTTTATTTAATTCCTCCATTCTTTTACAAATTGATTATATGTTGATTAATCTATGATACAATAATTTCAAGAATTAAGCAAGCTCTCAATCCGCGGCCAATTTATGAGGTGAAAATATGTGGTTCCAAGTCAGAATATCTAAATTTTAGTGATGGGACTTGGTACATATTTTTTGAAAATTGCTATTAGACTTTTTAATACATGCCTAACGTCAGCCGACGTCGCCTCCCGCCCAAGGGTAAATCTAATTGCATTCCGCGCCGCCACTTCGTCTCTGCCTAGAGCCATTATAACATAGGAACCGTCACGTTTAGGAATGCTACAAGCCGCGCCAGTAGAACAAGCAATGCCCTGGGCATCAAGCTCGATGACCACCTGTTCACTTTCTAGATTAGGGACACCAACACCAATATTAACGTTATTGGGCAATCTTTCTGTCAGTGGCCCATTCAACTCAACACCATCAATCTTTAATAAGCCAGCAATTAATTGATCGCGCAATTTGCTTAATCTCTTGGCTTCTTTTTCGCGCTCCTTAGCACAAATTTCTAGGGCCCCGGCTAGGCCGATGGCACCGGCCACGTTCTCAGTCCCTGCTCGCCGTCCACCCTCCTGGCTACCACCGACTGATTGCGCCCCAAGCTCGACACCTCGCCTAACGTAGAGCGCACCAATACCACGCGGGCCATAAATCTTACCAGCATTGATTGTCATCAAGTCTACGCCCAAGCGAGCCACGTTGATGTCAAGAAAACGCGGCGCCTGGCAGGCATCAATATGTAAATAAGGATAAACCGTCCCATGCCGCTTACAATGGTGACGGATAATTTTAGCAATCTCCCTGATCGGTTGGACCACCCCAATTTCATTATGGGCATAAATAATAGAAACGAGTTTGGTTTTTTTATTTAAGGCGGTCTTCAATTTTTTTTGATTAACTAAGCCTTCACGATTTACTGACAGATAACTCACCTTCACTCCCCGCCCCTCGAGCACCCGCACCGCCCCCAATACCGAGGCGTGCTCAATGGCCGAAGTAACCACCTGCATTTGGACACGCCATGTCCAAATGGGCTTCCTTGATTTGGACACGGCGTGTCCAAATGATTCAAGAGCCTCAACTACGCCAAAAACCGCCAAGTTATTCGCCTCAGTCCCGCCACTAGTGAAAACAATCTCGTCAGAGTGAGCACCAAGGATGGCAGCCACTCGCGCACGGGCATTGGCAAGCTCACGCGCCGCCGCCACCCCCTCTTGGTGCAAGCCAGACGGGTTAGCGAAATTGCTGCGTAGATAAGCATTCATCTCTCGCTTGATTGCCGGGTCCAGTGGTGTAGCGGCGGCGGTATCAAAATTAATTCGACGTGTTTTAGGCATTAGACGTATTCTAGCTAATCGTTTATAATTGGGAAACTATGGCCTTTAATTTGACAGACGATCTCCCCTTTCTTCTAGCCCTATTGGCGATTGTCGTCTTACTCGTATGGATTATCCGCCTGGAAATCAAGCTGAGTCGCTTCCTCCGAGGCCAAAACGCCAAGAGCCTTGAGGGGGTTATCAATAACCTAAACGAAGCTGTCCAGCAGACAGATAAGATCAATGAAGAGATTACTCAACATCTCATAAAAGTCGAGGAGCGCCTGCGGCGTAGCATCCAGCACGTTAAAACTGTCCGCTTTAACCCCTTCCAAGATCAAGGTGGCAATCAGAGCTTTGTCACCGCCTTCCTTGACGAAAGGGGTAATGGAGCGGTAGTTTCTAGTCTATACTCTCGCGACAAGGTCAATGTTTACGCTAAGCCCATTATTGGCCGGCGGAGTGAATACGAGTTAACCGACGAAGAGCAGGCTGCATTGCAGTAGCAAGCACGCATCCAATAGGCCCTAGAATCGGCTCCATATTACTTTACTCATGGCAAAAAAAGCGATCAAAAAAAATACCGAGGTATCAACACGGCGCCCGCCGGTTATTGTTGTAATGGGCCATATCGACCATGGCAAATCTACTCTCCTTGATTATATCCGCCAAACTAAAGTGGTCGAGAGTGAGGCCGGGGGAATTACCCAGGCCGTCAGTGCTTATGAAGTTGAGCGCACCGACAGTGAGGGGCAAAAACGTCGAATTACTTTTATTGACACGCCTGGCCACGAGGCCTTTGGCGATATTAGAGAGCGGAGTGCTGGCCTAGCCGACATTGCCATCCTCATAGTCTCGGCCGAGGAGGGCGTCAAACCTCAAACACTGGAAGCCTTGAAGGCGATCCAGAAGCAGGACCTGCCATACGTTGTAGCAATTAATAAAATAGATCGCCCCAACACTAATCCGGATACCATTAAACAGGAATTGGCTGAGGCGGAAGTCTTGGTGGAAGGTTATGGTGGAGACATTCCCTGGGCGGCGATCTCAGCTAAGACGGGAGCGGGGGTTGAGGAGCTCCTTGATCTCCTCCTCCTCACTGCTGAGCTGGCAGAATTGAAGGGCGACCCGAAGGCTCCTGGCACTGGAGTAATTCTTGAGACCAATCTAGACCCCAAGAGCGGCAACTCTGCCGTATTGATTATCAAAGATGGAATTTTGCATGTAGGCGATTATCTAGTGGCCAGCGGCAAAACTAATAAGGTCAGATCTCTCCAGAATTTTCTCAGAGAACGAGTAAAGGAATTAAGCTTCTCCTCCCCCGCCCTCCTGATAAGTCTCTCCAATCTGCCCCCAGTAGGGGCCACTTTCACCGCCTACGGTAATCGCCGCGAAGCTGAGAAGGCAGCAGAAGCCGAGGCCGCCGAAGACCAAGTCCAAGGCGGTAACGCAACGTCCAACACAGAGGAGGCCGATAAAATAAACATCCCAATAATCATTAAGGCCGATGTGGCTGGTAGTTTAGGGGCTGTTAAACACGAGCTCGCTAAATTAGAAACTCCGGAAGTGGGACTGAAGCTTCTCGATGCCTCAATTGGGACGATCACTGAGACCGATATTAAATTGGCCCGAGCGACAGAAGGGGCTTTGGTGCTAGGTTTCAATGTAGAGGCAGTGAAGGCGGCCACCGAATTGGCGGAGACAAATAAGGTTGTGGTTCACACCTTCGACATCATCTATAAATTATCAGAGTGGTTGGCTGAAGAAATCAAGCGGCGCACCCCCCTGAAACAGGTAGAGAATGAGATCGGCCGAGCCAAGATTCTTAAAGTCTTCGGCGGCACCAAGAATAAGCAGGTCATTGGGGGGAATGTCTTAGAGGGGAAATTGATGGTTGGCAAACAAGTAAAGATACTCCGTCGGGACAGCGAAATAGACCGGGGTAAGATCGTTGAGCTACAAGAGCAAAAACTGAAAACCAAAGAAGTGCAGGAAGGTAATCAATTTGGAGCCTTAGTAGAAACCAAGGCGACAATCGCCGCCGGTGACCAATTGGTTGCTTTCGATCTCGTCACCCAATAAGCAAACATGAGCGAACATCGTCGCGAGCGTCTAATCGCCGCCCTCAGCCAATTAACGGCCGGCTTCTTGCAGCAACATGCTGGGCCGCAATCTCTAATCACAGTGACGGGCTTAAACCTGTCTAGTGACGGCCGTCGAGCAGATGTTCTCCTCAGCGTCTACCCAGTAGAGAAAGAGCAGGCGGCGCTCGACTTTGCCCGGCGTCAGCTCAGCGAGCTGCGCCAACATGTCAAAAAGAACCTATCCTCACGAGCTGTTCCTCGCTTCAGCTTCGAGATTGACCAGGGAGAAAAGAATAGGCAAAGGGTAGAAGAATTGTTAAAGTAAAAATACGGCCTAGTCGCCAAGTGGTAAGGCAAGGGTCTGCAAAACCCTTATACGGCGGTTCGATTCCGCCCTAGGCCTCTGCGAATTTTTAAGGGGCAGAAGCGACTATGAAAATTCAGCATCTGCCGAAGGCAGGCAGAATATATTCGGGCCAGTGGCGGAATTGGTATACGCGCACGACTTAAAATCGTGTCTCGCAAGGGATGTGGGTTCGATTCCCACCTGGCCCACTACTTCATTTTACTTTTTTCGTCTTTAGTTTTACACTCATAACATCCGCTCATACCCGCCCGAACGCACCACTGTTCGGTACGAGCGGGGCTCAGTTCCCGCCAGAGGGCGGACAGGGTCCGAGTAATCGGACTAGAGGTGCGTGGACAGATGACAGTAAATAATAAGTTTCCGCTCATAGCTCAGTTGGTAGAGCAGTCGGCTCTTAACCGAACGGTCGGGGGTTCGAATCCCTCTGAGCGGACTAGAAACACTTAGCACCAACGTGATAGCGTTGGTGCTCCAGTGATTCTTCGCTCAGAGGGACTCGAAAAGCGGAGCGACACCGAGCTAGCAAGCGAGGCAGCGAGCTGGGGCTGCGACCGAGACACCCCGCCCGTACCGAATCGGTACGATTCGGGCGGGGTGGCGACGAGCCGAGAGTTGTAGCCGAATCCTATTTAGACATCTGAGCAAATAAATACGCCGGGGTGGTGAAATTGGTAAACACGTGTGGTTTAGGACCACATGCCGCAAGGTTTGGAGGTTCAAGTCCTCTCCCCGGCACCACAAGATTAGGGCGTTCTCTTCAACACAGAAAAATCGTCGCGTTTGATGACTTTTGTAATCGCCCTCTTATATTGCCAGAATTCTTTAAGATATTTGACCGCTCGGTGATGATCAAAATCGCGGCAAGAGTAAATGTCCATGGCTACGTACTCATGCTCTGGCCAAGTGTGACAGGAGATATGACTCTCGTAAAGAACCACGAAGCCAGTCAGCCCCCAGGTCTCTCCATCTTGAGAAATCACCTTGTGTAGAGCGGCCGACTTCAAGCTACTCATACCCAAGAAAGCAGGGAGCTCATTTAGAAATTTCTTAATAAGACGGGCATCACGCAATTGTCCCTCCCCCACCCCATAAATATCCATCAATAAATGCTTCCCGCAGACCTTTTTCATTACTCAATTTTAGACTCATCAAGCGGGGTGTAAATAACCGAAATCCAAAAACTGTGCATAAATTATTTTAAAAGAAAAAACCCGGAGGCAAGCGCTTGGCTTGTTCTCCGGGTTTGATAACTCACTATAGTCCTCTACCCCCCTATATTCACCGCACCAGCCTCCACGAGAGTGGTCACCTTTGATGCGGCCACCCTGTCCCAGCGCAACCTGTCAGCGACAATCTTGGCGGCCTTATCCTTATCGACACCCAGTGCAATAAGGGCCTCAGTGGCCTTGGTGAACAGCGCTTGATCACCCTTGGCGCGTTCCTCAGCCGCCTCTTTCTCCAAAGCGGCAATCACAACATTGCGCTTGGCCTCAGCGACATCCTCGTCTTCTGGCGATGCCCCATAGTCAACCACGTACATGTCGACAACCCTCAGGCCCGTGACATCTTTAACAGAACGGCCGTCGGGAGGTGTGGCAGAGTCATGAATAGCCCTGAGCATACTACGGAAGGTACTGTCAGCAGACGGCCCCTTGCCCTGTTTGATAACCTGCTCGTAGGTCCAACTACGCGCCCTATCGGTTAGAGCACTCTCCACAGCACTATTAAGAGTGCTGAAGAATTTTGCGTTGTGGATCAGAATTGCTTGCTCTGGGCTCTCTACCTCAAGCATCACCATCAGCAGAAAGTCCACCCTGGTCCCCCCCTCAAGCAAGACTTGCCTGACCAGAACAGGATGGGGGATCTGCCAGAGCAAGAACTCTGTAAGCCTATTGGGTTGAGCCAACAGCCGCTTCCGCACTTCACCGGGGGCCGCAACTCCAGTCTCCACCTGACGCCCCTGACTTTCCAGTTTGTCTGGGGATGCCAGGACAAAACGATGGACTTGGCGCATTGGATACAGGATACTTACCCAGAAAAAACCCCACCTTCTACGCAAGTAACTAGCAATCTTGCCCTCATTTGGGTCTTCTTCGCCTACCGCTAGTTTTCTCATTCTCTTTGTAATCGGGTCATAGTAATAACCCGGCACGTTGGCGAGAACCTTGAAGAGGGTCTCGCCGGCCATCACCAATTCAATCGTCCCGTGCGCCACGAATGAAGCATGGATCTTGTGCAGGGCAGAAACCCAGAGCACCCCGATGAGTACGATTACACTTGCCGAGAACAACAACACACCCAACAGGATATTCAGAAACATGGCATAACCCCTTATGTTAAGGTCCGATCACCCCATATCTACACCAACATAGGCATAAGATACTGGATTGGTAACTGCCCCTAGTCTATCATAATTAGATGATCTTGTCAACCCTATACTTGACAAATACGACATATATATGCTACACTGGGGGTAGCATCGAGGAGTGGTTCCTTGACAAAAGACCTGAATTTCGAGCCCTAGGGCTCTACTGAGTAGAAGATACGGGAGGTACTCTCATGGAATTCTGGATACGGTTTCTCATCGTGTTGATGGTATCGCTGGGGCTTGACCTCAGCTATCCTCTGATCGACAGTCTCTGTCGTGCAGCTAACGGTCGACTACAGAAAAAACGGGGCCTATGGAGACTCCTACAGAGCATGGTGTTGCTGGCTCAAGGGCTAGTGATTATACCAGTTGCTTTTACAGAACTTCCCGGGCTTCTCTTGGCAAAGATCAAGGAAAACAAAAAACTGAAAGGGAGACTGAGAAATGACGAGAAATAAGTGGATCAAAGTGATTGCCATCATTGTTGTGGCAATCGTCATCGGCATTCTCTTGATCTTGAACGCCGCGCAAGGAGGTAGCGAGGAGGTAAACACAGGCGGCACAACAGGAACAAGTGCGAGCGCGGCAACGACTGTGGGTGTAGCAAGCACGGGCACAGAGATCTCGTGGGGAATCATCATGAGTTTTGTAGGCCCCGTGCTGGCCCTTGCTCTTATCATCAGCGTCGTAGTTTCGATCGGAGGCACCAGAAAAAGAGCCCGCGAAGCAAGGACCGCGGGGACCCCAGCAGCTGCAGAAGATGCGGCGGAAGCGGCTGAAACCCGACAGGGCATCGTCAGGACTTATTGGCTCGCCGCTGTCTTCTGGGCAGTAGCCCTGGGCACCATCTACTTCCACCCAGAACGCAAAGTTAGGTGGGAGACGTGGCAGACTTGGTGGGACGAAGGTTGGTTTTCCTTCTTCGTCTTATTGGTGGGCTGGGCAGCCTTTTCCCTCCACTTTCGTCGTGCGGGCATATGGCTCAATAGCATAACTATCCTCTTGGCCCTACTCCTCTCCTCCCAACCAGTACAAACACGATGGGAGGCGGCGAAAGTAGCAGACGCCAGAGTCGAAGCGATCGAGAGGGCTCGGCTGGCCGAGCCAAAGTGGGTCATGGTTGTCTACGACGAAGACGGAGAGATGATGACTCGGCACAAGATCGAGCATATGGAGGGGGGCCGAAGAAATCTGTCCTTCCAATATCTAACCCCCAAGGGCAGAGGCTACGTCGAGATATCCGGCCCAGCCTCCAGTATGTCTGGTGACTGGAGAGAACCAGGCGGCTGGGGTAACATGGTCCTCGAAAGGAGGGCCGGGGGGCAGGACTACGTCGGGCATTGGAGAACCGACGAGTCAGTAGCAGGTAATCAAGTATCGAATGGGGCGATACAGATATTGCGCCAATAGGCCACTCCCCTGTACACAAGCGAGAGCTACGTTTCCGAAAGGAAATGCCGCCCTCGCTTTTTTTGTTCTCAAACAAAAACGCCCCGGTCCGCCATGGCGGACCGGGACGTTTTATCCATATAAATCATCGTCAGCGGCGAGCGCCAACATAGGCGGAGCGAGAAGCCCCATACCCAGAAACCATTTTCCGATTTTACTCACAGTCATGTTATTGTCGATCAACAACTACCAATCGTCTTGCAGATCACTCCCATGATCCCAAAAGCTGAAACCATGATGGCCATACCAACAACCCCCCAAATCATATGCATCTTCCCCGTTTCCCTAATTGTTCCACTATCAGCCCCTTTGACATACTCATACACACCATAGAGGAAAAAGACTAAAGCAAGAGCAAAAAGCAGGGCAATAAACGGGTTCAGAAGTTCGGTATTTATTTTGGTTAAGAGTGAGTCCAAGATAAGTTTTAGCTGTCGCCACTAATCATTAGAAAGATTATGTGGGAAGTAGATCTGCCGAATCAGGAGCATCGCCACCATCAGAGACAAAAGTCTCAGACAGTAATCCTACCAAACCCCAAATGGCTGACATCACGAAAAGGGCAATAATACCATAGATCATGATGCTCTTCCCTTCTGAGGCCTTACCAGCATCCCCGGCGGCCTGGATGTACTTGACCAATCCCCAGAAGAAGTAGAGGATGGCCAAAACCATAATTATAGGGATGACAGATCGCAGCAATGAATCAACAGTGCCCACGGTATCTTCCAAATTTTCGGCAGCTGCCAACATAGGAAGGGCGAAAACTCCTATCCCCATGAACCATTTTCCAACTTTACTCATATTTTTTTAATAACAATAATAATACCTAAAAACGACCTTTTATAATTATACTAACTATTCAAATTGTACCACACCCTCTAATCTGGGCTATGAATTACAACGTAAGGGTGGGGATAGCGTCAGGAGGCCCCCCAGGGAAAAAGGTATTCACCAGCAGAGCAACAAGTCCCCAGACTGCGATCATTACCGCCAGACCAATAATGCCGTAGACCATCATCTTCTTACCCTCTTCCCGATCTTTGCTCTCGCCAGCCTTGCCAATATACTTAGCAACTCCAGCGAAGAAATAAACTAGCGCCAATGTAAGAATAAGGACAACAACGGGGGGAGCCAAATCACGGATGAGGGTCTCTTTGATTATTTGGGCAATAGTGCGATCAGTCGCCAAGGCCACCGCAGGCAAAGCGATAAGAGCAATCAATAGGCTGGGATATAATCTCTTCATACAATATTTGAGAAAATATTAATAAGCACGGTAGCATCAGACCTTATCTCGTCCACTGTCGCATTGATAGCCGCAGAAATGACGGCGGCCCCCAAGACAATAGCAGCGCCGATGATGGTGTATTTAAAGGCGTCCTTGGCTGTAGTTAATTTGCTGGGATCGCCTCGGGCCGAGACAAAAAGGAAACCAGTGTAGATTATCGCTATCGCCACAATCGGTAATCCCACCTTAACAACTATCTCTAAGATTTTATCTATAAGAAGGGGAATACTATCTATGCCGGCAGGCTCAAGTGGATTGGTTAAACCACCGGATGACTCACTCGTCTCGCCGCCCCCAAGGGGACCCGCTAAGGCAACGCCAGCAGTAGAAAACAGGCCAAACACCATAAACGTGGCCAGTAACACACTTAGGTGGTGTAAAAATGCTTTTCTTTTGATCATGACTGTCTAAGGAGTGGTGGCGCAGAGGATGATATATTTTCTGTTCTCTGATCAATCCCCGTGCCAGTTAACTCATTTAATATTGTATCAACGATCAGCCAGGCGGCCAAGACAGCAACCAAGCCGATGACTGCCACCTTGAAAACACTTTTAGCCTTAACGCGCTTACCGGTATCTGTCGGGGCAGTGACAAGCAGGGCGCCAGCATAGACAATCATCATGGTAGCCACCGGCACAGCAATCATCACAAACCAACCTAAGAGATTTTTTATAAGCTGTATGAGATCTGCGAAGCCGCACCCGTCCTTACAGGGAACAATCCCATCCTGAGCAAAGGTCAGAGCCGGGGTCAATAATAAAACCACGAGGACAAGCAGGAAGCAGGATATCGCAAGCCAGGACTTATTACTGAGTCGAGAAAAAAATAACATATTTATTGGCCAAAATTTGGGATCAAATTGGTTAATTGTTGGTGGGCCAGACTTAGCGCCTCGCCCGTCTGAGCCCTCCCCTGCCTAACGCTCTCAGCCAGCTCTCGTATGATTTCGCCACTGGCCTGGGGATCAAAATCATACCAGCCACGGGCGATAATGGCTGAGTCGTAGAACACACTTTGGGCCGGGTCTTGTGGTTTATTACGCAAGAGATCCAGCCGCGCTGGCGGCAATTCCACAACCTCCGACCATGATTGGAGAAAGTCCGGAGCTTCTAAGAACAAGATGGCCTGGGCGGCGTGGGTGGCATGCGGGGAGGATTTCAGTGCCGCCAAGCCGTAAAGCCGCCCCAAGGTAATATCTGCAGTATTGGCCCTCGCCGACTGAGGCACCGTGGTGACATCAAAATTAAGTTGGGGATTCTGCCGGCGAATAAGATTGAGCTCACTGGCATAACCCAAATACATCGCCAGACCACTCCGAGTAAACATCGACCGCGCCTCAGGCAAGGCACTGTTCCAAGAATACAGAGAGTTGGCTGAGTCGCTAAACTTATTGAAGAAGGCGAGCGCCCCTCCGGCCGGCGCCTCTGCATAGCCCAGAGTATTACGCAGGGTCACCTCGAATTCCGAATCCCCTTGCATGACCAAGGGGTTACCTGCCTGCATAATCAAAGCGACCAAAATATCTTTAGCCAAGGCAATATTATTAAAGCCACCCAAAGCAATGGCGCTTTGAGATATATTGTCACGCTCGTCAGTCTGGGTCAGAGCCTGGGCCTGATCCCTGAGCTCTTCCCAAGTGCGCGGAGGAGACGGCAAACGCGCTGTGGTAAATAGGTCTCGATTATAATAGAGCACCAATGGATCTATATACATCGGTAGGGCCAGAATCCCCTCTGGGTAGAGCCACAACCTAGCCTCTTGAGCAAAAGTATCTATAAATTTCCGCTGGCTGATAGACTCATAGGAGAAGAGACGTAACTTGTCAGCATGTCTAATGATTAATTCATGGGGCGCCAGGATAAGATCGGGCCCCCGACCAGACGCCAAGGCCCCAATTAACTCCTGTTCTAAGGTCCGACTATCCTTCTGGACATATCTAACCGAAATTTGATCCTTGTGCTCCGCATTGAAAGTTCTGATCGAGAGATCGAGGCCTTGGGCCCGAGACGGTACCGTCCCCCACCAAACCAGTTCCACTGGATCCGAGCCACCAAAACCAACCCCCAAAGGAATAATGCCCGAGAAAACGAGGACCGCAAAGATGGCCAGAAAAATGAAGATGCCGAGAATGACTAATTGGAAGGTATTCATGATTGTTTATTGAAGATCATGCCATAATGATGATCGCCGGCAGAAAAATCGCGATCAAACTTTAGGCCAGCCTGGTCAAAAATCTGCTTGGCCTCTTCCGGTTTAATAACCTGCTCTGGCGTTGGCCCGAGCTGAGAGAAAGAGCCTTGCCAGTCAATAATAATTGCCTGACCACCTGGCCTAAGTACTCGCTTGGCCTCCAAGACCATGCTGTATTTGGCATCAGATTGGAAGAGGACATTGGTCAACAAAACAACGTCAGCAAGATTATCTGCTAAGCCCGAACCTCCCTGGCGCTCAATATTAGCCCGAACAATTTCGATATTACTCCTCCTCTTTTCCTTGACTAAATTATCGAGACGGGAGAGCAACTCGCTTTGCACATCAATAGCGTAGACCTTGCCAGTACTACCAACTCGCTCGGCCATAGCTAACGTATAGGCACCAGAACCAGCACCGAACTCGACTACACGCATTCCTTCGGTCAAACCAAAAGCCGCCACATTCTGGGCAGGATCGGAAAACATAATTCAATTATACCTCTTTTATCTTAAAACAAAGCCGCCCTCTGGGGATTATTCACTGTCAAGGTCCGACCTTGACAGTGGTGAGATCCTCCTCTTCGTCAAAACTCATCCAATCCTGTACAAAATCGGAGAAATCAGACGGCACCGAAAAATACTCTGGGAAAGCCGACGGGTTTATGATTGCCCCCTCTCCCCTATTCCGACCGAGATAATCGAGAAAACTAGAGTACGGGTAGGTATTCAAAAAACGTACCGCTTCATCCGTATCGAGAATAGTTTTTTTCTCCCAATTGTCAGGGTCTCTAACCTTAACAGGATTGAGATGAATATAGGCGAAGAGATACTGCAAATGTCGATCGTCGCTAACGTGTCTGGCTCGAAAGCGACCCTCAAACAAAGAGCCGGTGTGTTGATGCTTACGATTAAAATACATGGTGTAAGCAGTCAGTAATTTCTGCATCAAGCGGCTAATGCCACCCTCCTCGTTCTCCCGTACCAATAAGTGGAAATGGTTTGGCATCAAACAATAGGCACCGATATCTGCCAATACTGAAGACCTAGGCAGACTCAGCAATTTCAGCAGGGAGGTTTGGGGGTAATCACTCAGATGGAGAACCTCGCCACTATTGCAAACGTAAAGCAGAGCGAGAAAGCGATCACGGTCTTTGCCAGATAGGAAAATACTGCGGCGATCATTGCCTCGATTATAAATATGGTAATACTCTCCAGGAGCAAACTTAAACCTCCTAGTCATTGGTCAATTCTACCCCAAGGTCGGACCTTGCCAAAGATATACCCCCTGTTTTAGGGGGATAACTTCACTGTCAAGGTCGGACCTTGACAGTGGGTGTGCGAAATAACGCCAGGTATGAGAGCGCATGCCCATCTCCCCTTATTTAGAGGAAGGTGAGGGAAGCTAAACTATCCCCACTCTTGGGGCGCATGATGCGGACGCCCTGAGTTTGACGTCCGAGTATTGGGATCTCATCGAGTTTAATCCGGATGATCTGCCCCTGCTTAGTGATTGCAATCAACTCTTCCTCATTCTCGTAAATAACCTTACCGTCTATTAAGTGTCCTGTCTTAGTAGTAAGCTTAGCTGTTTTAATACCCGAGCCACCGCGCTTCTGTACCTTATATTCAGATAATTTAGACTTCTTCCCATAACCAGTAGAAGTGAGGACCAAGAAAGAACCCCCCTTGTCGGCCATTTTAATAACACTGGCGCCAACCATAACATCATTGCCCTTAAGCTTGACCGCCCGTACACCAGCCGCTGTCCGCCCCATCTCCCTAACATCACCAGCCTTAAAGCGGATCGCCTGGCCCTCACGAGAAGCGACAATCACCTCATCGCCCTTCTCTATGAGGAGAGCAGATAATAAGGAATCGCCCCTACCTAATCTGATGGCAATAATCCCCGTCCGCCTGACATCAGCGAAGCTCCTAATGGCCACCTTCTTGGCCAGGCCCTTGGTCGTCACCATCATTAGTGCGGCTGGCTTGCCCCCGCCCGAATCGCCGAGCGAAGCATGGCGGGCAGGTTCGGTGCCTTTAGGCACCGGCAGAACTGAAGTAACCTTCTCAGTATCTGACAGCGGCAAGAAGTTCATGATTGACTTACCGCGCGTCGCTCGCTTACCTTCTGGGATATTGTACATCTTGATTTGGTAAGCCTTGCCCAGATCAGTAAAGAAAAGCAGATCGCTATGGGTATTGGCAGACAGGAAAATGGAGACAAAATCTTCTTCTTTGGTGTCTAAATCGATTACCCCCTTACCACCGCGCCGCTGGGCTCGATACTCACTTGGGTCAGTCCGCTTAATATAGCCCCCAGCAGTGACCACTAATACATTCTCTTTCTCAGGCACTAAGTCTTCGGTTTTGATTTCTTTAACTCCTTGGCTAATAACTTTAGTCTTGCGGTCAATGCCATACTTGTCGCGGATCTCTTCAAATTCAGTCTTGATTACTTCATCCAGCTTCTTGGGGCTAGCCAAGAGCTCTTTCAAATACTTGATCAGAGCCTGCTTTTCCTTCAGCTCTTCCAAAATCTTCTTGATTTCTAGACCAGCTAATTTCTGCAGTCGCATCTCAAGAATAGCGGTGGCCTGCTTCTCAGAAAAACTAAATTTCTTAACCAAATTACGATGAGCCTCTGGCGCATCAACTGATTTTTTGATTGTTGCGATAACCTTATCTATAATATCGATCGCCTTCTTGAGACCGAGCAGAATATGCTCACGTTCCTCTGCTTTGCTGAGATCAAACTTAGACCGACGAGTAATAATCTCTCGCCGATGGCCTAGAAATTCCTCTAATAGGGTATGGAGTGAGAGCAATTTGGGGACTCCGTCCACCAAAGCCAACATATTGTAATGAAACATCGACTCCATCTCTGTCGCCTTATAAATAGCGTTAACGATCTTTTGTGGAAAAGCGCCGCTCTTTAACTCAATAACAATCCTAATATCGTCTAGAGTAGTAGATTCATCGCGGATATCTTTGACCCCTTCTATCTTCTTCTCTCGCACCAAGTCGGCCAACTTAACAATCAAGGCGGCCTTATTGACCTGGTAGGGCATCGATGAAATTACGATCTGGAAGAAGCCGCTCTTCGGCTCAATGATCTCCATCTCACCTCGAGTAAGTACCCCACCGCGGCCAGTAGCAGAAGCTTGCTCAATGCTTTGTTCATCGAAAATTAGACCGCCAGTAGGGAAATCGGGCCCTTTAACAAACTTCATTAGGTCCTCAGTAGTGGCATCTTGATGCTCGATCAGGTGAATCAAGGCCGACATCATCTCCCGCAAATTATGTGGCGGGATTTTAGTGGCCATACCCACGGCAATACCGAGAGTTCCATTTAGAAGAAGATTGGGGACGGCTGAAGGCAGAACAGATGGCTCCTTGCGAGTATTATCATAATTGGGGACAAAATCTACCGTGTCCTTCTCAATGTCGCGCAATAATTGAGTGGCCAATGGCGCCATCTTAACCTCGGTATAACGCATAGCCGCCGGTGGATCCCCGTCGATGGAACCAAAATTACCCTGACCCGTGACGAGTGGGTGGAGCATGCTAAAGTCCTGGGCCATACGAACCAGGGCGCCATAACAGGCCGGGTCACCGTGAGGATGGTATTTACCTAGCACATCACCAACTACCAAGGCTGATTTACGAAACTTAGCACTAGAAGTCAGACCGAGTTCATGCATCGAGAAGAGGATCCTCCTTAAAACCGGCTTCAAGCCATCACGAGCGTCGGGCAAGGCTCGATCAACAATCACGCTCATGGCGTAATCGATATAGGACTCTTGCATCTCCTGAGAGATGTCCACCGGAACGATTTTTCCTTTTTTTTCTTCTTCAGCCATATTTTTATTCAGCTGGCGGTGCTTCCCGTTTAATAATCACCCGCCAACCCTCAACAATGCCGGCCTGGATATTATGCCATCTAACACTCTGGGTCTGCCGCCAAGAAGTACCGTTTACTGCTTTTCCAGATTGCCCGGCCGAGAGCCCCCAAGCCCCGGTAAGATAAAGATTGAGCAACCAAACTCCCACGATCAACGCCGTAATTAATGAGGCGAAGAGCCAGGCAAGATGTCGCCGTTCACGTTCTGGTCGAGCTCGAAGATTATCAAGATAATTTAAGGCGGACATCTTATTAAATTAAAAAGATTTAATTATATTTACTCGGGTAGATCCACCGATCAAGTCTTTACGCTTGAGAGTTAAACTCTCATTTGGCTGTTCTTTCTCGGCCCCCATCTCTTTCAAGAAAATAGGAAGAGTTTTGGCGTCGTAATCTACCGGGACCACCAACTCAGGAGCTAGGGTGGCAACAACTTGAGCCGCCTGCTTGGGATTCAAAAGAGAACCATTGCCGACCGGCACAAAGAGAACATCTACACTGCCTAATTTCTCAGTGACGTCATCTGGTAATTTAGGGTCAACCAGGGCCCCCAAATGAACAAGGCGGATCTGGTCAATCGTTAATAGGTAAATGGTATTGTTCTGACCCTCTGGGCCGGCCGTTGGCAAACCCCGGATGAAAGTGCCGCCAACTTCATACTCGCCTGGACTGTTAACTAAGAAAAGGGCGCGGTCTCCACGAGCCACTCGAGCGGCTCCGTTATAGCCAGGCTGGTTGAGACTCACTAGGGCAATGTCAGCGCCAAAATTTACCACCTTGATATCGTTGCGCCCCTTGGGCACTTCATCAATCGGATTAAAAGCAACTGCCAGCTCCCCTTGCTGGATTTTAATCATCCCTAAGCCATAGTGATTAATCACCATATGCCTATATTTTAGCAAATCTGAAGCCAAAACAAAACCCCCCAATGGCCATCGGAGCGTTTTGTCAAACATCCGAAATACCCTACATCAGCACAAATCTAAAATCCGCACAGACCGCCACTGCCTGGATTTATTCCTGCGCAACCCTGAAGATCCGGAGGGGCAATCGGTCGTTGTGGAGGAGTTGGCTGAGGAGGAATAACCGGTGGTCCCGGTGGTTGAGGCTCATGATCAGTCGCGCAACGCACCACCTCAATAACTGCGCCGCCGCCAAGAGACACCGTGGAAACAACCCCAGTCGCAATATTACAAGCAAGTTTACGTGCATACCAAGCGTTCCAAGCATCAAGATATTCCTGATAAGCCGCTTGGTAGGCTGCAATGGCCGTCTCCCTGGCCTCTAGCCAAGGCTGATGGACATTATTGAACCAAGGTAAATAAACGTCTGTATACCAAGTATCGTGCACATTTCGACACCACTCTCTAAAACCGGCCTCCTGCTCCTTAGTACAGCTACCAATCATGTCTCTGCCAATTGGTTCGGCCGGCGCCTCCTTAGCGCCGGTGAATTGCTTCCTAATAACATCAATGAGTGAAATCTGGGCAGCTTGGCTGTCTCCCTCTGGCGCAGGCGCGCGATAAACATTCCAGACCCAAATCGCCAACACTATCAGAGCGATTATACCTATAACTTTATGGACTTTAGACATATTTAAACATCGAATTGTTAATATACATTATTAATTTTCACATATATAATAAATTTAGTATACAACAGAACCCCAAGAAGCGGTGGGAGTGGAGTGGACAACTTGCTAATCCCCCAAAAACCCTTATACTATACGGCCATGTCTAGTACAGATGAGACATTAGAGAAAGACAGTGCTATAACCGATGAGGCTGTGGCAATTGCGGCGCCCGCCCGGACGGAACTTTCCGTCCATTCGGACGGGCCAACGGGCGCAATGGCTGAGATGCTTAAAGGTGCGCCAGATAAACCCCTCGAGAAAACACTCGTCGAGGGCACAGTTATCGGCAAGTCGAAAATGGCGGTTTATGTAGATATCCCCCCATTCGGCACCGGCATTATTTTCGGCCGTGAGTACTTGAACGCCCGCAATATCATCAAAGAAATAAATACCGGCGACGCCATCAGCGCCAAAGTGGTCACTCCCGAGGGCGAAGGAGGCTATATTGAGCTCTCACTCCAGGAGGCCAAGCAGGCAATCGTCTGGGCTGAGGCCAAGCAGGCGATAGACACCAACGCCACCTTTAACTTGGCCATCAAGAACGCCAATCGGGGCGGATTGATGGTTGAGTGGCAAGGACTAGATGGCTTCATTCCCGCTTCACAATTAAAGCCAGAACATTACCCCAAAGTAGCAGACGGCGATAAAGATAAGATCGCCGAAGAACTCAGGAAATTGATCACTCAGAGTTTGACCGTCTACTTGATCAGTGCTGACCCCAAGGAGGGCAAGCTGATTTTCTCTGAAAAGGAGCTCGGGTCCAAGAGTCGCAAGGAAATTGTTTCCAAATATACTCTCGGTGACGTAGTAGAGGGTGAGGTAACTGGCGTAGTAGACTTCGGCGTCTTCGTGAAGATCGAAGAAGGATTCGAAGGCCTAGTTCATATCTCGGAAGTCGATTGGTCCCTGGTTGAGAATCTCCGTGAGATGTTCCACCCTGGAGACAAAATCAAGGCCAAGATCATTGAGGTCAAAGACGACAAGGTCTCTCTCTCGGTTAAGGCTCTGAAACGTAACCCTTGGTTAGACGCCGAAGGTAAGTATAAAAAGGGCGATACAGTTAAGGGGGTAGTTATACGACACAATAAGCACGGCGCCTTAGTGAGTATTGAAGAGGGCGTCGCTGGCTTAGTTCATATCTCAGAATTCATTAGTGAGGATGAATTGCGTCAAAAATTGGAGTTGGGCAAGACCTATGCTCTGACCATCAACATTTTTGATCCCAAGAACCAAAAAATGACCATGCTTTTTGGCGAGAAGAAGATTTCCGCGCCAGGAGCTGCCACGGAAATGGAGCAACCTAAAACCAAGTAAATAAACCACGAGAAATTCTCCGAAATACGGCTCAATTGAGCCGTATTTTGCTGTTTTGGGCCTCAAAACAAGTGCCGACCAACAGAAAGGCTTGACAAATAATATAGGTTGAACGGCGCCATCATGCACCAGGAAGGAAAGCCACCAGCGATCTGCGAGGAATGTGGACGGAGCTCCGAACAACGCGCTTGGCTCCCCCCGCCGAGCGGGCGCGTAGTAACGCAGGCTAGGTGTCGACGCCACGAGGACGGTCCGTGGTCATGGCGTCGGCAAGTAACAGCGGTGAGATGGAGAAACAACCCGACTTTCTCCGTCAACAAAACCGACATCGGGTACACTGTGTGTGGTCCGGGACGAGCATCAGCTTGCCCCGGACCCTTTTTATTTGTGGAAAAATTACTTGCGAGATCCTGTCAATAGTTGGTCTCTTTGAGACCGTCCCCGGTACGAGCTGAGCTCATACCGGGGATTATTTATTTGAAGTCTTTATTTATTAAATTGATTCATCGCTCGCTCTCGGCCATCAGCGACGATAGTGGTAAGAGCCTCAACGGCACATTTGGCGACTTTTTTGAATACTATTTTCTCCTTATCTCGGAAATCGCCAAGGATAAAATCCAAGACTTTTGTCTCAGTAGGCGGTTTCTTTAATTTGCCCCCCGGCGTTGTTGGCGAAACGCCAATCCTCACTCGCACAAACTCGCGCGTCTTGAGCAACCTAATGATACTAGCCAACCCACGATGACCGCCGTCTCCCCTATTCCAACTCACCTTCATCGCACCCAGAGCTAAATCGAGATCGTCGTAAACTACCACCAGCTTCTCAGCTTGCTTCTTAGACTCCACTAAGGACACCAGCGCCTTGCCAGAATTATTCATCATCGTCTCGGGCATCGCCAAAGTTACGGCCTGAGCCTTCTCCCCTACTCCCATTTTCCCCTTGCTCACCAATGACCTTATCTTCTTATCGAGTTTCCACTCAGGCCAATCTTGCCCCTTCCTCAGCTTCTCCAAAACCATCCGCCCGACATTATGCCGAGTCCCTTCATACCCCTCCCCCGGGTTCCCCAAACCAACTATGATATATGACATGCCTTCAGTATATAATATAACAAGGTTGGATCGGACGCCACAGATTATTAGACAGAAGATTCAAAAAATGGTAAAGTGCGGTTATATGGCCCTAATATTGGACGGAAATAAGGCCCGAGACGAGATCGCCGGCGAGCTAGCTAAGCGAATAGCTGGGTTTGAAAGCGTGCCTGGGCTAGCCATCCTCCAGATCGGCGATAATCCGGCCTCAGGAGTCTATATTAAGCAGAAGCAGCTTTTTGGTGAAAAGATCGGAGCAGAAGTTAATCTCTACAAATTTCCCGAGGACGTGCGGCAAAATGAAATCACCGAGACAATAACAAAGCTGAATGCCGATCAAAAAACTCACGGCATTATCCTCCAATTACCTATCCCCGAAAATCTAGAGGCCAATGAATTGATTGAGAAAATCTCGCCCCAGAAAGATGTCGATGGCCTAACCACCACGAACACCGAAAAGGTTAAGGCCGGAGATCAAAGTGGTTTCCTGCCAGCCACCACTAAGGCCATCCTAACCCTGCTTGATTATTATCAGATCCCGATCGACGGCAAAGACGTGGTAGTCATTGGGCGCTCGGCCCTAGTCGGCCGACCCACCGCCTTAGCTTTAGGCAATCTCGGCGCCACCGTCACCGTTTGCCACCGAGGCACCACCGATTTATCTGCTCACACCAAGACGGCCGACTTGATCGTTGTAGCAACCGGCCAGGCAAAATTGTTGAAAGCTGGACATCTCAATACTGAAAAAAAGTCTACGGTCATCGATGTTGGAATTACCAGGACAAAAGATGGGCTAATCGGCGATACTGATTTCGAAAACATCAAAGACATCGTTGGAGCGATCTCCCCTGTCCCCGGTGGAGTCGGGCCACTTACTGTCGCTTCACTTTTTACTAATTTAGTGAAAACTTACAATAATTTGTAATTTGCCTCAGCCATTTATTTGTAATAAACTGGGTCTCATGTCTAGCAATTTTAAGTCTACCGCCTGGGAAGTAATCAAGATGGTCATCCTCACTCTGATTATTGTCATCCCCATCCGAACTTATATTGCTCAACCCTTCATCGTCAGCGGGGCCTCAATGTACCCAACTTTTGAGGACAAGGAGTATTTGATCGTTGATGAGGCCTCTTACCTCTTTCGCAAACCAACACGAGGAGAAGTTATTATTTTCCGCTACCCCAAAAACCCAAAGAAGTTCTTCATCAAACGAATCATCGGTTTGCCTGGCGAACAGATAGTAATCACTAATAATAAGATCAACATTCTGCGCGACGGACAAATAATTAATGTGGATGAACCATACCTTCAGAGCCCAGAGAACCCCTTGATCGACACCGAGCTCTCCCTCAAGGACAACGAGTATTTTGTCATGGGAGATAATCGTGATGTTAGTTTTGACTCCCGCAATTGGGGGGCCCTGCCTGGAGAGATGATCACTGGCCGGGCCCTAGTCCGCCTCTTCCCACCAGCCCGTTTGGCAATCTTACCCGGGGCCCCGGGTAATTATTAATAAAACCCCTAAGTTTATATCTATGAGTAAAAAAGAAGTTGCGGATAATCTTCAGGCGCCCAAAGGAATGCGCGATCTCTTGGGGGAAAAATACTATTCCTACCAAGGTTTTTTTGAGCGAGCCGCTGAGATCGCAATGTATTACGGCTTCTCTCCGATCGAGACACCGATGCTGGAAAAAGAATTGATCTACAGCTCTAGCGTTGGCACCGACACCGATATTGTTCAAAAAGAAATCTATAAATTAAAAACAAAAGGCGGAGATCAACTGGCCATGAGGCCCGAGGGAACCGCCGGGATAATGCGAGCTTATTTTGAGAACGGCCTCCAATCGCAACCTCAACCAGTAAATCTTTATTATTACGGCCCTTATTTCCGTCACGATAGGCCACAGCGAGGACGTTACCGTCAATTCTACCAATTCGGCCTAGAAACTATTGGCAGTCCCAAGAGTATTAATGACGCCACAATTATCCGAGTAACAATGTTAATACTGGAGGAAGCGGGCCTAAAAAATCTAAAACTAGAGATCAATAGCATCGGGGACAAAGAATGTCGACAGAATTACCGCCGCGAACTAGTTGCTTATTACCGCAAGAACGTTAAGAAAATTTGCGCCGACTGTCGTGAGCGACTAAAAACTAATCCCCTACGCCTACTCGACTGCAAGCGCCCGGGTTGTCAAGAGACCAAGGGGGGGGCACCGTCTACCGTGAGCTTCCTCTGCAATGCTTGCAAAAGCCATTTCCGCGAAGTATTGGAATATCTAGAGATGATGGACATCGTCTATGAGATCAATAATAACCTGGTACGCGGTTTAGATTATTACTCTCGAACTGTTTTTGAAATCAGTGAGGCGGAGGAGGCGGGCGACGCCGAGAAAGACCAAGACGGTGAAGTTGATAAAAAACAAGCATCGCCTTTGTCGGTAGCTGGTGGCGGGCGCTACGATTACCTAGCTCGCGCCCTAGGACACAAGAAGGATGTGCCGGGTGTTGGAGTAGCTATTGGCGTAGACCGAGTACTAATGTCCGCACAGAACAAAAAACTTGACCCGCGTATTCTAAAAAAACCAAAAGTCTTCTTCATCCAATTGAGCTTCGAGGCTAAGTTAAAATGCCTGGCAATCATTGAGGTTCTACGCAAAGCCAGGGTTCCTCTAGCCCAATCGATCTCTAAAGATTCCCTTGGCGCTCAATTGGCCATCGCCGAGAAGATGGGAGTGCCCAACGTAATGATCTTGGGGCAAAAAGAGGCCGTAGACGGGACGGTAATCGTCCGTAATCTCCAGAGCCGCTCTCAGGACGTAGTCAAAATAGAGAAGTTGGCTGAATATTTGAAGAAACTTAAATAATTGCCCATTTACCCTTAATGTGTTAATCTGGCCTCATGATAAACGTGGAAGTTAAACGAGAGGGAAGCGAGTCTACCAGTAGCGCTATGCGGCGCTTTAGTCGACGGATGAACGCCTCCGGCATAGTCAGACAGGTTAAATCCCTCAAATCCCAGAAGCGCCCTCTCTCTGCTCAGAAGAAAAAACAAGCCGCCCTCAAACGCCTAGAGCGTACCGCCACCTACGAACGTCTAAAGAAGCTGGGGAAGATTAAGAATGATAGATTCCGCCGACGTTAAAGCTCTTAAGGACCACGTCCTCGGACCACGTTACGAGTTAAGCCTCGCCTTTGTTAGCTCCCGGGTTTCTCGGGAGCTTAATCGTCTTTATCGCCACAAAGACAAACCAGCAAATATTTTAAGTTTTCCACTGACAGACACAGACGGGGAAATCTTGATGGTTGAAGCATTAATAACCCAAGAAGCAGAGAAGCTTGGGTGGAAACCAACTGATTACACCATCTTTTTATTTATCCACGGCCTTTTACATTTGAAAGGATACGCTCACGGTAGTAAGATGGAACATGAAGAGCAGGTGCTCGCCAAATTTTTTACTCAACATGTCCAAAAACATCATCGCCGGATTAGACATCGGGACAGCAACTATAAGGTTGGTGGTTTGCGAGTGGGGCGGCGGACATAGAGCGCCACGAGTTCTAACTCAAGTTAAACGTGAATCCCGAGGCTTAAAGCGGGGTTACGTTGTTAATTTTGAAGAAGCAACTGAGAGTGTCCGGGCGGCGGTCCGCGAAGCCGAGCGCCAGACCAAAACTAAGATTAAAAAAGTCATCTTAGGAATAGGAGGCATCACCTTGGAATCTAAAATCGTTGAGGGACAAGTCGCTGTTACTAAGGCCGACTTAGAAGTCACTGAAAACGAGGTCGAGCGAGCAATGGAGGTCAGCGAATCCAATCTTGGTGATTTTACTAATCGTAAAGTAATCTACGCTCTCCCAATCGCCTTCAAAATAGATGGCAAGAAGGTGCCCGGTCGCCCCCTGGGTTGGAAAGGACAGAAATTAGAAGTCAGAACTCTCTTCATTCATTGCCTAACCCAACACCTGAACGACCTGATCAGAGTTGCTACCGCAGCTGGCTTAGTAGTTGAAGACGTGGTGGCCTCACCTCTAGCGGCCAGCACCCCTACCCTAATGGGAACACAGAAAGCAGCCGGCTGTGTTTTAGTTAATATCGGCTCCCAAACTACATCCCTGGTCACCTTTGAAGACGATCATTTAGTCTCACTCCAAGTTTTCCCCATAGGGTCCAACGACGTCACTAACGACATTGCTCTCGGATTGCGAGTCCCCCTTGATGAAGCCGAGAGAATGAAAGTCGGCAACACCACCACCACAAATGCTAAGCGCAAACTAGACGAGATCATTGAAGCTAGGTTATCGGACATGATGGAATTGATTGAAGCCCATCTTAAAAAAATCGGCCGTAATGGGTTATTGCCAGCAGGAATCATTATTGTTGGTGGAGGCGCCAGCGCTAATGACCTAGAAAAATTGGCCAAAAACCAACTAAAGTTGCCAGCCAAAATATTCGACCCAAGCGAGGTCGGTCCTCTAAAAAACCAAATCCGAGACTCCACCTGGGTAGTGGCTTACGGACTCTGTCTCTGGGGACTTAGTAATGATCCAGCTGGGAACATAGAAAGCGTCAAAGCGATCGGCGCAGCAGGAAAAAATTTCCTCCATTGGCTAAAGGAATTGTGGCCCTAAATATAGCCAGAGAAGAGCCTTTGCTTTTTCCGCTTCTTCTGTTAACCTAGAGTCTATATATGGCCAAAATTGAACCAGATATCGAGGCTTTCGCTAGAATCAAGGTAATTGGTGTTGGTAATTCCGGTATTAATGCCATAAGTCATATGGCCCGCTCTAACGTTAAGGGGCTAGATTTCACCGCCATCGACACCGACGCCCAGAGACTCCATCATTCGCTAGCTAAAAAGAAGCTCCATATCGGTAAGGACCTAACTCGTGGCCTAGGGGCGGGGATGGACCCCGAGGTTGGACACAAAGCAGCTGAGGAGAGCCTGGAGGACGTCCAGGATGTCATTAAAGGGGCCGACATGATCTTCTTGGCTGGCGGTGAAGGTGGCGGCACAGCCACCGGCGCCCTCCCTATAGTGGCCAAAGCGGCCAAGGATCAGGGCATCTTAACAGTGGCAGTAGTTACTAAACCATTCTTCTTTGAGGGCCAACAACGAATGCAGATTGCTGAAGGAGGAATCGAGACCCTGCGCAAAGAGGTAGACGCGATTATCGCTATTCCCAACGATCGGTTGCTTTCTTTGATCGACAAGAACACCTCTTGCGCTTCAGCCTTTGGAATGTGTGACGAGGTCCTTCGTCAAGCAGTCGAGGGTATCTCAGACCTAATCACAATGCCCGGCATTATTAACGTCGACTTCGCCGACATTCGTTCCATCATGCAGAATGCCGGCTCCGCCCTTATGGGCATCGGCCGCTCAAGTGGCGAAAATCGTGCCATCGAGGCGGCCCGGGCAGCAGTCAATTCTCCCCTACTAGACATCTCCATTGATGGAGCCAAGGGCGTCCTCTTCGCTATCGCCGGCGACGACAATATGACCATGTTCGAGATCCAGGAGGCTGCTAAGTTGATCATCGCCTCGATTGATCCCAACGCCAAAGTTATTTTCGGAGCGATCCGTGATAATAAATTAGGCAAAAATGAAATTAAGGTAACAGTCATTGCCTCTGGCTTCCCCGAGAATGCCAAACGCAAACCAGCGATCGACCTCGATAACAAAATAATCGATGACAACAAAAACGGAAAAATTAAAGAAAAGGTGGCCGCCAACCCAGAACCAGAAAAAATACCAAAACAGTCAGATATCGAGGAAGAGGAGGATGATTGGTCTTCTATCCCCGCTTTCTTACGTCGCAACAAGAAATAACAGTTTCTTTTAAATAAGTAAATATGGATACTTATGATTTAATCGTCATTGGCGGCGGCCCAGGTGGGGCTGCTGCCGGCATCTACGCCGCACGAAAAAAACTAAAAACACTCTCTATTGCTTTTAAATGGGGTGGGCAATCTGCAGTCTCAACCGATATCCAAAACTGGGTAGGGACTAAAAAAATCTCTGGAACAGAATTGGCCATTAGCCTTAAAGAACACTTAACATCTTACGAGGGGCCAGATTTGAAAGTGATGTTCGGACACAAGGTGCAAAAGATCGCTCAAAGCAACAACCAATTCACGGTGGAGATTGACAGCGGCGAACAATTCAACACCAAAACCGTCTTAATCGCGACCGGCGCCGATAGACGCCGCCTGACCGCCCCCGGAGCAAAAGAATTTGATCAAAAAGGTATTACCTATTGCGCTTCGTGCGACGGCCCCCTTTTTGCTGGCAAGGATGTGGTGGTAATTGGTGGCGGCAATGCTGCCTTTGAATCAGCGGCCCAGCTCCTAGCTTATTGCAAGAGCGTAACCTTATTGAACCGCAGTGAAAAATTCAGAGCAGACAAGATCACAATTGAGAAAGTCAAAAAGGATCCAAAATTTAAAATCATTACCAATGCTGAGGTCACTGAATTTAAGGGTGGCCAATTCATCGAATCATTGACTTATAAAGACACGATAACGGGAAAAGCTCACGAATTAAAGACTGGAGGTGTCTTCGTCGAAATCGGCCTGGTGCCGGCTACCTATTTCGCTAAAGATTTGCTTGAATTGAACCAAAATGATCAAATCATCGTCGACCCACGCACTCAGCGAACTTCGATCACTGGCATCTGGGCGGCCGGCGACTGCACGGACGGACGTTATCACCAAAACAATATTGCCGCCGGCGATGCCGTTAAGGCCCTCGAGGACCTCTACAGCTTTTTACACCTAACAAAATAGTTTCTGTGCAACACTAAGTGTTGCACAGTGTTGCACAATTTAGTTCCCCTCTTGAAATTCCCAATCTTGGTCCTTGGCACTACTGGTCTCAACCCACTGTCGGTATTCGTTACCGTCGACAAATTGTTCCATAATCATTCGCCGGTTTAAAAGCTCCCCCCACCGATTATTTCCGACGTAATCACTATAACTTGACCAAGGATACTCCGCCGAGCGACCAGTCCAAACTGGTAATTGGTGAGCATTTCTGTGGAGATAGGCAGAAGCATAAAGAAGCTGATCATTGTCTTCGATATGAACGGCTTGGTATGTCCCCCCAAATACATGCCCATTTTTTTATACCGAGTATTAAAATATTTTGTATAGGCGTTGAGCGCTCGTTGCATGTATTTAGCAATACCACCTTCTTTGCGTTCAAAAACAATTAAATGAAAATGGTTGGGCATTAAGACAAAACTAATTAGATCAACGTAACGAGCTGCACTAACCTCAGAGACAACTCGAGCATTCAAGATAAGTTTTGGTCTTTTAGTTAAAGCTGAAACTAATCGACTGATATTTTTGAAAGATAGTTCGGATTGCAAACCTATCAAAAGGAAGAGGAGGCGGGCTCGATCACGATTATCACGGAATATGTTCTGCTTATTATTGCCTCTATTATAAAGATGGTAACATTCTCCTGGACTGATTTTGATCCGACGCATATCCACTACAGTTTAGTAAGCTCAGCTCATTTGTGCAACACTAAGTGTTGCACAGGTTGGAATGCATGTTAGAATAGCGCAATGGATACTTTAAATCTACAAATTGAAGGGGGGCAAAAACTCTCAGGAACCGTGGTAACTAAAACGGCAAAAAACTCGGCCGTGGCTTTACTCTGCGCCTCACTCTTAAACCACGGCACCACCACCCTCAAGCGGGTCCCTCATATCGAGGAGGTCAATAGGCTAATTGAAGTCTTGAAAAGTATCGGAGTTAGAATCAATTGGAAAGGAGACAATCTGATTATTAATCCTCCCAAGAAATTAAAACTCAGTAGGCTTGACCAAGAGGCCGCCACCAAAACACGAAGTATCCTCATGTTCCTCGGCCCCCTCATCCATTGGGAACAATCTTTCACTCTTCCCCACCCTGGCGGCTGCAAGCTTGGCGCACGCAGTGTCCGACCACATCTCTACGCCCTAGAAAACCTGGGAGTAAAAATAATCTCCAAAGACGACCGCCACGAAGTTAGTGCCAAAAAATTAAAAGCGTCAGAAATAGTTCTTTACGAGGCCGGCGATACTGTTACTGAAAACGCCATGATGGCTGCTGCCGGTTTGCCAGGCACCACCTTCATTAAATTTGCCACCGCTAATTACATGGTCCAGGACTTGGGCCACTTCCTCTTGGCTCTTGGTTGTAAAGTGGGAGGCCTGGGCACTAGCACCATCAGTGTGTCGGGGCAAAAAGAGATAAACCGCAACATCGAATTTACCCTTAGTGAAGACCCGATTGAATCAATGCTCTTCTTGGCCATTGCCGCTACCACTAATTCAGAGATCAATATCAAGCGTTGTCCAATAAATTTCTTAGAACTAGAACTGCTGAAACTGAAGAAAATGGGTTTCCTCTACAGCCTGTCTAAGCCCTATCTCAGCGACAACGGCTTCGCCAAATTAGTTGATATCAGCACCAAAGTTTCCAAACTCAAGGCCTTAGAGGAGAAGATCCACCCTTTACCTTTCCCAGGAATCAATATCGATAATCTCCCCTTCTTTGTCCCCATCGCCACCCAAGCTAATGGCGCCACTTTAATTCATGATTGGGTCTACGAGAACCGCGCCATTTACTACATGGAATTGACCAAACTCGGAGCAGATATTATCTTGGCTGACCCCTACCGCGTCTATATCAAAGGGCCAACGGCTCTCCGTCCCGCTGAAATCATCTGCCCGCCAGCCCTAAGACCAGCCGCCTTGATACTTATTGGGATGTTGGCCGCCAAGGGCACATCCATCCTCCGCAATATCTACTCAATCAATCGGGGCTATGAGGATCTCGCCAATCGACTCAAGAAATTGGGAGCAAAGATTAAACTAATAAAATAGAAAAATGGAATTATACCGGGAGGTGCATCCCACTTTCAATAAACATTTTTGGCAATTGGTGGGAAATGCCAAACGTATTGCCATAACTGCCCATATCTCCCCCGACGATGACGCTATCGCCTCCGTCTTAGCGCTTTATCAAATCATTCTACAGAAACAACCAGATAAGACGGTGGAAATAATCATTACCGGTCGAGTAGTGGAGCGGTTCGCCAGTTTTCAATATTTTGATCAAATCAAATTTGTTGACGACTTAGCAAATAACCTAGAAGACACCGACCTTCTAATCACACTCGACGGTAGCCAGCATTATCGCTTCACCGGCCAAGTCGAGAAACTAAAAGCAAAGCTACCGGCTCAGACAATATGTATTGATCACCATTCCTCATCAGTAGATGAGTTTACTTTAGCCACCGTGGTACCAGATGCGCCAGCCACCACCTCTATTATCTACCAACTCTTCCAGGCAGAAATCGAGATCAATAAACCCTTAGCCGAAACCCTACTCCTGGGTATATTAGGTGACACAGGAAATTTCTCCTTCTTAAAACTGAAAGATGGATATATTTTTGATATAGTTCGAAATCTACTAAAGATAGCTGGGATCAATAGTATTGGCGAGTTCCAATCTCGCTACCGTCTGATCCCCGATCGTGTCTTTAAATTAATCCAGATGCTGATTGCCAACACGGCACACAATCAAACGGCGGGCTGGGGTAATTGGCAGTCTAGTTTCTTGCCTCGCTCAGTCATCACTAAACAAGGCTACAGTGACAACGAGATCAGTAGTGCTAGTCACATCTATATGAGTCATTACCTCAGGGTAATCGAGGGATACCCCTGGGGCATTGTTATCACTCCCGACGAAAATAGCGAGTGCAGTATTTCCGCTCGCTCCCAGCCCGGCTCAGCCAACTCCCGCGAACTAATGGAAAAAACCGACTTAGGAGGTGGTCACGATAGAGCTGCTGGCGGCACATTTGAGTTAGGAGATGACAAACCTCGCGACCCAGAAAAATGCCTCGAATGGTTTAAGAACTGGCTGACCGAAAACAAACCTAGCAACTAGGCCACCGCAGAGATTAGGAGTTACCAATCGAATATAGGACGGATTTACCGGAGATAATTTTGAAGAGGTTCTCAATGAAATCTCCCCCGGCATAACCAATAATAAAAGCAACGGAACTTGGAAGTTCTTCAACCCCCGCGAACGACACCCCTAAATCTTTAGTGGCCCAAGCGGCCAATAGGCCCACGACTCCAGCCGTAGCGGTCATTCCAGCAAAATGCCAGGGCTTAAAATCAACGTTCTTATATTTTGTCTGGTACTTAATATACCCAACAATTCCCCGCAAAGCACCACCGACAAAGCCAGCGATTAATATTGGCGCGGAATAATTCATGTTGTGAAATACTCATACCAATACTAAGACGTATCCCCGCCCTTTTTCTGACTTTTTTTTTGTCGTAAGATGGAAATCTCGGTGGCGTTTTCAGATTCACAGTCCTCTATAATGAGAATGCCAGTTGAGGCCTTTGAGAGTGTATAGCCAGTCTGCCCCGCCACCCAAGTGTCATCGCCATCAGGACCAATAGGCACTGACCCGATATACCCCTCCGTGACCAACCCCGCCAGGTTAACACAGGTATCGTCGGCAGTCACGTTAGTATCACAATAAGCATTCTGATCATCACAGCCAGAAGTGTCAGTGCCGATCACATATACCTGCCCCTCAGTCATACTGGTAATTGCCGCCAGATAGGCGCCCTCATTACCTATCTGATCAACTTTGATACAAGAGCAGCCCTCCTCGCGGAGGGCTACTTCTATTTTGATCTATCTTTCTCCAACTCGACACGATGCTTCAACTTGCTGCCGCTGCCCTAGATTTCTTTTATATCCAGTAGATTAAATACTCATGCCAATATTGATTTTATCAAATTGATTTTATCAAAAATAGCAAAATGTTAAGTACACAGACAACCCCCTAGGCCGCCCGTGGCAAGGTCCGACCTTGACAATGACTCGTCTCGACTTCGTTAAAACCACGTCGTGGCGAGGACGGAGGCGGGAGGATTCGAACCCCCGAGGGATTGCTCCCAACCGCATTTCGAGTGCGGCGCGATAGACCACTCTGCCACGCCTCCAGTGCGATCAATCTACCATCTTTTTACTTTTTTGACAAAAAATGTTATTATTTGCGTCTACATGTTGTCTACTTAGGGCTTGCCCCGCGTAGTTTCAGCGTAGTGGGGCCCCATCGTCTAACGGTTAGGACATCGGCTTTTCAAGCCGGTAATCCGGGTTCGATTCCCGGTGGGGTCAAAAATTGCTGCAAGCGGCAAATCGTAAAAAAGCCAGGTTTTGCCTGGCTTTTCTATTCCTCGTACGGCATTATTTCCCCGTCCTTTATCGTTTTCAGCATGATTGGTTTAACAACATCTCCATTTTCATCGAAGGTTGTTAGGCCTCCAACGCCCGGGTAATTTTCGACTCCGTATAGATAATCCCTTGCTATCTCCAAGAACTCCTCGAGGCCGAGGGCTGGGTTGCCGATTATCAAGCCCTCAAATCCCATTTCTTTAAGCTGTTTTACTAAGATCCCAGCATCTTCGCCTGTTGTTGCGACCACTAACCAATAGAGAAACTTCCATATAAAAACTGTATAATAAAATAGATATGACTAGACATCGGACAACCACAATAACGGTGGTTTTATTTTTAGCTCTCGCCGCCCTCCACCTCTTCATTACTGACCAACCCGATTTGCCTTGCCTACTCGGTAACCGCAACGTTGCCATCTTTGATCTGTGGTCCATTCAGCATTTTCTATCTGGCATCATCATCGCCGCCCTGCTGGCTAAGTTTTTTGTAAAGAGCAAATCCTTAGCCATCGGAGAATATATCTTAGTTATCTTAATCATCGCCATGAGTTGGGAGGCCATGGAGCTAGCCATGGAGAAAGGGGTAGTCGGACAAATAGTTTCTCATTGGAAAGACAATCACGAACATTGGGGCAATAGATTGATCGGCGACCTCTTAATGGTCGTCCTGGGAGGCCTCTTGGGCAGAAAATATTCTTGGACCTGGAAGATCGCCACCATACCAGCGGCCCTATGGCTCATTCTAAATGCCATTTCGCCAACCAACATATTCATCCAAGAGAGAATAATGAATCGGGTAGAGGCCGAGACGGGGGCTAGAAATAGCGAGATTATTTTGCGAGATGGGCCATAATAAGGTAAGATAGAGACGCCAAATGTAGTTAGGCAAATAGCAGAAAGCGGAGGCAAAATAAGAGCAAAAGCTTTCTGGGTGAGGGGCGATTAGCTCAGTTGGCTAGAGCGTCTCATTGACGTTGAGAAGGTCACAGGTTCGAGCCCTGTATCGCCCACCAAACAGGATTTTGCAAATTTTCGGAAAAGGAAAAAAATCATTTTGATTTATTACAGAAATTCTAACGAATTTCTGTTTTTGTTTGGGGCTTGACACACAATATGAATTATGCTAAGATATATTATTCTCATTTTCCATATTTCGGAGTTCAAAACTAACGATAAGATGAGAATTAGATCTTTGACAAAGAAAGGAGAAATCGCATGCCGGAGTATACTTCAGAAGAGCTTCAGAAGCTCGCGAAGCCTGCTCTGCGACATGCGGAGCTCATACACCTTGCACGGACAGAAACTCCAAACAAGGCATATGAATTGGCTTCAACTCGCTGGCCTCGTAGGCAGGCGAAAGCAGCAAGATTCCTGGCAATGTTGCGCAGGGATCATGGTCAGAGGGCTTTTGAAGCCCTCATAACTCAAACGGAGCACGCTCAGCCTAATGGCATGGAGCACGCTCAAGGAGATGGTGTTATGGTTACGCTAGATTCTCTGTATCCTGATGGTGTTCGCAATGTGGTTTTCGCTCCACACGCGCATACTCCCGATCGACTTGCTGTTTGGCTCGTTGCCAACGACGGGCAAGTTACGAAAGGGGTCAACTTTCAAGAGGAAGTGAATCGACTCAAACTCGATTCCAAGCAAACGCAAACTTTGGTGCGTCGCATCATTGATGCCATGCTTGCTCAGTGGTCAACGCCGAAGGTTAAGCAATTTTCCTACGGCGGCATCTGGGCTTCAGCCATGCTTGCTGTTCGGACGCATCTCGCTGACAACGAGTATTACAAAAAGGTACTCGCTGCGACCATTGTGTATCACGGCGGTTGTAGTAAGGATCCCGTCGGTCTTCTTACGGCAGTAATTCCCCAAGAGGAAATTGCCAAAGTCGAGCAAACCGATGAGGATAAGAACCGTCTGTCCGGGCTTATGCCGGACAAGTCGCTTCAGCTGGTCATCGACCATGCGCTTAAGTACTTTACAATCGAAGAACTTGAGGACTTGTGGCGTCAGATGCTTCAGATGCGCATGCGTGAGAACTTTGTCACTGTTTGCATCGTTGAATGGTGGAAGAATCTCAAAATCGACGGCAAGTATCTCAGCAACCGAAAGGTTGTTGAAGAAACAAGCCGGCAGTGTTTGGTGCGCGACCTCAAAAACCTGTTGTCTGAAGACGGCGACACCCTTCGCTACACCTGGCTCGGACACCATCTTAAGATTACCGACGAGGGATATCTCGAGATGCTGGAGTCCTTGGCTTCAAGCCGCTGGGATTGGTGTAGGTCGGAAGAAGGCCAGGAGTGCTTTGAGGACATGTTGGTGAATTGTTTGGCGCGCGGACAAGCCGCCAAAGCATCGATCATCCTGGCACGCTTCGGCCGATACTTTCGTCTCTGCAGTTTTGAAGTCACGCTGTGCGAACGGGCAAAGTTCGAAGAATCCTTGCATCGTTTAATGCGGGGTGCCATCGAATGTGCCGTCGACAACAGAAGCTTCGGAGTAGCATCCGCGCTCGCCGAATACCTCGGAGAGAACGAGCAAGCAGATAAGCTCCACCAGAAAGCGCGACACTTGAAACAGAAGTCGGCTCTCGATTTCACTTTCTATACCAGGGCAGAACGCTAACCAGTTTTCTGATCTGGCAAGGGCTATTCACAAATGTGAGTAGCCCTTTTTCTATTCTAAGCTTACCACCGAATCAGAATATTTTTTGTTGAAAAATTTTCTGAAATGAGTTATGATTAACTCATTAAGGGATTTGGAATTTTCAAAGAACGCTGCGAAATTTTTTCGGAGGGCGGGAATTCCTTTCCCCTTCAACCCCTTTCCTTCCCGCCCCGCCTGAGCAGTTTGGGATTTTGCGAAACGCCGCAGGCGTTTCGCTTAAAAAAGGTTCGCACATTTTCAATTATAGTCCACTCGATTCGCCGACCATATGAAAATACTCGCGATTGAAACAAGCTGCGACGAGACAGCGGTTAGTATAGTGTCAGCTAAAGGCGGCTTCGAGCGGCCTGTTTTTGAAGTTCTAGCCGAAGCCGTCCATTCGCAAGTAGACTTACACACCCTCTACGGTGGTGTGGTGCCCATGCTGGCCAAACGCGAACACGCTAAACGCCTAGTGCCCCTACTGAAGAGGGCACTAGAAATGTCAAAGTTCAAAGTTCAAACCTGCCCGACGGCGAGACGGGGTTCAAAAAAAGAAAACGGGGCCAACAAACTTGAGAAAGAAATACGGGAAGAAATTAAAGAGATTTTAGAACGTGAGCCAGAGTTGGCTGAAAAACTGCTGGCTTTTCTCGACGCCAATGAGGTGTCAGATATTGACGTCATCGCTGTCACTGAAGGCCCCGGACTAGAACCAGCCCTATGGGTGGGAATCAACGCGGCCAAAGCCCTTGCTCTCGCTTGGGGCAAACCGTTGGTGCCCATCAATCACTTAGAAGGACACTTGCTGTCAGTTCTGATAACTGACAGGAAATTCAAATTGCGAAGTCCAAAGTCCAAAAAAATAGAGTTTCCTGTTTTGGGGTTGATAGTAAGTGGGGGGCATACGGAGTTGGTACTGATGCGCGATTGGCTTGATTACGAAATTATCGGCCAGACCCGCGATGATGCCGCCGGTGAAGCCTTCGACAAGGTAGCTCGCATCCTCGACCTGCCCTACCCGGGCGGACCAGAAATTTCTAAACTAGCTAAGAACCACCTGGACATTGAATGTCCAGGTCAGAATGGGCCACTTGGACATTCAATGTCCAAGTGCAAGTGGGGGCTGCCGAGGCCGATGATTAATTCTAAGGATTTTGATTTTTCCTTTTCAGGGCTCAAAACGGCGGTACTTTATTTGGTCAAAAAACTCGGCGGAGCAGAAGAGCTGGATCAAACCACCAAGGCGGCCATCGCGGCTGAATTTCAGCAAGCAGTAATTGACGTCTTGGTCCACAAAACCCTTAAAGCGGCCGAGAAACACGGGCCAAAAACCTTTATTGCCGCCGGTGGAGTCATGGCCAACAAAAGCCTCAAGCAAGCTTTGGGACAGGCCCTAGAGGGCCAAAATAGCTCAATTAAAGTACTCTTCCCCGACGTCACCCTGGCAACCGATAATGCCACCATGATCGCCGCCGCAGGCTATTTTAGAGCCTTAAACAGCGAAGAACCCCGATGCAACATCGGGGCTTCCCTTGTCGCTAAGGGCAATCTCCGCCTGGGCCAATAGCTAAGCCGCCACCTGCCTGCCGCCCAATTTAATACGAATGATTAGGAAAATAATGAAGACGATTATTAGTGGCCAGAGAGCGCAATACCTATCCATCAGGGCCAAGATTATACCAGCCGCGACGATGGCAACCATAAAGAAATGAGACCTGTCTATGGCTAAGTCTTTGCTCGAAACAGCGCTAGAGCGATAATGAGGGTGATAGGCCCGCCACAAGCGCCAAACAATATAGATTATTAAGAGAGCGATCAGCCAAGCCCAGGCACAGTCTAGAAACGCCGCCAAGTCCTCTGGGAAGGCAAACAGGGCAGCAGCAAGATTGCCAGTGTCGGTGGCATTACCATCTACTCCAGTCTTATCTCCCCCGCCATCAAGACCGGCCGCACCAACGCTATCGTCTACCAACCCAGAGGAGGATGGCGATGAGCCGCCTTCGTCCTGATCCCCTACGCCCGTCGGTGAGTTAACACCAGCCGGCAAAACATTTCCGGGGACTAGTGCCAATAATTCCGAAGGAGGCGTGCCGTCAGAGGCCGGCACCGTAAATTGGTGCGCCGGGCTAATAGTTGGCGGAGAGGCGCGCGAAACCACTCGGTAATCATAGACGGCTCCCGGCACCAAACCTCCAATAGTCATTGTATGATCGAGGACCTTAATAGGGTCCTCGGGTGTCATCGATGAATAGCCAAAATTAATCGCTTCAAGATCAAGAGTATAGGGGCCGACTTCAGACAGACCATAGATGACCTGACTGGTGGCCAGGAGATTAGTTCGCCAAGTGATTACAGCGGTGCCAGCTGGGGCGTTAATGCTCTCCACTCGCTCGTCATGGATAGTGAGTCGGCGGCCGCCGCTCACAGTGCCGCCGCCAGGAGTATCACCGTCGAGGTCGCCGGAATCAAGATCCTGTTCCTCGCCGATCACCGTCCCTCCACAATTCATAGATTGGTCATCCCCACGGAACCCGATACATAGATCAAAAGCTAGGCTCGATTCTTGCCAAGTATTATCTTCGGTATCTTCAAATCTCGCAGTGAAAACAAAAGTCTGGCTATCGCTAGCAAGGAGCTCGGCTAAGTCCACTTCACCTATTCTTAAGAACTCGGCCAACTCGTCGCTAAAAATTTGATTGTCAGCACCGTCACGAATCTCCAGAGAAATCATCTGACCCAAGGTGTCTGGGTCGTCGACGTTAATAGCCTCTGCAATCACCTGCTGATTTACTTCAGTTAAATTACCCACCGTAACTATGCCCTCCTCCTCATCGCCAGGAATAAAATTGCCGACGTCAAAGAGCGGATTAGGATCAAAGGTAACTTCCAGCCGGGTATCAGCCAAAGCTGTACCGGCGCAACTCATGGCCACAAGGAGCCAGGCTAAGGATAAGATGTGGGTTAATTTATTCATCACTTGATTGATTATCGCCAGACGCACCCGCACCACCACCGGCGGCTGGAACAGGGGCTGGTGGTGGTAGCGCTGAAGCCGGGGTCGGAGCTGGTTCAGGGGCGCTAGGGACCGCTGGCTCAGCAGACGCACTACTGTCCGCCGGGGTTGCCGGCATTGCCGACTCGGTGACGCCAGCAGATACAGTATCGCCCTCGTCGACGGCGGTTGCCTCCCCCGTCACTGGACCTTCGGCGGCCTCAACGGCTTCTGCCGGAGTGCCTCCTAACGCATCTATTGCCTCAATAATATCTGCGGCGTTTGGGGTATCACTAACCGACATGGTGTCATCTTCACTAACGGCCACCGGCCCCCCTGTCGCTGGGCCATCGGCGACTTCAGCTGCTGTCACTACTGCCGAAGACGACCCACCTCCTCCACTGCTAGTAGTCTTGACGATCTTAATATCACGCAATGGAACAATGAAGTTCTCAGCCAAGTCCACAACAGCATCCAAGGCAATTTCTATGGTAATACCAAGTGCTGGGTCATCTGGAATATTGGGAGCGCCCGGAGTTGGAACGGGGTCCACCCAAGCCCCAACGCCATCAGGAATGCGGGCGTAAGATTTATTCGGCGGAACGGCATTGCACTCCTCCTCGCTCGGGCCAGTATCATTACCCTCTCCTGGTGTCGGCTCTTGTTCACAATAATTACCGCCGCTATAACTATGAGCATCGACTAATTCATCAGCACCATCATATAGTCGAATTTCATCGCCGTTATTATTCATGACCGCCTGATTGAGATACACAACCAACCAATCGTGGGGGGCAATCTCAGTAGCGGCTGGTACGGTATTGGCGACAGTAATCATAATCTTATTGTTTTCATCGCTGCTGGCATCCCAAACATACCAACCGCTTAGGTCATATACCTGGTCACCATTATTGTAGAGCTCCACCCATTCGCCCTGCGGCATGACACTGGAATCATTACCGAAATCAAAACCATAGTCCTCGCCTCGTGGCCGCGGTAGAAATTCGTTTAACACGACGGGGAAAGATGGTGGAGGTGGTGGTGGCGTACCTGGAGGCATTTCCTCAGCACACCCAACAGCAACCTCTGGGAATTCAGCATTCAGGTGGGCGGTAGCTCCATAACGTCGATCTTCGGCCCCATCTCCCTGTGCTTCCAAGTAGGCTAAGAGGCTAACATCATAAGGGTCATTTAGGTCAAACCAGATCTCAGTATGATTTTTCCAGAAACCAGGACTACAGCCGAGTATTGGAGGGGGTGGCACATCGACACAGATATCATCCACCGCACCCGAGCCCGGTAGAGACACGCGCAATTCCTTAACATTCTCCTGGTCGATATACACCAATTGCGCCGAGTTATCACCAAGAGGAGGTACGGCGATGGTGGAGAAATTGATCCCGGCCTCATCGTAAAGTTGGACCTCGGCCCCCTGCTCCTCAATATCGAAAAGGCGCAACTCTTTGACCCAAGAAGGTTGATCGAAGGTGAAGCCCAAATAACCGCCATCATTTTCATCGTCGGGGTCATCAACTAAGCCATCGCCGTTAGCGTCTTCATCGTTCTCGGCAATGATCAAGAAATTATGCTGAGCAAGGAAATTGGCCCCAAGTGTACCAAGACGTCCACCAGCACCGATGCCAGGTCCACCAAAGTCTTCATTAGGAGTACCTAAATCTATATCACGACCAGTGGGTAAATCGGAGTCAAATATAATGGCCTCATCCGGGTGACGATGGTTATTATTATGTGCATCTATCAGTACGCCCCATGGAGAATATTCATCGTTAATTCTCTGCCCAGTTTCAATCGGAGCATCATTAGCATCCGTTTCAAAATTGATCATCAAACACTGACGTGTCTCTGGAGTCGAGAGCTGATTGGAGGACACTTCTTCATCATGATAGCCCTCTGGAAAAACATCGAAGCGCTCCTGCCAACCCTGAAAGACAAAATCGAAATCGCATTGCCGATCATCTAACGATGGTGAACCGAGTGGCAAATACACCCGCATATCCCAAATTGAGGCCAGGGGGTCGAAAGCTAGTGGAAAACCCACAGCCAAACTAAGTAACGGGCCATCGTAGACCGGGACACCGTCTACCTGGGCGTCTAATTGGAGTGCCGCACAAAAATCAGGATTACCCCCAGTCTCGAGAGCAGTTACCTGGTACCAAAAGGGAGTCGAGGGGCGAGGAGCGTCATCGACCAATCTAATCAGACGAGCGACAGACTCACCCGGCTCCAAATCATCAACATCGGCCCCCGGCGCCCACTCCCCCACGTCTAAAATGAAGTCTAGGTCCGTGGCCTGCCCCACCAAGCCCCCCACCTCTGGGTCCTGGTAATAGGCCAGGGCTGCGGACGACAGAAGGACTAGGACTGCAACAACAGCAACTCCGATCAAACAACTAGCGATTGATTTTGTTTTAAACAGCATGTTCTTGACGCTTTTGACGCATCTTTTTAATCTCCTTCACGATTTTGTAAACCTCATCCACCGCAACCATGATCGCCGGCAAGACAATGAGTAAAACAAAGCCTATCGGCTGACGAGCAAAATCTAACAAATAACCTAATATGGGAATACTCAAATTCACTCGACCAATTATCTCGCGCCGAGCAACTTCGTTGAGATCGGCCTCCTCATTGGCATCACCCTTAGTCTTATAGAGCATCGTCCCGCCCTCTGCCCGCACCCCAATAATCCTATGGGTTGTCGGGACCGCAGACCCAACATCGCGACCAAAAGTGATAACGTCACCCTCACCATAAGTCCTGGCTGGGCTGATCAAAACCAAACTACCCGTCTTAATGGCCGGCTCCATTGAGCCAGACTTGACCACTTTAAGCTGGTAAGAGTCAGTAAACTGGAAATAGGAAGACACCAGCAGGAGGCCGATGACAACCACCAAGGCGATAAACACGTAATAACCAACGTTTAATAAAGTTTTCATACTTAAGGCGTTCAGGCCTTAGCCCTCTGGCCCAACCCGTTTCCCAGGCTGGAGCAAGAGAGTAAGACTTCAACAGAACCTAGGTACTAGTTAGTACCAGGGTAGTCATCGTCGTTAGTGATCGTACAAGTAATCACTTTGCCCTCATCAAGAGTAGCTGTGCCACCAAGAACATCTGGGCACTCAGGGCTACCAGTGATACTGACAAAGTGATAACCAGGACGATTATCCTCGTCGATTGTATGAGCGACATTAGAGTCGACCGCAACCGAGGTGTTGTTTGGAACCAAATTACCGTCAACTAGAAGCCTAAATTGCGTTGGGTCATCTTGGCCCCCATCATCATTTATCACTTCTTTAATCAACGTAATATTGGCCGGGAGATCGTTGTTGGTGATGGTACAAGTCTTATTGTCACCAGGCATTAACATCAATCGGCCATTAGCATCACAATCACCACTGAAGGAAGCCACGTAGCCAGAAACTCCAGTTTCGCTCACGATATAATCGCCATCCACCACTAGAGTAGAAACGCCTGAGGTTACAGGAGTGGCGACGGTACCGTTATCAACATACAATTGGAAGTCATCAATTACGTTATCGCCTCCGTTATCGTTGACAATCTCCTTAATCACAGTAACCGTCGCCGTACGCGGCTGATTACCGTTACAAGTGAAGGTGGGATTATGTCTAGCCTGAGTAGCCCTAAAGGCTACATCCAAAGTTGTGCCGTCAGTCTGAGACTCGTTGCCTAGCAGACTACCGTCACAATTAAAGCCAGAACCGCGCCCATCAAGTGGACCAGAACTGTCTAGACCGTCTTGGGAGACAGGGGCCAAGGTCATATCACCATAGCACCAAGCCTTACCAAGATAATAAGTTTCGCCGCCATTTGCTGGACCAGCCTCGCCAGTCCAAACATTATTGAAGGCATCAGCCAAACCCACTGAGAAAGTCTTGTCATCACCAAAGAGCTCAGTGATGGTCTGCACATCGTCAGACAATAGATCTTCCCCAGTCTCTAGCACATTATCACCATCATCTACCCACCAGACCATCTCGATAAGACCCGCCAATTCGCCGTCCCAAGTATCATTAGGATCGTCTTCTGGATCAGAAGTATCCAGCTCCGGCTCATTGGATGAGATGTCATCATTAGAGGTCGAGGTCATATCTAGACATAGCCAAGCATCGTTATTGTTGACATGAATAGAGATCGTATCCTCGCCCTCGTCATCCGGCTTAAGATCGTTGAAGTTGAAAAATAATTTCCCCTCATCAAGATCGGCCGGTTCTAACCAGGTCGTTTCTTCAGAGACAGCCCCGTTGTAGTAGCTCTCGTTGTCTATCTTGAGGTCAATGGCCCCGGCAGTAAAGGTGTTCCCCGCGGAGACCTCATGGTCAGCGTAGAAAGCACCGGTGCCACCAGCCACCGCTGCAGCCATTACGGCCACGACCCCTAGACTTAATAGGATTCTTTTCTTCATGGGGTTTTTGTTAATCAGTAATAGTTACCGTTTAGTCAAAGACTAGACGTTATTGTCAGGTATCTCGATCTAGTCCCGGCAGGAGAAGTCTGCATTGTGACGAGCCTGGACTGCCCGGAAACCAATATCAGCGGTCATACTGTCGGTCTGAGTGATATTGTTCTCGTTAGCGCCATTACAGGTGAATCCTGGGTCTACCAATGGGTCATTGTCGCCCTCAGCTACAGGATTAATGGTAAATTCACCGAAACACCAAGCCTTACCAACGTAGCGGGTAGAAGATCCCGCAACAGGACCATCATCGCCCCAGATATTCACGTGAGAGTCAGCGAGAGTGATGGAAGCAGTTCCATCAACACCCAATTCGCCCAAGGTACCAGCTGGCAATAGGGTCTCATTGTCCTCAAGGACATTGTCGCCATCGTCTGCCCACCAGATGAACTCAACCGCACTGGCCAATTCACCCTCACCTACGCCGTCAGTATCATCTCCATCATCCTCTTCAGGCTCAGTTAGAGCATTATCATCATCACTGGTCAAAGTAACGTCAGCACAGAGCCAAGATTCGTTATTATTGACGTGGATAGAGATAGTATCTTCACCATAATCTCCCGGCTTAAGGTCATCAAATTCGAAGAAGAGGTACTTACCATCGGTAGAAGGACCTGCGCCATCATCGAGGTCAAAGGCGACCTCTAACCATGAAGTGCCTGGGTTAGCCTCACCATTATAATAACTCTCATTGTCGATACCGAGATCAATTGATCCAGCGGTAAAGGTGTTGCCGGACGAAACTTCCTCATCAGAGAAGAAAGCTCCGGTGCCACCAGCGACGAGGGCAGCGGCAAAAGCAACTACGCCCAAGCTTAGTAAAATTTTCTTCATATCTATTTGTTACTTAATTTAATGTTTATAAACAATTAACTCACCAAAGGTCTAATCTATTTACACAACAAAGGCGAAGCCTGGAATTAAATACCATCGACCACTAAGTACTGACAGAATTTTAGTAGGTACTCAACCCAAAACTTCGCCCATTCGTTGGCTACCCTCCAGTATAGAGTGCACCTTAATGAAGTTAACTTCTCAAACCGACATTTTCGGGGTAAAATACAGTCAATGGATGAAAAACTGCTAAAACCCTACGACCCAGGGGAAACTGAAGGGCGAATTTACCGCCAATGGGAAGAAGGCGGGTTTTTTACGCCCGGTTCTAACGGGGCCACGCCGACAGATGAGAAATTCTCCATGGCTTTGCCGCCGCCAAACGTCACCGGCGAGCTCCATATGGGCCACGCCGCCATGCTAACCATCGAGGACATCATGACGCGCTTTGCCCGAATGCGTGGCAAATATACTCTTTGGCTGCCAGGCACCGATCACGCCGCCATCGCCACCCAATCAAAGGTAGAAAAGGAAATTCGAAAGAAAGAAAAGCTAAATCGCCATGACTTAGGCCGAGAAGAATTCCTAAAGAGAGTCAACGCTTTCGCTCAAGAGAGCCACAACACCATCATCAATCAAACTAAAAAGATGGGCTCCTCTCTAGACTGGACGAGAGAGGCCTTCACCCTCGATGAGCAGCGCTCCTTGGCCGTCAGGACCGCCTTTAAGCAAATGTACGACGCGGGGCTCATCTACCGCGGACACCGAATCGTTAATTGGGACCCCAAGGGCCAAACAACGATCTCTGATGATGAAGTAGTCTACGAAGAGGAGAAAGCGAACTTCTATTATTTCAAATACGGACCCTTTACCATCGGTACGGCAAGGCCAGAAACTAAATTCGGTGACAAGTATGTGGTTATGCACCCCGGAGATAAGCGCTATGCCGAGTACAAGCATGGGCAGAAGATAGATTTAGAGTGGATCAACGGGCCAATCACCGCCACCATCATTAAGGACGAGTCTATAGATATGGAATTCGGCACCGGAGTAATGACAATTACTCCTTGGCACTCTAATGCCGACTTTGCCATTGCTGAACGCCACAACCTAGACAAAGAGCAGATTATTGATAAATACGGCAAACTCCTGCCCATCGCCGGGGAGTTTGCTGGCCTAAAAATCACCGAGGCTAGACCTAAATTAGTCGAAAAGCTAAGAAAAAAGGGACTATTAGGGAAAGAAGAGCCCTACACCCACAATATCGCCCGGGCAGAGCGCACCAATGGCTTAATAGAGCCCCAGATCATGCAACAATGGTTCGTGGCCGTTGAAAAGCCCTTCCCTTTCTCTACTGACAAAATTAAGGGGATTGGGAAAGGACAAATGATTACTCTTAAGGAGGTGATGAAAAAGGTAGTGGATGGTGGCCAAATCAATATTATCCCCGACCACTTTGCTAAAACTTATCATCATTGGATCGACAATCTCCACGATTGGTGCATCTCTCGTCAAATCTGGTATGGGCACGGGGTACCGGTTTACTACCGTAAATCGGAAATCCAAAGCTCAAATGTCAAAGGTCAAGACTGCAAAAAATGCGCGGGGCCGATCGTCAGCATTGAAAAGTTGAGTACTTGCCCAGATTGCAAGCAAGAACTAGAACAAGACCCTGACACATTAGACACCTGGTTTTCTTCTGGACTGTGGACATTTTCGACCTTAGGTTGGCCCCACTCCGTTAAAGCTTCGCGGGGCACGCCCACAGACTTGGAGTTATTTCACCCTACCACCATTCTTGAGACTGGCTACGACATTCTCTTTTTTTGGGTTGCTCGAATGATCCTCATGTCGGGCTTCTTGCTCGGCGATGTCCCCTTCCGCACTGTTTATCTCCACGGCCTAGTGCGAGACCAAAAGAACCGCAAATTATCCAAATCACTCGGCAATGCTATCGACCCCCTAGAGATGATAGAGCAATATGGAGCTGACGCTAGTCGGATGTCACTTATTATTGGTACTGCCCCTGGCAATGACTCCAAAATCTGGCCCGACAAAATCAAAGCTTACAAACATTTTGCCAATAAGATTTGGAATGCCTCTAGGTTTGTAATGGAAAACGACGACGACGAACGACTTGGCGATTTTGAGTATGACTCGGCACCAACAGAAGACCGGAAAACAATCGATGATTTCAAAGAACTAGCCACTGGAATTACTGTGGACATGGAAAATCACCGCTTCTATTTAGCTGGTGAGAAAATCTATCACTATTTTTGGCACACTTTTGCTGATATTATTATTGAGAACTGCAAACAACGCATTAAAGAGGGCCGAGATGCACCAACGGCTAAAACTTTGTTAGTCCACTTACTTAAACAACAATTAAAACTCCTCCACCCTTTCATGCCCTTTATCACTGAGGAAATCTGGGGACTAATGGGGGAAGATAGACCACTTATTATCGCGCCATGGCCAATCAAATAATCTCAGCCGCCATTCTCGGCCTCTTACCAGCCTTGATTTGGCTTTGGTTCTGGCTTAAAGAAGATAGGCGGCACCCCGAGCCCCGCGGGCTTTTAGCTTTAGTCTTTGTCGTCGGCGCAGTAGCAGTTATCCCGGCCTACTTACTAGAGAAGGGGCTCTACGGCTACTTCCCCTTTGATCTCGGCAACCAAAGTTGGTTAATCGGGGGGGTCCTAATATGGTCCGCCATCGAAGAAATACTAAAATTTGGCGCTGTCTATCTAGTCGCCTTTCATAATCGCTCCTATGATGAGCCAGTCGACGCCATGGTCTATATGATCACTGGGGCAATCGGCTTCGCCGCTTTAGAAAATAGCCTCTTCATCTGGAGCGCTATGCAAGATGGAGCGATGGGCGGGATGAGCTTCCTTCTCACTGGTAATTTCCGTTTCCTAGGCGCCACCTTGGTACACATTGTCTCCTCGGCCCTGGTCGGCGGCTTTATCGGCTTGGCCTTCTACGGGCAAGCGGCACGCAAAAGACTCTATCTCTTTTGGGGTTTATTAACGGCCGTCGTCTTGCACGCTATTTTCAACTACTTTATAATTTCTAGTGACACAGGCCAGATCCTGTCTATCTTTTTCATCCTTTGGCTAGTCGCTGTTTTGGTTATCTTATTCTTTGAGAAAGTTAAACACATTTACAAAAAATAATTATGAAAAAAAGATCTTTCTTTGAACGTCTAACTGGCAGTGTCGCCCTAGACGGAGATGAACTGGAATTAGATATCTCGAGCGAGGAGACCACCGATCAACCAACCTGGAAGGATGAAGCCGAGGAAGAAGGAGAGCTGGCAGTTGATGTCTACCAGACGCCATCGGAGATCATCATTCGAGCAATGGTGGCCGGAGTAAAACCAGAAGATCTTGACGTTAATATTACTCGTGAGATGGTGACTATCAGGGGGCGGCGAGAGGTGACTCGCGAGGTAAATACCGAAGACTATTTTCAACGAGAGCTCTATTGGGGCTCTTTCACTCGCGCCATTTCCCTACCAACTGAAATCGAGGTAGAGGAAGCCGAAGCCATCGAAAAACACGGCCTCTTAACCCTCCGCTTGCCTAAAATAGATAAGCAGAAAAATCAGAGCTTGAAGGTTAAGTCACTTTAAGAACTTGGGACATCAAAAAAGGCGGCTTTCGATAGCCGCCTTTTTGGCCTCACCGGAAACATAGTGAGTCAGCACCTTTCGACCGCGCCGGCGATCTTTAGGAGATCATCTCTACTGACCAAATTTCCGCCGATAAAGACGCCGACCCCACCATCAGGAAGAAGTTGCACGCCGTACTCAAGCCTTTCGGGACCGGGACCTCTGGGGGTGAACCGATTAAACACTTGAACATTGCCAAGCACTCCACCGTCTTTCTTTGGCTGTTCATTTCCTGCCATAACTAAACTCCCTATTCCTGCCAAGAGACATAGACCTACCATCTAATACTAAAAGGATTATAACAAACTATAGCTGAGAAGTAAATAGTAAGACGGGGATACAAGTGGTGCCTCGGGGCGGAATTCCCGCCCGCAACGACTCGCAAGCTCGTCTTGCGTGTCGGGCGGGGAACCACCGACGCCCTGCTCTTCAGCTCCGCCCCGACTGAAACGTCGGGGGCAGGCGCTTCCCGACGCACGCAAACCGGTCGGGACAAGCTACCAAGTAAGTACGAGTGTGCCTCGGGGCGGAATTGAACCACCGACGCCCTGCTCTTCAGGCAGGCGCTCTACCACTGAGCTACCGAGGCATTACTTTGATTACGCCATCTTTTACCATTCTAGCGATGTAATCTTTTCTTTTCAACTTCTTAATTTTACCCTCCACTAATCTAGCATCAATCAAGGTTTCGTACTCTTGAGACAAAACCAAGTGGCAATTTCCTAATCTTTTTGTCGAGGGAGTTAGACCTCTATCATGATGTTTAAGCCTCTTTTGTAAATCAACTGCACTGCCCACATAATAACGATTGCCATCGCAGCGAAGAATATAGACATAGGCCATGAGGCTTTGTTACTTATTGACCGAATCTATCAAGCAAACCAGAGAAGTCGGGTAGATTACTCCCCGCCTCCCTAACCTCATCTAATCCTTCTGACACGGCTTGGTAGGCATCAATAAGGCCAATCAAATACGGCTGGAGATAATAATAGACTCCAAAAGTGAAGCCGACAATAATGACCCACTTAAGGATGGAATAGAAACGACCCCAACGCATGGCACTCTGCAAGCGATGGAGCATCTTATTATTTTCGCGTGATAGACCAACTGCCTCTTCAAGCAACTTCTTCTCCTCCGGACTCATGTGGTTCATCTTATAACAAAATTAGACGCAAAGAAACCCCCGTGAGATAATCCGTCTTTTTACAGACGGGGTCTCACGGGGGCACTAGATGCGATCACCCCCTTTAGGCTGATTTGGTTTCGGGCCCTGCCGTAATAACTCCGTTGAAGAGGCTGCCACCGAGGCAAATCCTCGCTACCGCGTCCTCCACGGGGATGCGATCCTTCACTGCCCTCAGACGAGCTTGCCGATGCGGCTCATTACTCTTCGCCACCCTAGCCGCCCACAATATTCGGGCCTCCTCCTCTGAGGGGCGTTCAGGGACGACGAGGAAGATCGGCCGATTCTCCTCGTCGAAGCCAATACGCCGAGGCTGGGGCTCTTCATCGTCACCACAGCCTTCTAGGTCAAGCACCGCTCGGCAGACAAACTCGCCCGCGCGCCTCCAAAAAGGCGGCGTGACATCAGATATCCGATGAAAACAATCATCCTTCACCGCGCCGAGACGCACCCACTCGTCCTCATCGTATGAGAAGACGAGGGTTTTGGTCTTGGCCGTCAACCGTGCCTCCAAGACAACGAGGATGAGACGCCCGTCTCGATGACCCCGGCGCTTGATCCGCCCGATCTGGGTGTGCGCTCGACACAACCAGGTCTCACCAGCACGAGGCTGGTGTCTGCCGTCACGATCAGAGACAAATTTGTCCCCATTGCGGCCAAAGGCGGCAATTTGCTTTGCCCCCCTTGCCCTGTGGTTCGCGTTCCTTGCGACCTCGAACTCCAACACTACCGGAAAAGGATTCGGCAACATGATATTTTTCCTCCCTGGAAAAAAGAGTAAAAGTGGCAATCAACCGCAGTCAATTGCCGATTTCGAAGAACTGCTAGTATACTAGCATACACTAGCCTTTTTGTCAAGTATATAAAATAGGGTGGAGGAGGGGGAGTCGGTCACGAGTTACTAAGCTTTTTACTCCAGGCATTCGCAAAAATCTAAGTACTCTCGACCCCGACTCCTGCCGAGGGCTAAAAAATAACAGTCGCCTCATACATACGCATAAGTCTCTTTTATTTTTTGCCCTCGGCAGGAGTCGAACCTGCATCTGCCCCTTAGGAGGGGGCCGTTCTATCCATTGAACTACGAGGGCAAGCAAACCACTTCGCACAAAGTCTATCATTGAATCCCGACGTTCGCCTTGCTTCAGTCGGGACCCCGACCCCTATGCAAGGGCGTCGGGGCTACGAGGGCAAGCAAACCACTTCGCACAAAGTCTATCATTGAATCCCGACGTTCGCCTTGCTTCAGTCGGGACCCCGACCCCTATGCAAAGGCGTCGGGGCTACGAGGGCAAGCAAACCGCCCTGCCAAAAGCTTCGCATTTGGGCGGATAAACTATATACCAAGCGCCTCGCTTAGAGCCTGTCGATCGAAGCCAACAAACATCTGCTCCTCACTCCCCTCCCCAGAAACAACGATTACCGGCACGCCCATCTGGCCCGATTTCTTAATCATCTCTTGAGCCTTACTGGGGTCGGCTTGAACATCGTACTCGGTATATTCGATATTTTCTTCTTTAAAAAACTCCTTAGCCATGCGGCAATAGCCGCAGGCAGGAGTACTATAAATTGTTACTTGTTTTGCCATAGACTAAAATCATATCATAGCCCGGCAAGCAGAGCGAGATCGTCTCCCGACGACACCTTATTACGCTTCTCATGACCACAAGTTTCGCAACGATGAGTCAGAGTGTAGGTGCCATCTTCAGATTCATAGCCCACAGGCGGCATCAAGCCACCACAATCAGCCGCCCTGTCCCCGGGATTTATATCAACATGCTTAGACCATAGGCAATGAGGACAATGATTAGTATAACCACTTCCCTCCACCAGCACTCCACAATGCTCACAAGTAAAATCCTCCTGTTTTTTAATAAAATCAATAGCCATTTACTAAAATGCTACTAATCTTTGGCCGGGAATGGAAGCCCGACAAGCTTAACCACGAGGTTGAGCCTCGTGGAATCTTAAAAGGTCAAGTCACTTTAGCCCCCTCTCCCCACGAGGCTCAACCTCGTGGTCATGGTAATTCAACCAATCAGATAAAAAACTATCAAACTCATTCGATTCGGAGAAATAGTCAGGAAAAGCCTCTCGAGCAAGCAGTTTGCCACTCTCACGCTTCAAACCAAGACAATCTTGATAACTCGAGTATAAATATTGGCCGAGAAAATCTTTGGCCGATGCTTTGTCTTTCAAACCAATCACCCGCCAATCCGCTTGAATCATTTTGACCGGATTAAGATGAATATAGGCAAATAAATAATGAAGGTACCTGTCCTCACCGGCATGGTTGGCGCGGAAACGACCTTCGAATAACGAACCGCGACGTTGCCACCTCTTGTTAAAATACATGGTGTAGCCAGTGGACAGACGATGCATAAATTGACTGATACCATTTTCTTGACGTTCTCGGACTAACAAGTGGTAATGGTTGGTCATTAAACAATAGGCCCCGATATCGACCAGAGCCGCCCCACGATCAAAATCAAATGGGGCATTTTTTAGTTCCTCGAAGTGGAAGGAGTGGCAAGAGTTGGAGAGATATAATAAAGCAGTAAAGCGACGCCTGTCGGCCGAGCTTAAAAAAATATCGCGTTTATCATTACCGCGATTATAGAGATGATAAAATTCGTCAACCGAGAACTCAATCTGCCTAGACATAACCCTATCTTACCACGAGGTTGAGCCTCGTGGAATGTCAGTGGTTGTTCCCATGCCGACGTTACCGCCCATGATGGACATACCACCTTGGTAGATATTATCGTGTGGATTGTCGTAGAGATCGGCTTTTCCTGAGGTCATGACACGGTTGGTGCCAGAACCAGCCGTTGCCACGAAGGTGCCATTGCCGTAGGTAACACTGTACCAAAAATTTACTTCCGCGGTCGCACGAGCTGTCCAAGTAATGCCGTCAGGTGAAGTCATCGCGCTATTGGTGCCATCATATGCCACCGCTACAAAGAGGCCATCGCCGTAGGTAACTGAGTGCCACCCTATCGAAGCAGTAGAAAACGTATGGGTACGCCGAAGAGGCGGGACTAACCTTCACAGACACAGAGGCACTTAAACCTCGACGCCCTCCCGATTCGCTACAGCGGATCAGGGGGGCTTTTTCTTTTCTCAACAAAAGTGCGGGTAGGGGGAATCGAACCCCCGTTTCAACCTTGGGAAGGTCGTGTTCTACCACTAAACTATACCCGCCTTCGCCACGACGTAGCTCTAGCGAAGTCGGGCTTCGCCAAATCTACCTCGCGGCTACGGCGAGGCAAGGCCCGCCGCAATCATACAAAAACTCTAACCTTAATCAAACAAGTCTAATAGCGGCTGCCACCAGGGCAAAATGGCTGAGGGAGCAGCAGAATCTGCTGGGCGGTCTGGCAAAACCACCGTCATTACCTTCTCCCCCTCCTTGGCAACTGCAAATTGACGGCGGATGCGTTCTTCTACCCCGCGCTCAGTTTCGAGCAAGGCCAAATCGGCAGCCAATTGCTCCTTACGCACCTCCAAAGCCGCCACCTGTTCCCTAACCTCCGTCAATCCATCTCCCGCCAAGCGCTCACGTTGCCAGGTTAAGATAACCGAGCGGAGTAATAGAAGCACGAGGACGATTAACACGGCCACTGCCCACTTGGAGTAGATTATCCGCCTGCCCCAATTCCTTGTTTGAAATTTCCTCATCCTCGGCTATACTATAACCTAATGTTACTGAATAAAAAACACAAGAAAGGCCTCCAAATAATCTGGATTATTATCGGCGCTCTGACCATCATCGGCATGGTTATGCTCTATATTCCAGCCCTTCTCTAGGCCCTACTTCTCCGAAGAAACCATCTTCAAGAAAACAGACGCCGGGATATTAACGCTTCCTCGCGCCTGCATTTTCTTTTTACCCTTCTTCTGCTTCTCCAGGAGCTTTTTCTTACGAGTAACGTCACCACCATATAGGTAGCCAGTAACGTCCTTGCGGAGAGCAGAAATAGAGCGAGCAGCCAAAATTCTACCTAAGGCCTTAGCCTGGAGCTTAACAACGATGAGTTGTTTGGGCATAATCTTTCTCAATCTTTCTACCGCCGCCTCGGCCTCAGTCTGGGCCCGCCGCCGCGAGATCACCCGCGAGAAAGCTGGCACCACCTGATTATTAACCAAGATGTCTAGACGAGTAACATCGGCCAAACGTTCATCAGACAATTGATAGGAGAAGGAGGCAAAGCCTGAGGAAACGCTTTTTAGGTTATCGAAGAAATTGCGCATCAATTCACGCAAGGGCATTTCCACCTCCACCATCACCCGACTACTACTTAGGTTGATAGTCGAGAGCAGGGCGATCTCGTGATCATTAAATAATTTGATGATGGCATTGAGATATTCCGGCGGAGTAATAATTTTAGCCGAAACCCAAGGCTCATGGACCTCTTGTTCCGCGGCAGATGACGCATCGGGGAAAAGATGGGGCGAGTAGACAGATTCAGATTTACCTGTCCGCATATTTTTAATCCGGTAGCCGATAGTCGGCGTAGCTATTACTAGCTCCAAAGAAAATTCTCTTTTTAATCTCTCGGTGATAATCTCTAGATGGAGTAGACCCAAGAAACCACAACGGAAACCGCGCCCCAAGGCGTTAGAAGATTCCTCAGCAAAAGACAGTGAGGCGTCAGAGAGCTGAAGACGCTCTAGGGCCTGCTTGAGATTATTGAAATCGTCTTGCCCCTCCGGGTAAACCGAGGCCCAGACCACTGGACGGGGTTCAACATAGCCGGGAATGGCCGGCAGGGGGCGAGTTGGATCAATGATAGTGTCCCCCACTTTAGCCTGACCAACTTGGCGAATACCGGTCATTAGATAACCAATTTCTCCGGCCGATAATTTATCAACTGGACGCTTCTCTGGCTGGAAGGTGCCGAGCTCAAGCACTGGGAATTTCTCTCCACCAGCGACAAAGGATAATTTGTCGCCCTTCTTAATTTCGCCGTCCATAACTCGGACATAAGCAATCACCCCCTGGTGAGTCGAGAACTCAGAGTCAAAAACAAGGGACCTGACGCCCGACTTACCTGACACCGCTTCGCTTTGGGGAGGGGGAATCTTCTTAACAATCTCCTCTAGGAGTTCGGGCGCACCATCCCCCGTCTTACCAGATACGGCGATAATTGAATCAGGATCGCAATCGAGCAATTCAACAATTTCTTCCTTAACCTCTTCCACCTGAGCCACCGGCAAGTCAATCTTATTAATCACTGGGATGATAACTAAGCCGGCCTCCCGGGCCATTTCAAGAACAGTGAAGGTTTGAGCCTGGACACCCTGGGTAGCATCAACTAAAAGTAACACCCCCTCCACCGCCCTCAAGGACCGGGAAACCTCGTAAGAGAAATCGATATGCCCCGGAGTGTCGATGAGATTTAAGATGTACGATTCTTGAATCTTAATTCCTGAATCTTGATTCTGCGAATGGTACTCCATCCGCACTGGCTGCATTTTAATGGTAATCCCCCGCTCGCGCTCCAAATCCATTTGATCAAGCACCTGATCTTTCATCTTCCGTTTCTCCACCGTTTCTGTCACTTCTAAAAGCCGATCAGACAAGGTCGACTTGCCGTGATCGATATGAGCGATTATTGAAAAATTCCTAATATTATCAGTTGACATTGCCTATAGACTCTACTGGAAAACAGCAAGAAATCAAAGGATTCCTATAGCCCCTCTGGTTCGGGGGCGATGGGGCGGGATTGCCAGAATTTATTGTGTAGGGATTTAGTGATTTCTTTAAGCTCCTTATTTTTCAATTTCCAAAGGATTAAGGTAAAGGCTAGCAGGCCTAAAATACCCGCCACGAATCCTTGAGTGAAGATACCGACAAAGGTATTAAGATCTAGAACATTGTCGAGCAAATTAAGGGCAATATAGGCGGTGAGGCCGCCGCCCAAAGAAGCCGCCACCGATTGCCCCAGGGCCTTATCTACCATCTTGGGGAAGCGACCGAAGTCTCGTTGGAACAACTGCCAAAGGAACCAAATATTAAGTAGTGAGCCGAGGGTAAAGGCTAGCGGCAAAGCCAAGACGGCGGTGCCAGATATATCTCTCACCCGCAATAAGCCTTCTAGGAAAAAGAGCGGCTGAGCAGAGGAGATAAAGATCCGCCAAAAGACGAAAGCTAATAGAATAGTTAAGATGGCCGAGAGCACGTTAACGAGTAGGGGGCGTCGAGTCTGGCCAGCAGAATAATAGGCCCGAACTAGAACCAGGACCAGGCTTTGGGCAGCCAAGGAGACAATGAATAAAGCCATGGCCGCGGCCGTTAAGCGAGTATCGTCCCAAGAGAAGCGGCCACTACCTAAAATCACCCGGACAATTTGGGCCCGCAAGACGATAAAGAGTATCGTTGCTGGTAGAGCCCAAAAGAGAATATGTCGGATGGCGGTACTGATCTGTAGTTTGAACTTATCACGCTCGCCACTAGCAAAAAGATTTACTAGCGTGGGAAAGGCGGCCACCGAATAGCTAACACCGATAATTGCTAGAGGGACAGCCTGGAGATTATTAGCGAAATTGAAGACGGCAATAGCCCCAGTCCCGATGAGCGAGGCAATGGCCACTAGGGCGAGAGTGGTTAACTGCACTGCCCCCAAGCCAAGAGTCCGAGGCAGGGAGAGCCAAATCACCCGGCGTAATTCCCGCCAATCCAGGTGGCGAATTAAGCGGGGGAAGAAGCCGTGTTGCCAAACAGTCGGCCATTGGATAGCCAGGTGGAGAAGGGCCCCCAAGGCAACACCCCAAGCCAAGCCAGGCAAGCCCAGATGCGGCTCGAAAAAGACAATGCCAATAATAATGCCAACGTTGTAGAGGACTGGGCTGAGAGCGTAGATAAAGAAGCGGCGAAGTGATTGGGTGACTGCGCTAAAGAGATTAGATAGACCCAGCAAAAATGGTGAGAGCAGGAGGATGCGACTTAAGGTGGTTAATAGGTCTGCGGAACCAGCATCAAAGCCGGGGGCGACTAAGGGCGCCAACCAAGGCATCACAATAAATAGGATCAAGCTGACTACCAACATCACCAAGATGAAGGCGGTAAAAATATTATTTAGTAGTTTCTTACTTGCCGCAGTATCCCCCGACTTCTCCTTCTCGGCCAATAGGGGAATAACAACGGCGACAGAGATGAAAGAAGCGATCGAGACGTAAACTAAGTCTGGTAAGCGGAAAGCGGCGTAATAAATATCGAGCTCTCGACCGGCGCCAAAACTAGCGGCCAAGAGGCGATCGCGGATCAGAGCGAGGAGTTGCGAAGCGAGAGCCGAGAGCGCCAAAACCAGGGCAGCCTCATGCAAGCCGCCCCAACCCTTATTAAACCAGCGCCATAATCTCTCCACAGTATTAGTTGATTATAATTATCATGGTAGCAAAACTCCCCGCTTGGAGCGAGGAGTCTTGATTTTTGGTGGCTTGGTGCTCATAAGCCGGATTCTGTGCCGATTTTGCCCACCGCAGGTGGACGCAAAATCGAGTACCCCGATACCGACAGGTCGTCGGGGTTTAACTCCGACGTAAAGTCGGAGCACTCAATTTTGTACTCACTTGTGGTGAACAAAATTGGTGGCAATCATTTATCTGTGACGATTGTCGCCAATCGCCTATAGCGGCACTCCCAGCACCACTTTTCTGAAAGTGGTGCTGGGCACGACCTTGCACAGAGGTAGGAATTTTGCCGTTTCAAGCTCACGTCTCCATGAGCATCACCCTGAAGGGGTCTTAGGCTCTCGCCCTCGACGTCTCTGCTCGCATCCCTCTCCGATGTCCATCGGAGGACGGGCGTTACCTCCGACGCCCCGATATTACATCGAGGGTCGGAGCTCCGAACTCTATAGTTCCCTATGGAGCATCGGAGCCGCTACCATTCCCATCCCTTATTAAATAAAGGAATCGCTGTGTCCGGACTTTCCTACCCAACGCCAAACATTGGATTAATTGCCCGGCACCAAGCCGTCGTTATTATATCAGGTATATATGAAAAAGCAAGTACCCAAATCTACTCCTCTTCTACTTGATCCTCAAGTTCGTGGCGCAAATAGGCAGCTGCCCCGTGGAGCCCGCCCCACTCCCCCAGTTCGGCTGGGACAATTTCTGGCAAGGAAGGCAGCCGGTTAATATCGGCCAGGGTCTTCTTCACCTCACCTAAAATTATCCCCGGTGAACCCATCATCGCTCCGCCCACTACCACCACCTCGGGTGACCAATGGAGAATCATGTTGTAGAGCCCATAAGCCAAGACCTGGGACATCTCCAACCAAAACTTATCATCCTCAATTGTGCTGGGGTCCTTACCGAGTCGTTCCTTAATACCAAAACCAGACACAATCTGCTCTAAAACTTTGGGCTCGCCGTCGTAATTAATAACTTGATAACCAGGCTCAAAGCCAACCGCCTTGCGATCGATCATTCCATCAACTATCCTCACTCCACCGACACCAGAACTAACCGTCACATAAGCCACAATGCCATGTCCTCGCCCAGCACCAGTCAGAGCCTCCCCTAAACCAACCAAGGCAGCATCATTCTCCAAGTAGAGAGGGCGACCAGCAGCCTGAGTTAGTTCCGGCACTAAGGCAGATAATTTACGAGTGATCCCCCCAGCCATTAGGCTATAGCCATCGGCTGGTTTAAGCTCCTCCATCAATTGCTGCATTATGGTCAGGGTGGGCTCAGTGCCACCCGAATGGGCAACCATCTTCTTCTCCCCCAACTCCCCCTTGCTCCAATCGGCTTCAGAGACTGCGGCCATTCGCAGATTGGTTGCCCCCAAATCAAAAAGTAAATAGCTCATTGGTCTAATTAATAGATTATTGGTAGACTACCGCTTGTAAGCATTATTATACAACAAAAATAACCAAGTACTAAGATGAACAAACAACGCGGAGGAGCACCCCTGATCATCATCACAATCATCCTTCTGCTGATCGGAGGAGGCGCCTATGCCTATTTTGCCCAGCCAGAATCATTCAATAAGGTAACTAGCGTCTTCAGGTCCAACTCAGGGGCATCGGCGGCTGAAGCCAAAATGTGGGAGGGTATCTGGTCGCTTAAAACCTTAACCTACCAACAGGAAATCGGCCTCCGAGGAGAAGTCCGACAAGAGGGGGACGAGAAGGACGAGCCACTAAGCGGCGATGTCAAGATAAATGCAAATGGCCAGAGTGATTGGTCAGATTTAGACAATATAAAATCTAGCGTCCAAGTAACCGCCGAGCTAACTAGCAGTAACGAACTGGCCAGTTTTAAAGTAGGCGGCGAGAGCCGCACCATCGACGGGATCACCTACGTTAAGATAGGACAATTTCCACTCTTAGCTGCCTTTGGGGCCAGCTTCCTCTCTGATCGCTGGATAAAAATCGACAGACAAGATCTGGAAGACCGACTCGGAGTGGACCACAGCATAGAGAACATGGACGAGAAGACTAAGGAGATCGCTCTCAAACTGATCGGAATCTGGAAGGAGGAGAAAGTAATCAGTCTCGGCGAACTCATTGACAGTGGGAACATTGACGGCGAAGCAACTTGGCATTACGCCATTGACCTCGACAAGGATAGTCTAAAGAGGTTAATCGCCAGGTCTTTCGACCTATTGGTTACCGAATACCCAAGTGAGTATACCGTCGAGAGCCAACAAGATAAGGCTGAGGTCTTAGCGATAATAGGCAGAGTAATAGATACCTTGCCCGATCTAGTCGGAGATATTTGGCTAGCGAAAAGTGACTACCTGCCTCACAAGATGAATCTCGAGATGGTCTTCGATAATACCCAACTCTGGGCTGGCGATCCTGAAGATGTCGCGATCATTAACGGGACAGTCAATTTCTCGGCAAGTTTCAACAACCACAATGAACCAGTAAATATTGAAGCGCCCAGTGACGGCCAGACCATCCAAGAAGTACTTGGGGCAATGTTTGGTGAGTCCTTCGGTACCATGAGCGAGGCCTTCAGCGATATGCCGATGCCTCAAATGCCTCCAGGTATGCCTGAAGGGATGATGCCTTTCCCTATTCCCCCAGCTTCAGCCAATTAATTTCTTGAACTCTTCGATCATTGGTACCGCTTCTGGATCATCACCATTCAAGGTGGCCAGATGGTAGGCGGCCCAGTCAGCTAAGACTAAGGAGTTAAAGATGCGTTGCCAAGAAGTGCCCCCCGATAGGGGCACTTCTTCTGTTGATACCCCCCAATCTCGATACATCTCAGCCAAGACTTGAAAGCGTTTAGCGAGGCGTAGCTCGTCATTGGGATCAGTAAGAAAAAGAGTAAAGAATTTCTGATTTAAATCCTGCTGGGCGAGAACACCATTGAAACCAGCCATCTCATTATGGTTCGCCTCTGGCAGAACATTGTAGAAAGCTGGCGCCTTAGCCGTCTCATTGAATTTGATCTTCCAATTATAAGCCAGGGGCAGGTTGGCAACAGAGGAATAAAAGAGGGGAATCTTACCCTTAATCTGCTCGGCTAGCTTCTCCCCTGCCGGTCGTAATTCTGCCGGCTCAAGAGTATCAGCCAACGCACTCAACTGAACCGAGATGTCGTCATTACCAATTAATTTCGCCATCGCTTTTAAGCTATAGCCTAGGGCCATGCGCGGCTGGAGCTTGTCAGAACTTGGCGATTGAACATAGGGCAACTGATTAGCTTCAGCAAATTCAAGTAATGCCCCATCAGTACTTATGACCGCCAAATTCAAGCCCCGCTCTAGGGCCACCTTACCAGCATCTAAAATCTCTTCGGTATTACCAGAATAGGAGCTGAGAATAATTAAACTGCCTTCGAGAAAATAATCGGGTACACGGGGCAGACCATAATCACGATGAATCAATAAGTCGAGCCGGGGATTATGGACTCTCATCAGCCCTGCGGCCAGATGAGAACCGCCCATCCCACAAACTATCCACTTGGAGGTTCTTCCTCCAAGTGATTCACTATTATTTATTTCTGGCTCCCATTTGAATTGTTCGGCGAAATTGAGAATCGTTTCTTCCATGCACAAAGGATAACAAAAAAAGGGCCCCACGAGAACAAGTTCTCGTGGGGCCGTGCCAGCAGCCTTTTACGCAATGGGCCACTTCCGGAATGATCCAACGCTTAAGGGCCATAAGACACCTCCTTCCTGCAATAGGGAGAAATTAATCGGCGGCGGCCACCGTTGGCCCCGGGACATTCAGGAGTAATCCCAGACCGGCGCCGTCGCCCCCCATTGTCATCATGTAGGACGGATACCTGCCATCCCAGCGCTTAATCCGTTCGAGTTCCACCTCAAGTCTACGGATCTCCAAAAAGAGCGGGTCTTGCCCGGCTTCCTTGGTGGCGGCGGCGATCATGGCAATGGCTGAAGCTCGACCTTCGGCCTCGGTGATGGCCGCGTCTTTGCGCCCCTTGGCCATCTCGCGTAGCTTGGCCGCTTCACCCTCGCCCTCCATCTTCAATCGCTTGTTCTTGTCTTCTTGAGCAACAAGCTGTGCGTTGGCAACCTGCTTCTCTTGCTGGGCGATGAAGACTTTATCGATCGCCTCTTGGATGGCCGGGTTTTCATAAGCGAAGCCGCCGAACTGGCCGATAGTCGTGATATCCATTCCCTTATCTTTGAAGAAGGGCACAACGCCTTCGCGGATGACAGTCATCATATCACCCTTCTTATTCCGCAGGGCATCCATCACGTACTTGGCGGAGAACTCGGACAAGAGCATCTGAACTCGCGCCCGGACTTCAGTGTCCATCACCTGAGCCAGTGATTGGCCGTTGTAGCTGTAGAGAAACAGCGCGGTATCGGCTTCCGACACCATACCGGTACAAGTGATGCCGGTTGAGAAACCGACTGAATCTGAGCTCTCGGCCCAAATTGCTTCATCCTTGTTGCCGGTTCCTCTGTCATCGCCAGTCACCCACTCTCGGGTGATCGGTGTTCGACTGACCTTGATCACCCGGATATTGTCAATCCACTCGCCGGACCAAAAATAACGGCCCGTCTGGTTGAAGCGGTGAGTAATCCGGATTCGCTTGGCGGCCACCTTGTGTTGATCCAACTGCTCCGCTGAATCAAAAGCGACCTGCTTCGCTGTATCCCCTTCAAGGGGTACGACAAAGGCGGTCTCGTTGGTGGCCACCTCCACGTACTCGGGCACATCGTAGGGCTGGCGACATCCGCTGGAAGCCAACAAGGCCCCAACGAACAATACGAATAAGAACGATCTGGCCGCATCACCCATGCCTCCACCGCGGCAACCTTCGCCGAAAAGCGCCTTGCTCTTCTGAGTCCCGGTGAGCTCGCGGTACAGCGGCCCAGCGAAACAGGCGAGTATGAGAACAACAATACTCGCCCACTGCAGCACCGTGATGGAGCGGGCCGCCTGTTCATAAGTACGCAGGGCGACTGCGTCAGCGTCGCCGCCGTTGACCTGGGCCAATGCCAGATCCGTGGACATCTCCGGAGCGATGGCTGATTGCCAAAGTTCCCCTCCGCCGACAAACACGGCCGCCAACAACAAAAACACAACAATTCTCGCTACCATTGGATTTCTCCCTTTCAAAGACCTCAGTGATACAGCTACACGCCGCATCTTCTCATTACTCTATACTGCCCCCCATTATATACTATAAAATCATTTTGTCAAGCCTCGCCTGGTTATTCTCAGGCAAAACAAAACTCCCCCGACTGGCGGGGGAGTTTTGTTACTAGGCCTTAGGCCTGGTAATCGCCATTGCGGCGTGGGGGTCGCTCTTCGAGTGGGCGGGCCTCATTTACGGTGAGACGACGTCCTTCGAAGTCCTGACCATTCCACGTTTCAATTGCTTTAGCGGCCTCCTCATCGGTGGCCATCTCCACGAAACCAAAGCCCTTAGAGCGACCGGTCATCCTGTCCATAATGATATTGGCGGATTCCACGGTCCCAGCTTGAGCAAAAGCAGTGCGGAGACTTTCCTCGGTAGTAGTGTAGGGCAAACCACCGACATACAATCTCTTAGCCATTGGAACTATACTTCGTTAACACTAAAATGTAAGGCGACCATTTTCTCCTAGTCCTTCCTTACACCTTGTGAGTGCTCGAGAATACATCGTGAGAAAAACACTTACCTGGTCATTATATACCTATCGCCCCCAGATGTCAAGTTGCGAACTAAACCAAGATATGACTGTAAAACTTCCTCATTATCTCTAGCTAATTGTAAATTCCTAAACATTCGCCTCTTGGTGCTGGTCCTCAAAACTCGATGATCTAGGAAATGAACCCAGCCTAGAAAATCGACCCCGGACGAAACAGGTTGCAAAAATATTTTATCAGAGTGAAGTAATAGTTTAAGTTCTTGCGTTAAAAACCTTTGGATTATAGAAAATATTTCAAGGAGTGCAAGTCGGTCCTGGTGCATAAACACAAAATCGTCAGCGTAGCGGATATAATACTTCTGTTTAAGTTGGTGTTTAATAAATTGGTCAAACTCGTTCATATAAATATTCACCAAAAGCTGGGAAGTGAGATTGCCTAAAGGCAAACCTTTGCCGGGAGCCGTACTGGAAAAACTGCCAATAATGTTGTCTAGCAGCCAAATATTGTCCGAGTCGGCTAAATGTCTCTTTAAAATAGCAACCAGAATTTAATGATCAATTGAGGCAAAGAACTTACGAATGTCGCATTTTAAAACCCAGCAAGTGCGACTGTTGTTTTGTGAAACTCTTCTAGTAAAAGTCCTAAAACGATTGAGGGCCTTGTGAGTCCCCTTGCCGTTGCGACAAGAATAAGAATCATAGATAAACCTGCGTTCAAAGAAGATATACAAAGATCGGTAAATGACATGGTGTAATAAGCGATCAGCCACCAATGCCTCTTGGTCACATTATCTCTTTTCTTTTTACCGCGAACAAATTCTCTCCAAGCTAGGAAAAGATTTCCGACTGATATGATATGGTGATAATTATGAAACATACTAATAATTCTACCAATACCCCCCCCTTTGAGAAGCACCGGCAGTGCTTCTCAAAATGAAGGAAGCTTATCAGTTCTGGCTGCCAATTCACCGCAACCTCCCTAGAGTGGAAAGGGTGGTTTGAGACAAAAGATAGAACAAATGTTTCTTGATGTTCTAGACCTTGTCTTTACTTCAATTTATCTGTCACCAGAATCCAAAATCATAGTGCTAAGCAGAGCAATCGCCAAACTAGACTCGTTAAAATTTTTCACTCAATTAGCCTGGGAAAGCAAGATAATAGCAACGAGCAAATACTCTGACTTAATAACCAAATTAGAAGAGGTGGGCAGACAACTCGGCGGCTGGGAAAAGGGTCTGCAAAAGAAAACTCTCGCCAACAAGCAGCGAGAGAAATAACAAGTTTCGGAACGACCACCCGATGCCGGTGGTCAGCACCCCAGACATAGTCGTACGAGAAGCGGCCCCCGTCAACCCCGAGGTAGCCACCGGCGTAGTAGCGGACGTGCGCCACGAAGAACTCGGCCGATAAATCACCTTTAATACCATCTGCCAAATCATGACAGATTGAATCTTATCTGGGACCTAGAAGTCCGCCAATTCATCGCACCAACTGATTATTTTTTGTTTAGCAAAAATAGACCTACTCTTCTGCAATCAATTAGACGACAGAACTCTCAAACCTATCCTTACACATTCATTGTACCGGAGCCATAGCCGCGATATTTGAATAAATGCATCCATCAATATACAAAAATCCCCCCGACTAGCCAATTTGGCCAATCAGAGGGACCGAGTCCGCCAGAGGCGAACAAAGGATCAAGGGATCAGGAGTCAGAGGGGCCAAGGGGCAGTTGCGGAACGACCACCCGATGCCGGTGGTCAGCACCCCAGACATAGTCGTACGAGAAGCGGCCCCCGTCAACCCCGAGGTAGCCACCGGCGTAGTAGCGGACGTGCGCCACGAAGAACTCACCCTTCACCTTGAAAAGGAAGAAGGTGGCGTAGCCGCCGGTGCGGAGCCACCGGCGGTGTTTCTGACAGAACTGGATGATCTGGTTCTGCTCGAACTTCAAGGCATCGAGCTTCTCTGACAGGCCGCCAAAGATCCTCCTGAAGTTGCCATCCTTGACCATCTCGTGGACCTGGACCTTGGTCTCCATAGTAGGCTGACCAGGCACGTCAATGCCGTAGTAGTCCCGGAAATCACCGCCAATCCGGTCAGTGAAGACATTCTCCGCCCTGGCGATGGTTGCCTGCCCGTCGGTTGGGTCGAGGGTGATAGTCTCAGCCCCGGAGATAAGGCGGAGGTAACCGGCGACGTTGTCGGCGATCTCAGCGAATTTCGCCTTAACTGTCGCAGTGATCGCGGCAACCACCTCGTTTCCTCGGGCTCTGACCCGTTCGATGTTCTCCTTGTCGAGTACGCCGTTGGCCTCAAGGTCGTTGATCGCTGCTGTCGCCGCTTTACGGGCGGCATGAGTGATCAACTCTGTACAAGACTCCCTCTGTCCCCGCGTGATCCCCGAACCTTCAGTCGATGTGATCGATGTACTCATCGTCATCATCTCCCTTTCCTTTTTGGCCCATCCAGAACAATCGAGAACACCTCGGTTGTCTTTTCAGGCCTGACAATGTATCTACATAAAGACTACATCATGTTGGTATAAATGTCAACTCCCCGCAATGGTTCACTGCCTTGGGACCACTTAAGGGGCTAAAATAAGCCACAATATGGCATATACTAAAAATCCCAACATCCCCAAGGTAAGGGGGCAGGCAGTAGAGTTAGTAAGACGAGGTTGGAGTGTGCGAACAAGAAAGCCCTGCCAACCTACTTGAATTACCACAATAACAAGAGAACGCACATGGGGATTAATTACCAGACTCCACAGGAAGTGTTGCGGAGGTCTTGATTAGTTTGCGGGTTTTAGGATCGTCCCGTTTTAGCTCTATTTTTAGCTCTATGTCAGCTTCTCGACCAACAACTCCTTCAACACTCCAGGATTAGCCGAACCTTTAGAGAGTCTCATTCCCTGGCCAACCAGGAACTGCAAAGCAGTTTCTTTGCCAGCCCTGTATTCATCAGCCGCCTTTTGGTTTTCATCAATAACCCGATCAATAATTTTTCCTAAGGCATCAGTGTCGCTCTGTTGAAAGAGTCCTTTTTCTTCAGCAATTTTTTTGGGGCCAGTCGCTTCCCCGCTCACCAGCATGATTTCTAAAATATCTTTCGCGCCACGCGAAGAGACTTCATTCTCGGCCACTAGCTTAATGAGCGAAGTAAAATCAGCATGTGGCGGTAATCCAAGATCGGCCTTAACCTTCATCTTCCCTAAGACATCGGAGATTAGGTAATTAGCCGCCAGTTGAACCATCTGCTTGTCTCTCCCTAAATCGGCTACTACAGCTTCGAAAAATTCATCAAGTACTGGATCGGCCACCAAAATCTCAATATCACTCTCTTTAATCCCGTAATCTTTTCGGTAGCGTTCTCGCTTCTGCCAAGGTAGCTCGGGCAGAGTTTTAAGTAGACTCTCCGGTTTAAACTCTTCTACCTCACCCAATTTTAATTTTGGTAAGTCTGGCTCAGGGAAATAGCGATAATCATGAGAAGATTCCTTCTTCCTTTGTGAGAAAGTTGCTCCCTTGGTCTCATCCCAACCACGCGTCTCCTGGACTACTTCCTCGCCAGCTTCTAAGACTTCCTGCTGACGCTTGATTTCATATTCAATCGCCTTCTCCGCGATCTTGAAGGAGTTAAGATTTTTTACTTCGACTTTCGTCCCGAATTTGTCGTCTTTACTTACCGAGATATTCGCTTCCACCCGCATCTCCCCTTTCTCCATATTGGCGTCGGAAGCGTTGAGATAGCGTAAGAGAAGCTGGAGTTCACGAGCAAAATCCCCCGCCTGCTTGGCCAAATTAATCACCGGCTCGGTAACCAGCTCCATCAATGGCACCCCGGCTCGATTGAAATCAACCAAGGAATGATCGCCCCTGTGTTTAGAAGTAGCAGTATCTTCTTCAAGATGCACTCGAGTAATAGCCACTCCGGCTAATTCGCCACCAGCGACTAACGGGTATTTGTATTGAGAAATCTGATAACCCTTAGAGATGTCGGGGTAGAAGTAATTCTTACGATCAAACTCCGAAAATTTTAATGCCAACTCGCCCCCAAGGGCTACACCAACTCGCAAGACTTGCCGCACTGCCTCCTTATTAATCACCGGCAGGGTACCGGGGTGAGCCATACAGACCGGACAGATATTCGTATTGGGCCGCTCCTCGTTTGGGTCATTCTTACAACCACAGAACATCTTGGTCCGGGTCTTCAGCTCTGCGTGGATTTCTAGCCCAATCGTTGGCTTGTATTCCATACTAGTGGCGCCATTTTATCACGATTTTGAGTACAAAAAAAGAAGCTAACATAACCGCACCTCCTCCTCAAGTGTAATATTAAATTTGTCTTTGACTAGTTTTTTAAGTTCGGTAGACAGGGTCATCACATCCTTATAACTAGCTGTGCCATCGTTAATAATTAAATTACTATGGTAATCGGCAACGTAAGCGCCACCTTGGCGCATATCCTTGGCGCCAACTTCTTCTAACAAATAGCCGGTAGGGATCTTATCATCGATTATTTTTGATTGATCTATTAGCTTAAGCGACTCCGACGAAACATCTTTCACCAACACATTCTTGAAGAAACTGCCTGGGCACTTAAGAGTAGGTGGATATTTCTTCTCTCGGGTCGCAATGATCTCTTCAGACTTCTGGTGAAGCGCCCCGCCATCCCCTCTCCCTAATCCAAATTCCGCCCGCAGCACAAATAAGTTTCGATCTTTTTTAAAAATACTATTTCGATAAGCAAACTCGCACTCCCCTTTACTTAAGTGCCGCACACCAGAAACCATGTCGAAAACTTCCACTCGGGTTAAGTGGTCGGAAATACTCTGTCCATAAGCACCGGCATTGCCAACAATAGCGCCCCCCACCGTACCAGGAATACCAGAGAGCGCCTCGAGGCCAGCCAACCCCACCTTTATCGCCCCATCAACAAGCGAAGCAAGGGGGAGAGAGGCCCCCACTTTGATTTTAGTACCGCCGATTGCTAGCTCGGCGCCAGTGTTCAAGTAATGTATTACTAGCCCTTTGTAACCAGCATCAGGGAACAACATATTGCTACCGCCCGCCAAGACGACATAGGGCCAGCCGTTCTCGCACGCCAACTCAAGAGCCTGAATCAACTCCCCCGGTGTCGCCGCGAGTACATAGTACCTTGCCGTACCACCGACTCCGAAAGTAGTGAAGTGGCTAAGGTCTACATTTGTTTGCATTTTTAATTCCGGCATATAGATTCAATCTAACATGCACCCAGCGACAAAACAAAATCACCCTGATCCGCCACAGCGGATCAGGGTGATTTTGTTTGTGCGCAGTGCGCTAAAAGAAAGTCAGCGAGATAAGACGCGGAAGAAGTACTGGGTATCAGCAGTCAAGCCAGTCAAAGTTACAGCATGCTCAGTCACAAGAGGGTCCTCGTTGAGGGTCTCACTCGAAAAAGCATAACCGAAATTAGGCTCGGACTCGCCACTGATGTCTGAGTGAGAAACTGTATCGTAGATCACCCGGCTATTAGCTGGCTTGTCGGTATCCCAGCGGATAGTGGCACCAGTCTGGGTAATATCGGTTACTCGAATATTACTGATCACTGGCGGCAATACATCCCCGACCTCAATGGTAATCGGACCGTAATGAGTTACCGGACTAGACACATTGCCCGCATTGTCGAGAGCGACAATATGAAAGTACCAAGTGCCATTACCGAGAGCTTGAGTATAAGTGGTAATAGTAGAATCAATAGTACTATCAGGAGCAGTGTCAGAACCATGATCCCAGAGGAAGGAGTAGCCGGCTAAACCAGAACCCTCATCTGCAGACTCGGTCCAAGAAATCTTGGCAGTAGTATCAGCTGAGGTCTCACCCTCGTTATGAGAGGCGAAGGTGATAGTCGGCACTGTAGGAGGCGTAGTATCTGTAGGATCAACAATCTCCTCAACGTTTACTGTCACCGAATCATTAGCCAAACCGCCAAAGCCAGTACAGGTCAAAATATAGGCATAAGTACCAGCAACTAGATCATCGAAAGACTCCGAATCACCAATAGACTTATCACCAGACCAGGCACCAGAAGCAACACACTCAGTAGCGTCAGTGGTAGACCAACTAAGAGTGGCCACCGTGCCTTCGATGATAGTTACAGGACCATCCTCATTATTAACCTTCAAATCAACGGTAGGAGCATTGACAGGCGCCTCATTGATGGTAATCGTATGACTCACTTCAGAAGTACTATCGGCGAAGTCAGTAACAGTAAGGGTCACTACCATATCGCCTGCCTCAGAGTAAGCCCTGGTGAAATTCTGGCCGCCACCCTCGGTGCCGTCACCAAAATTCCAAACAAAAGCGTAAGGAGCCTCACCGCCAGTCGCCTGACCAGAGAAAGTGATGTCTTCCCCCACCTCAAAAACAGCAGCATTGTTTGGCGAAATAATACTGGTCGCCAAATCATCGTTGGCCACAGCAATACTCGCAGGTAGCACCATAGTAGCAGTCAATACCGCCACCAAGGCCATTAAACCTATATTTTTCAACATATTATTCATTTAATTTATAAACACATTACTAATACCCTAATGCTCCATAGCTAACACATCTATATAAAAAAGCAACCCCTTCACCCAGCTCGCAAGCTGAGGAAGGGGTTGGAAGGGGAAAACAGGGAAGAATTACGGGTAAACCCAGATGATGGTTTGGGTTACCGGACTCAAGAGCCCGGCTCCGTCTCGAGCCTGCATATAGACAGACCCGTTCTGGATTTCGAAATCGAACACGTGTCCAAGGCCCGCCTGGTCGGTCCAGACGTTACTGCCGTCTGGAAACAACCAATGGTAAGTGTAAGGCGGCGTACCACCACTTGTCTCGGCCCTGAAAATTATCTCATCGCCGACATCATGGTGTGTGCCATTCTCCGGCGAGACAATCTCTGCCATCAGAGGCCGGGGAACGATTTCCCGGAAAGTCACGCTAATGTTGTGACCCGTCGCCATGTCGGTAAATGTGTAAGACAGAGCCACATCAGCCATCAAACCGTCAACCCAGAGCATGAATATCTCATAGCCCGGGTCGGGCACGAAATCGAAACGCTGGTCGTCGCCATGGGCGACCATTACGATGCCCTCAGGATCGATGCTGCCTCCAAGTTCAGCACTGGCGGTAATGGCGTAGGTCAGGCGAGCAAAGCTCGCTGTAACCGCCTTGTTACCATCCATAGTGATAGAGGTAGGACTCGTCGATCCCGACAGATCACCCCCCCAATCAACGAAGCGATAGCCTGTTTCGGGAACAGCCGTCAGAGTGACAACCACTCCTTCTTCATAACCACCATCACCTGCGGGAGAAATCCTAACGTCTCCACCGCCAGTATGGGTCACCCTCAGGCGATAGAGATTCGGCGCCGGATCAACAACGTGGACTCCCACGCTATCCGTCGCCGTACCGCCATCACCGGTCGCCGCTAAGGTAAAAAGGTAGTCACCTGCCGGCAAGCCGTTGACGGTTTCTGTTCCACTGAGAGACTTGCTACCAGACCAGGCGCTCGAGGCGACTAAGGTTTCAGCGTCAGATGAACCCCAGGACAACCTGAGGTTGGCCGAGACTCCTCCTGGCGCTAGAGTAACAAGCTCTAGTGGCCCGTCCCCACCGTTGATTTTCAGGTTAACGGTGGGGGTAGGCGGAATGGGTGGCACGGGCGAATCTGGTGGGCAGATCAGAATCAGCACAATCACCAAATCGAGCGTCCGACCATCCGCATCGATGACACGGATGGTGTAAGTACCCGACTCCGTTGGCGTCCAGTCCAACTTCAATCCCAAACTCTCGGCCAAGACGGTTCCGTCTGAACCAATCACCTGGATCGTGTAGGGCAAACGCCCCCCACTAACCACGCCCGTGCCATCAATGCGCAGAGTCTCTCCGGCACCGAGACTGAACTCGCCGTCAAAGAAAATCAGGCCATTGATCTCAACACCGCCAGTAAAAAATGGCGGCCCTGGGTCAGGCACCGGTGGAGGAGGAATCGGAGGAAGCACAATCGGCTCCTCTGATACCACCACTTGTAACCTGGCTTTATCCTGACTAATCACCAATGGGTTAACGTAATGAACGTCAACCCGGAGCAAGGCCACTTCATACACGCCCGCGGTTGCAAACGTGTAATTGAAGTCATAGGTCGATTCCCGAGGAACACTCTCGCTCGAGACTCGCCAATGGAAAGTCGCTTCCGAAAAAGGCAGCTTGTTCAAAGCAGCCCCCTTCGGCTTAGATGCTAGTCCAGCCGGACTAGCATCCTGGTCGGCAACGCCCCCGCCTTGGGCCGGAGGCGACACCTCTATCGGCACAAAATGCACCAAAGTGCCAACCGACACTTCAAGTCGTCGCGCCCCATCAACCTCCAGTGGCTCACCAGTATCGGAGTCAAGCGCCTCAATGCCGACATGTAGTGGCACTACAGGCGTCACATCGAGGTGGGGTGGACATCCTGCCCCCAGACCAAAAACCGTACCCAAAACCACAGCGATCAACGTAAACTTTCTGGCCATCGCAGGCCTCCTTTCTCTGAGAAACACCTGACTAGCCACGGAACATCCGTGGCATTTCCTAAGAACAGTTCTTCCCTGTTTTGTAAAAGAACTCCCTCTTAATAACTAGTGTATTTATTGTTTATTGTCAAGCTCAGAATCCTCAACTGGGCCTAGAGGTAAGTCAGAATCATCGGGGTCACCAAGGGGTAATTGGTCTCCGATCTCATCGCCTAACCATTCGTCACCCTCACTGTTATCTAGATCCTTGAGAACCCCCTCTTCCATTTCGTCAGGCTCGTCTTCTGTCGAAGCCGCGGGGAGTTCTATTGGAGGAATCGGCCGGCCGGTATTAAATTTATCTTGTTCAACTTCGTTGATCTCTTGTTTTAGTTTAATGACCCACCACAACACGAGAATAACTATGAGTAGAAAGACTAGATTAAGGAAATGACTGAAATCTAACCAATCGAGGAAGCCGAGCGCCGCCGCTTGGAAAAAATTACGTATAGGAACCCCTTCTCCAGGACCAGCTTGACCCATCAGGTCAATCGGAACAACGGGGAGGTCAATGTCTTCTAGATTGGTTTCTGTTTCTTTTATCACCCCCTCGTCCAAGTCTTGGTACTCGCCATAGCTTGGGTAGAAATTACGCAAATTAAGATTATTGGCAGTGGTACGGCTACAATAAATATTATTAATAGCCAAGCGAGTGGTTATAAAAACGTACCCGGTAGACTCGCCAATGCCCCAAGGCCCTAAAACATCATTGCTATATCGGGATTGGAAAACCTTAACGGCCTCATAGGTGACCTGGTCATAGACTCCAGAGAGTGGGACCTCCAGACCCTCAAAGGTACGCAGAAAAGATTGAAGTTTCAGTACTTCGATCCTGTCGTTGTCGCGGCCTAATTTTATGAAATCGAGTAAATATGGGACACAGGGGGCAGGAAGATCGACTGGCTTGGGATCCGGGCGGCGATGGATAGGGCCGCCTCCACTACCTCCACCACAACCACTAACACAGTCCTCAGGGTCATCATCGCTACCACCATTAGCCAAAGTGGTGAAAGTGTTCTCGCCACCGTCGTCACCAGTGGTAGAACCACCAAACTCTTCACTAATGGCCAAAGGCCTGTCATCGTCCGCGGTAGCAGTGGTGAAGATATTTTCGCCAATATCATCTGTAGAACTACCAGTGGTAGTGAAAACATTCTCGCCAGTGTTGTGATTTTCTTCGACCGGGGAACCGCTGAACTCAGCGCTAATAGCTAGCGGCCTAATGGTGTCCCCAATAAGTACTGCTCCATCCTCTGCATGTAAACGCCCAGGTAACGCTACGACCAATAACCCGACCGAAGCCAGTATTAAAATAGTTTGAGTGATATTGCGAACAAAACCAAAGAGTAGACTGCTCTTTTTGGTCATAAACGTTAAGCGTTTAGTGCAGTTAATAAAAAGGAAACTGTCCCCGTCTTGCGGAGAACCAAAAAAGAGCTAGTCAAAGAACAATCACCTACTTCAGTAACTAACATAGAGGCGCCAAAAACGCAAGCCCCCTACCCCTTATTTTGTACGCCTCGCACACAAAAAGCTCCTAAAAGGAGCCCTGGCTCGGTCTTTCTATGGGACATTGCCTTATAGGACAGATGTCTTTTACTACAGCGGGGGCTAGGCCTTGTGCTCCGGGGCCTCAACTAAGCCACAATGCTTGTATTTCTTACCACTACCACAAGGGCAGGGCTCGTTGCGGCCAACGCGGGGGCCAGATGGCGCAATGACTGGAGCCGATTGGCCCTCCTTGGCGCTACCACCCTCGTTTGATCCACCCGTGAGCATACTTACTGATTTGTGAACTTCCCGAAGTGCTTGCGGTCCTGCCTCGGTCTTAACCTCGAGGCCAGCCCGAATTCGGGGAATAAGATCGATAGCATCTTGCCAAATCTGCTGCTCCATCTCCCTAAACATCTTTAAGCCTTCTCGTTTGTATTCCACTAAAGGGTCACGTTGCCCATAAGCACGCAGACGGACTGAGCCGCGCATATACTCCATTGCTTCTAGGTGCTCCACCCAATGCATATCGATCACCTGGAGAATCGTCGGGCGAAGAGCAGCCTTCTCTTCGGCGGTCAAATTAGTAGGCAATAATGATTCGGGAGCTTCAATAAAGAACTCGTTTACCGACTCTGGACCACCAAACAATAGGGCCTGGCGACGGCGGTAAATTGCCGAGCGCTGATGATTAAGCACGTTATCGTAATCAAGTAAATGTTTACGTAGATCAAAATTAAGCCCTTCGATTTTGGACTGAGCACTCTCAACCGCCTTAGAAACTAGTTTGTGAGTAATCGGTTCATCTTCGGGAATACCGAAGCGGCCCATCATCGACTTGAGGCGGTCAGAAGCAAAAACTCTAGAGAGGTCATCCTCAAGTGAGATATAGAATTGAGTCGCCCCCAAATCCCCCTGACGGCCGGAACGACCGCGGAGCTGATTATCAATACGCCTGGCCTCATGTCGCTCTGTACCGAGCACAAAAAGCCCACCCAATTGTCTTACCTCCTCCTGCTCCGCAGTACTGGCCGTAACACCCCCCAACTTAATATCAACACCGCGGCCAGCCATATTAGTTGCCACCACTACACTGCCCTTCTTACCAGCCTCAGCGACAACCGCCCCCTCTTCCTCATTCTTCTTGGCATTCAATAGGCGATGCGGAACTCCTTCTCTTTGTAAATAAGCCGAGATAAGCTCATTTTTCTCGATAGAAATGGTGCCGACCAAGACAGGCTGCCCTTTTTCGTTCAGCTCCTTGATTTTCCTGGCAATTGCCTTGAGCTTGCCCGCCTCGGTTTGGAAGATGAGATCATTCAAATCTTTCCTCCGGCTAGGCTTATTTGTGGGCACAACAACTACGTCTAGACCGTAAACACGTTGAAACTCCTCATCAGAGGTGGCGGCCGTACCAGTCATGCCAGCCACCTTCTTATAGAGTTTAAAGTAATTCTGATAAGTAATACTGGCGAAGGTTCTGGACTCCTGACGCACTGCCACCCCTTCCTTGGCCTCAATCGCTTGGTGCAAGCCCTCCGACCAACGCCGACCAGGCTGTAGGCGGCCAGTGAACTCATCAACAATCATCACCTCGCCATCACGAACAACATAATCTTTGTCGCGTTCAAAGATTGCCTTAGCCCGAACTGCCGTCTCCAAATGATGGACGTATTTAATCCCTTTGTCAGTGTAAATACTATCGACACCCAATTTCTTCTCTACCTTTTCTATCCCTTCGTCGGTCAAAGAAATGGACTTGGACTTTTCGTCGGTCGTAAAATCAGTTTCTCTCTCTAGCTCTCGAGCAATCTTGGCAAAAGTACCGTAAAGGCTCTCTGACTCAGCCACTGGGGCCGAGATAATAAGTGGTGTCCTGGCCTCATCAATTAAGATAGAGTCAACCTCGTCAATAATAGCGTAATAGTGACGTGGCCGCTCCGGCGGTTTAAGCTGAACCACTCTAGATCGATCATGGGCTAAATTATCGCGGAGATAATCAAAGCCAAACTCATTATTAGTACCATAAGTAATGTCGGCCAAATAGGCCTCGCCGCGCCCACAAGGTTTAAGAAAGTCATAAAAAACTTTGAAAGAGCCCTGAGTGTCGCGCGCCCTATCAATTGCTTGTCCTTCCTGATTATCCAGCGAATACTGAGAGTCATAAAGATAAGCCGACTCATGGTTCAAAACCCCAACAGAAAGACCCAACAAGGCATAGATTTGGCCCATCCAGGCAGCATCACGGCGTGAGAGATAATCATTGACCGTCACGACATGCACCCCCTCACCAGTTAAAGCGTTTAAATAAGCCGGCAGGGTGCATACCAGAGTCTTCCCTTCACCGGTTTTCATTTCAGTAATCTTACCTCGATGAAGAACGATCCCGCCAAGCAATTGCACGTCATAATGACGCTGGTTTAGGGTCCGCTTAGCCGCCTCCCTAACTAGGGCGAAGGCCTCGGGCAAAACATCTTCTGTGGTTTCGCCGGCTTGAAGACGGGCTCTTAATTTGGCGGTTTCGGCAGGAAAAGAGGCTTGATCCAATCGACTCATCTGTCCCTCTAAGCCATTGATAGCCGTTACTGTCTTGCCCAGTGCCTTGAGAGTTTTTGAGCTGCTATCGCCCAGTATTTTCTTAAATAAAGACATGGGATTTATTGTGCCTGTTTATGGCGCAAAAAACAATCCACCCCTCACTCAGCCCGTAAGCTGGGAGGAGGGGTGGGATTGAACAGGAAGCTAAAACTATCTCTTCTTCCTTCGGGTAGTCTTCTTGGCAACCTTCCTCCTGGTTGTCTTCCTTTTGGTAGTTTTGCGCTTGGTAGTTTTCCTCCTGGTTGTCTTCCTTTTGGTAGTTTTGCGCTTAGTAGTTTTCCTCCTGGTTGTCTTTCTTTTGGCAACCTTCTTGGTGGCTTTCTTTCGTCTTTTTACCATTTTCTTAAAATTAATTTCTTATTTAATCGCTGACGGTGATGACTGCGACCTCCGGCAATTTATTACCGAATAATTAATCATCACAACTTTACTTTTTTAATTATCGAGTATTTTTTTTAAAGCTACAATGTTTTTTTAAAAAAAATGTGGATAACTCGAACAAACAAAAAATTTGTTTGTGTTGAAAAAGTTTTTAGTTGTTTTACGAGAGGTTTCAAAATCTATTCCATCGCCAAACAAAACATGTGCGAGAAATTTTTAAAAATGTTTTACAAACATTGCTCGGGAAACGCACGCACCGGCTAAAGCCGGTAGTTTTTATTATAAAAATCTGCCCACGCGTGGTTGGCGGATGCGACCTCCATAAACAAATGTCTTAATGTGAGTGCGGCCGCCAACCGCGGATAGGCAGATTAGGTTGTTCCCTAATTATAATACCAGCCAGAACAGAAGTAAATTAGCTCCATAGATACGAAAATCCCCCGCAAAACGGGGGACTTACGCAAGACATCTACCTTTGAAAGCCTTATCGGTCCCAAGGGACAAATAACGCACTCACAGGGGCATTATAGCACCATAATCCCCCATGTCAACCCCTAGGGTCCAATTCTGTGGACAAGTCCCCCCTTACAGTCTTACAGACTACCATTACTATGTCGTTCTAATACATGCACAAGTTTACTTCTCATGTGCAACATCCGATGTTGTCCCGAGGTTGAGCCTCGTGGGAGCGACATAGGGCGTTGCGGAGGTTATGATACATTACGAAAGGTTGACTTCTCAGGACAATTAGTCTATAAATGACACAGAATAGCTCCTTAACATAGTGTGTGGGAG
>JAYEGE010000007.1:0-42481 GCA_034658935.1 Patescibacteria group bacterium | reverse complement strand
CTCTTTGCTCGCATTGTGGAAGTCAGTGGGAAGCTCCTGCCTCCAGAAGCCGGTCCCCAGCTCCGCAAGGACTGCGACGACCAGCCTAATGGCGACATCTTTTGGGTTGCCATGGAGCAGATCGCCGACTTGGATGGCAGCCCGCACGTGTTCGCGGTCGAGCGGCGCGTTGACGGTCGGCGGTACTTGTACGGCCGCTACGCCAATCCCGACTCTCGGTGGGACTTGGGCCACGGGATCGTGTTTGCTCTCGGCGAGTAAGTACTTAGGACTCAGTGTTCTGTTTTTTTTAGAACTTGGATGCTCAGTCCTTGGGACCCACATCGAAAGGTGTGGGTCTTTTTTGTATAATTAAAACGGTAGTAGGTGAATATGTGAGAGATCAAGGTTTCTCGCTACCGAATCCAGTATCCGTAAGTTGAGAGCGCTGGCGATTACGGTTTCCAACGGAGGGCTTACGCAGACACTTCGATAAAAAATGAATTTGGACACCCAGTGTCCAATTTTTTAATGGGACTTTTCTTTTGCTTGTTTTTGGGTTAGTTTGACTGGAGACAAGAAAGGAGGTCTTCGTATGGATCTGACATCCAGAAAGGTGCAGAGAATTATCACTGCCGCTCGGCCTCTCTTGGGGCGGGCCTACAGTGCGAACTTTAGCTGTGTGGACTTTGTTCGAGCAGTTTATGGGGAGATTGGTCTGAGGATCCCACCTCTGAATGGTTACCGTCCGCCTCCAGTCAAATTGAATATCCCGCGTGTTGGAGCCGTCCTGAATCGGGTGGGCCACCTGATCTTCCTTAGAAGACGGCATGATCCCAGAGACAGGTATTGGACTCACGTGGCTATTGTTTGGCCGAAAGCATCTTGTATTCACTGCTCACGTTTCTTTGGTGGGCAAGTAGTTGTTACGCCCCTGACAGAGGTTTTTGAGAAGTATGACTTTGTGCCGAGCTGACGGGGCGTGGTATGGTGTAAGCAGATATTCAAGGCCGTTTCGGCGGCTGACCCTGGGCGCGCTCTCCTCCCTTTCGAGCGCCCCGGGGTTTTTATTTACCTCTTGACAAGCTCTGTGAGTATGATATAATAGGGGACAGAAGGCTGGTTATGGAGGTGGGGATACCCCCGCCAATCAGCTAGGAGTCCAAGGACGAAAGGGAGGACTCTCATGAGCAGGCGGAGCATCGGTGAAATGACGATAGATGAGATCCGGGAATGTGCGACGAGCACAAGAGATCCTCGTGGTCCAGAGGCGCGTCGGTTCCTCGCGAACATCAGGACGCCGGCGCCCCCCGAGCGGTCACGATTCGCAGCCAAAGCCGTGCTAGCGCGGTAATGGGGGGGGGAAGCAGAGATCCAAATACACAGCGTCGCGACCTAGAGTCATGGCGCTGTTTTTGTTTTTCCTCAATCTCTGCTAGATTGTGTTTCTATATGAAAGCAGTAAAACATATTTTAAGTAACGGCTTGCGGGCGGTATTGGTCCCCCGGGCTGATGCAGTGGCGACCAACGTTTTAGTTTTAGTTGAGGCGGGATCAAAGTACGAGACGTCAAAGATCAGTGGCCTATCGCATTTCCTAGAGCATATGTGTTTTAAAGGCACTAAGCAGCGTCCCAAGGCGATTGATATTAGTTCAGAATTAGATTCTATGGGTGCCAGTTATAACGCCTTCACTTCTCAGGAGTACACTGGCTATTACGCAACAGTTCAACCCAAGATGGCTGATAGGGCACTCGATTTGATTGCCGACATGTATCTCAACCCCATCTTTCCTAAGGCAGAGGTGGAGAAGGAGAAGGGGGTGATCGTAGAAGAGATCAATATGTATGAGGATCTCCCAATCCGGCAAGCCCAGGATCTTTTTATGGAATTAGTTTACGGTGACCAGCCCGTTGGTTGGAATATTGTTGGCACTAAGGAGATAGTCCGGAGTATGAAGAGAAATGATTTCATCAATTATCGCTCTAAACATTATGTTGCCTCGGCTACCACTGTGATAGTTGCCGGTAAATTTAATCAGACCAAGACCCTTCGACGAATCGAAGCTGTCTTTAAGAATATCTCTGATGACGTCAAACAAGACAAATTAGCAGTGGTAGAGAAGCAGGCCGGTCCGCGACTTATGGTTAAGACCAAAAGTTCCGATCAGACTCATTGTGTACTTGGTTTCCGCTCCTATCCCCTTGGCCACCCAGAGGAATATCCATTAGAAGTTCTAGCCGCCGCCCTTGGTGGGGGAATGAGCTCACGCCTCTTCCGACGTATTCGAGAACAGATGGGCGCTGCTTATTATATTCGAGCTTTTCAGGATAGTTATACCGACAATGGACTCTTAAATATTTCCGTGGGGGCCGACACTAAACGGGCCTTAGAGATTATTAAGGCGGTGGTTGAAGAGTGCGCTAAGCTACGCGACAAAGCTCTCCCGGCCGCTGAACTTCGCCGAGTTAAGGACTCAATGATCGGCAATCTTTTCTTGAGTTTAGAGGGCGCTAGTAGCATCGGTTTGTTTTACGGTATGCAGGAATTATTGCGGCAGAAATTACGTTCGCCGCAACAGATCGCCAAGAAGATAGAGGCAGTGACGGCGGCCGATGTTAGGCGAGTGGCTAAGCAGATCTTCGCTAAAGATAAAATTAACTTAGCGATGGTCGGCCCAGCCGTCGAGCAGAAGAAATTTGCCCGAGCTTTGGCCCTGTAGTATCATTAGGCCGTGACGTTGCGATTAAGTAAAGCTGGGAAAACCAATATCAGCATTAGTCTGGGGACGATCATCAAGACGATAATTGTCCTACTTGTGTTGCTGACTGCTTATCTACTCCTAGACTTAGTGTTGGCTATTTTGGTCTCAGTTGTGGTCGCCTCAGCTGTAGAACCAGCAGCTAAGTGGCTGATGAGGCATCGCTTGCCACGCGTGCTCTCGGTTCTAATTATTTATCTGATTGGCTTCGGGCTTTTCTTTGTTCTCATTCCTTTCTTTATATTTCCAGTGGTTACTGAGTTGGTTAATATCTCAGCCACTTTGCCTCAGAAGATTGGCGACATCTCCTCTGTTTTCAGTGGCAGTGGAACCTTAGGCCAATTGACCGGCAGTCTGGGTGCTCAGGTTTCTGTCGGCGAGTTTTTTGATAGTTTGCAGAGTGATCTAGCTGGGCCAGCTCGTGGAGTGTTTCAAATCGCCAGTTTTATCTTCGGCGGTCTCTTGAGCTTCATTTTAATAATAGTCTTCTCCTTCTATTTAGCGGTCCAATCCGCGGGGATAGAAAGTTTTTTGCGAGTGATCACTCCTATCGATCGCGAGAATTATGTTGTCGGTGTGTGGCGCCGAGCTCGACGTAAAATTGGCTATTGGATGCAGGGCCAATTATTACTTGCTTTAATTATCGGTGTGCTGGTGTTCTTGGCCCTAACTATCTTCGGGGTTCCTTACGCCCTCTTGCTGGCTGTTGTTGCCGCCCTCTTCGAATTGATTCCCTTCTTTGGTCCTATCTTGGCTGCTGTCCCGGCGGTTGTTATCAGTTTCTCGATCAGCCCCGCTCTTGGCCTAATTGTTCTGGCTGCCTATATCATCATTCAACAATTTGAGAATCATTTGATTTACCCCTTAGTGGTACGTAAGATTGTGGGGGTGCCACCACTCCTAGTCATTATTGCTCTCTTGGCTGGTGCCCAATTAGTTGGCTTCCTGGGGATCATCTTGGCTATTCCAGCCTCAGTCGTCTTGATGGAGTTGGCTACCGATTGGGAGAAACGGAAATTGGCTGGCAGTGAAGCTAAGGCCTAAGCGTAGTATTTCCTATGTCGCGACCACTTTATCTTACAACTACCATCCCTTACGTTAACGCGGAGCCGCATATTGGTTTTGCCTTAGAGATTGTTCAAGCCGATGTGTTGGCTCGTTTCCACCGATTAGAGGGTCGGGAAGTTTTTTTCAGTACGGGAACGGATGAATATGGCCAGAAGATTTTCCAGGCGGCACAGGCCGAAGGGGAGGGGGGACAGGATTACGTTGACCGTTACGCCGCCCGCTTTGATGATTTAAAGAAGGTGCTCAATCTCTCTTACGATAATTTTATCCGGACTAGTAGCCCGGGACATATTACTGCCGCCCAGGAGTTCTGGAAATTATGTGATCAAAACGGAGACATTTATAAGAAACTTTATAAGGGTCTGTATTGTGTCGGATGTGAAAAATTTTTACAGGCAAGAGATCTGATTAATGGCAAATGCCCTCTCCATCCCAGCTCTGAACCAGAGGAAATTGAAGAGGAGAATTATTTTTTCCGTTTCTCGCGCTACAGTGATGATCTGATTAAATATCTATCTAATGAGAGGGCGATTGTCCCCGAGTGGCGCCGGCAGGAAGCCCTAAACTTAGCTCGCGAATTGGACGATTTTTCTATCTCACGGAATAGAGAACGTTTACCTTGGGGGGTGCCGGTGCCGGGAGATGAGTCGCACGTAATGTATGTTTGGTTCGGAGCTTTTGTCAATTACATTTCTACCTTAGGTTGGTTCCACTCCGCCAAGGCTTCGCGGGACAGGCCCCACTCCGCCAAGGCTTCGCGGGACAAGCCCTCTAATTTATTTGAAAAGTTTTGGCAGGAGGGTGAGACCATTCAGATGGCCGGTAAAGACATGGTTAAATTTCAATCGTTGATGTGGCAGGCGATGCTCATGTCTGCCTCAGCTACATTAAAGAAGGGCGGATCTCCCGCGATTAAAAATACCGATACGATTTTTTATCACGGTTTTATTATTTCTGGTGGGACGAAGATGAGCAAGTCTTTAGGGAACATAATTAACCCCCTAGATCTAGTGTGTGAGTATGGGACTGATGCTGTGCGTTATTTTCTACTGCGCCACGTTCATCCAGTTGAGGACGGTGACGTCACCCCCGAGTCTTTCAAGGAAATTTATAATGCCCACCTGGCCAACGGTTTAGGTAATCTTGTTTCGCGTATCCTCAAGATGGCAGTTACTAATGATGTGGTTTTGCCTCTATCATCTGAGCCAAATTTGAGCTCCGCTAATGTTAGTGAAGGCGCAAAATTGGACGATTTCGAATTTAATAAAGCGATGGACAATATCTGGGAGGGTGTTTGTGGGCTCGATGAGGAAATAGAGAGGACTCAACCTTTCAAAAAGATCAAAATTGATTCCCGGGAGGCTCGAGCCGATATCTTGTCTTTGCTCACTCAACTCAACCAGATTGCCTTCAGACTACAGCCTTTTTTGCCCGATACGGCAGCTAAAATCATTGATCTGATCACTAAACATCAGGTGCCCGATACCCCCCTTTTCCCTCGCAAGGATTAAAATAGTTCCTGTAAGATAGCTTGACTCTATCCGTCTCCTATATTGTAGGTTGTAGGCAGGCGTAATTGTTTTTACCCCAGTAGTCGATACAAGGAAAGGGAGTCAAAATGTGGAAAATAACAGTCAGGTGCCCGGTTCTCGTACTTAGTTTTTTAATCGCTGTTCTCGTGAGTTATTGCGCCCTGATCGGCCCCGTTTGGGTCGCCGTTCAGCCCTTGGCGGCGCAGGTGCAACACCAGATTGGCGTTGCGGTCCGTTGGGTTCCCTAGGGCATCAAAGAATTTGATTTCGACGTCCCCTCTGATGGTCATCGGAGGGGGCTTTTCTTTTGTCCATAATTTTGCGATATTTAATCTCAATATGTTCAAGATGAAGGCAATAGATATTCACGCCCACGTCAATTTTGCTACTTTTGATAAGGACCGGGATAAAATAATTAAGATGTCGCTTGAAGCTGGTGTGGGGATGATTAATATTGGTACCCAACGGGGCACTTCTCTCTCGGCATTAGAGTTGGCACAGAAACATAAAGATGGTGTCTATGCCGCCGTCGGTTTACATCCAGTGCACACTTTCTCTTCCTACCATGATGCTGAAGAGTTGGGCGGACTAGGTAAGGGCTTTACCTCTCGGAGTGAAAATTTCGATTACCCCTATTATAAGAAATTAGCAGCCGACCCTAAGGTGGTGGCGATAGGCGAGTGTGGTTTAGATTATTTCCATCTAGATGATGGATCTGGGATGCCCGAAGGATGGCCCGATGCTCTGACTGGGGACTCGATTAGGCGGCAAAAGGAAATCTTTGAAGCACAAGTATGTCTAGCCGAGGAAATAAACAAACCATTAATGCTCCACATTCGTGATCCGCGTCCCACAATCGGTCAAAATGGTTTGCCCTCTCAGATGAGCGCCTATCAGGATGTTTTGACTATTTTAGATAAACATCCCAAGGCTAGAGGCAATGTTCATTTTTTTGCCGGGGATTGGGCTATCGCTAGACGTTTTCTTGAGCGAGGCTTCACCCTCTCTTTCACTGGAGTGATTACCTTTACGCGCCATTACGACGATATTATCAAACGATTACCTCTCGGTTTGATTATGGCTGAAACAGATGCTCCTTATGTTGCGCCAACACCACATCGGGGCCGGCGCAATAAACCTCTCTATGTTCTTGAGGTTCTTAAGCGTTTGGCGGAGATTAAGGGGGTTTCTACCCAGGAAGTGGCCAGACAGACTCTGGCCAATGCCAGACGCCTTTTCGGCCTTAATGTTGCCTGAGCGCCACTAATTTGTTAGACTGCGTCGCATGAGTAAAGTAGCTGATCAGACGATTGAAACCCCAAATAACGATGTTGGCCAAGCCTATGAGCTGGGCTATTTGCTTTCTCCGCTGGTCCCAGCCGATAAGGTGGGGGAGACGGTGGAGAGTGTTATTAAACAGGCTTTGGCGGCCGTGGGAGCCAAGATCGTATTAGAAAACGATCCACGGATGATCCCTCTGGCCTATCCGATTAAACAGGTGGTAGATAATAAAGGGACCACTTTTCGTGAAGCTTATTTCGGCACTATCTATTTTGATGCCTCGGCAGATGTAGCGACTGGATTGGCGGCCGATTGGCAACGTTCCCCGATGCTGATTCGCCATCTATTAATTAAGAATTCTCCTCCAGCGCCGCAAAAGTCTCCTGCACCAGCTCCGAGTCGTCCGGAGGCCGATACACCTTCCACTAAGCCGACACTTAACCGAGCGGTAATTGATCGCGAGATTGAAGACTTGCTAACTGAGGCCGATACGCCAACGACTGAGGTGGCGGCAATTAAACAAGAGTAATATGTATCTAAACAAGGCGATTGTTTTCGGAAATCTAACTCGCGATCCAGAATTGCGGGCCATTCCCTCGGGGGTTAAAGTTTGCAGTTTCGCTATTGCCACTAATAGGGTCTGGAAAGATAAAAATGGTCAGAAGCAGGAAGATACTCAGTATCACAACATTGTAGTTTTCGGGCCTCAAGCTGAGAATGTTGCTCAATATTTACATAAGGGTAGCTCTGCCCTGATCGAGGGCCGGATGCAGACCCGTAGTTGGGAGGCCCCAGATGGTAAGAAGCAGTACCGGACAGAGATTGTCGCTGACCGCGTCCAGTTTGGGCCCAAGAGCGGTGGTGGCGGTTGGTCTGGCGATGCCGCTGGTGGTGGCGCTCCGGCAACCCCAGCCGCACCAGCTGTTAGTCAGCCCGAAAATTTGAAGACCATTAAGTATCCAGAAGAAGAAATTAACCCAGACGATATTCCTTTTTAATTTATGACTAATCATTGCCCACTTTGTACTAGTAATAAGCAGCAAATTGATTACAAAGACGTCGAATCTTTAAAGCGTTTTCTTGACCCCTATGGTCGGATTATGAAGCATCGCCGCTCAGGCGTCTGTGCCCGTCATCAGCGTAAGCTTGCCACCGCCATTAAGCGAGCTCGCTTGATGGCCCTCTTGCCTTTTATCGTCCGCTAGTTATTTCTTATTCGTTCGTTCTACGTACTCGCCGGTTTCGGTGTTGATGAGTAGGATGTCGTTTTCGTTCACGAACATCGGTACTTGGACCTCGTAGCCAGTTTCTAGAACTACCTTTTTAGAACCGCCTTGGGCGGTGTTGCCTTTAATTGCTGGTGCCGCCTCTTTAACCTTTAGTTCTACTTTGATTGGTAGTCGAAGTCCGGTCACTCGTTCGCCAAAAGTGAGTAGGTCGACTTTGTCTCCTGGTTTAATGAAATTAAGTTTGTCGGCCACTAGGCCTGATTCGAGGGTGAAGCGCTTGCTCTTGTCGTCCTTTTCGTGGAACCAATGCTCGCCCTTGTTGCTGTAGATATAGATTACCGATCGACTACCTAAATCAGCCTCCTCTGCTTTGTCGCTCGCGGCGAAAGAGTTCTCGATTACTTTCCCGGTCACTAGGTGGCGTAGTTTAGTAGCATTAACTGGTTTGCGTTGTTGTTTGCGGAAGACGTGACTGGAGACCACTTCATAAGGTTCGCCGTTGAAGACGATACATTTTCGTTCGCGGATCTCGTTATAGGTTAGAGTTGCCATGAATACTAGAAACTAAACTAAGCTTTCTCGCTTGTCAATTTCTCTTGGGCCGTCTTAAGGATCTCTTTCATAACCTTCGGATTCTCCTTGAGAAAGGTTCTGGCGGCATCGTAACCTCGGCCAAGCTTCACTTCCTCCTTCTTATCTTCTGGGCGATAGGTATAGGAGGCGCCACTCTTGGTAACTAGGCCAGCTTTCTCTCCTAGGGCGAGGACTTCACCTTGCGGTGAAATGCCTTCGTTGTATAGGATATCAAATTCAGCTGCCCTAAATGGGGCGGCCACTTTATTCTTCACTACTTTTACTCGAACGCGGCTGCCGACTACTTCGTCACCTTTCTTGATCTGAGCAATGCGGCGGATGTCGAGGCGGACTGAAGAGTAGAATTTGAGAGCCTTGCCTCCTGGAGTGGTCTCGGGGTTGCCGAACATCACTCCAATTTGCATTCGAATCTGGTTAATAAAGATAACGACCGTTTTACTCTTGGCAACGATCGCTGTCATCTTTCTCAGGGCCTGACTCATTAGTCGGGCCTGTTTTCCTACATGATAGGCGCCGACGTCGCCCTCAATTTCGTCCTTGGGTGTTAAGGCGGCTACGGAGTCAATAACGATTACGTCGATTTTACCAGAGCGGATCAAACTCTCGGCAATTTCCAAAGCTTGCTCACCGTAATCAGGTTGGGAGATTAATAAGTCCTGAGTCTTAACGCCAATTTTTTTAGAGTACTCGGGGTCTAAAGCGTGCTCAGCATCAATGAAGGCGCAGACACCGCCCTTTTTTTGGGCCTCGGCGACGGTGTGCAGGGCGAGAGTGGTTTTACCAGATGACTCAGGGCCAAAAATCTCGATTATCCGACCACGGGGCATTCCACCAATACCCAGAGCTACATCTAAGCCGATTGAGCCACTAGAGATTGCTCCGATACTCACTCGGGGCTTTTCGCCTAATTTCATAATTGCCCCTTCACCAAATTTACCTTCGATATTTTTAATAGTGTCACCAATATCTAGATTGACGGCTTTGACGACAGGGTCTTTCTTCGTTTTTTTCTGCATGGCAGGTTAATTTAATGGCTGGTAAATAAGTTCTAATCTCTTTTCGACGACTCGATCGAATTTATCCCTCGCCGCTAGGCTAATAAGATTATAACCTGGCGCCAGGAGTAGTCTTTCAGTAAAGTGTCCGTTTTCATCAGTGAAAACTTGCCCACCATTTAAAAAGAGGTGAGCGATGCGCGTAGCCTGGCCTTCCACTACCACTAGAGGTTCTTCCAGGGTGGAATTATCAACCGGCTGGTTGATAATAATCTCTGGCCCTTCAGCTAAGGCGTGAGTTTGGTAGAAGGCGTAGACTACTGCCAAGACAAAGAACAGGGCCAGGCTGATCGTCTTGGGAGACAATAATCCCCACCAAGACTGAAGGCCGCCATTAATACTCAGCTTCTGATTCGGATTCGGTGTCGTCGACATAGATTTCACGTTGTTTGGCTCCATCGCTTGGTCCGATCACGTTGCGTTCTTCCAGCATATCTAATAGACGGGCTGCACGGGCGTAGCCGACCTTTAGACGTCGTTGGAGGTAGGAGGCCGAAGCGCGCCGAGTTTTTATGATTAGCTCCCGGGCCTCTTCATAGAGTTCGTCGTCATCTCCGTCCTCGTTGGCCTCGGCTTCCCAATCTACCGTTAGCGCAGAACTCTTGTTGTTATCGGCCAAGACGATCTGGTCACCCAATTCCTCCTGGTAGTCTTTAACGATATGGTTAACCACTTTCTTTACTTCCCCCTCGGAGACGAAGGCTGATTGTAGTCGGACGGGCTTAGACATATCACCAGCCAGATAGAGCATGTCCCCGGCGCCCAGGAGTTTCTCTGCCCCAGCCATATCGAGGATGGTCCGTGAGTCTATTTGCGAGGCAACTTGGAGGGCGATCCGTGAAGGGATATTCGCTTTGATCAGGCCGGTAATCACTTCTACTGATGGCCTTTGAGTAGAAAGCACCAAATGGATACCGACTGCGCGTGACATTTGAGCCAGGCGGACGATGGCCGCCTCTAATTCGCGAGGGTAGGCCAGCATGATGTCGGCCAATTCGTCGATGACCACCACGATATAGGGCATTTTTTCTTCCTCGTCTTTCCCTCGGACATTCTGGTGATAGGATTGGATATCGCGCACTGCCTTAGATTCAAGTAGGCCGTAACGCCTCTCCATTTCTTTGATCGCCCACTTGAGGACCAGGATGGCCTTCTTGGGATCAGTTACCACTGGAGTAAGTAGGTGGGGGATCTTATTATAGAGGGCCAGCTCGACGCGCTTAGGGTCTATCATAATAAAGCGCAAGAGATCTGGAGGGTTGCGGTAGAGAAGGGAGGTAATGAAAGTATGGATAACTACTGATTTGCCTGAGCCGGTGGTACCGGCGATCAGCATATGGGGAGCCTTTGTTAGATTAGAAAAGAAGGAGGCCCCAGTGATACTGCGTCCCAAAGATAGATAAAGTGGGTGCGGAGCGGTGGAGAAATCTTTGCTCCCAATCAATGAGGCCAGGCCAACCGTCGACTTGGTGCTGTTTGGTATCTCGATCCCCACCAAAGACTTACCAGGAATAGGAGCTTCAATTCGTAGGGGGTGGGCGGCCAATGCTAAAGATAGGTCATTTTGCAAGGCGAGGATTCTAGAGAGCTTAACCCCTTCTGCTGGTTTGAAGGCGAAGCGAGTGATGGAAGGGCCGATAGAGACCTCGTCCATTTCAACCACGATACCGAAATTGGCCAGAGTCCGTTTAATGATATTAGCCTGAGCTTTAATGTCGCCAGCGGTTGGCTTCCCCCTATCCTTTTCCAGGAGTGATAATGGTGGCGGGGTGAATTTACCGCTAGACCGAGATGAGCTCCCCCAACTAACTACTTGCCCCAAAAGGCCTCCCCCTGTCTCGGGCGCTTTTTTGTTGCCCTCAGTCTCCCCATCTTCGTCATCGGCTTCGTCTTTTTCCTCATCGTCATTCTGATCGTCTTCTTCGCCACCGGCGACCTTAAGTGCTAGGTCGTCTGTCTCGGCCGAGTCTGGGTCACCCCTGTGGCGCCAGACTCGCCACCAATGGATCGGCGATAGTTTCCGGAGGCTTAATTTGGCGTCGAACATAATGGTTAGGGCGATAGCGATAACAGCCAGCAAGAGGATGATGCTATAAGAAGCAAATAGCTTGAATAAAACCTTGGCCATTATCTGACCTAGCCAACCGCCGTTAAGTTGACTGGTGCTGTGGCGGAAGATGACCCCCAAGAGGCCGAGAATGGAAACGAAGGCTATCAGGGCGGCGATTATTCGACTTAGGATGAAATTGGGTTGGCCAGTCCGCGCAAAGGAAATACCAAGGAGTAACAGGACGAGTGGCAGAGCGAAAAACCCTATTCCTATTAGGTGACTTAATTGCCCGTAGGCGCTGTTACCCACTAGGCCGGCGTAACCAAGACTGGCTAGGAGGAAGAAGGCCGTAGCCGCAAAGCAGACAATAGCCAAGATCCCGTGTCGCGCCTCATCTTTAAGGAAAGACAAAGCTCCGCCCCCCTCGTTGTTTGGGTTTTTCTTTTTTCTACCCATCAAATTAAAAAAGTACTGTTTAATTTTAGCACGAGGTTCATTTTGGCGCTAAGCTCCGGGCTTTTTCAGCGCTCAGAATGTGTATTCTATAGGGCACTGGACAAACATGCTCGTCTTTAATACAATAAAGGACAATGCTTATTAGTCAAAAGGACAATTACTCTACGGTGAAGGACTCTAAAAGCCAGAATATTTTACTTAAGGGACATAAGCTTGCGGCGGCTACTTATCTGGTGACTAAGTTTTTACCTAATAATGAAGCTCTTAAATGGCGCCTCAGGAGCCTGTCCTTGAAGATTGTATCTGACGCTGACCCTGATAATCTATCTGCTGTCCTTAAGCCCTTGGACCAAATTACATCTTTAATAGAGATCGCTTTGAGCAGTCGCTCTGTGTCTCTAATGAATTTTTCAATTTTGCAACAAGAGTATCTATCCCTGCGCTCTCTTATAAATAGCGAACAAGCCAAACACAATCCTCTCCAGAGAATACCAACGCCTCAAATTTACCCTGCGGCACCGGAGCTTATCCGCCCAGTGGCCCCATCTTCGCCTCTAGCCAATCGGTTAGGCGGGCTGTCAGCCTTACCTCAGCAACGTACCAAAACACCTGTACCTAGCCCCCATACTGGTGCTAGCAATCAGCGTCGGGATTCTATCCTTAAGTTTATTAAAGAAACAGGCTGGTCTTCAATTAGAGAAATTGCCAAAGCAGTACCGGATTTCAGCAGTAAAACGGTTCAAAGGGAGTTGGTAGATATGGTCCGATTGGGAATTCTCAAGAAAGAAGGGGATAGGCGTTGGAGCCGTTACCAGGTTGCCAATGTTGCTTAATCGTGGTCTAAATTAGATGTGATTGACTTTCCGCCCTTCCTAATTTAGTCTGCCTATCATATAGTAATAGTAATCGGCGATACCCACTTATCCACACGGGATTTTTGGTCTGTTCGCTTGCTGATACTATAATGTTGACAGCCGTAACGACAGTGGTTTTTCTGTACTGCGAGTCGCGGTTCTTTGACAATAAATATTCCGCATTACTTCCCTGAAAGATTAACCCCTCACCTCCGTTTATTTATTAGACCCCTCTGCGAGTTAGGAGAGTTATTGTCGATCAAGGCTTTTCTAATTTGGTTTGGGGGATAATAAAATAGAATTATTAGCAAAGGTTAAGAATTATTATTAGTTATCAATTCAATGAGTATTAAGAAATTATTTATTGGCCTAGCGGCCGTTGCTCTCCTCGTTGGCGTAACCGTCAGCGCTCAGACTTCGACTGTTGATGAGCTATTAGCTCAACTAGCCGACTTGCAGGCTCAATTGGCTACCCTACAAGGTGGTTCAACTCCAGCTCCGGCTGGCGCCTGCGCCTTCACTCGCAGCCTAACAATTGGTGTGCAGGGTGATGACGTTACTTGTTTGCAGAATTATCTGACCAGTACCGGTCACTTCACCTTCTCTGGTGGCGCTACCGGCTATTTTGGTCCTATTACCAGAACTGCAGTTAGCGCTTGGCAGGCATCTAACGGTGTCGCCCCAGCAGCCGGTTACTTTGGCCCAATTTCCATGGCCATGTATAACTCGCTAATGGCGGGTGGTCCGATCCTCGGCGGAACAACTGGTCTCCCAGCTGGTTGTACTAGCGCTTCTGGCTTTAGTACTGTAACTGGCGCTTCCTGTGCCACCAGCACTACTTTGCCGGCTGGTTGTCTGGCTGGTTATGCTTATAGCGCAACCACTGGTTTGAGCTGTACTGCTACCGCCGATACCACTGACGACGACGATGCTGACGATGATGCTGACGATGATGCTGACGATGATGCCGACGACGACGATGAACCAGCCGAACCATCTGAAGGTTCCATCACCACTAAGTTGTCAACTCAGCCAGTACCGGACCAAGATATCCGCGTAGAAACTGATGTCTCAGTTTGGGGTGTTGAAGTTAGTGCGATTGGTTCTAAGATGACCACCAATCGAGTTGACCTCCAGGTATCGGTAACACCTGCTGGTGGTTCAGCCAGTAATCCTGGCAATTTCCTCGAGAGATTGTATTTCTACGACGGGGATGAATTGCTGAAGGAGGTGGCTATTAACTCGAGTTCTTTCGTCAAAGATTCCTCTGATCGTTATCACATTATTGTAAGTGGTCTCGGCTTTGAGGTAGACGATGGTGATAAAAAAGACTTGGTGCTTAAGGTTGATGTAGTTTCGATTAACACTACAGACGCCAACCGAGTCGTTGCCTTCCAGGGTTATGCCGGGAACAGTAACAATATCCGGGCGACTGACACTCTTGGCTTCCAGTCCTACACTGACATGTCTGGTTCTACCAACACTCGTTCCCATACCTTCAAGGCGGCTGGTGCTTCGACGGCGACTGCCTCGATCAATGCTACCGATACTCCAGCATCTGACAATAATTACGTATCGACCAGTGGTCTTAGTAAGCTGACCATGCTTGCTTTTAACGTTAAATCAACCGACGGTCCTTCCACGTTGACCAAGCTCTTTGTTCAGGTTAATGCTACGGCTACTGCCTCTTTGCCCGATACGCTTTACCTAACTGACGAGGCTGGTGAAGTTCTGGGCACTTCAGATTCTTCTAGCGTAGCTGTTGGTAGCCAGTCTGGCTTTACTGGTCTAGAAATCGACATACTCCAGGATGTAACCAAGAAGTTGTTCATTAAAGCTGATTATCCTTCCACTGCTCGAGGTGGTGCCGCTAGTACTACTATCCCAATTAATGGCCTCCAATGGGAAAAGCCAGATGGCTCAACTGCCAGTACTACTCCAGCGACTGCTTTGGCCAGTAAGGATCAGTACTTGTTCGAGGCAGTACCGCGAATTGCTCTAAATGGTACTCCAACTGCAACGGCGTCAATCGATAGTGGTACTAGTATCTCAACTACCACCCTGACCTTCAAGATTCCACTTCAGATAACAGCTGACGGTGGAGCACTAGTTAAGCCAAAGATTGGAGACTTTGTTGTGTACTTTGCATCAACTACAGCTTCAACCTCACTTACTGATGCCGCTAGCTTGACTTACAATGGCTACTCGTTGACTAGTGCTGAGGCGAACGCTTACGAAGCTACGTCTTCTTGCACAGTTTTCTGTGCTGCCAGTACCACAGTATCGCTTGATAGTATTAGTCCAACCACTGACCCAGTTGGTGATGGTGGTTCGTATACCTTTACTCTCACCGGTACCATTAAGAACCGTAGAAGTACTGGTGGTTTTATTGGGACCCAGGCTTCTGCTGGTACCAACTCTGCCGGCAACTACCGAATGGTCTTGGTAGCCGCTTCCTCCACAGTAGGGGTTGTGGAATACACACCACAATATTGGGGATTGGATAGCTTCGAGACCCCAACCGCTTTCTTACCATAGCTTCCCTGTGACCCGATACTGGTTTCTGACTAGGATCGGATAGCTAGCAAAACCCCCCGATGTAACATCGGGGGGTTTTGTATGCCTGGAAAAAATTTAGTCCATGTTATAATTGAGATAATGCGGAGCGACTTAATTTGGTTCTTGTTGTTTCTAGGAGGACTGTGGTTAATGTGGGTATTTACTGGCGGCTCCTCTAACCCAATGGCGTCCCGGGGGCCTTTCATTGAGCCGCCTCACCTGTTTGATGGTGGGGAAATTCATGGCTCAAACAGTGATTCTTCATCGAGGTCTCCTGTCCAGGCTGATGGCGATGGTGATAGCGAACCAGATGATCTGCTGGCTGAACCAGTGTCGTCCTATCAAGGTCAAATCAGATTGGGACGAGGTAACGCCAAGAGCGAATCTAGTGCCAAGCATGAATATATAATTATCAAAAATCGCTCTCGTGACGAGGCGGTTAATATCTCTGGTTGGAAATTGACCAATAGCTCCGCTCGTCGATCTCGAGCAAATGAGGTGTCTATCCCTGGGGCGGTGGAACTATTTTCTTCCTTGGGAGCGATTTCTGCGCCATCTGCGATTCTATTGGAGCCAGGGCATCGAGCAGTTATTACTACTGGACGACCCCCGGGGACTGATCGTTGGCCAGCGATCGTTAATTTCCGGACCAACAAGTGTATTGGTTATTTGGCTAAGGAGTTGAGGGCTTTTCGGATGAATCCAGCTTTGCCTCGGACTTGCCCGCGCCCGAGGGAGGAATCTGGAATTGAGCGCTTACGCAATGATTGTTATGAATTTGTCCGACGATATACCGCCTGTCGGACGCCTGAATTTAGGCGCGACAGTGAGGGCTACGAGTTGCTGGACGGTCGTCGGCATCAATTAACCCCAGCCTGCCGCGAATACTTACTAGACCATTTTAGCTATGATCGCTGTCTGGCTTGGCATGAACTCGACGATGATTTTTACGGCAATGAGTGGCGAGTTTACCTACATCGTTCTTGGGAACTCTGGTTAGATAATCGTGAGACGATATCTCTCTATGACGATCAGGGCTTATTGGTAGACGAGATTAGCTATTAATTACTGCTTTTATGTATTTCGATAAAACCTTTTGGCAGATGACGGTCGGCTTTATCTTGATTGTTCTGCTCGGCCTAGCCGGTGTTTTATTAGTTGACTTTCTGGGGGCCGACATAGTAGGATAGCCCCATCGGCCGAAGATCATAGGCGTCCATAAGTCCTATTGAGGTTAATCAGATCAACGGCTGTTTATTAAGCCGTTTTTTTATTATTATGCCAATCACTAAGCAAAAGAAAACAGAGCTTGTTGAGGCGCTGAAGAAGCAATTGGTCAAGGCGCAATCGGTAGTTTTCGTGAACTTCCATGGCCTTAATGTGGCCGATGCCACTACCCTCCGTAGGGACTTGAGGGCTAAGGGCGTTGGTTTCAAGGTAATCAAGAAGACTCTCCTCCGCCTTGCCTTAGGGGCTTCCTCCTGGGAGGGTGAGTTGCCTGAACTAGAGGGCGAAGTGGCGGTGGCCTACGGCGAAGATTCCTTGTCGCCAGCTAAGGGGGTTTACGATTTTGCCCGGGGGGCCAAAGATAGCCTAAAGATCATCGGTGGCGTTTTCGAGGGAAAATATGTTGGAGCCGAGATGATGCTCCAGGTAGCTACGATTCCTGGGCGCGATGAGCTTTATGGCAGGTTCCTTTATCTGCTAAATTCGCCGGTTCAGGGACTGGCTATAGCATTGGATCAGATAGCGGCAGCCAAAAATTAGTAGTTAATACAAAAAATATGAGCGACGAAACAGAAACAAAAGAGACAAAAGAAGAAACTAAGGAGGCGGCCGGAGATGCCGAGGTAGACATGACCGCCGACCAGAAGAAAATCATCGATCAGGTTGAGAAGATGACCGTTCTTGAACTCAATGGTCTCGTCAAGGTTTTGGAGAAGAAAGTCGGCGTATCTGCCGCGGCCATGGTGGCCTCTGGCGGCTCTGCAGCTGCTGGTGGTGGGGAAGAAGAGCAAGACAGCTTCACTATCAACCTGCAGTCAGTTGGCTCTAGCAAGATTGCTATTATCAAGGTGATCAAGGAAGTCTTAGGTCTCGGGCTAAAAGAAGCCAAAGACTTAGCCGATGCTGCTCCTACCGTTTTGAAAGAAGAAGTTCCAAAAGAGGAAGCGGAAGCAATTAAGAAACAAATTGAGGAAGCTGGCGGTCAGGCAGAACTCAAATAATTATTTTAGTCAAGTTTTCCAACATAATCCACCTTCGATAATCTCGAAGGTGGATTGTGTTATAATGCCCTCAATATGGATATTTTGGCGAAATTGTTTGGGGGTGCCGTCAAGGTTAAGCTGATGAGGTTATTTTTACTCAATTCAGATTTGGTGTTGTCTAGCAAGGAAGTTAGCAAGAGAATTAAGGCCCCAGCCGTTACCACCTCTCGTGAATTGGGTAAATTGGCCAATATTGACCTCTTACACAAGACTCGCCGCGCTTCCTCAACGTTTTGGCGCTTAGATCCGACCTTCCCTTTTAATAATCAATTGCGGCAAATTCTGAAGAATAACCTGCTTGGTTATAAGCGGGACTTGGCTCGTAAATTTGGCACTTGCGGGCGTCTCTATCTCCTGGTTATGTCTGGCATCTTTATTGACCAAGCAGATAGTCGGGCTGACCTGCTGATTGTTGGGTCGCAGATGAAACGAGGTGCCGTTGATAGGTTGGTTAAGAAATTCGAGGCCGAGATTGGCAAAGAATTGACCTACGCTCTATTAGAGACTACTGAATTCAAGTATCGTCTAGATGCTTGCGACAAATTCATCAGGGATGTTTTAGATTTTCCTCACGAAATTGTGATTGACAAAATTGGGCTCTAGGTGGTTATCCACACTTTTACCTCAAATTAAACTGGTGGGGTGTTAAAATTTAAGAGTAGGCGAAATTATTAAGTTAGCCAGGTCGTTTTATTATTAGTAATTAAATTTACACTATGTTACTTGATACTTGGGGTAACGTCTTGACCTCTTCCTTCCAAAATCTATGGTGGGGCGTGGTCTCTTTTGTGCCCAATCTCTTTATTGCCATTGTCATCTTCTTGCTTGGCTGGTTGGTCGGCAGTGTCCTCGGACGTTGGGTTGACCAATTGGTTCGCTCGTTAAAGATCGATAATCTACTCCGTGGGTTGAGCTTTGATAAGGCCCTAGATAAGGCCAATCTGCCTCTCAACTCCGGTGCCTTCATTGGTGGCCTGGTGAAATGGTTTGTCATCATCGTCTTCCTGATGGCTTCCATGGAAGTGCTCGGTCTCAGTGAGGTTACCAGTTTCTTGAAGAATATTGTTATTGGCTATCTACCTAATGTTATCGCTGCAGCCTTGATCTTGGTTGTTGCGGCAATGATCGGCGATGCTCTTCGCCGGGTGGTTGTTAGTTCAGCTAAGGCCGCTGGTGTCCGATCTTCTCATTTCTTGGGCAGCTTAGCTCTTTGGGCCGTTTGGCTCTTCGCTCTAATCGCCGCTCTCTTGCAGCTCGGTGTTGCCGTTGCTTTACTCCAGACTCTGTTTACTGGACTAGTGGCCATGTTGGCTTTGGCTGGTGGTTTGGCTTTCGGTTTGGGCGGCAAGGACGTTGCTTCCAAATACTGGGACAAATGGCACAAGGATATGGCTCATCATCGTGACTAAGTGAGCTAGATAAACTCTTCTAAAACCCGTCAAGCCCCGCTACAGAGAGGGCTTGACGGGTTTTTTGGTTCTGTTACAATGGGGCCATCAGTATGAATAGTGATTTTAATCGAAGACGGAAGAGATAATTCTGGTTTTTTGCTTACTATCTCTTCCGCCGACGAGGCGGATTTTTTCTGACTGACTGTTATTTGACAATAAAATGGCCGCCACAACCCGAGTTTGACGTGGGTCTTTTCTGGGTTGGAGGCGGTGTGCCGGTCCGATACACATTGGACCGGTTGAAATAATCGTTATGTGGTTTATAGATTTCCTAATGGGAATCTAAGAGCGTATAGTGGATGCCTTGACTCTAAGAGGCGATGAAGGACGCGGCTTGGCGGCGATACGCGTCGGGGAGGTGCCTAGCAACCTTTGATCCGGCGATTTCCAAATGGGGAAACCTTTCCGACGAAGAGTCGGAAATCCTGATGTATATCAGGAAGCGCACCCAGGGAAGTGAAACATCTCAGTACCTGGAGGAAAAGAAACTAATTCAAATATTCCCTTAATAGCGGCGAGCGAACGGGGAGAAGCCCAAACCCAGCACCACTTTTGGTAGTGGAAATTTCGACTATCAAAAGTGGTGCTGGGGGTTGTAAGGTAACGACGTAATTTATATTAGGAAAGTTAAAAAATGTCTGGTTAGGCGAAGCGGCTGGGAAGCCGCGCCATAGATGGTAATAGCCCAGTAGCCGAAAATCAGATATCTTTCTTGTCGTTATTCTTGAGTACCTCGAGACATGAATAGCTCGAGGGAATCTGCCAGAACTAACTGGTAAGGCTAAATACTCTTAGAGATCGATAGTGAACTAGTACCGTGAGGGAAAGGTGAAAAGCAGGCCGGTTAGGCCCCTGAAATAAACCTGAAACTATATGCTTACAAGGAGTGGGAGCCCAGCACCATTTTTGTGCGGTAGAAATTTCTACTTTGCAAAAATGGTGCTGGGTGACCGCGTGCCTATTGAAGAATGAGCCAACGAGTTGATGCAGGCTGCTGACTAAGCCCTTATGGGGTGGAGTCTTAGGGAAACCGAGTGTTAATAGCGCGAAAATTTTAAGTAGTCTGCATCAGACCCGAAGCCGGATGAGCTTCCCATGAGCAGGGTGATCCCTCGCGAAAGCGAGGAGGAGGCCCGAACCGATACGCCGTGCAATACGTTCGGATGACTTGTGGGAAGGAGTGAAAAGCTAATCGAATTCGGTAATAGCTGGTTCTCTCCGAAATAGCTTTTGGGCTAGCGTCTAGTGAACCCTCTAGGGGTAGAGCACTGGATGGTTTGAATAGGGGGAAACCTCGTCAGACTAATCAAACTCCGAATACTAGAGATTAATACTAGGCAGTTAGACTGTGGGCGCTAAGGTCCATTGGTCGAAAGGGAAACAGCCCTGATCTCCATCTAAGGTCCCTAAATCTATGCTAAGTGCACGTAAGGAGGTGAGATTTCTCCGACAGTGAGGAGGTTGGCTTAGAAGCAGCCATCCTTTAAAGAAAGCGTAATAGCTCACTCATCAAGAGATTTTGCGCCGCAGATAATCGGGGCTAAGCATAGTACCGAAGGTGAGGATGCCAGAGTTCCTCGGAACTCTGGCGTGGTAGGAGAGTATTCTTGACTGCTGTGAAGCTCTGCGGTGACGCAGGGTGGAGTGTCGAGAAGTAAGAATGTTGGCACAAGTAACCACAATCCCGGTTAGAACCCGGGACGCCGTAAGATCAAGGTTTCCTTGGCAATGACAATCAGCCAAGGGTTAGTCGGCCCTAAGGGGATGGCGAAAGCCGCACCCGATGGCCACACGGTTAATATTCCGTGACTCCACCACTTAGTGACGGGAGGACGGGGTTTAGTATGTTTGGCGTGTTATTGGATTCACGTTCGGTGAGTAAGGATGGTGATTAGGTAAATCCGGTCACCCCCCTTCGGGGGAAGTCCAAGCTTAACGAAGATGCTCCGTTTCGGCGGAGCAAATCAAGCAAAGCAGGCCTCCAAGAAAAGTCTCTAAACTTATAAGTGGTGGAACCGTACCGCAAACCGACACAGGTGATCGAGTCGAGTAGACTCAGGCGAACGAGTGAGGGGTCCCCAAGGAACTCGGCAAAAAAGCAGCCGTAACTTCGGAATAAGGCTTCCCAGCACCACTTTGATTTTAAGTTGTATAATAAACGAATGTACGTCGTGTATGTTCTTAACCACACTGGCGGAGACGTCTATGTTGGTTATGCAAATAATCTCAAACGCAGGTTAACTGAACACAATAATAGTAACCAAACTAGCACTGTCAGAAAGACGGGCCAGTGGAAACTTATCTATTGTGAATGTTATCTAGACAAAAGAGATGCTCACGACCGTGAACGAAAAATAAAGCAACATGGTCGAGCAAAGCAAGAAATATTGAAAAGATGTAAATATTATCTTGGCTCTTGAAATCAAAGTGGTGCTGGGCGCAGCGAAAGTATCTCTGGCAACTGTTTATCAAAAACACAGCTCCCTGCTAACTCGTAAGAGGATGTATAGGGGGTGACGCTTGACCAATGCCCAAAGGTTAAATATGGAGGGTACCACTTCGCCCTTCGCTTCACGAAGCGCTACGCGGCACAAGTCCCAATAAACGGGCTTGCACCGCGAAGCTCAAGCGGAGCGCAGAGCGAAGTGGTGCTGGGCTATATAAGCCCGGGTGAATGTCGGCGATAACTATAATCGTCCTAAGGTAGCGAAATTCCTTGTCTGGTAAGTTCAGACGTGCACGAATAGTGTAATGACTGGAGAACTGTCTCGGGGACTTGCTCGGTGAAAATACAATACCGGTAAAGATGCCGGTTACCTACAGTTAGACGAAAAGACCCCAGAAGCTTTACTATAGCTTGATATTGAACGTGTTTTCTGGATGCGTAGAATAGGTGGGAGACTTTGATGTTTACCTTTCGGGGTGGGCGGAGTCGTCAGTGAAATACCACTCTTCTTGAGGGCACGTTCTAACCTGCGCGGCAAAAACGCGCGGAAACAGTGTCTGGCAGGTAGTTTTGGTGGGGCGCTATCCTTCAGGATATGAAATTATTTCGTGTCTTGAATCCGTGGCGCCTCCAGGAGTTTAATCCACTTCGAATCAAATAAAAAAAGGGGGACCTGCCACAGTAATGTGGTATGGAAAAAGTTAGCTATATGCTGGGATATCCGAGTATCTCCAAGTACTAGCCGCAAGGCAGTAAAAATCTTGGAGTGCGGACAATCAGCAGGAAACTCTACGTATATAGAGGATCCCCAGAGACTACACGCTAACCTCCGATATTCCATCGGAGATGAGATAGTCCAACCTCATTGGCGACAATGAGAACAAGTGCCTAAAAAGTAACGGAGGAGCCTATTAAGGTCGGCTAAGCGCGAATGGAAACCGTGCTGATAGGGCAATGCCACAAGCCGGCTTAACTGCGAGGGGTACATCCCAAGCAGACGCGAAAGCGGAGCATAGTGAACCGACGGTACGCATTAGACGCGGCCGGAGATTAACGGATAAAAGCTACTCTGGGGATAACAGGCTAGTTGCGCCAGAGCGTCCACAGCGACGGCGCAGTTCGGCACCTCGATGTCGGCTCAACTTATCCTGGGGCTGGAGAAGGTCCCAAGGGTTTGGCTGTTCGCCAATTAAAAAGTTACGCGAGCTGGGTTCAGACCGTTGATGCGCCAAAATGTATTTGGCACATTGGCAGTCTGAATCCCTTCGAAAGAAAGTTATTTAAAAGTTTTCGTTCTATGAAAGAAAGTATAGTACCAACCATATTACGGCGGCTCTTGATGGTAATATCAAGATGCTCAGCTAACTAATATCGGTAAAATCCCAAGTATAATCGAGGGACAATACCGAGGGAAGTATATTTAAGATATATGCCCGTAGAGACTAAACGTTAGCCTCCTGATGATAGATCGGGATGAAGTTATAGTCCAATGCACTTAGTAATAAGTGAAAACATGCGTAAGACAGGTTGGTCTCCTATCTACTGTAGGCGTTGATTCTTGAGGGGAGTTGTTTCTAGTACGAGAGGACCGAAATGAACTGACCTCTGGTCTGGGAGCTCTGCCGCCAGGTGGACCGCTCCGTAGCTATGTCGGGACGGGATAAGTGCTGAAAGCATCTAAGCACGAAGCCCACCCCAAGATTAGGAATCGTTATGAGGCCCGTGGGAGATGACCACGTTGATAGGCGCTAAGTGTAAGCACAGTAATGTGTTCAGCTGAGGCGTACTAATTAGCCCATCTCATTAGGAAATCTGCCAATCACAAAATGATTATTTCAATTCAGAGACTTTAATCGAGTCTCCTGTTCTGGTGGTTTAACGCAAGGGTCACACCTGTTCTCATTCTGAACACAGCAGTTAAGCCTTGTAGTTCCGATGGTACTCTTAATTGGGGAGAGTAGGCATCCGCCAGAACAGGGGGCTCGATTTTTGTTTTCGTGGTCTCGCGAAAACGGCCTGCCGAAGAGGCGGGTCTGGCTAGTTATCCATAAAGATTGTAAAATACAGCCCATGTTCTCTTGGAGTGTTAGGCGACGAGTGATCTATTTACTCATTGCTATTGTTATTGTGGCCGGTCTGGCCGCGGCTGTTGCCTGGCAATGGCGGCCTATTCCATCGTGCTCCGATGGCCACCAGAATCAAGATGAGGTTGGGATTGACTGTGGCGGTTCTTGCGAACGAGTATGTTCGTCAGAGATTAGAAGTTTGCGGGTTGTTTGGACTAGGATACTAGAAGTTGGGCCTGGTCAATACGACACCGCCACTTTGGTAGTTAATCCCAACCGTCAGCATGGGGCCGAACGTTTTCATTATCTAGTACGCTTTCTAGACAGCCAGGGAATTTTGGTTGGAACCAGGACGGGGGAGGCCTTTATTAATCCAGGAGAGAGTCTGATTATTTATAATGGCCGTTTGGGTGTGGGTCAGCGAGCACCTACGCAGGCGATCTTAGAGATCACTGACAACCCACTTTGGAGAAGGGCAACGGCTGAGGTCCCGCCCTTAGATATCCAGATTACCAGTTTTGTTAATACTCCTTTTCCGCGTCTAATTGCGGAACTGACGAATCCAACCTTAGGTGTTTGGTTTGACGTTAGTATTGTGGCCCTCCTGTCAGATTCGGGGGGCAACGCTTTTGCCGTTAGCTCTACGGTGGTGGATAGGTTGGAGGCCCAGAGTAGCGTTGAGGTTGCCTTCACTTGGCCACGGCCCTTCGCTGTTGCTGACCCAACGATCAGTTTCTACCCTCAGGTCAGCTTATCGGCTGAGCCACCGTTAAATTAATAATAGATTTATGGTAGAGACGATTGTTCACAATTGGTGGCGCCGTTTTGATTGGTTGTTGTTTGCCGCCACTGTACCGCTCTTGGGGGCGGGCTTAGTGACCATGAACTCATTTGTCGCCGAGAGTTATTTCTTTGAGCGTCAATTATTGTGGATCGGTCTCGCCCTACTTCTTTTCTTCGGCGCCAGTCTTGTCGACTGGCATTTTTTGCGTCGGAGTGGGGTAGTGGTAACCCTGTTCATAGCCGGGAACTTGGCCTTGGCCACTTTGTTTATTCTCGGTCAGACAGTGAAGGGGGCACAGAGTTGGTTTAGTCTCGGGGCGGTGTCGCTGCAACCAGCCGATTTCATTAAGTTGATTTTGATATTGATGCTCGCCAAGTATTTTTCTAGGCGCCATATAGAAATCGCCCACGTCAAACATATCGTCGTCTCGGGTATCTATGCGCTAGTTCCGTTTTTCTTAGTCTTCTTGCAGCCAGACTTTGGTTCAGCGGTGATTATTCTCTTGATTTGGCTCGGCTTGGTTGTTTTCTCTGGTATTTCTAAGAAGCATTTGTTGGCGGTGGTAATCGGGGGGTTATTATTGGCGGTTGTTGCCTGGTTCTTTGTGTTGGCGCCGTATCAGAAACAGCGTGTTGTCACTTTCGTTCACCCCTTGGCAGATATTCAGGGGGCTGGCTATAATTCCTATCAATCAACCATCGCTATTGGCTCAGGGCAGGTCTGGGGCAAGGGCGTTGGGTATGGCACTCAATCGCGGCTAAAATTCTTGCCCGAATACCAAACTGATTTCGTCTTCGCCGCCTTCGCTGAAGAATGGGGCTTTATTGGGGTAATCTTTTTCTTTTCTTTGTTTGGGATTGTTATTTGGCGAATTATCTATAACGCGATGGTGGCTGAGACCAATTTCGAGGCTCTATTTGGCATCGGGCTAGCTATTATTTTTATGAGTCATTTCCTGATATCCGTAGGGATGAACGTAGGGCTTTTGCCGGTCACTGGTTTAACTCTCCCGCTAGTAAGTTACGGCGGCTCTCATTTGATCGCCGAGTTTGTTGGTTTAGGCATGCTCCAAGGCATGCGCCGCTACTCTCGCGGCTTCCACCGCGATGATATGAAAAATGAATTCTTGGGACTGGGTTAATTCCCTAATTCTGAGCTAAGAACTGAGGCGCCTCTTCAGCAAAAAGTTGTTGTACCTGAGCAACTTCGAGAGCGTGGTTATAGAAACGAACGTTGTCTAGGAGACCTTTTACACTATTTTGCAATCCGCTACTACAATTACTGCGATATCCGCCAACGGTGAAGCACTCAACCGTTACTCCGCCGTTTCTTTGGAAGAGCCCGATAATTCCATTTGGTACGGTGTTTTCTCCGACCAGTTGGCCGTTCACAAATAGTTTGCTTTTATCGCCACGATAGAGGCCGGCTATGTGCTGCCATTCGTCTTTTTTGGGCGCATTCGCGCATAGGTTTGATCCCCCAGAGCGAAAGCACAAGTTGCCACTGCCCTCGATATAGATAAAACTTCTAGTTCCCTCATTGTCTGTTTTGATATGGACCGGGGTAGCAGTCCCGGTTGAACCACTGCTTTGCTTTATCCAGAATGAAATAGTGAAGCCTTTGTCAGAAATTTTCTCTCCTCTCCAGGCATCAGAAGTAATGTAGGTTGCGCCCTCAAGTAGTGCGGCCCTTCCACTACCGCTTGGTGTATTGGGCTTGAAGGCAATCGACCCCCGTTCGGTCCCGTGTCTATTGTTCCCTGATCGATCTGCTAAGGGAGTGCTACTGTCATCAAAGTCCCACATCAACGCGGCGTTGATGCCTTCAGTGTGGTAGAGATTGGCTTCGAACTCTAAGCCGGCGGCGATATTGGCCTTGTCTCTTGCTGTGCCCAATGAGGCCATGATAATGCTAGCCAAGAGGCCGATAATTGAAATAACTACTAATATCTCAATGAGGGTGAACCCAGCACCACTTTTCTTATAGGCAAAGTGGTGCGGGGTGAACCCCTTTAATTTGTAAGTTTTCATTACCCTGTATTTTACTACTTTCTTGTGGGGCGATAAACCTCCCTGGTGTGGGTAAGCATTTGTTCAAAGGAGAAGGTCTCGAACACTTTTTGTTTGAGTCTCTGGCCGTAAGCTTGGCGCTGGTCTGGAGAAGCCATTAACTCCTCGAGGGCTTCGGCCAAGGCGGTTGAGTTGGCCGAGGGGGCTAATAGGCCGCTCTCTCTATCGGCAATGATTTCTGGGATTCCGCCAACAGTTGTCGAAATCACTGGTAAGCTGGCTTGGCCAGCTTCCAATAGGGTGTAGGGGAGCCCCTCTTTAACTGAAGGTAGGACGAAGAGGTCGAAAGCGGGGAGGTAACGAGCGGCCTCGGGAATAGCGCCAAGTAAGAAGATTTTATTGTCGAGTTCTAAGTCTATGATCATCTTCTCCAACTCATCTCGTTTCTCACCCTCTCCAATAATGACCACTGTCGGCTGTTTGTCTTCTGGTAATTGGTCTACAGCTTCTATTAGGTAACGCAGGCCTTTGTTGGTGTGTAGTTCGGCAATTACTCCCACCCAAAGTGACCCTGTTTGGACTAGGCCCAGATCAGTGTTTGTTTTAATTAAGGAATCCCTGGCTTCCTTTCTTGTCAAAGTATTGATCGGTTTTACCCCGTTATAGATCAATCGGATTTTACGTGGAGAGATGAAGGGCATTGCCAGGGCCTGCTCCGATTCTTTTTTGGCGATCACTATAACTTGGTGGCAGAGCATGATCGTCAGCCAGGAGATAAATTTAATTGCCCCGCGGGCGAGCGCTCGGCGGGGTTCATTGAAGGGCCAACCGTGAGCGGTGAAAATAATTTTGGTTTTCATGGGGCTACCTAAGTTGTATAGACGGGTCGCCAAGGCGCCGAGTCCGCCAATCTTGGAACTGTTCAAGTGGACAACGTCTGGTTGTTCGCGTCCGAGCAGGCGATAAATTTCGCGGAAGCTTTGCCAATCAGCTAGGGGATTAACGTCCCGGCCTAGGGGTTCGATAAAGATGCTCCTAACCCCCGCCTCTTGTAGTTTGCTAGGTAGCCTGTGGCCCTGACCGCAGGCTACCACAGCCTCGTTTCCTGCCTCCTCGGGGGCAGTAGCGAGGTCGTAAACGTAACGTCCTGCGCCACCCCAGACCCCCTTTGTGATTAAATATAGGACTTTCATAAAATCGGATTATGTGGTATTATAACAGACTATGACTTTAAAGGGTAGCCGAGAAGCGGTTTTACTTTTTGTCGGTGATGTGGCCATCTTTTATCTATCTTTATGGCTAACTTTGCTGATTCGTTATGGTGCCCTACCTAGGGCCGAATTGTGGTGGGGACATTTCTTGCCTTTCAGTATTATTTTTCTCTTTTGGGTGCTTAGTTTCTTTATTTTCGATCTTTATCGTCGGCCGCGGCTATTATTCCGTGATCGTTTGCCGCGAGTAATTATTAACACTCAGGTTCTCAATAGTCTTTTGGCAGTACTCTTTTTCTACTTCATTCCCTATTTTAGTGTCACCCCTAAAACTAACCTATTTATCAATCTTGCCCTGTCCCTGTGTCTAATTTTATTGTGGCGACTATTTTTGTCCCAGAAATTGGCTCCTGCTGGGGTGGAGCGTTTTGTATTTGCGGTTGGTGGACAAGAAGTGGGGGAGATTGAAGAAATTTTGAGGGCAAGTAAGTCGGTGAAAATTACTGATTGGGAAGTTTGGAAAGCCTCGGCCAGAGATCCTTTTGCTACCACTATCGTTATCGGTGAGGGCGACGCTACTTCTCCAGAGCAATTGAGAGACTTCTATCCCTTGGTTTTTGCTGGGGTACAGTTCGTTAATGTCCACCGGTTGTACGAGACATTATTAGGTCGCGTCCCCATCTCGCTGATCGACCATTCCTGGTTTCTGGCCAATATCTCCAATAGGCCAAAAGTTGGGTATGGTTTTCTGAAGCGCGGTACAGACGTCGTACTTTCCCTGGTTTTAGGGGTCATCAGTCTAGTCTTCTACCCATTTATTGCACTGTGTATTAAATTGCAAGATGGCGGACCAGTTTTCTTTCTCGATGAACGAGTCGGTCGCAGCGGCAAAGTCTTTGTTGTCGGTAAATTTCGCAGTATGTCTTTGGAACCTGGTTTAGATGACCGCAGAGTTACCAAATTGGGCCGTTTTTTGAGGCAAACTCGTTTGGACGAATTACCTCAGCTTTGGAGCGTCCTTAAGGGCGACATGTCTTTTGTCGGCCCTCGTCCAGAGCGGCCGGAATACGTCGCTCTCTATCGCAAAGAAATTCCTTACTACAATACCCGTCATTTGGTTGCCCCCGGGTTATCTGGTTGGGCGCAAATCTATCAGGCTAATCACCCTCATTTCCAAGCGCAATTAGATGCTACCCGAGAGAAGCTCTCATACGACTTATTTTACCTAAAGAATCGTGGTTGGTGGTTGGATGTCAAGATTGCCCTGAAAACTATTCGGGCCCTACTGTCACGCAGTGGGATTTAAGTTACAATTAAGGCATGGCAATTAACGAGCTAACTTTTCGTTGGTTTAATGATTTGGCCGGAACTCTCTCTTGGTTGGATGCTCTTATTGTTTTTCTTGCCAATTATTTGGGCTGGGTGTTGCTGGCGATTTTGCTGGCTGCAATTATATGGTCTTGGGGGCGAATCTTTACCTTACCTATGGTCGCCTGGGTTGCTGTTACCAGCCTCTTGGCCTGGGTGGCGGCGCAGGTGATCAAGTATCTGTATTTCAGTCCTCGTCCGTTCTTGGTCTTAGAGAATGTGAATCAACTTATCCAGCATGGGGCCAATGACTCCTTTCCCTCGGGCCACACTACCCTTTTTATGGCTCTCGGCGTTAGTCTTTATTTGATAAATAAAAAATTGGGCAATGTCTATATCGTCGGCGCGGTGGTAATCGGTTTGGCTCGAGTAGTCGCCGGTGTTCATTGGCCGCTCGATATCCTCGCTGGTTTTATCCTCGCTTGGCTCATTGTGTTATTATCCCGCGCCATTTTCAGAAATGTTCTCACAAAGCCGGACCTCTGGCGCGCTTTCTAAAATGTGCAACATCCGGATGTTGCACATCACGCAATGACAATGTTTTATGCCCATTAGGAAGACAGTTTTTGCTCCTGGGGAATATTATCACGTTTACAATCGTGGGGTTCACAAAAGAAAGATTTTTCTAGACGAACGCGATCACGTCAGGTTCTTATTTCTTGTCATCTACTTTCAGTCCTTGGAGACGTCCAAGAATCTTTCTCGTCAGGTAAGTTATTTCATCAAACACCGGAAGTTTAACGTTGGGGTAGAGGACACAGAGTCTTTTCTAAAAACTAGGGTCGTCGAATTGGCAGGTTTTGCCCTAATGCCAAATCATTTCCATCTGCTTGTTAAGGAAAACGAGATTGCCGGTGTTTCTAGGTATCTCCAACGTTTATTGAATGCCTACACTAAGTATTTTAATACCAAATACAAGCTCTCTGGGCATTTATTCCAGGGGCCGTTTAAGGCGGTCCATATTATGGATAATGAACAGCTGTTGTACGCCTCGGCCTATATCCACCGTAACCCCAGAGAGATAAAAAACTGGAGAGATAAAGACCACTGTTACCCGTGGTCCAGTTTCCAAGACTATGTGAGAGGTAACCGTTGGGGAGATATGCTGGCTAACCAAATTATCTCTGGTCAGTTTCTTGATGGCGCGGATTACCATGAATGGGTTGTAGCCAGTGGGGCCAAAAATCAGTACGATTTCATTGAATAGTGTGCAACATCCGGATGTTGCACATCGAGGGTTTATTTGATTATTCCCAGTTTTTCCTTATAATGGGTCACACATATGTTCAATCGCCGCTTTCTGGCCCTACTCGTAATCATTTTAGCCGCTTTGGTGGCTTATTTTGTTTACTCCTCGGAACAAGCTGACGCTGGGTGGTCTCGGCCTTTCAAGTTAGGGTTGGATCTCTCTGGAGGAAGCCATTTAATTTACGAAGCTGATACTAGTGAATTGTCCGTCGGCGACATTAAAGATGCGATGTCATCTCTGCGCGAGGTTATTGAGCGGCGTATTAATGCCTTCGGTGTGTCTGAGCCCTTGATCCAGGTGGAGCAGAAAGGGCTCGGTCTAGAGGCCAAGCATCGGCTAATCGTGGAATTGCCGGGAGTCACTGATCTGAACGAGGCAATGGAGGTTATCAAGGTTACGCCGCTACTGGAGTTCAAAATCGAGCGGCCCGAAGGCGAGGAACAAGATACTATTTTGGCCACTCAGGAAAAATTTATTAGTGCGGGGGAAGATGCCGCAGAACCAACCCCCGAGGAATTAGACCTCCTTCTCCAAGATCCCTATTTCATTCCTTCTGGCTTGACCGGCCGCTATCTAAAACGAGCCCAGGTTCAATTGGGCGGCCAAGGGGCCTTGGGGCCGACCATTAGTTTAGAATTTAACGACGAGGGGAAGGATCTCTTCGCAACACTTACAGCGGACAATGTAGATAAGCCCTTGGCGATTTATTTAGATGGCGTGTTGTTGTCTGCTCCCATTGTTCGTGAAGAGATCCGCGATGGCCGAGCCGAGATCTCTGGCCAATTCACAGTTGAGGAAGCAAGTGAATTAACTCGCAATCTCAATCTTGGAGCCTTGCCCGTACCAATTGAGTTGATCTCTACCGAGACTATTGGCGCCACGCTAGGTGATGAGACTCTCAACAAGGGGATTGGAGCCGGGCTGATCGCCTTTGCCATTGTCGGCCTCTTTATGATTCTATGGTATCGCCTGCCCGGTCTGATCTCAGTTATTTCTCTGGCCATTTACGTTGTCCTTGTTTTGGCCATTTTTAAATTGCTCCCAGTGACTCTAACAGCCGCTGGTATCGCCGGCTTCATTCTCTCCATTGGTATTGCCATTGACGCTAATGTGCTCATCTTCGAGCGGCTTAAAGAGGAGCTACAAGGCAATAAGAGTGTCCATGAAGCGATCAATGATGGTTTTTCTCGAGCTTGGTTGTCTATTCGTGACTCTAATCTCTCCAGTGTTATTTCCTCCTTGGTTCTTTTCTGGTTCGGTACGAGCCTTATTAAGGGTTTCGCCCTGACTCTAACTATCGGTATTTTGATTAGCTTGTTCACGGCCGTCACAGTAACGCGTACTTTATTGTTGGCCCTTAGTAGCAGTAATAGGTCGGGAGCTAACCACTTTTTGTTCGGTACCGGCTGGCGCTCAAGCCTAAAACAATAATCATGTTTATTATCAACCACCGCAAGATTTTCTTCATTATCTCGGCTGTTTTAGTCTTGGCTGCCTGGAGCTCCATCGCTTATTTTGGTTTTAATTTGGGGGCCGATTTTACTGGCGGCTCGATTCTAGAGGTTGCTTATGAAGATAGCCGGCCTGAGATAAATACTTTAAGGCAGGCTACTACCGAGCTTGGTTGGGAACAATTGGTTTTGCAACCCGCTGGCGAGAAGGGTCTATTGGTTAGAGCTCAGACACTCACTGAGGTAGAGAAAGATTCTTTGGTTGAGATCTTGGCCAGCCAAGATGGTGGTCAATTGGAAGAGAAGCGTTTCAGTTCTATTGGCCCAGTAATCGGTTCTGAATTAGCTCGCAAGGGTATCATCGCGATTATCGTAGTTGCCATCCTCATTATCCTTTATATCGCTTTCGTTTTTCGCCAAGTGTCCCGCCCGGTTAGTTCTTGGAAATATGGCCTCATTGCTGTGTTGGCGCTCATCCATGATGTGTCTATCCCCACTGGCGTGACCGTAATCCTGGGCCATTATACTGGCCTAGAGATGAACGCCCTTTTCCTCACCGCCTTACTCACCATCCTTGGTTTGTCTGTCAACGATACTATCGTTGTGTTTGATAGAGTCAGAGAAAATCTGCGCAATAAGATTAGCCCCCATTTCCCAGAAGTGGTTGGCCGAAGCCTGCGTCAGACTATTGCCCGCTCTTTGATTACTTCCCTAACCCTTATTTTTGTTCTCTTGGCGATCTATTTCTATGGCGGCAGTACTACTCGCGACTTTGCTCTAATTATGGCTCTCGGAATGGCGGTCGGAACCTACTCTTCGATTTTCCTCGCCGCCCCACTCTTGGTTGCCTGGCAAGGCAAGACAGCCAAGTAAGAGTTTTCCCCAGCTCCTCCCCCCCAAAAAAGCCGCATTTCTGCGGTCTTTTGTGTTAGAATCGGCTCAATGAAAACTGAAAACAGTGAGCCGTTATTGTCTACATCTGGTGGTGTTTGCTGTTGTTTCAATTTGCCTTGGCTTACTGATCACCCACCCTCCCACGTCTATTACTGGGATAGTCGCTGAATATTTTGAAGCTCAGCAATCTCATGCCTAAGTTTCTTCGGCACTAGAGGAACCAGCACGGGTGGAGGAAGTAGAGGAAGATAGAACTACTAACTCTAGGGAATATCTACTAGACGACGGTACTTACGAGTCTGAATTCTATACTAGTCCCATCCGCTATCAAGACGGCAATGGTGACTTCCAGGAGATTGTTACGACCATTACTGAGTCTCGTGAGGCCGGCTGGGCCTACGAAGTGACTAGCGGAATCTACAGCACTTACTTTGCCAATAACCAGGATGATGATGGTTGGTTGGCGGAATACGAGTACGAGGACTTTACCCTTGATATCCAACTAGGAGATGTTTATTGGGTCGACAGAGAGTTGGCTCAAGTAGGTAGTCGTACTTCACCTGATTTTAGCTTTGGTGTCGCTGTCAACCGCCAGCAGATTACTTATGATGATGTTTATGGTAGCGGCACCAGTCTCTAATTTATCTACGGCCGGGCTACTGCTAGGAAGCAGATTGTTTTTGATAGTACCGATGCTTTACCGGCGCTCGCTCGCGATGCTACCGCCCTGGCTGTTGATTTTCCTTTCGCCATTCCAGACAGTCTAGATATTTATATTAATGGCGAAGTTTGGAACCAAACTGATACAGTTACCACCACTGATACCGTTACTTTTGTTGAACGGGCAACTGGCCAAAGGAAGTTTGGTTTTGACTCAGCCAATGCTTGGTGGGAAGTGGCGACCCGAGCCCAAGCCCTTAGTAGTATCCAGCGGGTAACCCTAGCCTTCAGTGCTTCGGGCGATGATCTTATTTTAACTAAAATTATTCCTCAAAGTTGGCTAATGGATGGGGTCTGTCGGTGGGGCAAAATCTTAGTGTCGGCCTGGAATCTGAGGCTCAGATCGAGGTCAAGCATTTTCTCAGACTTCTACTCGAGGACATTAAGCCGGAATACGGTTTTACTGATTAGGTGTTGAGAAGACTACTTTTTTGGGGGTATCTGGTGTAGGGTTTATTATTATGGCTGATTTTTTCACCGTGTTCCTGGATCTCTTTCTTCACTTGGATCAGCATTTGTTTGAGGTAGTTAATCTTTATGGTTTTTGGGTTTACCCTATTTTGTTTGCCGTCATCTTCTTTGAGACTGGAATAGTGGTAACTCCCTTTTTACCGGGCGATTCTTTACTCTTTGCTGCTGGCACTTTGGCGGCGATTACGTCGCTCCGAGTTTATATTCTCTGGCCACTACTTTGGTTTGCCGCGGTGCTCGGGGATACGGTTAATTATTGGGTTGGTCAACGTCTGGGGGAGGTAGTATTCAGGCGGTATCCTCGTTGGTTTAAGCCCAAGCACCTTGAGCGTACCAAGCGTTTTTATGATAAATACGGTTCTAAAACAATAGTATTGGCGCGCTTCTTCCCAATCATTAGGACCCTGGCGCCCTTTGTGGCGGGTGTGGGGAGGATGAAGTATCGCCGCTTCTTTGCCTATAATGTACTCGGTGGTTTTATTTGGACCACTCTCTTCATTTTCGGTGGTTTCTTCTTTGGTAATATCCCCTTCATCAAACGTAATTTTGAGTGGGCTATTCTTATAATTATTGCCACTTCTTTTATCCCCGCCCTCATCGAATATTGGCGACATCGTGGTAAGCGAAAAACGACCATGCCGATTGTCGGTATTACAGGAACTATCGGCGCGGGGAAGGGAACCATTGCTGAGTACTTAGTAAAACATTATGGCTTCGGCCATTACTCTGCCCGTGCTTTTATTGTCGAGGAGATCGAGCGTCGAGGTCTGGAAGTGAGTAGGGATAATATGCTGGCGGTGGCCAACCAATTGCGAGAGGAGCACGGCGCTGATTATGTTATCCGCTCACTTTTTAAGCGGGCAGCTAAGGTCGGCGTTCCAGCAGTTATCGAGTCGGTACGTTCCAGAGGGGAAGTGCAGTTTATCCACGAAAATAACGGCAAGATATTGGCGATTGATGCACCAGTTGAGGTGCGCCATAAGCGTGTCCAATTGCGGAAAAGTGTAACCGACCAGGTGACCCTTGAACAATTTCTGAAGGCTGAGCGCGCCGAGACCCACTCTGACGGTCTCAGTCAGTCTAATTTGTTGGCCTGTATTCAATTGGCTGACAAGGTGCTTGATAATAGTGACGACCTTGCTTTTCTATACTCTCAGATAGATAGGATCGTATCTGACTGGGCTCGATTAGCCCCCAATTGGCTAAATTTATGGGTTGACAGACTTAAGGCTAAGGAGTAATATAGGTGGGCCTTCGGGCTTTTTTTGAATCAGCTAAAATCATATGGGAGTCACTGATTATATTAGAGAAACAAAGAGTGAATTAAAGCACGTTAATTGGCCCAATCGACGGCAAGCAATTGCTTCGACGGCCTTGGTAATTGTCGCTTCTATCGCCTTGGCCGCCTATCTTGGCTTTTTCGATGTCCTTGCTAGTTGGATTTGGAAAATAGTTGTCTAGATTAGACTTAATTTATTTATAATGAGTAAGCAAGAAATCAGGCCAGAACAGCATTGGTATGCTGTCCACACCTATGCTGGTTACGAAAATGCCGTAGCCCGCAACTTGAAGCAGCGGATTGAGTCGCTCGATATGAACGACAAAATCTTCAGCGTTATTGTGCCGATGGAGAAGAAGATCAAGGTCAAGGGAGGTAAGCGGGTGACAGTAGAGGAGAAGATCTACCCCGGCTATGTATTAGTAGACATGATTGTAACCGATGATTCTTGGTATGTGGTCCGTAATACTCCACGAGTGACCGGTTTTGTCGGCTCTGGTGTCTACCCTGTACCATTAGACCAGGCGGAAGTGGACAATCTATTTTCTCGGATGGGGGAGGAGCAGGTTAAACATAAAATTGATTTGGTGTCCGGCGAGGCGGTTCAGATTATTGACGGCCCCTTCAAGGATTTTGAGGGCAAGGTTAACGAGATTGATGATGAGCGTGGCAAGATCAAAGTGCTAGTTAATATGTTTGGCCGTGAGACACCGGTAGAAATCGATTTCTTGCAAGTAAAGAAGATTTAACAAAATACTCGATTTATGATATAAGATTCAAGATTCATGAATCGTAATTCGTAAATCTTAAATCAAACAGAACATGGCTAAAAAAGTTGAACAAAAGGTTAAATTAGTTATTCCCGCTGGTAAGGCCACTCCGGCCCCACCAGTTGGTACTAATCTCGGTCCGACCGGTATTAATATCGCTGACTTTGTTAAACGTTTTAATGCTGATACCGCTCAGATGGCTGGTGATATTGTGCCGGTAGATATCTCTATTTACGGTGACCGTTCTTTTGACTACGTACTTAAAACTCCCCCTGCCTCTAGTCTCCTCCTGAAGGCTCTTGGTAAAGACAAGGGTTCAGGTAAGCCCAATACCTCTAAAATTGGTAAGGTCACTAAAGCTCAACTTCGTGAAATTGCTGAGAAGAAAATGCCCGATCTCAACGCCGACAATATTGACCAAGCAATCAAAATCATCGCCGGCTCCGCCCGTTCCATGGGCATCGAAGTGGCGGGATAAGTTACTTCACTTTAAAATCTTCTTTTAGTTTCTTTATTTTACCCTTAAGAATCAGGCGGGTTTCGGTGGCTTTGTCTCGGATAATGCCATCAATGATATCTCGTTGGTGGTATTTACTTTTGCGGGCTTTGACTGACATGTCGAGTTCTTCAAAAACTATTTGGCAAAGACGTTCACCGGGATAGAGGCGAAGGATTTGCGAGTGGGTATTATTGCGAATAGGTAGGGTTAGCTGGCCCTCGTAGCCAGAATCAATGATGCCAGTTAAATCCAAGGAGAGACCTCGCCTATTGGTCGAAGAGCGTGGGTAAAGTACGGCCATTAGGTCGCGAGGAATTTTAATAGACTCGAGAGTTGAGACCAGGATATATTCCTGAGGTAAGAGTTCGAAGTATTGCCTCTCTTCTAGCTCGATAATTTCAAAGGAGCCATGGTTCTGTTTATCAAAGTGGATGACGTCTAAGGCCTCGCGCCCAGCAGGGGTGATATGCCATAGCTTAGGGATTAGGAAGGTGTAGCCTAGCCGCAGGTCTACGGCGTGTTCCTGGAGCTGGAATTGGTCCAGGGGTGGTTTGAAGGCAATTTCTCCAGCAGTGACCCTTCTTAAAATTTGTTTTTTGGTGATTACGGACATGTTCTTGAACTTGGACATTGAATGTCCAAGTGGGTTAGTTTGGTAATTTCGACTTGGACATTGAATGTCCAAGTGCGTATTCAAGCAAGACTACTTGGTCGTCCAGTTTTTTAATCTCTCGTAGTTCTAAATCTTGCTCCATTACTTCGGAAAAGAGGTTCAGCCCTTGGCCGAAGAGCTTGGGCTCGATAGTTAGGTAAAGGGTGTCCACTAGCCCAGCCCGCATGAACATAGTGTAGATGCTCGTGCCGCCGCCAATGGCCACTTCCTGGTAGCCCTTCCCGGCGAGGCTTGCAAGGAGCTCGGCCGGCGGCAGATCGGTAGCCATCACTTCTTCTGGGTATTCGCTCCGGTTTGTTGAGTGAGCATAGACGACGTTTAGTCGCCCCGGCAGGGGCTTGCCGATGGTGGCATAAGTCTTGCTCCCCATAATAATGACTCCAGCCTGCTTTGTTTTTTCAATAAAGAATTTCTTATCCACCGGACTGGTCCAGGTAGCGGGGTGGTTGGAGCTCTTGGCGATAAAGCCATCGGCAGTTAGGGCGGCGATGATGAACGTCTTCATAGCACTATTTTGAGCCCTTTAATCGCTTCTCCTGGCCGATACTGGCTAGTTAGGTTTTCAACAATATCCTTTACTAATTTATGATCCTTACGCTCGGCTCGTGTTATGGCGCGGGGCGGCAATTGCAGTTTGATATTTTTATGGGCGTGTTTCCGCTTAATCAAAGTTTTAGCTGCCTGGTAATGAATATCGTAGATATGAGCGTTGGAGATGGTGGTTGTTAATACTCCCGGTCTAGCCTTAAGGGCTTGAGCTAGGATATGAGCTAGCAGGGCGAAGCCGGCCACGTCGTGGGGATGCCCCAAGATCATATCGTTGGAGCGGATGATTAGATGGAGATTGAGCCGCCCGCCAATTATGTTGACGATGAACGAAAAAGGGCAGGGGACGTTCTTTTTTTGGATGCCACCAAGCCCATCACTGCCCGGATCCCAGGCGGAGATTACGCCATGTCGCGAGCTGGGCTCTTTCTTCAATAGGGCGATCAGCTTGGCTAATTGGTCGCGGCCGAAATGGCGACGCCAACGATAGCCATAGGCGACAGTCACTACGTCTCCTGGGTTAGTGAAATCATCCCAAATCTTAGTATAGTGGCGGAGGAAGTCGGCCGGCTTGCGTCCGCCGGCGATGAACCAGCATTGCTCGGCAACAAAGATTCGAATAGGAATCTTGCGCAGAGTTAAGATGGGGAAGCCGTCGCGCTCTAAGTCGGTTGAGAAGGTGAGTCCTGGTAGGGCCCTAGTCTTGTGGCCAGTGCGTTGATTGAGCTCCTCAATACCCTCAGTCATGACTTGTTTAAGTAGTTTTTGATAGATAGCGTCGAAGGCGGTCATCTGAGGATTATAATCATCATATTGGATGGGGACAATCTTGTTGTGGAGAACCCAGATGCGAGCCGTGTTATAATCTCACCGTGATTGATTACCCCTATCTGCCCATCGGTCGTGAGATCAGGTTGGTTAAACCTGACCACCCTCATATGCAAGCCGCTAAGGCGGCCGCTCGCGAACTCTCTACAGAGCATCAGCATCCCACCGGTGCGGTAGTGGTTTTGGGCGAAGAGATTATTGCTCGAGAGGCTAATCAGGCGGCGATTAGGAGTTCTTATTTGCGAGCCCGACATGCCGATGGTTGGTGTACGAGGAGGATCCTTAAAATTCCTTCGGGCCAGAAATATTGGCTGTGCCCGGGCTGCTCGACTCACCACCAACATGCTGAGTCTCGAGCCGCCCGTGCCGCGTCTATGGTCGGCCGTGACCTATCTGCAGCTCGGCTCTATCTTTGGGGCCATTGGTGGTGCTGTGCCCCTTGTTGGCAAGCAATACTAGATGCCGGGATCGGCGAGGTCTGTTTAACAGAGGGGGGGCATATTCTCTTCAATAGAAAACACCCAGATAACCAGATTGGGCGCTGGTCTTGACTCTATTTCTCACTGGTGTAGAATGCCTTTAAGCCCATCTCTCGGGTGAGCTAGTACTTTGATAATCTATAGACATTCATTGAATTGTGTTGTGTTTTCTTTTGTTTCGTTCATTACTTTTATTTAGAGTTTGATCCCCGCCCGTACCGAACGGTACGTTCGGGCGGGCTGGCTCAGTCTGGGCCAGCTGGGGATTCTCTAAATTTTATTTAGAGTTTGATCCTGGCTCAGGATGAACGCTGGCGACGTGGATAAGGCATGCAAGTCGAGTGGGTTTAGACCCACGGCAGACGAGGTAGTAACACGTGGGAACCTACCCCAATCTCGGGAATAATCCGTCGAAAGGCGGACTAATACCCGATAGTCCCCGCTTTGCGGGGTAAAGATTTTTCGGATTGGGAGGGGCCTGCGGGATATCAGCTTGTTGGTAAGGTAACGGCTTACCAAGGCTATGACGTCTAGGGGAGGTGAGAGCCTGACCCCCACCGATGGCACTGAGATACGGGCCATACACCTACGGGTGGCCGCAGTCGAGAATCTTCCGCAATGGGCGCAAGCCTGACGGAGCGACGTCGCGTGATTGATGAAGTCCCTAGGGACGTAAAGGTCTTTTATGGAGGAGAAATCCCGTTTTGCGGGAGTGATAGTACTCCATGAATAAGGGGTTGCTAAACTCGTGCCAGCAGCAGCGGTAATACGAGTGCCCCGAGCGTTATCCGGAATCATTGGGCGTAAAGGGTGTGTAGGCGGCCTTATTAGTCGGTTGTCAAAACTTTCGGCTTAACCGAAAGATCGCGACCGAAACGGTAAGGCTAGAGGTGGCGAGGGGTCTATGGAACTCATGGTGTAGGGGTGAAATCCGTTGATATCATGGGGAACACCAAAAGCGAAGGCAGTAGACTGGCGCCTCACTGACGCTGAGACACGAAAGCGTGGGTAGCGAATGGGATTAGATACCCCAGTAGTCCACGCCCTAAACGATGTTCATTAGCTTTTCGGAGTATCGACCCTCTGAGAGGCGTAGCTAACGCGTTAAATGAACCGCCTGGGTAGTACGAGCGCAAGCTTAAAACTCAAAGGAATAGACGGGGACTTGCACAAGCGGTGGATCATGTGGTTTAATTCGACAATAAACGAAGAACCTCACCAGGGTTAGAAATCCCGACGAATTTTCGAAGAAACTCGGAAAGTTCTCACAAGGAACGGCGGGACAGGTGTTGCATGGTTGTCGTCAGTTCGTGGCTTGAGCTGTTCCCTTAAGTGGGGAAACGAACGCAACCCTTATCGCGTGTTACAAGTGTCACGCGAGACTGCCCCGCTCTGCGGGGAGGAAGCGAGGATGACGCCAAATCAGCATGACCCTTGATACCCTGGGCTACACACATGATACAATGGCCACTACAGTGGGTTGCAATAGCGTAAGCTGGAGCTAATCCCCAAAAGTGGTCTCAGTTCGGATTGAGGTCTGCAACTCGACCTCATGAAGTTGGAATCGCTAGTAATCGCGGGTCAGCTATACCGCGGTGAATACGTTCTCAAGTCTTGTACTCACCGCCCGTCATGTCAAGGAAGCCGGGAGTGCCCGAAGCCCAGCACCATTTTCAGGAGATCGATATCTCTTTTTCGTGAAAATGGTGCTGGGTTACGGTAAGCTCGGTGACAAGGATAAAGTCGTAACAAGGCACGGCTAGCGGAAGCTGGTCGTGGAATTATTCAAGGTGAAAACAGTCTCGATGTTACAATCGAGATATTGGTCGAACCCAGTCCGCCTCGGCGGACTGGGCCAAAGCCGATGTTGCATCGGCTAGGGATTTAAATGGTAGTCCTTCCACAAAGCCATTTGACACTCCGAAAGCGGAGAGAGTGGGCGAAGCAAGAGAAAGAACAACACTTCAATGAATGTAAGAAACAAAAACAGCCTCAATTTGGGGTTGTTTTTGTTCCGCTGTGCTGTGCCGGGGAGACCCGCCCGTACCGAATCGGTACGATTCGGGCGGGGGACTTTCTGCTTCTTCGTTCTACTCTACCCTGTTCCGCTGTGCCGGGGAGAGGACTTTCCCCCAACGGGGGCGGGTACTTTTCGATTCGTCATTAGACTCATAACGAAAAGTCTTTCAAGTCCCTCACGCCTCGACGCAGGTCGAGGCTCCCGACCCACTCCACTTCGTTTCGTTGTGCCGGGGAGAGGACTTGAACCTCCAAGGGCTTGCGCCCATAGCGTCCTGAACGCTGCGTGTCTACCAATTTCACTACCCCGGCCTTAATGTGTAACACTTAGTGTTGCACAAGTGCTGTGCACTTCGTAGCCCTGCACTAGACGGTGCGGGGCGAAGTAGTGCGAGTACCAGGATTCGAACCTGGGACCTCGTCATTATCAGTGACGCGCTCTAACCAACTGAGCTATACTCGCTTCGTCCCAAATTTATAACAGAAAAAACAATCTTTCTCAACTGGAATTTGATCCCCTATTTGCAAAATCACCGCAGATGTGGTAGTTATAGAAATGGGAAAACAACCGCGCGTAGCGGTTAAATAGACGGTTTTTGTGGGTCAGGAGGTGGTAATACCTCGCTGATGAAAGGGAGGATCAGTCCTATGTTTGAACGATTCACAGATAGGGCCCGTAAAAGGTCATGGCCTTGGCCAACCAAGAGGCTCAACGCTTTAACCACGAGTATATCGGCACTGGGCATGTCCTTCTGGGCTTGGCGAAAGAGGGCTCTGGTGTTGGCGCTAATGTTCTCAAAAGGCTGGACATCGACCTGCGCAAATTGCGGATGACAGTCGAGAAGGAGATGGCGGTCGGCCCCGATATTGTGACCATGGGTAAGTTGCCGCAAACACCGCAAGTCAAGAAGGTAATCGATTTTGCCATTGAGGAGTCCCAACAGCTCGGTCACAACTACGTCGGCACTGAACATTTGCTTCTGGCCCTGCTGCGAGACCAAGGGGGGGGTGACACAATTGCCCGTCAAGTGTTGCTTGCCTTCCGTCTCAATTTGGAAGATACACAGGCGATAGTTGTTGACTTGCTCGGAAGCGATTTGGCGCAGGGGTGCACCACCGCTCCCCAATCCCCGGTCCAGAGCGCCGTCGAGCGTTTGCGGAAATTGATGGTGGCCCCTCTCGACTGCGACCTCATCGATCTCAGTAAAATGAAGCTGCCCAGGACCCCTTGTCTTGCTAATACTGGCAGTTGCGGGCCAGGAGAACCAGGCAGTTTCGTTGGCCAGGTTTCTTGTCCTACTCCGTGCGGTCGAGAAGGACCCGGACCTTACCAATTTTTTTGTCCCTGACTTGATTGAGTGCGATGACGCTGGACGGTAACCGCAGCCCCCCGATGTGACGTCGGGGGGTCTTTTTTTACAAAATGGCGCCAGTTTGCTAAGGTTGTGGGGAAATAATTATGTCTAATCATTATCCTGAACAGATCAAGAAATACCTCTCTCATCCCTGGCAATTATTTAAGAATTCTTGGCGCTTCTATAGGCGCCATTTCAAGTTAATCATTCAGATTACCCTCTGGCC
>JAYEGE010000006.1:0-93837 GCA_034658935.1 Patescibacteria group bacterium | reverse complement strand
TTACCGGAGCCAGTTGGCCCGGTAACTAAGAGCATGCCCGTGCTCTGCTTCGCCGCCCAATGAACTTGCTCTAGAGATTCACCATGAAACCCACCCATTTCTAAAGTCAGTCCTCGGGAATTCTCTGGCAAGAGACGCATAACAATTTTCTCACCATAATGAGTCGGCAGTATGGAAACACGGAAGGAAACCTTCTGCCCCTCCTTATCAATTTTAAAGCGTCCGTCTTGTGGCAGGCGCTTCTCATCAAGACGGAGAGTGGCCAGGACCTTGACCCTAGCAATGATGCCGGCCGAGGCGTGGTGCGGCAAAATCATGGCGTCGTGGAGAATGCCATCGATGCGGTAACGAACCACCACTTCTTTCTCAAAGGTTTCAATATGGATATCAGAAGCTTTCTGGGTGACAGCGTGAGCCAATAGAGAGTCGACGATCCGGACAACCGGCAAATCCTCAGCCATCTTCTTAAGTTCACTTGCGTCTGGATCCGCATTCTCCTTATCAGCCGTCGCCCGGAGCTTCATTGCCTCTTGCTGAATAATCTCACCGAACTCGGCCTTGAGGCTCTTCTGGTATTGCAATAAAGCGCCTTTTATAGAATCAACGTCCGTCAAGCGGGGAACAACTTTAACGCCCAGACCCTTGCGGATAAAGTCGATAGCTTCAAAGTCTTCTGGATCTAGCATCGCTACCTCTAGCCCTCTCTCACTTTTACGGAAGGCGACGATATTATTCTTCCGAGCTACTGGCTCGGGGATCATAAAGAGAACTTCCCGGTCAATTTTGTCTTGGCGGAGATTAACAAAAGGGATGCCGAGGATATATGCTTTAGCCCGACGGAAATCATCTTCCTTAATCTTGCCGTCGCTAACTAGGATTTCCTCGAGTGTTTTACCTTTTTCCTTGGCGGCTTTATCAGCCGCCTCAATGTCGGCCTTAGAGATTAAACTAGAGTCAAGTAAAAAGCCCTTTAACTTTTCAGGATCAATCCACATCGTTTAAATTATAACATCGTTTACCACATTAAAGTGGAACAATAATCAACACCCCTCCGATGTACATCGGAGGGGTGTTGTAGATTTATTTACACCCTGTAATCCCGTTTTTAGTCTAGTGTAGCAGTAGTACAGACCGCAGAGGTATTCGCAGTGTAGAGAACCGTGCCCAGTCCGGTGCAAACAGCTCGACACATATTGGGGTAAGCTCTGTCGGGCCCACAAGCAGTAAGCCACGGCTTACTACCTAGAGAGCCACCGCCACACCAGCAAGCACAGGAGATGGCGGTGTGACCAGCAGTACAATAAGACTTAGCCTCTACATCACCTGATAGACTGCCCACACTGCTCCTGTCTGCCGACTTATAGAAAGAAGGCATCGGTCCGGTAGCACCTGTGGCCCCGGTAGCGCCACGAGCGCCGGTGGCCCCGGTAGCGCCAGTGAGTCCCTGGATTCCTTGGGGCCCTGTTGGTCCAGCAGGCCCTTCGGGACCCACAGCACCTTCTCCAGCTGGAGACCCCCAAGTGGCTAGACCGTTACTATCAACTGCGGTGAGAACCCTACCAGCGGCGGGAGCCCCGCCTCGTATTTCGATGGTACCACTTATATCCACATTACCTTCTAGATATGTACCGCCGCTAACGTGAAGCGGGGCAATTGGACCGCTGGTCCCAATGCCAACACGACCAGCACCGTCAATCCGCAACCGCTCGTTGGATCCATTAGTATAGAAAGCAGTAAAACCATTTCGTAATTGAGCTACCAAGTCCTCGTTATCATAAATCAAAAGTCCACCTCTGGCTGTATCAGAGATGTTGCCAGACAATGTGACTGAATTGGTTTCGCCTGGTGATTTTAGAACAACCTCAGGAGAATTATCTCGGACGTGGACATCGCCCCGTACATCCAACTTGGCCGTTGGCTGTAACGCCCCAATACCAACATTGGTATTGGATGAACCGCCACCGAAGATAATGTTGCCAGCGCTTGCGTCACTTTTAAGGTAAAAGTTATTGTTTTGACCGTAAAGCATGTCAAAATTCGCGCTACCCAGAGCTTGGATGGAGCGAGCGTTGAGATTAATTAACCTGGCGTCGCCCTCGACGTGGAGCTTGCTCAGAGGATTACTAGTCCCAATTCCGACGTTGCCACCGGTTCCTTGTAAAACAAGATTGCTTCCACCTTCTGCACCGGTTTGAACGGTAGCATATGGCAATAGGCCATCGTCGTTATTAACCATATCTACGTTGAACTTAACACCGCTTTTACGGATTTGTAACTTAGCCGTGGGATTGTTAGTACCAATTCCAACGTTGCCGGTATTGGAATTACTGATGTTGCCGTCCAGGGCACCGTCCCAGAAACCATCGGGATTGGGATCAGGATTAACGTTGCCACTTCCTATACATTTCTCCTCATCAGTACCATAAAAAGCACAAACATCGTCTGCGCTGTGGAGAGGACTCTCAAAGAAATTAGTGACATCGGTAGACGTGTTGCCTTCACTAAGTAATTGGAGAAACCCATAACCACCCTCGTCCTGTTGCGCAAATACAGCCGCACCATCAGTCGACTTGCCTATGCCGGCGACACCGTAAGCACTACCTTCACCAATTACCCCAGTACCGCCAGAGCTCCAACCATAAATAGCTGCGCTTCCAGAATTATCAGAAATATTGTCTATAAGGAGACGATAAACTGAGTTAGTAAGATCGATAGCGTCGGCTTCTGAGATGCCTCCCAACCCCAAAGAACCATGCTTAACTTGAGTCTTATCGGAGACGTTAATTGGTGCATCACAGCCCGGGTTACCGGCAGTACACGTGGGTGGGTTACTAATCGGGGCTGTCCAAGTGGCCAAAACGGGCAGAGCAAAGAAGAGAGCGCAAACAAATAGGGTGGGGTATAAAAGTTTTTTCATAATGAACTAATGGACTACTTGGTTATTAAATTATTAATCAGGTAATCTTAAGTTAGACCTCTGGCTACCTCGACCAATCGGAGTCGGAACAGCAGAGGTAGACACATTTCCATCCGGGGCCCTTAAGTTACTCCTGTGATCAGAACCAGCGGGGGCAGTATTATTTTCCATTGTCTCAGCACCCGGCGGCAACCGCAAGGCGCCCCGATGACTGACCTCCTCACCGGCAATACTATCGCTCGGCAAATTATCGGACCCCTCTTTACTAACACGGTAAACTATTATGCCAACCATAACGATAATCACCAGAATAATAATTATCCAAACCCAATGGTGCGGCACGTGCATAGAGCCGTCATAATCGGTCTGGAACTTATTGCCGGGTGTTGGCGTTGATGCTGGTGGTGTCGGCATAGGCGAAAAATTACTGTACCGGTTGATTGAGACGCTCGATTAAAGCGGCCTCATCTTCGGGTGTGAGAATGTTATTTACCGGTGGCTCATTAAGACGCTCGATTAGAGCGGCTTCCTCTTCGGGAGTTAAAGTGGCGCCTGCTGACCCACCATCGTTATTAATAGGAAGCATGTCTCCAGCCGAATCATCTGAACCGGAACGAACAATCAGCACAATAATTATTATTAAAATAACTGCGGCCACTAAGATCACCTCCCACATTGGGAAATGCTTCGAGTTATTAGTTTCTAGTATCATATGCGTTTAATTTTAGTCTAAAACAGGGCCAGTTTAAAGGAAATCATGTCAATTATGTGGATAACCAATAGAACATGGTTAAGTTGACCTGGGGGTAAATTCAGGTATAATAGAGAAGATAGTTAGTGACGGATCCGGGCCGCGAGCCTCGCATAATACTGCGGGGCGAGGCGCGGATGTTTTATTACAAACTATCCCATAAATGATACAAACGGAGACCTTATTGGTATTATTAGACCAGATTCGTTGATTATTCGTATCATTCATTTAAACTCGTTAATCATTCACTATGTTAGACCTAAAAGCCCTAAAATCAGCCCTATCTCAGCTAGAAGAGGAGCGGGGTGTCAATCAAGAAAAGATACTCGCCGCCATCGAGGATGCCTTGGTGGCGGCCTATAAAAAAGATTACGGCAAGCGCGACCAAATTGTCCGCGCTAAATTTGATTTGGATGTTGGTACAACCGAATTTTACCAAGTAAAGATTGTCGTCGACGAAAGCATGTTAAAGAGTGACGAGGAGGACGAAGAAGCCCCGATTCCGTCTACCGACCAGGTAGGTACGGAATCGAGGGTCCCGGCTCCGCCTGCGGCGGACGTCGGGAAAGGAGAGGAAGCTGATGAGAAAATTCGCTTTAATGAAGAGCACCATATTATGCTCGATGACGCCCAAAAGATTAAGAAGGACGCACAAGTTAAGGACGAATTGACCTTCCCCCTAGAGACTAGAGACGATTTTGGCCGAATTGCCGCCCAAACTGCCAAGCAGGTCATTATCCAACGCATTCGTGAGGCAGAAAAAACCTCTATTTTAGCTGATTATCAGGATAAGGAGGGACAAATCATCAACGGAAAAGTCCAGAAGATTGAACGGGGTAATGTCTTCGTCGATTTAGGCCGAGTTACCGGTCTATTAGCACGCGAAGAGCAGATTCCTGGCGAATATTACCGCCAAGGTGAGCGGATTAAGGCTTATTTGGCCAGAGTGGAAGAAACTCCACGCGGAGTAAACCTACGCCTATCTCGGGCTCATCCAGATTTCGTCCACCAATTATTTGCCATTGAGGCACCAGAAGTCGCTAATGGCACAGTGGAAATCAAGGCAACTGCTCGAGAAGCCGGCTCACGGACCAAAATCGCCGTCACCTCTACAGATCCTAATATTGACCCAGTCGGTTCCTGTGTAGGCCAAAGAGGAGTCAGAGTTAATACAGTTATTAGTGAATTAGGTGGTGGCGAGAAAATCGATATCGTCGAGTGGATTGATGATATCGAAGCCTTCATCAGCAACGCCCTATCGCCCGCCAAGATTAATGAGGTCGCCCTTAATGAAGTAGACAAAACAGCTACTATTCTAGTCGACCCCGACCAATTCTCCCTAGCCGTTGGTAAAGGTGGGCAAAACGCCCGCCTAGCGGCTAAGCTGAGTGGTTGGAAGATCGATATCGTCTCTCCTGAACAAGAAAACGAGAAGGAGGAAGCCCCGATTCCGTCTACCGACCAGGTAGATACTGAGGAAGACGAGCCAGAGAGCGAGCCAGAAGAAAAAGATGAGAGCACAGAGAAAATTGAAGAGAATAAAGATTAATAATACCAATTAGAAATAAAGAACATGAATAGCATCACCTTGATTTTCATTGCAGCCATTGCCGCCCTGGTATACGGAGCCTATCTAGCCTGGGCAGTTTTAAAACAACCCACCGGCAGCGGCAAGCAATTAGAGATCGCCCAAGCAATTAAGGAAGGCTCGCAGGCCTTCTTGCGACGTGAATACAGGACAGTGGCAATAGTAGCCGTCATCTTAGCTATCATTCTTTATATCTTCTTGGGCCTAAACACTTCTGTCGGCTTCTTGATTGGCGCCATCGCTTCTGCCCTAGCCGGTTATATTGGAATGAACGTAGCCGTACGAACCAATGTCCGCACAGCAGAAGGGGCAAAGACTGGAATCAAGAAAGCTTTCGACATCGCCTTCCGTGGAGGAGCTGTGACTGGCTTCATGGTTGTGGGCCTTGGCCTCCTATCGGTAGCTGGATTTTATTTCGTAACCACTGACCTTAAAGCCCTGATCGGCTTGGGCCTGGGTGGATCCCTGATTTCTATCTTCGCTCGCTTGGGTGGCGGTATCTTCACCAAGGGGGCTGACGTAGGCGCAGACTTAGTTGGTAAGGTAGAAGCGGGTATCCCCGAGGATGACCCGCGCAACCCAGCCGTTATTGCTGACAATGTAGGCGACAACGTAGGCGATTGTGCTGGTATGGCCGCCGACTTGTTTGAAACTTATGCCGTCTCCACCATCGCCGCTATGCTATTGGGCAATCTATTCTTTGCCAATCTCGCCGGCTCAGATAATGCCGCAATAGTAGAAACTGCAACCCGATTTCCTCTCGTCCTTGGAGCCTTAGCCATTATCGCCTCCATCATTGGATCCTTTTTCGTCTCCCTTAAGAAAAGTATTATGGGGGCCCTTTATAAGGGGATGGCCGCTAGTGGCATCGTAGCCGCAGGACTCTTCTATTGGGCGGCTAACAACATCTTTGGTGACAGTTATGCTAGCAAGATTTTCTACACCAGTTTGGTCGGCCTAGTGGTTACCGCTCTAATTGTTTTGATTACTGAATACTACACCGCTACCAAGTTCAGACCAGTTAAAAGTATCGCTCAGTCTTCAGAGAGTGGTCACGGCACTAATATCATCACCGGTTTGTCTGTCAGCATGGAGTCCACTTTCTTACCAACCATTGTAATTGTCGCCGGCATCGCCGTCGCTTATCAATTCCTCGGCCTCTATGGTATCGCCATCGCAACGATGTCTATGCTTTCGTTAGCCGGCATCATTGTGGCCATTGACTCCTTCGGCCCCATTACTGATAACGCCGGTGGCATCGCCGAGATGGCCGGCTTACCAGACAGCGTCCGAGCAACCACTGACCCCCTCGACGCCGTTGGCAACACTACTAAAGCAATAACTAAGGGCTACGCCATTGCTTCGGCTGGTTTAGCCGCCATGGTTCTCTTTGCCGCCTATGTTCAAGAAATCACCGAGTTGGGCCATGAAATTAGCTTTGCCCTCAACGATTACCGCGTCTTGATTGGCCTCTTCATTGGTGGTGCCCTCCCCTATCTCTTTGCCTCCATCGCCATGAAGACTGTTGGACGAACAGCCGCTAAGGTAGTAGGGGAAGTTCGTCGTCAATTCCGCGAGATTGCCGGCATTATGGATGGTAGTGGCAAACCAGAGTACGGCACCGCTGTTGATATCGTAACCAAAGCGGCCCTGAAAGAAATGATCGTGCCCGCCCTCTTGCCTGTTATCGCTCCAATTATCGTTGGTTATTTCTTAGGACTCGAGGCGTTGGGTGGTTTGCTTGTCGGTACTATTATTACCGGACTCTTCGTCGCCCTCTCAATGACCGCCGGTGGAGCCGCCTGGGATAATGCCAAGAAATACATCGAGGAAGGTAAGCACGGGGGTAAAAACTCTCTCGCCCATCAAGCCGCCATTACTGGCGACACTGTCGGTGACCCCTATAAGGACACCGCTGGGCCGGCCATCAATCCGATGATTAAAATCGTTAATGTGGTCGCCCTGCTCATTGTAGGCCTCTTATTGTAATCCGCCTTTTCCTAAGTATAATGGAGGGCAGATTATTAACATTTATTAACTCATATAGAACAATATGGATGGAACAGAAAATGCTGGCCCAGCACCAGAAGCCAGCCCAATAAAACCAAGCCAACCGGCGCCCGAACAAGGTGGCGGTAAGGGAACGATGATCGGTTCTATTATCGTTATAATCATCCTTATAATTGGCGCTATTTACTTCTTCTATAACGGGGCCAATACACCAAACGAGCCAACCAAGCCAACAGCACCAGAGACTATGGAAGCCACGGATGGCAGTGGCGGCGGTAGCGGCAGTAATCTAGGGGACTTGCAACCAACAATCCCTGAGATTCCTGACCCAAGCGGCATATTACCTCCGATGGGAGATGCTAGCTCCGGCTCGGACAGCACCGACACAGACGCCGGTGAACCAACTGAACCAACAGATGGTGCGAGTAACGGATCGGGCGAGTAATCCACCAAGCAAACAAGTGTTTAACAAAATCCCCCGAGGCGCCTCGGGGGATTTTGTTTTTAGGGGAAAATTTGAAATTTAGTAAAAAAACCGCTAAACTAGGGCGCACTATTTATAATGAGCAAAGTCGAATTATGATAAACGTCAAAATCAATAAATTACCTGACTCAGAAGTGGAGATCGAGGGAGAGATTCCTACAGAGCAATTCGAGAACTATCGGCAATCGGCCGTGGCCAATATTAACGCCGATGTAACCATAGACGGCTTCCGCAAAGGGCACGCCACCGAGCAAGCCATTATCGCTAAGTTTGGCGCAGAAAAGGTCCTTACTGAGATGGCCGAACTCGCTCTCCAGAAAGCTTACCCAAGTATTGTTGAGGAGCAGAAGCTAGATGCCATTGGGCGTCCGATGATCAGTATTACCAAAATAGCCAAGGACAACCCGTTAGGTTTCAAAATTAAGACCGCCATTAATCCAGAAATTAAATTGGGTGATTGTGGTGTGATTGCTAAGAAGATTATGGGTGAAGCGGCAGAGAAAATCGAGGTAACTGATAAGGAGGCGGACGATCTAATCGCCGAGGTCCGGAAAAGCCGCGCCAAGAAGGATGAAAAGACAGGTGAACTGGGGCCCGAACCAGAATTGAACGATGAGTTCGCCAAGTCACTTGGTAAGTTTGAGGGTCTGGCAGATTTGAAAACCAAATTGAAAGAAAACATCAAGCGAGATAAGGAGATGAAAGCTCGCGATAAGCGCCGACTGAAAATTATCGAGGGAATAATAAAAGAGAGTGATATTCCTCTACCGCCTGTCTTAGTTGAAGCTGAAGTAGATAAGATGCTGGCCGAAATGCGCTATGAGGCAGAGCGGATGAATCTGAAATGGGATGAGTACTTGGGTCATCTTAAGAAAACTGAGGCTGAGTTACGCGCTGGTTGGCAGGAGGATGCTAAGAAGCGGGTTAAGACTGGTCTTATCCTTGGTCGGATTGCACAGCAAGAAAAGATCACTGCACCAGAAGAAGAGATTAAGAAGGAACTTGATCACCTTAAACAGCATTATCCTAATACTTCTGAAGATAGGTTACGCCAATACGTCACTAGCCTGATCACCAACGAGAAGGTGTTTGAGTGGTTGGAAGGGCAGAAGTAAATTTGGACACTTCGTGTCCAAATTCGCGAAAATGAAAAAACTCCCAACCAGATAAATCCGGTCGGGAGTTGCGTGTTCCCCACTTGTTCGAGTCAAACGATCGCGATGCTCTGTCGCCTGGCCCAATCCTTCACAGGCCCAGAGCCCTGGACGACAACCTCCAGCGGGAAAGCGGCGCCATAGAACATATCCTTTAGCGGCTGACTCAGTCGAGCAAAGAGGGCAATGCGAATGTCCCCTGCTGGCCAACCGGCCATCGCCAAGCGAATCGCCGCTTGCTCCTCATCCAATCGCCTACCAAGATAACCCATCGACTTCTGCTTTCACCTCTCCCGCCCGCGGCGTCGGGGATGGGTCGGGCACGGCTTCATCCACGCCTGCCGTGGCTGGTTGCTCATTCAATACCTACTGCTTTGCGATGTCTTTCTGGTAATCCAGATAGACGGGAATCGCCGGCACCGCTAGAACACCCAGAATTATGATAACGGTGTCCGTCCCGATCAACGTCCAGTCTTTTCGATGATACATGCGATCACCTCCTTTCATTTGTCAGGGATCTAGACCCGAACAGCCAGGACATCTAGCCTTCTGTTGTGAGATTATCATGACATGGGGTGGTTGTCAATGCCACCTCTTGCAAAATGGTGGATTTATGCTATGTTGTGGGTTCAGTTATTAATCGACAAGGAACTTGGACACTCGGTGTCGAACTCCCAGACACCGAGTGTCCAAGTTCAAATATCATCATGCTTATTCCAACAGTTATTGAGAAATCACAATTTGGCGAGCGGGCCTACGATATCTATTCGCGTCTATTAAAGGATAGGATTATTTTTCTTGGCGGCCCTATTGATGATAATCTAGCCAATAATATTATCGCTCAACTCCTCTTTCTTGAGAGCGAGGGACCGAAGAAGGATATCACTATGTATATCAACTCCCCCGGTGGGTCTGTTTCCTCTACCATGGCGATTTTAGACACCATGAATTACGTGAAGTCCGATGTCTCTACTGTTTGTGTAGGCTTAGCCGCTTCCGGCGCCGCCATTATCCTCTCTTCTGGTCAGAAGAAAAAGCGCTTCGCTCTCCCTAATGCTGAGATTATGATCCACCAACCAATGGGTGGGACAGAGGGACAGGCTACTGATATCGCCATTACCGCCAAGCAAATTCTGCGGATTAAAGAAAAACTAAACAAAATTCTCGCCAAGAACACTGGCAAGACTGCCGCTCAAGTGGAGAAAGACTCCGACCGTGATTACTACATGTCCGCCGATGAGGCCAAGACTTATAAACTCGTTGACGAGATCATCAAAGGAAAAAATAATTAAGGAAGTTGGCAAGGGGCGATAAATCTGTTATACTAAGCCTGCAACCTTATTAATTTTAGTCTTTTAGATTTTACGACTGCTCTAGTTTTCAATATGTTGTCAACTACTATTAAATCTTTGTTATTATCATCGCCTTTCCCCCCAATCTCATTGCGATTCTGATCGATTTGATTTGATTGACAACTTAAGCTCTATTGCCGTCGTCGTTACATCATGAATACGATGACCTGGCTACTGATCGCCGGCACCGGCACTCTGGCAGGCATTGTCTTTGGTTATTTCCTCCGTTGGATCATCACCCTCGGGCAGAAAGGCTCGATGGAATTAAAAGTTAAGCAGATGCTCCTGGAGGCCAAGGATCAGGCCCAACAGATTGTTGACCGGGCCGACGAACAGGCCGAACAATTATTGAAAGAAGTTAAGGAGACTGGACGTGGCAAGGAAGAAGAGTCTCGGAAACGCGAAGAACGCCTAATAAAGAAAGACGAGCTCTTAGACAAGCGCCAAGGAGATATCGAGCGAGAAGCAGAATCTTTAAAGAGTAGGAACGAGAACCTAGACCAAGCCACTAAACGAGTTAGCGAACTAGAGAAAGCTAGGAAGAATGAGCTTGAGAAGGTGGCTCAATTAACTGCCGAGGAGGCTCGAGAGCAGATTATTGCCGTGATCGAGAAGGAAGGCGAAGAGGATTTCCTCGTTCGGATACGTAAGGTAGAGAGCGAGCATAATGAAAAGTTAGAGAATAAGGCCAAGTCTATTTTGACTTCGGTTGTTCAGCGACTCGCCAACGCCACTGTGCCTGAGATAATGTCGACAGTGATCGAAATCCCCTCTGATGAGGTGAAGGGTAAGATTATAGGTAAGGAGGGGCGCAATATCCGCGCCTTCGAGAAATCCACCGGGGTGGAAGTCATCATCGATGACACCCCAGGGACTATTGTTCTCTCCTCCTTTGACCCCGTCAGACGGCAAATCGCCAAAGTCGCCTTAGAGAACCTAATAGCTGACGGACGCATCCAACCGGCTAAGATTGAAGAGATGACAGAGCAAGCTAAGGAAAATGTCTCCCAGATCATCAAACAGAAGGGCGAGCAAGCCACTTATGAGGCAGGAGTTTTCAATCTAGACCCACGTATTGTCCTCATTCTCGGACGACTCCATTTCCGGACTTCCTATGGCCAGAATGTCCTCCAGCACTCAATAGAGATGTCACATATCGCTGGCATGTTAGCTGGAGAATTAGGCGCAGATCCAGCCGTAGCCCGCGCTGGCGCCCTGCTACATGATATTGGTAAGGCGGTTGACCACGAAGTGCCTGGTACTCATGTGGAGATAGGCCGACGCATCTTAGAGAAATTTGGCGCCAGCGAAGCGATAGTTAAAGCAATGCAATCGCATCATGAGGAATATCCTTACGAGACATTAGAGTCCATCATCGTCCAAGTGGCTGACGCTATTTCGGGTAGCCGACCAGGCGCTCGGCGCGACAGTGTCGAGAATTACCTCAAACGATTGAAGGAGCTTGAAGACTTGGCCGCCTCTTTCTCTGGAATAGAGAAGGCCTACGCCATCCAAGCTGGACGAGAGATTAGAGTCTTTGTCCGACCAAACGAAATTAGCGACTTGAGAGCTAAAAAACTGGCCCGAGAGATAGCCATCCGGGTAGAACGAGAGCTACGTTACCCCGGCGAGATCAAAGTGACAGTAATTCGTGAGTCACGAGTGATTGACTACGCCAGATAATGGCAAGAAACGTCAAATATATGTCTAATCCTCCAGATATTGCCTAAAAATAGGGCCAGGAGTATAATGGGTCGCAGTTAGAGGATATGGTCGAGTTTAGTAGCCATAAAATATATACATGAATAAACAAGCACTTATTGACGCAGTACACGAGACTATTGGCGGCACTAAGGTAATGGCAGAGCAGGCAGTCGATACTGTTGTCAGCTCTATCATCCAAACCTTGAAAGGTGACGGCGAAGTTTCGATCGCTGGCTTGGGTATTTTTTCCACCCGCAAGCGAGCTGCGCGTACAGCTCGTAATCCACGCACTGGAGAGCCTATCCAGGTCCAAGCCATGCGTGTGCCTAAGTTCCGACCAGCCAAGGCCCTAAAAGACGCTGTTAAATAACGACTTTGGTTAAACTAAAAGATTAAAGCCCCACTCGCGGGGTTTTAATTTTGTGGTAGCATAGGAATATAGCCAAAGCGGGCCTTGCCCGCCGAAGCTTTAGCGCAGGCGGGATTAGTTTAATGGTAAAATAACAGTTTTCCAAACTGTGGTTGGGAGTTCGATTCTCCCATCCCGCATAAAACCAAGAAAGGTTGGCCTGAAAGGCTAGCCTTTCTTGGTTTCCATCCGCGCGGAGGGAGAATCGAAAGACGGAGCGGATACCCCGCAAGCTTGCGGGGTCGCGAGTCGGAGTCGAGAGTACTTAGATTTTTACGAATACCTGGAGTAAAAAGCTTAGTAACTCGTGACCGATTCTCCCATCCCGCACCAAAATAGTTAACCTACAAAACCATGGAACCATCACAAAGAAATGAACGGGTGATATATACAGCGAGATTTGTCGATGATGTTGGGGCGCTGAAGGCGAAATATCCGCCCGTCCACCCAAGGCATTTTTATCATCATTCAACAATCGAGTTCAGACCGCAGAACGGGCTGGCCGATATCGAGGTGGGTGAGAAGCAAACCATCGCAATCACCGGCCGCGTTACAACAGATAAAGTGGATGTATTATTGGTAGAGAATGAGAAGTCCACCAATGAGCACCCCCACATCACCCTATCGATAGCTGAAGGAGTCAGGCCCACAGAAGGTAACGTCGAGATCGAAATAGCAATGCAGAATGGAACCGTCATCCCCGTCGATGATTCCCTAGAAGTTACCGAGGGATACTTTAATGGCGGAGCTGATATAACTAAATAGATATATGATGGACCATCTAGCGATAATAAATAAGTCGTGGCGGTTGATACCTAAGATTCTTGCCGGTGAGAAAACGATTGAATTTGGACACGCAGTGTCCAAAACTAAAATCAGGGCCTAAACCCGTACCAAGGGTAACCTTTAATTGTCCCCCAGTCTTACAAAACCTACGACCGTAGATTCTTTAAGACTATTTCTGTCGCAATCAAAAACCAGCCAGGCGATGCCTGACTGGTTTTTGATTTCTCAATTTACGTCGTCTGAATTTTTATTCCTGGACGTACGGCACTGCCTCACCATTCTGGATAGTCATGATTTCGAACTCAGCCGTAGTGAGGTCTCCCAATTCGTCGAACTCAATAAGGGGTAGGGAAACAGCGTCTCTGTAAGACAAACTGGCTAGAGCATCTCTAACTGCCTCCTTGTCTGTTCCAACCTCCCCAAAAACCTTGGCAAGGATGTGAATAGCATCGTAGGTCAAAGGGGTAGGCAGATTAGAATCTATTCCTGTCTCATCTTTGATACGTTGTTTGAAGTCATCTGGGCTAGCCGTCAGAGCCCTAACATATACCGCACCATCAGCCACACCAGACTTGACGATCTCATCTGTGTCGAAGGCATCGCCAGACCAGATAGGAACATCTATCCCCGCTTCTGCCATTTGCCTCAACCCAATGATGGCAATATTTGGGTAAGCAGGTAAATAGATAACATCGGGTTCGGCCAATTTGATCTTAGCGATGAAGCTTTTGAGATCTTTAGTCTCTGGGGCTACACCCTCGTTATAAACCACTTCGCCACCCAATTCAGTAAAGGATGCTTCGAAGACATCACTAAGACCCTGCCCCCAATCATTCTTTACATACAACACAGCAGCTTTTTTCTTACTGAGCTCATCGGTTAAATACTCAGCGGTAAATTTCCCCTGGAAAGAATCGGAGGGGTAAGTTCGGAAAATATAATCCCCTATCGCTGGGAGAGCTGGAGCCGATCCAAACTCAATTGTTGGGACTCCGGCTTCCTGAGCTATTGGTAAACCAGCCGCCCCAACTGCTGAGCAAAGTGGCCCAGCAATAGCATCAACTCGGTCCACATTCACCAATTTGTTAAAGACAGTGGATCCACCCCTAGCAGTACATGTATCATCTTCATAGATAACTTCCACCATCCTCCCATCAACACCACCAGCTTCATTTATCTCGCTGACGGCGAGTTGGGCCCCAGCTCTCATCCCGTCGCCGAAGCTGGTCCCTTCACCAGTGAGGGGGGCAGAGAGGCCGATCTTGATTGGCCCCGTTTCAGCTGGCTGCTTATCTCCTAGCGAGAAACCGATCCAGATGATCGCGATAACAATGATTATGCCAATTATCCACTTTATTGTTGCATTCATAATTAATACAGAAATTACGATTAATAATGTCTAAAACTAAGCCAAGGCTAGCATATTTGTGCCATGGCGACAAAAATGTCTAGTTTCACTCCAATGTGGATTTGGGCACTCCGTGACGGGCAAGCAAGACACGAAGTGTTCGAATCCACGGAAGCCGATGTTGCTAGAAAGACCGTCTCGGAGCGCGACGGCGCGAGAGCCAGGGAAATTTTCAGCAGGAAACAAAAACTTGGGCACGTCGTGTCTGGGAGTTCGACATGCTGTGTCTAAGTTTTTTTATCTTATTTAGCTTGATGGATGACGCGTTGAGGGAAAGGGATCTCGATGCCTTCGCGGTCGAAGGCAATCTTGAGGCGCTTGCGGAGCTCGCCAGTAATTTCCCATTGCTTGAGCGGCTTAGTCTCACCGAGGATTTTAATCATCACAGAGGAATCGGCAAAATCATTCACTCGCAAGAATTTCGGCGGTTTAGTAATATGCTCCTTCCATTCTGCATCAGCGGCCATGTCCTCCCCCACCTTATCAACTACCGCAATAACCTTTTCTAAATTAGCGTCGTAAGAAATACCAATATCTAGATTGACCCGAGCAAAATATTTGGACAAGTTAGAAACCGTAGTAATCTCTCCGTGTGGTATGTGATGAACCGCCCCATCAAGATCACGCAGAGTCGTCATCCGTAAACTAATGTCTTCTACCGAACCACTAATACCAGCGATGCTTACCACATCGCCGATCCGGTATTGATTCTCCATGATTACAAAGAGCCCACTAATGAGATCGCGGATCAAGTATTGACCACCGAAGCCGAAGGCTAAGCCCACAATCCCAGCAGCAGCGATAATCGGACCAATGGCAATCCCCACTTCTTCTAACACAAGCATCAGGACCACCAACCACAAGACGATCTTCAAGGTACCAACGAATATTTGAATAAGAGTGTCCTCGCGCTTCCTCTCTGAATTAGGTGGACGCAAAGGATCGGCCACGATGATCCTCCTGATCAATTTCTCGATAAAGAGACCGCCGAATTTCTGGACGATGAACGCCATCAAGATAATAAGCACGATCTTGACTCCATGATCAGTGAGCCAGGGCAGGATGCTGGCCCACACTTTCGCTAAAGATTCATTCATATAAGAGTGTAATTACTAACAATAATCTATGGCCGCATTGTAGTCGAAAGGGGCGCCCCGGACAAGCCGCCTCTTCCAACGGTTTGCGGGGGCGGCAGACTTCCGTTAGGATGAGATTGTGAAACCCAAAAGCAATAAACCTAAGGTTAAAGCGCCCAAGAGCCTAAGTTCTGCTAATGCGGGATTAAGAACCTGGGTAGAGATCAGCCGCTCGGCCCTCAAGAACAATTATCAAATCTTCCGCCAATTGATTGGGAAGAAGACCAAGCTAATGGCAGTGGTTAAATCTAATGCTTATGGCCACGACATCTTCCAATTCGCACGCGAGATGGAGCGGCTCGGCGCCGATTGGTTGGCAGTTGATTCTATTGTTGAAGGGACCGCTCTCCGCGAGCATGGCGCCAAGGCCCCCATCCTTATTCTCGGCCACACCTTGCCGGAGAGATTAGCTAAAGCGAGCGGACATAATCTCGATTTAAGTATCTCAACCAAGGAGGGATTGGAAGCATTGGTTCGCGCCATGGAACATGTTTCCAATAGAGGACTCCGGTTTCATCTCAAGATAGACACCGGTATGTGTAGGCAAGGTCTGCGATTGGCGGAGCTCCCAGCGATCATCCGTTTCCTAAAACAAAAAAGTGTCCCCACAGAAAATCTCGTTGGTATTTATACTCATTTCGCGGCGGCCAAGAACCCCGCCTTCCCCCGAGACACTCGCCAACAATCTGATCTGTTCCGCCAGGCGGTGGGGTTGATCGAGAAGGCGGGCTACTCCCCCATCCGACACGCCGCCGCTAGCTCTGGCACCTTACTCTTCCCCGAAACCCATTTCGATCTAGTGCGAATAGGGATCTCTCTCTATGGCCTTTGGCCCTCAGCTGAAGTAGCCGCTGCCCTGGGAGATCATATTAAATTACAACCCGTCCTGACTTGGAAGACAGTCGTCGGTGAAACGAAGAAGCTGAAGCGTGGCGATCGAATTGGTTACGACTTCACTGAAACTCTAGAACAAGAAACTGTTGCCGGTATCTGCCCTATAGGGTATTGGCATGGCTACCCACGAGCGCTCTCTAGCATTGGTCACGTCTTGGTAAGCGGTAGGCGTTGTCGGATACTAGGTCGTGTTTCAATGGACATCTTAATTATCAATCTTGGGCCCAAGGCCAAAGACAAAGTTGGCGAAGAAGTTATTTTAATTGGTAAAGACGGCGAGAAAGAAGTTAACGCTGACGAATTGGCGGCACTTACCGGGACTACTAATTACGAAATTGTGACCAGACTTAATCCTTTGATGAAACGGATTTATTCGAAGTAAAAAGAGCCCCCGTCAAGCGGGGGCAGGAGAAACGACAGAAAGCGGCCAGATCGGCTTGTCATCTTTATTCTGAGTAATAATCTTCATCAGTCTTCCACTTTTGCCAGTGGCGGACACAAAGCGCTGGGCCCAAAGTAGTGGGATGCTAACCTGTTCGGCAACTGACGCTATTACATGGCGATTCACCAGATGGACTCCGTCTACGAGCACCAGAGCTTCTTGATCCATGACCTTCGGCCCCGCGACAAAATCTAAGACAGCGGCGATCGGGTCATGGGCGGCCAACGCCGCCGGGCAACTATAGACTTCCATTTGCACCAATAGGTCATTATGTTTCGACAATTTCCCCACACCCGCCTTAATTGCCGCGGCAAGCGCAAGATATTGACTCTCGGTACGCGGCCGTTCGGCGAGAACATATAATCGAAGACGTCGCGGGATCAAACCGGCTATTATTCTCATGACTCTACTCCCTTTTTACACAAAGAAAAGAACAAACTCCTTTACCAATTTACCAATTTCAAGATAACACGTGAAGCCGTAAAGAGCAAGGGCTAGCGATTGTCGACGCCGACGGCTTCAGAGATATTTTTAAAGCCGTCGCGGCGGAGCAATTTTACCAGACCGCGATTGATCTCACCAATAACTTGCGGCCCTTGGTAAATCATACCAGTGATCATTTGAATTAAAGAAGCGCCAAGACGAATCTTACGATAAGCGTCCTCCGCTGAGAAGATTCCGCCGCAACCGATAATTACGTATCGGTCTCCAACTTTTCGATAAATGTATTTAATCAAGTCGTCTGACAAGCCCTGGACAACATGGCCAGACAAGCCGCCTTTTTCGAGAATTTTAGTTTCCTTAATCTTCGTACTATCACGATTCTTAGTGAGATTAGTGCAAATGAAACCATCAATGCGATGGCGGCCGGTAGTTCCTAAGATCCGATCTATTTCCTCTCGCGACAGATCAGGTGAGAGCTTAATGAAGATCGGCTTGGTGGTAGGCACCTGATTAATGGCCGTCAGAAGTTTTTCCAGACTGTCAGCATCAGTGAAAGGCTGCCCACCAAAAGCATTGGGGCAACTAATATTGATAGTGAAATAATCCCCCACCCCCCTATCAACAAAAATTTTGAAGGCCTTAAGATAGTCAGCGATGCCCGCTTCAGTTGGCACAGTCGCAGCGCAATTGGTTTTGGCCACACTAATCCCGATGGGAATTTTAAAATTTTGTTTTTCCAAACGAGCAGAGATGGTCTCACAACCATCGTTTTTTAAACCATAATAAATAAGAAGAGATCGGGATTTAGGCAGACGTTGTAAGCGCGGCTTAGGATTGCCCCCGCAAACTTCGCCGGTAATCGAACCAACTTCTCCAAATCCAAAGCCAACTGCCGGTAAGATCTGCGTTAAACGAGCATCCTTATCAAAGCCGGCCGCCAATCCAATTGGGCTGGCAAAATCAATTCCCAAAAGCGTTTGCTCCAAAATTTTATTTTCATAACCAAAAGCCTCCCCCACCAGGGCACAGGCGGCGGCATATTTCCCTAGCCGCTCCCCCATCGAGATCATCCCGTCGTGAACCCGCTCCGGATCTTGGAGAAAAAAAAAGCGCTTCAAAACCTGTCGGTATAGACCGCCCATAATTTTGTCTCTTGCTGCATAGAATTGGTCAGACATGTTGCCGCTATGCTCCGTTTCGCCTATTTCACTGTCGGGCCGCCGAGATTTGAACTCGGACTAAAACGTCCCAAACGTCTCGTGCTACCGTTACACTACGGCCCGATTACTTGCTTCTAGTGCGTCATCTTAGCATAATACATAAGCATTTTCTACATTTTCGGGCTGTAGCCGCCTCATCGGCGACTTGCAGATAAGATAGATGTAGAGGTAACGGACTGTAGTATACCGGTAGTACGCGCCCATGGGGTGGGTGTAGACCGGGTTCGATTCCCGGCAGCCCGAACAAAGGGATTAACATTAATTCCTATCCTAGGTAGGGTAGACATTGGATCCAGGTCTTGTCAGAGAGATTGTCGTGAGGAAGAGGTTGAAACGACATTTTACCACTCCACTTAGCTGGTCAGAGCCGGCTAAGTAGACTCGGTAATCAGGAAACCGAAGGTAACCCCGTCGCTGAGCAACAGCAACGAAGGACCTGCCCTCCTCATGGAGCAACAAGCCCAGCTAAATCTCTCAGACTAGACCGGGCCTCATTCGCATCTTACGGATGGGGCTTCTTTTTATCCATCCGTACCCCACACTCCATCTACCAAATAATTTGGACACTCAATGTCCAAATTTTAAAACCTTATTTCAAGCCGTGGTTTGAGGATATTTGGACATTGAGTGTCCAAATCTGTCCAAATAGTAGATTAGGGGGTGATATCTTCTAGCCAGTCGATTTTTAGGGTCTCCCCCGCCAGATCTAGGTAGACGGAAATGACGTCAACTTGCCAATCAATATCGTCATCAAAATTTTTTGCCAAAACATAAGTTTGAATAATTCGTCGGAGACGTTTAAGTTTCCAAGGATGCAAATTGTCCTCCGGCTCGTAATCGTCCTCGCTCAGAGTTACACGGGAAACAGTCTTGACCTCTATAAATCCAACCTCCTTGTCCCTCTGTACCACGAGATCTATTTCGCCCCAAGGTCGGCGATAATTACGATCAATTACTTTGAAACCACGTTCTTCAAGATACTTGGCCGCCACGTCTTCTCCTCTTTGGCCGATTTCCTGCTTATTAGGTTTCTTATGAAACATAATGCCTTATACACTTAGAGACAAGTAGTAAATATGGCTAGAAACAAGGGTATGGGCAGATAGAGACATATAGGCATTATTAAAGACTTGTCCGTTTATACACATTGTCCCCAGGCTTATGCACAGTTTTGACCGATAACCCGAACTTTTGGGTACTTACTTAACGCGCCTGCCAGGATTCGAACCCAGAACGACGGTTCCGAAGACCGTTGTGATATCCATTTCACCACAGGCGCTTTGCAAATAAGAGCTTTATAATTCTAGCTCTTTTAAAAATATTATGCTACATTTAGGCGTAAGCGGGTATGGTTTAGTGGTAAAATACGTCCTTGCCAAGGATGAGTCGGGAGTTCGATTCTCCCTACCCGCACAACATAAGCACCATATGGTATCTAAGTTCTCCATCCCAGAAGAGGTTACACGTATAACTAAAAGCCTGAAAAAGGGCGGTTTTCAGGCCTACTTGGTCGGTGGCTGCGTTCGTGACCTTGTCGCCGGCCTAAAACCTAAAGATTGGGATATTACCACCAACGCTAGACCAGAGGAAATTGCCGCCTTATTCCCTAAAACTTTTTACGAAAACGATTACGGCACCGTATCAGTGGTCAATGAAGAGTGCGAAGATAAGAGCATTAGATGTGTAGAGATTACACCGTTCAGACTAGAGGCCAAGTACTCAGACCAAAGGCGGCCCGACGAGGTTACTTGGAGCAATAATCTAGAAGATGACCTCAAAAGACGAGACTTCACGGTTAACGCTCTGGCTCTCGACCAAGACGAAAACAAGGTGATTGACCTTTATAGTGGCCAGGAGGACCTAAAGGACAAGCTGATCAGGGCAGTAGGGGACCCGGACGAGCGCCTTTCTGAAGATTCTCTACGAATATTGAGGGGAATTAGACTGGCCACTCAATTGAACTTTGCTATTGAGTCTGAAACGGCCACTAGTATAAGCAAGAACGCCCATTTATTGAAGATTATCTCTGCTGAGCGAATTAGGGAGGAGTTTATTCGGATTATAATGACCGACCAACCCATGATAGGGCTAGTTTTAGCCAATAAGTTGGGGGTTCTACGAGAATTCTTGCCTGAATTAGAGGAAGGGATTCATGTGAAACAGAACGGAGATCACATGTACGAGGTCTGGGAACATAGTTTGCGGGCCCTCCAACACTCAGCTGACAGGAAATATCCGTTACACGTGAGACTAGCCGCCCTCTTCCACGACATTGGTAAACCAAGGACTAGGAAATGGGGGGACGAAAAGAAGGACTGGACCTTCTATGGTCATGACGTGGTAGGAGCAAGAACAGCCAGGCAGGTCCTCGAGCGCCTTAAGTTCCCCAAGAAAACAACCGACCTGATCGCCAAATTAGTGCGTAACCATATGTTCTTCACCGATATAGAGAAAATCACTTTGTCGGCCGTAAGGCGGATCATTAGGAACGTTGGCCGAGAAGAGGTTTGGGATCTGATGTCTGTCAGAATGTGCGACCGTATTGGCATGGGCCGACCAAAGGAGAGTCCTTATCGGCTAAGGAAATACGAGTCGATGATAGAGGAGGCTCTGAGGGCCCCAACCTCGGTGACAATGCTCAAAATAGACGGTGACAACGTTATACATGAAACCGGCCTAGAGGCTGGGCCCAAGATTGGCCATATTTTGCATGCTCTATTGGAAGAAACCTTAGATAAACCCGAGAATAACGAAACAGATAAATTAATAGCACGAGCTAAAGAATTAGCTAAACTAGACAAAAAAGAACTTAAGAAAATGGGGGAGGGGGGCAAAGAGAAGAAAGAAAAGATTGAACAAGCTGAGATTTCTAAGATTCGCTCTAAATACGGCGTAAAGTAGGACAAAAAACAAACCACCCTTATGAGGGTGGCAAAGAGTGCGGCCAGAGGGGTGTCCAAGGTGGAGAGATGGGCTCTTTTTGTTTTAAAAGACACTCCGGGCCGGATGCTCCGTTAATGACCAAATCATATCTGTCCTTTATTATATCCGCTATGTCCTATAGCGCAATACCTTGCATGTGGATAACTCAAGAATCTGATTTGGGATTGTTATGAAAATCCTTGTGGATATCTTTTAGGTGCTGGTCGGTAACGTGAGTATAGATTTGAGTAGTGGAGATATCGGCGTGGCCAAGCATCATCTGGACAGAGCGGATATCAGCACCGTTACGGAGTAGGTCAGTGGCGAAACTATGCCGAATAACGTGCGGGGTGACCTTCTTAGTAATGCCCGCTTTAACAGCGTGGAACTTAATTAGGCGCTCGATACTCCGAGGGGTTAGGCGGCCTGGTTCATCACCAATATTTACAAAGAGGGCATCACTCATATCTCGCCTGGCCCCCAGATAATTCTTAAGAGCGGTCTTAGCGGCAGGGGAGACGAAGACCAGCCGCACCTTATCGCCCTTGCCCCGGACTGTGAACTCCGTCTTCTTTAAATCCACAGTACCAGTGTCTAACCCGCATAGCTCTGAAACACGCAGGCCAGTAGAGAAAAGGAGTTCCAAGATAGCCTTATCGCGCAAGTCCTTCTCAGCCTTACCATCTGGCGCCTTGAGCAGCCGCCCTAGCTCATCACCACTGATCAAATCTAGTTCTCGGGCGGGTGTCTTAGCTAACTCAATCCGCTCTGGCGGCAAAGACTTAATGTCCATCTTGGCCAAATACTTAAGGAAAGTGCGCAAGGCGATTAAATAATAATTCTGGGTATTCTTCTTTAAACTACCTGTCACCATTTTGTCGCCGGGTAAGCGATTTAACCACAACCTAAATTTCCTAACCGCCTCATCGTTGATATCAGAGGGCGACTTCACTTTGCTGTGGTCAAAAAAGCGCTGGAGATAGCGATCGTAATTAGCGACAGTCAATAGACTCCGCCCACGTTCAATCTCTAAATATTCTAAAAACTGCCCCTTTAATTGTTTTAAATCTTTGACCATAAGATATTGTGCGACCCTACTATTGTACTACAAATCATTTGATGTTATATTTCTCTTTCGCGCCAGAGAGGTGCCTATCGGTAAATGATGACACGGTAGAGTTGCAATAACGCAGGGAGGTACGCAAGTGGGAGGCAAGAAATTGATGCGGCGCAGAAGGGCGAGCGGAGTAAGCGTGTTGGCTCTAGCTCAAATGTCGGGGGATGGTTCAGACAAGGGAGTTAGCCAGATTGTCCGCTTGGAACAGAGTTCATGGCTCCACGGAAGGGCGGCCAAAAAGAGATTGCTGGCTATTCTGCAGGACCGGGCGAGGACATCGTAAGGCTCTCCAAGGAGAGTCCCGGCCTCGATTCACTTTAGTGAATCGAGGCTTTTTTGTTTCCGTTGCACAAAGTTGCGACGTCGCAACTTTGTTAAACACCCGGTGTTTAACAACATGGATACTCCGCTATACACCCTCCGACACTTTTGTAAGCCACTTGGACACTGAGTGTCTGGGAGTGTGACACTTAGTGTCCAAGTGGCTACCCGTCCGACCACATTGACAAAACTCTCACAATAGTGTAGGATCACGGCAGTACTGTGAAAATGGCCTTAATAGCAGGGGGTAGGTGGCTTGTGGCTATCTACCCTCAAACTTAGGCCTAGACAAGGAGTTCCTTATCATGTTGGGTAACGAGTTGAGAAAACCGGGTAATGTACATTCCCCGGTAGGGGTAGACATCCTGGAGATCGACGAGAAGGACGGGATACCACACACCTTCCTCGCGACTTGGGTGCTCAAAGGGCACCCAGACCCCCTAAAAACCAAACGTTGGGAAAAGGAGGCAGAGCGACTCCAGCGATGGCGCTGGGCGACACAAATCAGTTACATAGCCGGGGCTATTATTTCTTGGACCTCCTTTATGATGTGGTGGGGAGTTTCCAGCCCCTTCCTCCAGTTTTTCTGTCCGTTTATAGTGATATGTATCGGTCTTGGTGTTAACTCCTGCTACTCCGCTTACTACCAGACGAACGGCCCAACAGACGACGAAAAAAAGTCGGCCAACGAATTCGCCAGAGCACTTGAGGAAACAGCCCTCATCCTAGACCTGACCTACAGTGCCATGAGTGAAGCCGACCCCCCTACACGAGAGAAAAGGGCAAAGGCGGCACTTCAGGAACTCGCCGATGAAGCGAGGGCGGTCGAGAACAGGCCGAGATTACACGGAGATGCCAAGGCCCGTTTCCATCGAGTCTATTTAACCCTAGACCGCTTGGGTCTCGCCCGGCGCCCCCGAACCGACTTCCTTCTCGAAACTAGCGGGGGGAAGAAAGAGGAAGGCACCCCTGACGACACCAAGGCGGTCGATCCCGACCCCACATCTGGAGCTGGAGACGCCGAGACAGGAACAACCGGGACAGAAAGCGGCGCAGCCGAAGAGGGCAAACCTGAAGACGCCTAGACCCTCGCCCGCATTCCAAACCACAGCCCCCGACCGCCACAGCGCGGAAGGGGGCTTATTTTATTCTTCAATTAATTAATCCAAAGAAAAAAGCCCGCGCTAGTGCGGGCTTCGGTGGCTTGGGAACGATTGGTCTCTGCTCCTGTTCAAGCTCTGGTTTCAGGGGGTGAGGTAGAGGCGGGCAGCCACCTTGCTCGTTACGTTGGCCCGTTGCCAAACCCCAACCATCACTTTGCAGAGACAGCCAGATCCAACACGGGTCACAAGCAGCAGCTTCTTCGAGCGGGCCATAGGACTCAAGTAGGCGAGAAGTAATCCAAGCCACCATGTGATGGTCAAACCCGCGAGAAGTTCCCTTGGCTGGCGCAAGACGTTCGATGCCCCCTGGCAAAGCTGGCAAAACCAGCAAAAAATCTTCTCCCTCAAAGGTCACGGCGGACGTCCCAAGCTCCGGCCTAATGATATAAACCCGATCGCTGTAAGGGGTCACGTCATGGGATCGATAATCCGAAACCAGGGGCTCCAGATCAACTGAGACCATAACCTCGAGTGGCACCTTGCCTTCTTGGGCAAATAAACCCTCGAAGAGAATTGTGGTCTCGTCCTGGTCTGAAAGAGACAGGTTCAGATCGGCCCCAAACCCAATCAATTCGAACTCGAATTGGGGGTCGACAGGGCGCACATTGTCTATGAACGGCCGGTGAACACAGCCGTAAACGGCCGCCAAACCACAAAAAACTAGAACACAATACGCAAAAAAACAATTTCCGCTCATCACTCAACTCCCTTTTGTTGACGAAGTCCTAAGTTCTTTTTCTCAGCAACGTGCCGGAAAATGACTCTGGTATTAATTATACACCCGCTTATTCAATATGTCAAGAAGACTCAGGGGTTATTCGCGCTTGCCTTGGGGCGCAGGTATAACTAGCGCCCCAATCAAACCAGCCCTTGATTGTGGGAAACGTTTCGGTAATCTGCTTACCGCAAGTTATAGTTATCGTCGCCTTGCCGACCGCGATATATTTAGGCTTTTTTTTGCCAAGCCAATTTATGTAGGTACTTGTCGTACAGGCCATTGAGATGTTAGAGGCCTGGGAATAACGACTACAACCCGACCCCGCACAGGGATTCGCCAAATCCCCCATTTGCTTGATAAGACCTTGTAGTGCCGATGCCTCTGCCTCCACACAAGAGGTTTTGCTGACTTTAGTAGACAAAAGATTGTGTACTGCTGGCGACGGCGGACTTGGGCAGGTAGAAGGATTGGTATAGACAGGGTCTATGTGGATCACTGTTGTTGGTCCAGTAGTGGTTTTCACACAGGGTTTTGCACAAATTTTACTGTCTAACCAAGCCTGCAACTCTATCTGTTTGGCTAGGGCATCTTTTATAAGCCTCTCGGCCTCTGCCTTATAAGCCCAAACACTGTAAATGCGCACAGGGATGCTCCCGGTATTGCTCTCGGTTTTATTGCACGTCAATTGCGCTACAGCAGGTGGAGCCAAAACTACCTGACCCGACTGCTCATATTGTTCGTACGGAACTAATTCAGGATAAGCATCGTCAAATGTATAAAGGGCGGAGAGAAGTGAAGTTGGAGCCATTTGTTCTGATTGTCCTTGCAAGACTGATCCAAAGTGGCTACCTCTAAACACAGTACGGGGTGAAGACAAAGCCGCCTGGCCTAATTGCTCCTGCGGGACCAGCCCAGGATGGCCATCGCTAGATATTAGGGCCCAAACTACCGCTAATGCTACGGCAACCCCCAAAAAGCGTTGATATTGTTTCATAGATAAATTGACCCTTGCTTTTATAATCTTTTTATGCTAGTATCCATTGTATGATTAAGATGGAAAAGAAACAAGCTTTAATAAAGAAGAGTCGCAAGCACGACAAGGACACTGGTTCTTCGTCAGTGCAGGTGGCAGTTTTGAATGAGCGAATTAGCGAAGTTACTAAACATTTGAAAAAGAACGCCAAAGACGAACATACACGCCGCGGCCTCTTAAAGATGGTGGCCCAACGTCGTCGTCACGAGAAGTACCTGGGGAGCAAGAAGTCCAAAAGCCAAAGCTCAAAGTCCAAAAAATAAGGCTCGAGTTTGGAATTTAATTAATTTACTATGAGCATAATCAAACATCAAGGCCAGCGTGTGGCGGTCTTTATCGATACTCAGAATCTATACCATTGTGCCAAGAATCTATATGGAGCACGGGTTAATTTTGACGCCATCCTTAAAGACGCAGTCGCTGACCGTAATTTAGTTCGAGCAGTGGCCTACATGGTCACCACTGAGAGTGGGGAAGAGAAGGCCTTCATGGAGGCAATGGGTAAGATGGGCATCGAGGTTAAAACTAAAGACCTGCAAATCTTCCCCGGCGGAGCCAAGAAGGCCGATTGGGACGTTGGCTTAGCTGTCGACGCCATCAAGATAGCCTCTAAGGTAGACACCATCATTATTGCCTCCGGAGATGGTGACTTCGTCCCCCTAGTGGAATATTTGAAAATAAATAGCGGTAATCAGGTAGAGGTGATCGCCTTCGGCAAAAGTACTTCTGGAAAATTAAAGGAGGCAACAGACGATTTCATCGATCTTGGCGAGAACACTAAACGTTATCTACTCGGTAACGGCACCAAACAGCGCCGCCCCAATAGCAGACGAACCAACACTCGAACTACTCTAACAACCAAAAAAGCGTCCTGATCTAACCCAAGAGCTTGGGTCGTCGGACGTCTTGTTTTATAATATTGGCCATGGCAGACGACAAAACTACAGCTCCTACTGAGGACAAGCCTCAGGATAAACCGGAGTCAACACAAGAAGATAAGCGACAAGAAGCTCAACGTGCCATGGAGGGCGCTGAGTGGACAACCAAGCGTGAGGCTGAAACCAAATCAAGAGAGCTTAAAAATAAATTAAGTGAGGTCGGTAAACGTTTAGCGGAAATAGCGGCCGAGAAGGAAAAACTGGAATTAGCTTGGATAGATTTAGATAATGCCCGACGTCAAATTAGGACAATTGTAGATCCAATCTTAGCAGAAGAAAAAAAGACCGAAGCAGAGGAGGCGGCCTTAGAAGCAGAGGAGCAGAAGATCGGAGTCGCAAGCGAGAAACAGGTAGTAGAGAAGAAACGTTGGGACGTACAAGACAAACGTAAGGAGGTCGAAAAGAGAAAATGGGGTGAGGAGGAGAAGCTCAGCAAGATCGAAGTTACAGTCAATGAGAACACGACTCTCTATCGCCAACTTTTGGATGAAGAGGACAAACTCCACCGACTAGAAGACCAATTAAAAGCTGAGGGGGGAGTATAGAGCTATGACGAAGGCCGACCCCGGTGAATCAAAGCGAGACGCAGCGCGCAAGGCTCTGGCTGGTGAAGAGCGCTACGCCAATTTAGAAAAGGAACTCTCTGACCTAACCAAGCGGCGCCAAGATGCACGCCACGCAATGGAGAGCTCCGAGCAAAAACGGCGCCGAGAGACAAACGAGCAAATAGCTGGGCGCAAGGCTACCACCCAGGCGACTCTGGAGGCCAAACGCAAACGGCAGGCTGAAAACAAGAAACGCCAAGAAGAAGCGGTACTGATCGAGAAACGCCGAGTAAGTGAGACAGCGGCTAAAGCTAAGCAGAAGCGGGTATCTAAAATCCAAACGAGCCAGGAGAAGATTGAGCAATTGAAGAATTCTGGCTCTACCCTTAGCCCTATCCGTACTTATACTCGAGACTTTGCTCGGGCAGTAAAGAATCGGGATGTTTCAGCAGTAAAGATTGCTCTATCAGAGCAAAAACGGAAAACAAAAGGGCTGCAGCAAACAACTAAAATACGTTCCAATAGAAAGACGCCTTGGTTATTAATCATCGTAATCATTTTAATTATCGGTGGCGGTATAGTAGCCTACATGTCCTGGCCGGCAACGGACACTGGCCCCGTAACGCCAGCCCCCACCCCATCGCCAGACTCCCTCATTTTCTCCGAATACAATAAGCCCTTAGGCCTAGGCCAAGGGATCGAGGTGCCGAAGGCCTCACTCGATACCGAGGCTGACCTAATAGAATCAGACCAATTGTATGTTAAAACTATTTATTTCCTTCGCGGCCAATCTCTCTTAACTTTTAATGCCCTCAGGCAGACCTTCGACTTAGGAATAAGCAATAGACTCAGCCGCAACCTTAACCCTGAGTTTAGTTTTGGTGTTTACCATGATGAGGGGCGCACTTCACGCTTCCTTATTTTAGAAAGTAACATCCACGAGCAAGCCTACGCCGGCTTCATTGAATGGGAAGATAAGATGCTAACCGATCTATTGCCGCTCCTCTATAGCGGCGAGCGCCAGCCACCCGCTATTACCCCCAATTTCAGTGACAAACGAATACGCAATAAAGATATTCGCCTCCTAACCAACCCAGATGGAGACGTACTCCTGCTCTACGTCTTCCTCGATCAAAATCATATCTTAATCACCACTAGTGAGGGCGCTTTTGATACTATCTTCCAACGCTTTATCACCGGGGCATCTTAATTTGACACAGGGGGCCTGAGTTTCTACAATGGCCCTATATGACGTTAGACACCAAAAACTTTGAGGAGGAGGAGAAGCTGCGAGTTGAAAAGCAGGAAATAGAGACCTCATTATCCAAAATCGGCTACAAACTAGAGAACGGACGTTGGCTCCCTAAGCCAATCGAGGATGAGACCGACATTGAGTTCCGCGATGAGGTAGCAGATGAAATAGAAGATATGGAAGAGCGACAGGCTACCGAGTCAGCGCTAGTTAAGCGACTCAAGAATATCGACCTAGCTCTAGAGAAAATCGACCAGGGTACCTATGGGAAATGTGAAGTCAGTGATCAAGACATCGAAGAAGATCGGCTTCAGGCCAATCCAGCTGCTAGAACTTGCACGCAACACCTCGACAAAGAAGACACTCTAAAATAGAACCACTCCTACATGCTAGCCAAAGTTTACTCCGCCCAAGTGGTAGGGCTTAAGGCTGACTTAATCGACCTTGAAGTCGATATCGCCAGGGGATTACATTCCTTCTCTATTGTTGGTTTGCCAGACAAAGCAGTGGAGGAAGCTAAGGATAGGATTAGCGCCGCGATAAAGAATTCTGGTTTTAAATCGCCGCAGAAGAGTAATAAGAAAGTGATTGTTGGCTTGGCGCCGGCCGACCTAAAGAAGGAGGGGCCAGTCTTTGATTTAGCTATTGCCTTGGCCTACTTGCTGGCAGGGCAGGAGCTCAAGTTTGAGTCTGAGGGTAAATTGTTCATTGGGGAATTAGCCCTTGACGGCTCATTGCGAGCAATAAAGGGACCCCTGATGATGGTCCGGCGGGCGCAGGAGGCCGGCTTCACCGAAGTTTATTTGCCGAGCGGCAACGCCAGGGAGGCAGCCCTAGTGCCAGGGATTAAAGTTTACGCCTGTAATCATCTGCGCGATATTGCTGACCACTTGTCTCCGCCGCCCAAGGCGGCCTTGGAGAAGGGAACAGTAAAGAAGCGCGGGCAACCACTTACATTCCAACCGCCAACTAAGATCACTCACCAAGCCAACACTCAGGCCACTTACGACTTGTCAGAAATAAAGGGGCAGCAGACCGCTAAGCGCGGACTAGAGATCGCCGCGGCTGGTGGGCATAACCTGGCAATGTCTGGTCCGCCGGGGACAGGGAAGACGATGTTGGCTAAAGCCTTCGCTGGTCTACTGCCACCACTAGACTTCGAGGCAGTATTGGAGGTAACAGGTATTCACTCGGCTTCCGGCTTGATTAATAATGACCTGATCACTGAGGCGCCCTTCCGAGCACCCCACCATACCGCTTCTTATATCTCCTTGGTCGGCGGTGGCGCTTGGCCTAAGCCTGGTGAGATTACTTTAGCGCATCGTGGCATCCTCTTCCTCGACGAGTTTCCCGAGTTTGATAAGAGAGTTATTGAGGCCCTACGCCAACCGCTGGAAGATAGGGTGGTACGAGTTTCGCGTGCTCGTGGCTCAATGACCTTCCCCGCTAATTTTATTTTGATCGCCGCCATGAATCCCTGCCCTTGTGGCAATAAAGGGTTGCGGACTAAGGAATGTATTTGTTCCCAAGCCGCCCTAGTGCGTTACGGACGTAAACTCTCTGGACCTATCGTTGATAGGATAGATTTGTGGTTAGAGGTTCCGCAGGTGGATCATGAGAGACTGGCCGCGAGTGTAGTACCGGCCCCGACGCTACGGTCGGGGCAAACTCGCTTTGTGGGCGGGTTTGAAGAAAGTTCGAGTACTGTTCGAAAACGGATCTTAGAGGCAAGGAGGAGACAAACTCAACGTTTCGCCGCGGTCGGCAAAGAGATCCATACCAATAGCGACATGGGGCCAAAGGAACTTAGGCTATTCGCCCCACTTAATGATAAATGTGCGCAATTGCTCACCTCGTCGGCCAAACGTCTCGACCTCTCAGCTCGAGCTTATCATCGAACAATCAAACTTGCCCGCACCATCGCCGATCTAGCCGGCAGTGAACACATCACCGAACAACATCTCACCGAGGCCCTCCAATACCGCCCCAAAATCCAACCCTAATTTGGACACCCGGTGTCCAAATTTATTTAAGGCCGCCCCAAGACATATCGAAGATAGCTCTGAAGGTTTTGGCAATGGAGCTATCTTCTATTCTGACGGCAAAGATATTCTTCTCATGTAACCTAAAAATCGCCACACAATTACCAAAGACGATCGTGTCATTCTCAATATCTTTAAAAGTTGATGCCCGAAAGCTATAAGTTGGCCCAGCAATTTGTTTCAGATATTTCGCATACCTCATAGACGCCTTACCGCTAGCAATAATTTCTCTAGTATTTATCTCATTTTGACGTACTTGCTCAGCCAATTTTTGATATGCATCACTAAAAAGATGGTATATTTCCCCAACATTTGACCATATTCGGATACTGTTCGCCTCTCCTACTTCTTTATATAGCTCCTTAATGTGAGAAACCCCCTCTAAGACTCTTGCTTGAGGCTGGCCCAAATGGAGAAGCCCCTCTTGATATTTAATACTTAATTGTTCGATCAGGTTTTTGTCTTCAGCTAATCTATCTGACAACACTTTAGGGTCCGAGGCCTTAAAGTAGGTCTTTTTATTTATTTTCACCTTCTCCATTAAACCGGCGGTGATAAGTTCTTCTAATTGCATATAGGCAGTCGGCCTTTTAATCCCTGTCACCTGCGCCAAATGGGCGACAGTGGTTACACCACTCTCGATAGCGGCTTTATATAGATCCAATGCCTTCTCGCTTAGTCCAAGTTTATACATCCAATTAAGTATGAACTTACTCTCTACTTTGTCAATATTCCTGACAGTTTTTTAAATATGGAGCCCGTAAAATAAGGCTTTGGGGAGTACAAAACTAGAATTTTGACCGAGCCGTTAACAAAAAGGTATAAGTTGATTAAGATAAATATCGTTATTCAAATAAAATTATCGTTTATGCAAAAGATTAAAATAGCTGTAATCGTTCTATGTGGACTAATTGTCATGGGTTTTATAGCTTTTTCCCTTGGTCAAGACCGAAAAGCACCAGACGACTTATTAAAAGTAGGGGCAATCCTGCCGCTGACCGGAGATATCGCCTTTGTCGGTGAGGAAATTAAAAAAGGTATTGATCTGGCCGTGCAAGAGATTAATGAAAATGGCGAGCGGATTGAGGTCATTTATGAAGATGACGCCTTTGACCTCAAGCAATCTGTCAGCGCGGCCAATAAGTTAATTAACATAGACGAGGTAGATGTAGTTGTGACGATGCTCATCGAAGAAGCACAACCTATTATGCCCCTCTTTGCTACTGAGAAAACGCCTCTCTTGGTTCTTTGGGATAGCAATCACTTAATTAACACTGGCGGTGAATATATTTTCAGCAACGGTTTCTCTACCGAGCAAGCAGCTAGAGATATGGCTAAATATGCCTCTGAGACTCTAAATCTTAGAAAAGTAGCAATCGTCGGCCACGTCGATCCCTGGGCAGAAATTTCTACTGGTGTGTTCACCGAAACCTTTAAAAGTCTTGGCGGAGAAGTAACATTCAATGAGACTCTTTCAGTTGAGACCACTGATTACCGCACTGCGATAACTAAAGCTAAACAGTCTGATACTGATGGTGTCTATTTTCCTTTGATCCCGCCCCATAATGCTCAATTTTTGACCCAAGCTGGGCAAATGGGATTAGGGGCAACTCTCATGACTGGCGACCCTCTAATCCAAGATGTAATTAACGAGGCTGGCTCTGCCGCTGAGGGTGTCTTCTTCACCAACTTCTATACTGATAAGGCGGAAGAGCTAATGTCCAAGTATAAATCCGTCTATGGCACCGACATCCTCGACGCAGCTTTAGTTTCCTTCGGTTACGATGGGATCGTTAAGTTAATGGATGCTAAAAATCTTGATTCTTCACTAAAATCTGGACTTGATAAAGTTTTTGGTCCCAGCAGGACAGCCGACCGTGCAGAGAAAATTTACCAAGTCAAACAAGGCACCCCACAACTAGTGCACTAATCAGAATTTGGACACTGAGTGTCCAAATTAAATCCTATCGCTAACTTTGTTGCATATAATCGATTTTATGAAAAACAAGCCCGCCCCAGCATTAAGCTCAGAGCCACCTGCTTTTTTGTAGTACCAGTGATTCCTGGTACAAGCGCAAGTTTTATGGCCTCTAGATCATCGGCGGCATTGTAGGACTTATTGATTGTTCTTTTTATACCAAGTCCAGTATCAGCTATCCCTATTCGGATCATATTACTTTTCTTATGGTACTGAGCACATACAATTGCACCGTTATCAGCTTGAGCATGTTCTAAAACGTTTCTTACTAATTCACTAATAATATACTGGATCGGTTTCGCATGTCTGGGTTCCAGACGAAGTAGGGGAACTATTTCTGTGAGAAATCTAGTTAATTCTTCGGAGCTTTTTATTTGCGGTAATATGAAGCACGTCTTTTCGGGAAGGGTCAAAATTCCTTAAAAAAGAGTCTATATTGGCCAAAAAGGCGCTATTTGGGAGATGTATTTTCATATATTTACCGGGAATCCCGGTAGAAAGTCAGAACACGGTTTACCCCGAATTTGGACATTCAATGTCCAAGCGAATAAGCCCCCTCGACTCGCGGGGAAGGGGCTTGCTCAGGGCAAATTGAAAAACTACCCCGATGTCCATCGGGGTAGTTTTTCAATTTGGAATATTATCTAGATCAAAAGATAAAAAATAAAATTACGCTACATATTGTCGAGCGAAAATTAATGCCATCAAAATAAAATCAAACGTCATAAAACTAAAATGGATTTTTAGCCCCACGGATTTCAAAGTGGACATGATTGCCGGTCGAGCGGCCAGTCGAACCCATATAACCGATCACCTGACCCTGGACCACTCGCTGACCCACCCCGACGGTATTGCTGGTATTGTGAGCATAAAGTGTCTGAGTGTCATTATCATGTCTAATTACTACGTAATTACCATAACCCCCGTTCCAACCACCAGACCGGCTGACAATAACCTGACCGGAGGCGGCGGCCATGATAGGGGTTCCGGCAGGGGCCGCTAGGTCAATGGCATTATGGCCGTGCAGGCCTTGAGAACGGACTCCACCGACAATAGGCCGTATGTAATACCCAGCATAGGACGGGCCATTAGAACCTCGGACTTCGGCATAAACCTTCTTGCTAGATGGTGCCACAGAATGGGCGCCACCAGGAATCGTAACGACATCACCCTTAGCCAAAATGCCTTCAGCGTCTAAGCCGTTGAATTGAATAATCTCCTCCGCGTCACCCTGATACTTCTTGGCGATACTCCTCACCGTCTCACCCTCGGCCACAGTGTGGCGGATACCTGAAACAGGGAGAATAAGGAGCATCTGACCAGGCCTAATGGTGGCACCACGCTCGAAGTCGTTGGCCCAGGCGATAGTGTTCACTGAAACACTAAACATCTCGGCGATCTGAGATAAAGAGTCGCCCTCGCGAACAACATACAGACTAATCTGATCGCTCTTAGGCTTATCCTCAACATCGGCCATAGTACCGATCACCCCACTATCGGGGAGAAGGGCACCACCAGTAATCGTGATCTCACTCCCACCGATTGCAGTGGCTGGGTTAGGCGAATTAGGCGCCAAACCCAAGGTCTGAGAATTAGAACCAATAAGGCCCGCCTGGGCATGCCAGACAGGCCAAAATAGCCCTGCCGAGAGAAGGACTATAAATAGAGCGATCATGACAGTCCAACCCGAGAACCGAGAGGGGTTAGACGCTGATAGTTGAGGTAAAATAAGCCCAGTTTAAGCGGTATTCCGGTCGATCAGCCATATTGGCAGTCAGAAGAGCGGAGACTGTTATCCTAGCATGAGGGTAGACCCACTTCAAGTCTGCCAGGACCCTTTGTGGATAACCAAGAAGTGGCCCTCAGCATGCTAGACTTGGTGACAATGATAGATTTAAGCGGCCTCAATCCAGCCCAAAAGGAAGCAGTAACCCATAAAGAAGGGCCGCTCCTCATCGTAGCCGGTGCCGGCTCTGGTAAGACTAAGGCGATTACTTATCGGATCGGTCAATTAATAGATGGTGGAGTAGAGCCAGAGAAAATCTTAGCGATTACTTTCACCAATAAGGCGGCCAAGGAGATGGGCAAGCGAATCAGCAAACTATTGGGGGGAGCCTGGGGTGACGAGGGAAGGAGAGGGCCAGCTAGCCCTTTTGTTAGCACCTTCCACGCTCTCGGCGCCTATATCTTGAAAGAGAACGCCGGGGCCCTAGGCTTGAATCGCTTTTTTTCTATCGCCGATAAGGATGATTCCATGAGTATTGTTAAGGGGCTCCTGAAGGATCGAGGAATAGAGAGCAGGGAGGTAGAGCCGCGACGAATTTTGGGAATCATCAGCCGCGAGAAAGGTAATTTAGTAACAGCAGATAGTTTTAGAGAGAAAGCAAGCAAGGGCCAATGGCCGCCAATGAAAATTGCCGCCATAATCTGGCCACTTTATGAACAAGCCTTAGCTAAACGCCAAGCTCTCGACTTCGACGACCTGCTTCTTAAAGTGGTTAAGTTATTGCAAAAAGAATCTAAGATCCTCGAGTATTACCAACGACGTTGGCCCTATCTCCATATTGATGAGTATCAAGACACTAACGTAGCACAATACGAGTTAGCTAAATTACTAGCAGCCAAGAGTCAGAACATTTGTGTTGTTGGCGATGTCGATCAATCTATTTATAGTTGGCGCGGAGCAGACTTCAAGAACTTAATGCGTTTTGAAAAAGATTATAAGGAGGCAAAAATTATTTTATTAGAAGAAAATTATCGCTCCACTCAAACAATCTTAACCGCCGCCAACCAAGTAATAAGTAAGAACCAGCAACGACACGACAAGAAACTTTTCACCAAGAATCCAGACGGCGAATTGATTCAATTCATGGTCGGAATTGATGAAGGAGAAGAGGCCTCGATGGTAGCGAACGAGATCCAGGGCCTACTTAAGGAAAAGACAGAGGCTAGCGAAATAGCTATACTTTATAGGGCCAATTTCCAATCGCGAATCTTAGAAGAGGCTCTGCTTAGGGCTGGTTTGCCTTATCAAGTATTGGGCACTCGCTTCTTTGAACGCAAAGAAGTTAGGGACGTGTTGGCAGTGATTAGGGCGGCCTTAAATCCAGAAGATTGGGAGAGTAAGAAGCGGATCATTAATGTCCCACCACGAGGGATAGGCAAAGTTACTTTAGGGAAGATGGCCGCCGGCTTGAGTGAAAGTTTGCCAGCTAAAACGCGAGTGAAAATAGCAGCCTTCGACAAAGTTCTGGCAGAGATCAAAGAAGCGGCATTAAAAGAAAAACCAAGTGACTTAATTAAATTCGCCATCAAACATTCTGGTTTAGAGGAAGAATTAAAGAAAGATGGGCCAGAAGGGGAGGAGCGTTTGGGTAACTTGCGAGAGTTAGCCACCTTGGCCTTGAAGTACGACCAATTCCCGCCTGGGGAAGGCACCTGGCAAATGTTAACCGATGCTTCTCTAACTAGCGAGCAAGACAGTTTGGATCAAAAGCAATCAGGCAGAAAGGCGGGCGTCAGATTGATGACCGTCCACGCCGCCAAAGGCTTAGAATTTAAATACGTGTTCATTGTTGGTATGGAACAGGGGCTCTTCCCTTACGTACGCTTCGGAGAAGACGAGGAGAGAGACGGGGAAGAGGAACGACGACTCTTCTACGTCGCTCTCACTCGCGCTCGCGAGAGGCTTTATTTGAGTTACGCCCAGAGCCGAACCATCTTCGGCTCCCGCCGAGTCAATCTCCCCTCGGATTTCCTGGCCGACATCGACGATAACCTCCTCGCCGATCGAAATACACCCTTAATTAGCATCGATTTCTAACCTAAATAATTTGGACACGCAGTGTCCAAATGTTAAGATGGCGACAATGAGGAAAAAACCATTCGTAGAGGGCGAATTCTACCATATTTATAATCGCGGAGTAGAGAAAAGGTCGGTTTTTCTCGATAATAGTGATGTTGAGCGTTTTTTCTTGGCCTTACGGGAATTCAATAGCAAACAAACCACTGGTAGCCTCTACGAAAAACCCTTTATCGACAAACGCCTAGAGAAGCTCGGCTATCCACCTATCAATGGAGCCAAATCACCATTGGTTAAATTCGTAGCTTACGCCATTAATCCAAACCATTATCATTTCTTGGTTCAACCAACTGCCGAAAAAGGTATCGAGCGCTTCATGCAACGTCTAAATATGGGATACAGCAAGTATTTCAACGCTCGTTACAAGCGGAAAGGGAGGCTATGGGAAAGTGGGTTCCAGGCAAAACATGTGGATTCGGATGAGTATTTATTGCATCTCAGCGTCTATATCAACCTCAACCATCAAGCCCATTCATTTGGACACGCAGTGTCCAAATTAGCACGGACTAGTTGGAGTGAGTATTTGGGAGATAACGCGGGGACGATCTGCGATAAAAGCCTTATTTTAAGCCAATTCGGGAGCCCCAAAGAATACCGAGAGTTCGCCGAGGCTTCCCTCCAAGATATTGTCGAAAATAAATTTGGACACGAAGTGTCCAAATGGGATAAGGAGGCCAGATTGGGGACAGAAGTATGAGGGCGAAGAAATCATTGGGGCAAAATTGGCTGAATAGCGCGGCTATTCGGAGCAAAATCATTAAGGCTGCCAAATTGGGAACCAAAGACGCCGTACTCGAAATAGGGCCGGGAAGGGGTTTCCTAACTGGGGCCCTATTGAAACAGGCGGGGAAGGTGGTGGCAGTGGAAAAAGACGATCGGTTAATCAGTTTTCTCAATAATCGCTTCAGTGGGGCGGTGGAAACGGGGAAATTAGTGGTCATTCATGGCGATATCGTCGACCAAGCGCTTAAGGGTAAATACAAGGTGGTGGCCAATATTCCGTATTATCTGACCGGACAGATCCTGCGCCAGCTACTAACCGCCGTGCAACAACCCGAGTTAGTGGTCTTAATGCTCCAACAAGAAGTAGCAGAGCGCATCGCAACCACGGCTCGCCGCGGCGCCCGCACCAAAGTTAAAGAAAGTTTACTGTCTTTAAGCGTGAAAGTTTTTGGTCAGCCACGTCTCGTTGCCAGAGTTGCCGCCAGGCACTTCACACCAAGGTCTAAAGTTGATTCGGCCATATTACTTATTGATGAGATTTCTCGAGATAGGTTGGCTACCAAGGGAGAGGAAGAAAGATTCTTCACTTTACTTAAAAAGGGCTTTGCTCATAAACGTAAATTACTTGCTAGCAATTTAAATGTATCGACAGACGTATTAGAGAGTTGTAAAATTGAACCCAAGGCGAGAGCTGAAGAATTAACTTTAGAACAATGGCTATGTCTCACGAACTTCATCAACACACAAGCAAAGTAAGTTGGTTTCTTATTATCATCATTCTGATCTTTGTTGCTTTCTTAGTGCAAATATTCCGCACCCCCGCTTATCGTTTAGATAAAATAATCGCAGAGCAACAAACCGAGTCTATTGAACTCCGCGTGCGGAGTCTACGCCTCCAGGTAAAGCTAGCTAAGACCTCTCAAGAGCAGGCTCGCGGGCTCTCTGGGCGCGAAAGTTTGGGCGAATTCGAGGGAATGCTTTTCTCATTTGAGCGCCCGGCTGAGCCATCTTTTTGGATGAAGGATATGAATTTCCCCATTGATATCCTGTGGCTAGACAGTCAATTGCGTATTATCGAAATCGAACATAATGTCCAGCCGGACTCCTTCCCCCAGACCTTCTCTCCACCTCAACCCATTCGTTATGTTTTAGAGGTTAACGCCGGCTTGGCCGAGAACTTTAATCTCCAAACCGGAGACGGTATTAGTTTATAAATCTAGATCCCCAGACCAGAGCTACCGATTATTCCGATCGTCCCATCAAGCGGAATAATAGGATAACAATAGGGCAATAACCTGCATGAGCCACCAGGATTATAAGTCCCCAAGACATTCGCTCCAGGAGTGGCAAAATTGTACCAGGCGTAAGGAATAGAACTGATACCAAATAGGAACCTGCCGGGCGCCGGTGGGCCAACTACGATCATTATCCCATCACAACAAACGAGAGACATTAAAACCGGGCCGCCAAAATTAGTCATCGATAGGGCCTCCGCTTTTTCTGTTCGTGAACCAGACAACCATTGGGCACCAAAGATCAAAACAAGGGCAATCAACAAACTAAGAAAGGTAAACTTAGATTTTCTAAAATTAAACATAGGATTATTCAAGCAAAATTAAAAATCGAAAACAAATTCTCCTGGCACTTCCGTCTGCCCCCAGCTATTGCGGACATAAAAACGTAATTTAATTTCAGGGAAGTTAGAGCCGGGGGACCAAGCTGCGTCCGGTCGCCAAGGTGAAACTAAAGTAAAACTTAGGCTCTCGCCATTGGCCGAACTAGCGACAACTCGATCAAAACCAGTAAAGATAATATTGTCGGTGGGAGTAAATCCTTCCCCCCGCAAGGTAACCCTGGTGCCATTTGGACCGTAGGTGGGGCTAACGCTAGTGATAGTAGGAGCAGTGGAAAGTAGGGAAAGAGAATCGTCATCATCAGCTTCGACCTTACTCTGACTAAGGTTAGTCGTATTTTGAGTAGCAGGAGTCTTTTCTTGCTTTAAAATTATAATTTGCTGCAGGAGACCTATCATTGTCGTCAACGTAGCGATCAACTCCTGCCGATTACTAAAAAACTCACCAGGCGCCGCAGGAATAGGTTCTGGATCAGGTTCCTGAGGAAGCGTAGCCGTATGCCTATCAACATCCAAAATGCTAGCCGAGACCATCGGCCCCGCACCCAAAACAGGCAAAATAAGTAACACAATTACAAGCCAAACTGAGAACTTAAACATGGGTCTACTGTAGCACGAACACCCTTATTAATTATCCACTATCTTGTTGCTATCTCTATGTTTTTATCGCCACAATAAGGCTACAATTAGAGAAGGTGGGGAGAAGAATTTTTATTGTAGTTTTGCTACTGGTTGTCCTCCTTGCTGGTGGGTTATTTTCCTTATGGTACGTCGGCGATAAAAGCCTACAAAACCCAGGTACAGACAGCGACGTCCCTTTCTACCTTCAAGAACAGGGCGACAGTGACAACGACGGCTTGGCCGATTGGGAAGAACTGCTTTGGGGTAGTGACCTAGATAATCCTGACACGGACGGCGACGGCACCGTCGATGGAGCCGAGGTTCTAGCTGATCGTAGCCCCACCAAGCCTGGACCAGGGGATCAATTGATCCGACCAGAAGAGCGGGCAGCCGCCACCCTGGGCCAAGCTCTAAAAGAGAGGACGAAGCCGCTCCTGAAACTAGAGCAGGAAGAATTAGCTCAGCGTCAGACCAGCTATCGGATCTCTGATCTCAATATTGTGGCTACTAATCAGGCCACCCTTGAGGCTTACACCCTGGTATTCGTTGGGTTCCTCAGAAACATGCGGACCTTCTCTGGAGAAAATGCTGTTGGGCTCGCCTTGGCTTACGACGAAAATAGTAACCCAGCAATTATTACCAAACTCATTGGCATGAGTAATTTCTTCCAACAACGAGCCACTAGGATGAGTGGCGCCGCAGTACCACAAAGCGCAGCAGCCACGCACCTAGATGTGGTTAATAGCTTGCAAGATCTATCCAATAATATCCGCGACATCTCTCGCATCCCTAACGAACCAGTCCTCGCCTTCCAAAGTACCCAAGTATATACCGGCAAGGCGATAGCTGTGGCCGGCGCCATCGCTCAATTGGATCGCTATTTTTATAACCAAGGTATAGATCTCGATCAATATAAATAATGAAAACCTTATTGAAAAAATTTATCACCAGCGGGTTAGCAATAGGGCTCCTGGTGACAGCGGCCAGCCTGGTGCCACAACGCGCTTCTGCTCAATTCTCTTTCGATAATTTCGGAGACATCACCAGTCTTGGAGATCTTGGGGACCTTCTAACCGATCTCGGCGACACTGGAGACTTTAATTTCGACGACTTCAGTAGTATCTTCAGCGATTTGGGAGATATCAACGACCTTGGTGACATGGGAAATCTCCTTGGAGATCTTGACGGAGTGCTAGGAGATCTGGGGGACTTCACAGGTATTGATAGCATCGGAGACCTAGGAGACTTCATTAACCTCGGCGAGATCAGTGGCCTTGGAGACCTCGGTGATCTTATTGGAGATGTGGGAGACATCGGCAGTATTGGAGATATTGGAGATATTCTTGAGAGTGTCGGAGCTCTTGGAGAGGGTGGCTTCCTCGGAGATTTTGGGGATATCCTTGGAGACTTTAGTATCGGTGACTTTGGAGACATCGGAGATATTAGCAGTATTGCAGACGTCGGAAATATTCTTGGAGATGCAGACGGGATCCTCGGCAATGCCGGCACCCTGGGAAGCGTTGGTGAAATCGTTGGAGCAGGCGACTTAGGCGACCTCTCCACTATCGGAAATCTTGGCGGCATCTTTGGGGGAGGAACTAGCGGTAATTTCGGCGCTGTTGATCAAAAAAGCTTAGAGGACATGCGGAAACAGTACCGGAAAAAGTGCGAAAAGGAGCAGGAACAGGACGGAGGCTTTCTCAATGACCTCTTCGAAGGCTTTGGTCTTGGAGATGGAGAGGAAGGATTCAGTTTTAACAATCTCCTCGATGATTTTGGGCTCGGGGGCGCCAGTAGCATTCTCGAAGGATTTGGTATCGAAGATGGCTTTGATGGCCTCCTCAGCAATTTCACAGACGGCACATTAACTGACTTCCTTGGTGGGATGTTTAGCGGTGGAGATCTGGGGGGGCTCGGCGGAATAAATAGCGTGCCAGTCTCAGACGCAACTACTCACCAAATCCTAGGCAACATAGACAAACAAACTAAGCAGAGTAACGAGAACGAGGACCGAGACTATGAGGAGCAACTCAAGCACAAGAACTTGCTTTCTGAATCTTGTTTCCGCTTGCACATGATCCTTGGTGAACTCACCGCCCTTAATAATTATTTCCGTAAGCTCCAACCTGATTCTTTTAAAAACCGAGCCCGAGGCATAAACAAAGCGGCTGGGGAAAATTTCTCCTTAGTTAACGCAGGTCATGTCTTGCCCAAATCAGCAACGGATGTTGAGGGCACCAATACTACACCTCTCTATACCACCAACCTTCGTCGTAGGGTCCTAGACGAAATTAGAAATGCTTTTCTGGTAGTTATTGACGACTTAGAGGAAATAGAAAATGAAGCCCCATTGGCTGCTCAGTCCGCCAGAGATATCCTCGAAGAAAATCAGCAACGACAAAACCTTGCTGACAGGGTCGGGCCCTCCGAAACTTGGCAAGAGAGAGGAGACGCCTTTCTGAGAGGGGAGAGTGACGACCCCCTGCGAGACAATATTGACTTTTGGGACCCAACAGCCGGCAATAATCAATTTACCGCCTACCTACTAACCAGACGAGAAGTCGACCAAAAGACGGAGGTAACTGAACAAAATATCAGGGAAGAACTCATCGCCAACGAAGGCTGGCTGGGAATCAAAATATGTGTTGACTTTAGTAAAAACGGGCATTGTCGGAGAGAAGAGATCATCACTGACGCTGCCACCATGCGGGCAATGCAACAAGCCTACCTTAAGGCTTATCTCGACTTGGCGATCAATGACCCTTCCTTCAATGCTGATTACTTAGTCAAACAAATCCAAGCGATTAATAAGAAGCTGGGTGAATCTGGCTTCATCGACGAAGAAGAGATCGAGAACCCAATGGAAGATGGCGACCCTTGCCCCGGCACTGAGCCATGCCCAGACACCGGCTGGGAGAACGAAGAAGCTACCCCAGACAGAGAAGGTTTCCCGGGAAGTGACGTCACTACCAATAGCCAAGGGCCCAGCAGTTGGCAAGCGGATTTCGGTAACACCCTTACCGACAACCTCGACGACTTTCTTAACGACTTAATCGATGATTTCTTTCAAGGAGGAGAAGACGCTCTCAATGATTTGATTGATTTCCAAGACATAACTAACCTATTCGAAGGGGACAGGGCTCCGAGCCAATGGGATGTAAACCACACCATCCCCGACTTTGCCGACCAATTTGTTGCCAACAATCAAGACCTGCTACGAGATGATTTAGGACCCGATGCCGTAGAGAATTTACGAAATGCGATCATCAACTTTATCATAACTTTGCTTCAGTCAGTAACCAATTAAGATGGCGGATTCTCCAGAAAATAGAAACGCGGGGGGCAGATCAATAGGGTTAATTTTTATTTGTTTGTGTCTGTTGGTCGCATCTTCTTTCCTCGCTCATCCTCAATTGGCCAGAGGTCAATTCTATGAGCCTGGTGACCCTTACGCCGCAGAAGATAATTTGGCTGAGGTAGAGACTGACAACCAAATAGCGACCGAAGACCGCGATACGCAACAGACACTAGATGAAATGAGTGCGCGACAACTGAATGATTACGCGCAAGAACAAATGAGCCAAAACAATGAGCTCCCTGTTGGCAATCCCGAACGTTTCAGACATCAGCTCAACGCCACTATGGCCCGGATAACTCAGGCGACCAAATTCCCGGGATCTCTCTTCGAAGACCCAAATAGTGCACCAGGTTTTATAGAAAGACAAACTGGTACTGCTAACGACCTAAGAGACAAGCTAGTCAACGGGCGCCTTAACCAAAAACAAAAAGCGATTAGGGGAACAGGAGAAGAATCGGGAGGTGGAAAATGTGGTCTTAGCAATCTCGGGCAATGTGCTATCGATCTCTTGGCAGCCACCCTGAACTGGATACTTTGGATACTCAGCTGGTTAATGTGGCTGGCTGGCAAAGCCTTCGACATCATACTAGACGTTACAATCAGAGACTTTGGAGCTAATGCCTCCTCTAATGGGGTCACTGGAGCTGCTGCTGAGGGCTCTGTGGGGTTAGGCAACATCCCGGCAATCCGAGCAGTATGGAGTGTGTTAAGAAACCTAGCAAATGTCGTCTTTATATTTATCCTCCTCTTCGTTGCCATCCGCACCATCCTGCAGGTAAAAGAGGGGGAAAGTGGGGGGCTAATAAAGAATGTCGTCTTGATTGCCCTGCTGATCAATTTCAGCTTGTTTTTCACCAGAGTAATAATCGACGTCTCCAATATCTTAGCTGTTCAATTTTATGACCGAGTCAGTAAAACCAGTGAGGGCGTCACTGAATGGGGCATCTCCGGGGAATTTTACAATCGCCTGAAGCTTGATAACGCATTTACACCAAAAGATCAGACTAACGCATCTGCTCCCGAGGAAAAAACTCAATTATCGTTCAAACAGGTTGTCATAAATTTTGCTGGAGCCTTTGTCCTAATACTACTCGCGACCTTCGTCCTAATAGCCGGAGCAGTGATTCTTCTCATCAGGGCGATAACCCTAATAGTCTTGATGATCCTTTCTCCTGCGGCCTTCGCCGCTTACGCTATACCTGAAATGCGAAAACATTGGGATAAGTGGCTACGCAAATTACTCAGCGAAGCCTTCTTGGCCCCCTTCTTTTTGTTCTTTATCTTCGTAACCTTTGAATTACTGGGTCCAACAACAAGGACCGCTGTCGGAGCCGATGGTGGTTGGGTAAACCAAATTGTCTACCAATTATTAATCATCGGCTTTATGTTCGGATCTCTCATAGCCGCCAAAAAACTTGGTGGGGCAACTGCTGGTTCCGCCATGAAAGTAGCGGGGGTCGCTACTGGAGCAGCAGTACTTGGTGGCGCGGCCCTTGCTGGACGCAACACCATCGGCCGAGTAGCTACCAGATTGAGTGACTCAGATAGACTCAAGAGGAGAGAGGAGCAGGGAGGCTTTGGTGGTTGGGCTGCGAGACAAACTCTTAAGGTCTCTAAGAAAACATCGGGTGCCAGCTTCGATGTTCGAGCCACTAAACTCGGCGGCAAACTTGGTAAAGCGGCAGGTAAGCATACTGGGCTGGACCTAGGCAAAGCCGGAGGCAAGGGTGGTTATACTGGGGGCGTCAAGAAAAAGGCTGAGAAGGCACAGAAATTCAGTGATGAAGTCCTGGGCGATAAGGACAAAGCCGCAATGGAAGCGGCCACCACGGCGGCTGTACAGAGGCGAGAGGAGGCGGCACGTGAAGTTACTGCTAGGAAAGCCGATCTAGAGAGAATCGAGGAATTCGCCACTAATCCAAATTCCTCGACCGTCAAAGCAAGACAAGCACGAAATACAATTGGCAACTATGAGGAGCGCGTCCGACAAGCCGAGGCTAAATTAAAAACCGCCAAAAAAGAGGCGGAAGAGGCCCCAACAAAGGCGCGGATAGAGCGTAAGGAGGCATACGCCAAGAGGCTGGAAGAGGGGGGCCTCCTCTATACCTTAGCAACCTTTAATACCAAGAAAACGCGCAAAGCCATGGCGAAGAAAGTCAGAGACGACGCTAGAGAATCCAAGGGAAACAAAGAGGCGAAGAAAATGGCCAAATTATTGTCGGATTTCAAGAAGGGTCAAGAAAAGAGCGACAGGACCAGTGGAGGTAGTAGCGAAGGTGGAGAAGGGAGAGCGCCTGCAGGTGGTGAGGCGTCATAATTAAAATACTATGGATGAAATAATCAAACAATTTGCTGCCGAGCTTCCATACCTGCCTTCACGCCTGCAGGACTTTATTCGGCATGATAATTGGGAAGATAAGCTAATTGAAATCGGTCGCCGATACCAATTAGATAGTGGGCAAATACACGATCTAAAGATAGAGGTCGCTCTAGTTCTCTTTGGTTTAGAAGAACTAAATGATTTCGGTAGCAATATCAAGAAGGCAATTAATTTACCAACTACCGATCAACTAATAAACGGCGTCCGAGAGAGAGTCTTCCGAGATGTTGAAGAAACAATCCTAAAGCTCAACACTGAACAACAGGCTCGAGAGCAGAAAATCAACGACCGTTACTCTACCTTGCCTACGAGTATTCGCGAGGTACTATCTTCCATGGATACCGAGGCAAAGACAATGTTCATCGCCCAACAACACAATCTCCATATCGATCAGATGGGGAAATTAAACGAAGAAGCTACCAAAGTTATTCTTGGGCAAACTACCGCCACCCAATTCCCTAAGCAATTGCAGACTAGTTTAGGCATAGATATGGAAACAGCAACTAAGATCAGCGAAGAAATTAATAAGCAGATCTTCCTCCCCATACGGATAGCTATGCGCGACGTTGAGAAACCCGACTTAAGTGAGCTAAGCACGGCCGCGCCACCAAACAACCTACCCGTCGCCCCCGAAGGTGGAGCAAAAAAGACCGCACCGAGTGGCGAGGCCGGTCAGCCCAATATGTTTGAACAAAAATTAGGCGGTCATTATAAATTACCGCGAGTGGAGATCGCCACTAAAAAGAACTTTGGTTCCCCGATTGAATCTCTACCAGTCGATACTGCGCCCAAACACGTAGATCCCTATAGAGAACCAACCAATTAAAATGAATTTCCAGGTACCACAATTTATTGAGGTCGAAGACAAAATTTTCGGCCCCCTAACCTTCAAACAATTTGCCTACCTGGCCGGTGGAGGAGGAACATGCTTCCTTATCTGGTCCCTGATATCTTTCAAACCACTAGCTATTATATTAATGGCACCAATCGCCGCTCTGGCCCTAGCCTTAGCCTTCTATAGGATCAACAATAGATCCTTCATCTTAGTAATGGAGTCGGCCCTCCGTTACTTTATGTCGGGCAAGCTATTCATCTGGCGCCACCAAGCGCCTGAGACCAATACTGAGGCCGAGCAAGCAGACTCAACTAAAAAAGGAGTCCAAGTCCCTCGTCTCTCACAAAGCAAATTGAAGGACCTAGCCTGGAGCCTAGACGTTAAAGAAACCATTAGATAATACCGGGCATCTAATAAAAGATGCTAAAATAAAAAGCATGGCTGATAGCACTATTAAATCAGGTAAACCAGCGAGAGCGGCACAAGATTTCGTACCCATCAAAGAAATCCGCGATGGCGTTGTTATCTTGAAGGACGGTTCCCTACGAATGCTCTTAATGGTCTCCTCAATCAACTTCGCTCTAAAATCAACGGACGAGCAAACCGCCATCTTGTTGCAATTCCAAAATTTCCTTAACTCCCTAGACTTCAGCCTGCAAATTTTTGTCCAGTCGCGCCGCCTTGATATCCGTCCTTATCTACGGACCTTAGAGGAGCGCTTGACTGAACAAACTAATGACCTAATGAAGATCCAGACTCGAGAGTATATCGAGTTTATCCGTAAATTTACCGAGTCAACAGAGATCATGTCTAAGAGTTTCTTCGTGGTTATCCCTTATAGCCCACCGATCATTGGGGAAGGCGGGGGCCGCAAAGGAATAATCAGTTGGATCTTACCAACTAAGAAGAAAGAGGGGGCTGACAGCGAGCAGAGTAAGGACTTCGAAGAACGTCGAATGCAGCTTGAGCAACGTAGTGCAGTTGTCGAACAGGGCTTTGGTAGTATGGGCCTACGGACAGTCCAATTGGGTACCGAAGAATTGGTTGAGGTTTATTTCAAAATCTTTAATCCGGGAGAATCAGAAGTACCATCAATTTAATTATGGCTTTATTTGGCTTATTAGGAAAAAAAGATAAGGAGGAAGCGGTGACAACACCTGTTTACCCTCAAGACATCTACCAAATGGGGGTGTTAGAATTCCGCGATATTATCGCTCCATCGGCATTACGGGTTACGCCACGAATGCTTAATTTGGGCGATAAAATAGCCCGCACCTTCTATATTATCTCCTATCCACGCTTCCTAAGTGGAGACTGGTTCTCGCCAGTGATCAATCTCGACAAGATTTTCGACGTCTCCATCCTTATTCACCCAATCAATTCCGCCTTAGCTTTAAGGCAATTAGAGAAGAAAGTGGCTGAGGTACAAAGCCAAATCAATATTAAAGAAAAGAAGGGTCTAGTCCGCGACCCGATTCTTGATACCGCCTATGCTGACATCGAGGCTCTACGTGACAGTCTCCAACAAGCCCGAGAAAAAATTTTCGACGTTGGTGTTTACGTCACCATCTATGGCGACAGCGCAGACGAGCTCGATCGTATCGAGAATGAGATTAAGGGCATTCTAGACGCTAAATTGGTCTATATTAAGCCCGCCCTCTTCCAGCAAGCCGAGGGCTTCAAGAGTGTCCTACCAATAGCCACCGACCTATTAGGAGTTAATTATAAGCTTAATTCTACTCCTCTATCCTCCATTTTCCCCTTCGTCTCCTTCGACCTTACTTCAAATAAAGGCATCCTCCATGGTATCAATCGCCACAACTCCTCCTTGGTCCTTTTTGACCGCTTCAGCCTAGAAAACTACAACTCAGTAGTATTTGCCCAATCTGGTTCTGGCAAGTCTTACGCTACTAAATTAGAAATCTTGCGGAGCCTGATGTTTGGCTCCGACATCATCGTTATTGATCCCGAACGAGAGTATGAATTCTTGGCTAAAGCAGTGGGCGGACGCTATTTCAATATCTCTTTAACAAGTGAACACCACATCAATCCTTTCGACCTACCTTTCCCCCGCGAAGACGAGTCGCCGGCCGACGTATTGCGCTCCAACATCATCAATCTAGTCGGACTCTTTAGATTAATGCTTGGTGGCCTCACGCCTGAGGAGGATGCCATCATCGACAGCGCCATTACTGAAACTTACGCCCTCAAAGACATCACCGCCGACTCTGATTTCACCAACAAACCAGCCCCACTTCTCTCTGACCTAGAGTTAGTCCTAGTGGGAATGGAGGGTGGAGAATCTTTAGCTCAAAGATTATTGAAGTACACCCGCGGCACCTGGGCAGGTTTCATCAACAAGCCAACCAATGTAGACATCAATAAGAAGTTCGTTGTCTTCTCGGTTCGCGATATGGAGGATGAGCTCAAACCCGTTGCCATGTATATTGTAATGCATAATATTTGGAACTCGATTAGGCGTAATCTAAAGAAACGACTCCTAATAATCGACGAGGCTTGGTGGATGATGAAATCACCCGACACCGCTTCATTCCTTTTCTCTCTAGTTAAACGTGGTCGTAAATATTTTCTTGGCGTCTCCACAATCACCCAAGATATTAGCGACTTCTTAAAATCTGAATATGGCTTGCCGATTATCACCAATTCCTCTATGCAACTTCTACTCAAACAATCGCCGGCCTCGATTGATGTAGTTCAAAGAACTTTCCAATTAACCGACGAGGAGAAATACCTACTATTAGAGTCAGGAGTAGGGGAGGGCATCTTCTTCGCCGGCCTCAAGCACGTGGCCATCAAGATCATCGCCTCCTATACCGAAGACCAAATCATCACTTCTGATCCTTCTCAACTCCTGGCAATCAAGAAGGCCAAGCAAGAGCTGGAAGAAGGGACCGAGAAATAGACATAAAATCGTATGGATCCATCACCTAAAGTCGGAGGCGAAGTAGCCCAAGTGCTTAATAGGAGAGCTAAACAGGCTCCAGAGAGGCCGGGTCCGGCTGGCGGAAGACCAGTTGGTCGGCTAAAGCAGGGAGGCAGACTGGCCAAAAAGGGAGCTCCGGCAGCAAAGAAAGGGGCTGGAGAATCTCAAGCCGCACCCAAAATTAGTTGGCTATCAGCCGCATTCTTGATCGTGGTTGCCCTTGTCCTCGATCTTATTAGCCTGATCCCAATAGTAAATATAATTGTTGCCCCGACCGCCTGGATAATCTTCGGCCTCTGGTTATATATCTTAGGAGTTGGTCTCTTGAATATGCGCCGATTAGCGGCGCCAATCATTAGTTTGATCATTGAGGTAATACCGGCTGTAAGCGTCATACCATCACTCACGCTCGCTATGATTATCACTATAGTTATAGTAAGATTTGAAGAGAAATCGGGCATCAAATTGCCAACTAAGAAGCTGGCCAAGAAATAAATGAGTTATCGTTTCAATATTATTCTAACACTCGTCTTAGCCCTAGGGGTTACCCTAAGTTGCGGACTAGCCACTGCCCAAACTACTAATAGAGTAGACCTGCTTTGGGAGGCTGAGACTTACACACCACCCCTTTATCGTGGTCATAGTGCCGCCAGCACCAAAAGCAAGGTCATCATTGTGGCTGATACTGAATTCTACAATAGTCAGGGTAACCAAATCAGCCATAATGATTTGTTATTCAAGTGGGAAAAGGACGGCCGGAGAATAAGCAGTGTTTCTGGGGCAGGTGAGCGCCAAATGACCTTCACCACTGGGGCTGAAGGCTTGGCCCACCAAATCAAAGTGACCGTCACTAGCCCCAATGGGGAATTACTTAGTAAGGAAACAAGTATTCCAGTAATTGAGCCTCGTCTAATGATCTACGAAGACAAGCCCTCAACCGGCCTAGCACGTCATCGGGCTAGGACGGGCATAATCAATTTGACTCGACCAGAGATTACTCTAAGTGCTGAGCCATTTTTCTTCTCTCATCCCGACGTGCTCGGTCATCGAGTGCAATTTTCCTGGTCCCTAAACGGCGAACCAATCATTCTCGACCAAAATAAGCCGTGGCAAGTAACATTGATCGCCCCAGAAGGCAGGAGTGGGAGCAACGAACTTAGACTCGCGGCCAAGGCTCTGGATAAATTACTCCAGGAAACTACAGCTAAATTGAGTATCCAATTTAACCAACCAAATTTCGACTTCTAATGAATACTCTAATGGATTGGCTGGTAGCCAAAAAATTTATTGCCCAGGCCCTAGCGGCAGATAGCGTGCAATTACTAGAAACAATTCCTGGGTTAGGCAATGAAGTCTCTGGCATTGAGAAGTATCTCGGCCCCGCTTTCACGGTTGTTCTAGGTCTAGCTGCCGCTATCGCCGTAGTCCAATTCGCTTACGGAGGCCTCCTTCATATGATGAGCGAATTACCTAGCGGCAAAAGCAATGGTACGGGTAAAATGAAGTCGGCCGTTTGGGGCCTAATATTACTGTTAGCCGCCTGGCTAATCTTAAATGAGATTAACCCCGACCTAGTAAAACTTTCTAATATTTTTGGTGGATCATCATCATGAGAAAAATAATCATCATTGTTTTAATTATCTTAGTTGTCCTTGGCGGCATTTGGATTTGGTGGCGAGGCAGCCAAGCACCTGAAGACGGCGGAGTAGGGGATAGCTCCCTCGATACGGATAATGGCTCCTTCTTCCCTAGTGGGCAACCTCTTGGTGCCGGAACTGGCACAGATATCACAGGCCCCACAGGAACTGGAACTCAACCTGACGGCACAGGAACCACCGGCGACCCCAACCTAAGTCTCGCTTCTGGCTTCAATAAAATCTCCTCTGGCCCGGTCGCCGGGGCTAGCCTAGTGGGCAACGCCAGCAGCTCAATGGTCATCTATATGGACAAGGCACGGGGCCATCTGTTCGGCGTCCGTCCTGATGATCTTTTGTCCTCACGCCAATTGAGTAACACCACTATTCCTAAGGTAGAAGAATTATTGATCGGCGAGACTACAAATAATGCCAGTACGACCATCCAAATAATCGCCAGATACCAAACCGACAATAGACTACAAAACTTTAGCGCCGCCTTAATCGGCCTAGATTCAGGCACAATTAACGACCTAGGCGAATTGGAAGGTAGTTTTCTTAGCCCCAATATTACCCAAATTGCCACCTCGCCTCAAAAGGACAGGATTTTTTACCTTGAGGACGGCAGAAACAACACAACTGGCTACTTAGCTAATTGGGATGGGACTGGAAAAGTAGAAATCTTTTCTTCTCCGCTCAGTGAATGGCTGATCAGTTGGCCCAACGAAGAATTGCTGGCATTACAAACTAAGACTGCCAGCAATCTCGACAGCTTGCTTTACACCATTAATACACAAACTAAAACCGAGCAGCTAGTTTTCAATCGCGTGCCCGGCTTGTCTACTTTATTAAGCCCCAATGGCCGACAGGTTCTCTATAGTGGCAATACTCGTGATGGTTTAGCCTTCGGCGTTTACCCTATTAGCGAAAACCTTTTCAAACGTTTACTAGTTAATACCCTAGCTGAGAAATGTGTTTGGAGCAGCGATAATGTCACCATCTATTGTGGCGTGCCAGTTCGCTTGCCACTCGGCTCTCTTCCCGACGGTTGGTATAGAGGCGAGTTTAGCTTCACTGATAATATTTGGAAAATTGATACAGACTCAGGGAAAACAGAGATTATCTACAACCCAGAACTAGCCAACCTGGGCCGCACTTTAGATGCGACCAAGCTCTTCCTCGATGCTAAAGAGGAGAATCTTTTCTTAATTAACAAGACTGATCAGGAGTTATGGGCTCTAGACTTGGGAGCCGCCTTCTAAACCACCATTCTTGAGCTAAAGCAAAGAGGTTACTAGTGATCCAATAAAGAGAGATAGCGGCCGGGAGACTGGCGGCAATGAAAATCACTACTATAGGTAGGAAATACTTCATCTGAGTCTGCATGCTCTTGGCCAAGTTTGCCTTAATGTCAGAGGGATCAGCTGACGAGGACGCAGTAGACGCTGGCATCATAAAACGAACTTGGAAGAATTGCGTTAACCCCGTCAAAAAAGCTAAGACGTAATTACCAACAGTTAGGTCTATTCCCAAGAAGAAATGATTAAGACCAACTGGAGAGGGGACGAAGGAGTAGAGCAAGTTAGGATCAAAGTCGAAACCGCTACGAAAAACGTAATATAGAGCGAACAGGATAGGAATTTGAATGATTAAAACAATAATACTCGAGAAAGGATTAACCCGATACTCCTTATAGAGCGCCATAATGTGGCGTGCTTGCTCGGTATTATCCTTACTGTGCTTGTCCTTAATTGCCTTAATCTTAGGTTCTAACGCCTTCATCCTATGTTGAGCATGAGAAACTCGACGTTGGAGAGGAGAAAGGATTAATTTCACTATCAGAGTCAAAACAATAACGGCCAATCCGAGATTATGGCCTGGTAAAATAATCGCTAGGCCGGCTAAGCCATTATAAAGCGGAATATAAAAAACTGTTTTGAAGAGAGCTTTCATTCTTTAAGCTGTTAGCATTTTAGCCCGAGTAAAGAGGAGCTGCAACATCGTCCCCAAATCTCCAATTGTTAATTTGGCTGCCGGCGGGTAAGCAAGTATGATCACCCCTTGCCCTGGACGAATCTGGGAGCGATGCCGAATAACCCATTGTCGCAAGCGACGCTTGAGACGATTCCGAGTAACCGCAGTCCGAACAGTACCTGAAGTGACGATAATCGCCACTTGACTAGGAGTAGATGGTTGGCTCAATAGGGGAGCAATCTTTAAAGAGAGACCTTGCCCCCTCCAACCCTTACCCTTCTTTAAAATACGGCTTATTTCCTCTCTTTTTAGCCGTTGTTGCCTCGGCAACATAAGCCTCTAGACCGCTAATCGCGCCCGTCCTTTGCGCCTTCTAGCTTGAATTACCCGCCGTCCGCCTGGTTTAGCCTGACGGACCAAAAAACCATGAGTAGTTTGGCGCTTTCGTCGTTTAGGTTGGTACGTTTGTGACATGGCCAGACTCTATCATAGCCTGGTCTAATAATCCACTTCTTATTAACTTTGTGGCTTATTTGATATTCTCAATCAAAAGAATATAATCAGTGACGATGACCCTCGACTCAAAGAAGTTATGGGACGACACCTTAGCAGGGATCGAAGTTGAGGTGTCTAAAGCAAGCTTCGGTACTTGGTTCAGTAAAACACGCGTTATAAAACAGGATGGCAGCACTTTAGTAATCGGAGTACCCAATCATTTCGTTCGCGATTGGCTGTCTGACAAGTACCATACTTTAATTTTACGTTCACTTCGTCAATTAGAACCAACCGTCAGGGGAGTAGAATACATCATCGCCCCACGAGCAACTAATGATCAGCAAACACCAATTAAGCCCACAGTTAAGCCATCTTTCAGCAATCAGCTAAACCTGGAGGAGCTCTACACTAGCCGTGAAGACAACCTTAATCCTAAGTATATCTTTGACTCTTTTGTTGTGGGCCCCTTTAATGAGCTCGCCCATGCCGCTTGCCAGGCTGTAACAAAGAAAGTTGGTCAAGTTTACAACCCATTATATATCTACGGTGGTACTGGCTTAGGTAAAACCCATTTAATTCAAGCAGTTGGCAATTACATTAAGAAACACCACCCCAATAAAAAAGTTTTTTACGTTACTTCTGAACAATTCGGTGTTGATTACGTCAACTCAGTTAGGAATAACCGCGCCAATCAGTTTAAAGAAAAATATCGCAAGTACGATGTCTTAATTATGGATGATGTCCAGTTTTTTTCTAACAAAGACCGAACCCAAGAGGAATTATTCCACCTTTTCAACCATTATCACGAGCATAATAAGCAGATTCTCTTTTCATCAGACAAGCCGCCTAAGCAAATTGTCAAGTTAGAGGAGCGATTGCGGTCGCGTTTTGAGGGCGGAATGATGGTTGACGTTATTAAGCCTGATTATGAGTCCCGTCTAGCTATTCTTAACAGCAAACTCACAGCCAGTCCCTTCTCTTTAGAGAAAGAGGTGATTGAATATGTCGCTAACGCTATCCAGGACAGTATTCGTGAACTAGAGGGGACAGTTAATTCTATTGTTTGCCAATGCCAATTGAAAAAACGAAATTTAAACCTCAATGAAGTCAAAAATCTGATCAAGAACAACGTTAAACCCAAGAAAACGATTGCCGTTAAAGATGTCGCCAACATAGTGGCAAATTTCTACAATATAAACGAAAGATATCTCTACGAGAAAACCAGAAAGAAGGAAGTGGTCAAACCTCGTCAAGTGATCATGTATATCTTGCGTGAAGACTTTAATACCTCTTACCCATATATAGGACAGAAGATGGGCAATAGAGATCACACGACCGTTATACACGCCTATGAGAAAATCCGACAGGACCTTAAGGACAATAGCCTGCTGTCCCAAGAGATAGAACAAATCCGCCTACTCCTGTATAAAGAAGACTGATAGAGGGGGATAAGTCAGTGGATAGCCCAGGAAAAGTCTGGGGAGAAACAAAGTGAGCAGATCTTCATAAAACTGACCTGGATAAACCCACCCTCAACAAGGCAGTTCTCCAGGTACTTACCAACAAAGGGAGAGGAAAAAGTACGGCCCGACAGGGCCACAAGTCTGACTTGTCCACATTATCACCAGGCTTAGTAGTAATAACAGATACTTAAGCAATTAATTAAAGAATACTATAAGATAAAAGATAAGCTTATGAAATTAGAATGCCCTAAAGAGAAATTGTATCGAGCGATCAGCATTGCTGAAAAGGTCACTGGTAAAAATTTGTCCCTTCCGGCTTTGTCCCATGTCCTTTTAAAGGCCAGTGGCCGTTACTTGTCTTTAACGGCCACCAATCTTGATGTAGGACTACGCTTGGAAGTACCAGCTAAGGTGGAGACCGAGGGATCGGTTATGGTCAGTGGTGCCATCTTGTCTAATTTCTTGGCTAATCTAGGCAGGGACGAAAAAGTGAGTTTGACCAGCGTTGGTGAGAATATTTCTCTTCAGGGCCTTCACCATTCTGGTCTTATTAAGGTGTATCCTCAGGACGACTTCCCTACTCTACCTAAACTAGAGGCAATTACTGGGAAATTTACCTTAGCCATCCCCTCTTTTGTGGCTGGGTTAAAGATGGTCGCTTACGCTGCCGCCTTGTCTGATATTAAGCCAGAGATTGCTAGCGTTTATCTTTATCAGCGGGAAGGGGAATTAAATCTGGTGGCCACCGACTCTTTTCGCTTGGCGGAAAAGCACTTGCCGCTAGAGCAGCCTATCGAAGGGGAACTTAAACTAATGATGCCTGTTAAAAATGTGGCCGATATCCTGCGTGTACTTGAAGGCCAGAGTGAGCCAGTAGAGATTAGCTACAATAATCATCAGATGGTTTTTTCTGGCGAAGGTTATTATCTTACCTCACGGCTTGTGGAGGGTATTTATCCTGATTATAGGCAAATTGTCCCCGTGGAAACTAAAACTGGTGCAGTGGTTTTGAAAAATGATCTCCAGAATGCCTTAAAACTCTCCCATGTGTTCGCTGATAGGTTAAACCAGGTTAGCCTTAGGGTGGCGGTCAAAGATGCTCTCTTCGAGCTAAATTCGCATAATACAGACCTAGGAGAAAGCACCACGAAGTTAGAGGCGACACTGCAGGGCGAAGATTTGGAAATTAGCTTTAACGTTCGCTACCTGCTTGACTGCCTAGCTGTCATTCCTAGTGACAGTGTGAGCCTACGTTTCAATGGTCGCGGTAAACCAATTTTAGTTTCTGGCATTGGTGACAATACTTTCACTTACTTAATTATGCCGCTGAACCGTTAATGGATCAGATTAAGCTTTATTTAGAGAAGTTTAAAGATTGGCGTCCTACTGACGCGGCGCTTAAGGATGCCCTGCAAGAGATTATTAAGGGTCGCTGGCAGGAGGATGTGTCTAACGACGACATCCGTTTGGCCGGTTTCACTGTTTATCTGAGGATTAAACCCATACTCCGGAGTGAGATTATGCTCCATCGAGAAGCAATTATGGCCGAGTTAGTCGAAAAACTAGGCCAAAAAGCCCCCAAAAAACTCATTTAGCTATCGGGCCTGAATTTGGACACGGCGTGTCCAAATTAGGAAACGGCTCAACTAAGCTCTATTAAAATTTGGACACGCCGTGTCCAAATTATTCCTCGGGTTGGGTAGGTTGGGTTGGAGTGCCGCTTAGGCGGAGAGTGGTGTTCTGCTCTGCCCTATTGCGTACTGAATCGTAGGCTACTACTCGGAGCCTATTGCTTGTTTGCCAATCGTCGAGTTCCTGGGGAGTGAAGATGAGGGTATGTGGGGCACTTTTGGCTGAGCCGAGATAGGTGTCGCCCAAGAAGGCGTCGATTTGAGCTAAGGGGTAGCGTCCACTGTAATTGACTTGAACAGCGATGCTCTGGTTGGCGTTATAAATAGTCTCATGGTCTGGACTGGTGATTTCAAAACTAGGTTTGGTGCTAGGGGTATGTACGTCGTCGTAGTCTCGAGGCAGGTTTTCTGCGCCTTGCTCAGTAGACATACCACGAGCTGCCGCCCAGGTTCGGATTGGTGTCTCCCAAAGCGCATATTGCGAGTCGTTAGCGGGATTGTTCGGCACTGAACCTAAGGGGTCACTACGTTTTACCCAATGGAGGATGGAATGGACGCTTTGAAGTATTCGCTCCTCGCGTGTCTCTTCTGGAGTGTAATCCGTTGCCAATTTGCCAGAGATTTTATCAATAAAATAATTCTCGCTTCCTTGCCAATAGCCGCGGAAGACGGGTTTCGAGTCTGGGTCTGCTGTTTCTGGGGCAGTAAAACGCTCTATAGGTAGATTTTTAAGTGCCGCGTTCATTGTCGCTCGCCACATTGGGGCGACAATCAGGCCGGCCACTTTCCTCTCCATCGGTGAGTTGTCGTTATTGCCAGCCCAGGCGCCAATGACAATATTAGGAGTGTAGCCAATGATCCAGGCATCACGATAGTCGTTGGTAGTACCAGTTTTTACTGCCACTGGCCTATCGGTGAACTCTAGTGGTGAGCCGGTGCCGTAAGAGGGGTGGCGAGCCTCATTGTCTGACAAGATGCTAGATATTAGGCGAGCACTATTGGTGGGCAAGACAGAACGGCTTCTATTCTCGAATTCTTCCAAAACAGTCCCCTTATCATCCTCAATCTTTAAAATTGAAGCGTAAGAATGACGCTCGCCCTCAGCAGCGAAGACACTGTAAGAGCTGACCATGTCTAGCAAAGAAACTTCTCCGCCTCCCAAGACTAGGGTTAGGCCGTAGAGATTTGGTGAGCCCAGACTTGCGATGCCCATAGCGGTAGCTTGAGCGATCGCCTCACGTAGGCCGACCAAATAAAGAACTTTAATTGCTGGGACGTTGATAGATTGAGCTAGGGCGCTACGTAGGGTGATGGGGCCACGGAAAGTGTCGTCATAATTATTTGGGGTGTAGCAACTTGATGGATTGTGCCGGCAATTGGTGTCGAATTGAGTTTGTAGGTCGAAGACTACCGTCTCGGGTGTGTAACCTTTGTTGAAGGCGGCGGCGTAGACGAAGGGTTTAAAGGAGGAACCAGGCTGGCGATGAGCCAAGGTGATATTGAAATTACCCTCATTCTCAGAGTCGAAGTAATCGCGTGAGCCTACCATGGCGATGATTTGCCCAGTTTTTGGGTCGATGGCTACTAGACCGGCGTTATTGGCGTTGAATTTCTCAATGTTCTCTGTGGCATAGCGATTAATGATCTCTTCTGCCTGGCGTTGGAGATCCCAATCTATGGTGGTAGTCACTTTTAACCCCTGAGTTAATAACGCTTCGCGACCGTATTCCTGCTCTAGATAATTTCGGATCATCATCACGAAATGAGGCGCCTTGAGACTATTATCTTCTGGTATTGAGAAAGTGGCTCTCTCTTCTCTGGCAGTCCGCGCTTCTTCAGCGTTAATAAAGCCAAGCTCCTCCATCCGCATTATTACTACATTTTTACGCTCTTCTAATTTATCGCGGTGTTGGCCATAGGGGGAGTAATAGGTCGGAGCCTTGGGGATAGCCGCCAAATAGGCCGCCTCAGTTAGGCTTAATTCGCTTGCTGGTTTGCGGAAGAAGGCCTGCGATGCCTCCTCAATGCCATAAAGGCTGCCGCCGTAAGGGATTTCGTTGAGGTATAGGTTAAGGATTTCCTCCTTAGAGAGCACTTGCTCGATCTTGATAGCTAGAACGGCTTCCTTGATCTTGCGGGATAATAATTTCTCCCGTGTGAGTAGAGTGTTCTTTACCAATTGCTGGGTAATGGTAGAGCCACCTTGCTTAACCGAACCGGCACCGAGATTAACTAAGACAGAACGGAGGATAGCACTGGGTTTGATCCCCTTATGCTCATAAAATTCGTTGTCTTCGATGGCAACAGTGGCGTTCTTGACGTGCTTAGATATTTCTTCAAAGGGAATAACCTTACGCTTGATGTCCTCGTGGACGTCGTAGAGAAGAATTTTACCAGTCCGATCGTAGATTTTAGTTGATTCAGTGACTATCCGTTCAGTGAAAGACTCAAAACTGGGGATGTCTAAGGTAATAATCCACCACAAAAAGACGCTGAACCCGAGTAGACCTAGGGTCAGGATTAATAGCCATAATTGTTTACTGAAAAGTATTCTGCGTCGACGCTTTTTTCGCATTTACACAATTTAACACAATTGGCAGAAAGCGTTAACTGTGGTAAATTATTGGCCATAATGACCGACGATATCAAGAACAAAATTGATCAGATATTTGATCGTGGGGTGGCCGAATTAATTGACCCGGGAGATAAGTTTAAGGAGAAGATTATTGCCAAGGCGTCTGGTAATTACTCCGACGAAATCATTATTAAGTTTGGAGTTGACCCAACGCGCCCCGATATTCATCTTGGGCACGCGGTAGTCTTTCGTAAATTGCGTGAACTCCAGGATCTCGGCTGCAAAGTAGTGTTCCTCATTGGTGATTTCACCGCTCAGATTGGTGATCCAAGCGGTAAGAGCAAAGTGAGGCCAGAACTAGCGCAAGCTGAGGTGGAGGCTAATATGAAGACCTTTGTTGAACAAGCGGGGAAGATCTTGCTTACAGAGAAACATAATTATGCCTGGATAACTAACTCTTCTTGGTTCTACTCGGTTACTGATTTGGTGTTTGACTCCAAGGTTACAGTTGAGATTAAGTCTGGCGATAGCAAAGTTTCTGTTCCTGCCAATAGCTTTGTAGGTAAGGCGGCGGGGTACGAGCGTATTAATCTGCAAAAAAACTTCACTAAGAATGTAGTGAATATCACTTTCCGTGGCTTTCTTTCTACTCTCCGGGGCGTCACTCACGGCCAATTGGTTCAGCGGGATTTTTTCCAGGACAGAATAAAGAAAGGCGAGGAGCTCTACATGAACGAAATGATGTACCCAGTGCTCCAGGGGATTGATTCGCACGCTATTGCCAAGGTCTTTGGCTCTTGCGACTTAGAAATTGGCGGGACTGACCAGACCTTCAATATGCTCATGGGACGTGATGTGATGAAGATGAACAAGCAAGAGCCCCAGGCGGTGTTCGCTCTGGAGTTACTCTCTGGCTTAGATGGTGATGAGAAGATGAGTAAATCAAGTGATAATTATATTGCCATCACTGATGATCCAAAGACGATGTACGGTAAGACCATGTCTCTACCTGATAATTTCATTGTTGATTATTTTAGACTCTGCACTTATACCCCACTTGCTGAAGTTGAAAAGATTAATAAGCAATTATCTTCTGACGATACTAATCCGCGTGACATTAAAATGCGCTTGGCGCGGGAGATAATTGCTATCTACCACGGGGATGCGGCGGCGCAAGAAGCTGAGGAGTCTTTCGTCGATACGTTTAGTAAAAAGAATATCCCTGACGATTTGCTAGAAGTAGAAGCTAAGGAAGGAGAAAAATTAGCCGATGTCTTATTGCGAGGCGAGTTGGTTAAATCTAAGTCGGACTTCCGCCGCTTACTTGAAGAGGGTGCTCTGCATGACCTAGATGCCGGTGAGACTTTGACCGACTTAGATGCGACGGTAAAAGATAGTTGGCGTTTAAAGATCGGCAAGCGTCGCTTTCTCGTGATTAAGATTAAATAAGAAAATACAAAAAACACCCCTCACCCAGATCTGGATGAGGGGTGTTTTTTTTATTTAACGATTTTACAGAGTTTCGTCGTCGTCAGTATCTTCCTCCAGGTCGTTGGCCATGTTGGTTGTTTCATCGTCTCCGACAGTGTCTGTTGGAGTCATTTGATCTTCGTCCATATTGTTTGTTACCAATATGCTTAATAAAATGATACGTGCTTTCGACCTTTTTGATTTACTTTGTTGGAACGCCTCATTTTTATCATACCTCCGGCTTTTTGCAACTGAATTTAAAAAAGGCTGTGGATAAGCCTAATCTTAGGTCTAGAAACGTTCTCGGGCTAGCGCAGTAAGGGCGACGGCGATGGCATCATACTCGTCGTCGTGCCGCCTGATTTCGTCTAAGTGCACTAATTGTTTTACCATGTCGGCCACTTGTTTCTTGTCGGCCTGACCAAAGCCAGCTACAGTAGTTTTTATTTCTAGTGGTGTGTATTCAAAAATATTCAGACCTTGATCGGCAGCTAAATAAATAATCATGCCCCGGACTTCTGAAACTTGGCTAGCCGTCTTTTTATTGTTAGTAAAAAAAAGTTTTTCTATTGCTAGGGTGTTTGGTTGATATTTCTTAATTAATTTCTTTAACTCTTTTCCTAAATAAAGATAACGTTCTGGCAAGTCATCTTTCTTGTTGGTTATTAAACAGGTAGAAAAAAGTACGGCCTCTTTTCCGCCTTCTCGTTCAATTATCGCCGCCCCTAATCTGTCGTAACCTGGATCAATGCCGAGCACTCGCATATTAAGCACTATTATCGTAGACGTTTTTAACGTCGTCGTGTTCCTCCAGGGTGGTAATTAGATTGAGAACTTTTTCTTTCTCCGATTCTGATAGGGGGATGGGTGCATTGGCCTGCCATGATGATCCAGTTTCTGCATCAACTTTAGTGAAGGCCCAAATGGCGGCGCCGGGAGTAGCTAAAGAGCCACCGTGCTCAGATAAAAGATGCTTGATCTCTTGAGAAGTGCGGTTGGTGTTGTCGGTGATTCCTTCAATGAGCATTGCTACGCCGCCAGGGCCATAGGCTTCGTAACGGACTTCTTCTAAACTGCTGGCCTCAGTGCTGGTTGCTCGGGCGACGGCTCGCTCGATATTATCGTTAGGGATATTGGCCGCTTTAGCTCGCTCGATGGCTTTGCGGAGCGCTGGGTGGCTCTTGTCGCCACCACAACCCCGAGCCTCAATAGTGATCTGCCGCGAAAGAATAGAGAATAATTTACTCCGCTTAGCGTCCGCCGCCCCCTTCTTATGTTTAATTTTAGACCATTTATTATGTCCAGACATAGATTGATTATATATCTTGAAGCTAGAGGCCGCTAGAATTGACTATTATTGATTTGAGGTGTAGGAATAATAATGGAATAGTTAGTGGCTATGTGGCCGCCTTCACAATTAATCGTAGAAAGGAGGCCGGTATAGCCGAGGACGCGGAACAGGAGTTTGTGAGACTAGAAGATGTCAGGGACTTGATGACCAGACACGTAGATTTACTCAGCTCTCTAGGCGTGCCTGGGTGTCCATCGCCGTTTAGGACTCTGCCAGATCTCTGTACTAGCAGTCAGTATGTCTTCATGTGCCGTCCAGTTCGGCCTGAGTCTTGCTAGGCGAACGGTAATCAAGTCGAAGTAAACTCTGACACTACAGTCGGAGCAAACCGGTAAGACGCCACCTTGCCGGTTTTTTCTTTAGAATGTTAAACACTCGGTGTTCAACATTCTTTGTGGGGGAATTAAAGTAACTTGCTTTGGTTGTCTTTTGGTAGGTCGAAACCAAGATGCTCGTAGGCTTTGGGAGTAGTGACGCGGCCGCGAGGGGTGCGTTCGAGAAGGCCAAGTTGGATGAGATAGGGTTCGTGGACATCTTCAATCGCCGCCTCTTCTTCACTAGTGGCAGTGGCGATAGTGTTTAAGCCCACCGGCCCGCCGTTAAATTTCTCGATTAGAGTAGTTAGGATATTGCGGTCGGCATCGTTTAGGCCAAGCTCATCGATACCAAGCATCGCTAGGGCCTCGCGGACCACTGAATTATCGATAGTCGACTTACGTAATTGAGCGACGTCGCGACAGCGTTTTAAGAAATGATTAGCAATCCGAGGAGTAAAGCGACTCCGCTTAGCGATTTCCTCAGATCCACCTTCGTCGATTGGTGTTTCTAGAATATTGGCTGAACGTCGAACAATAGATTTAATTTCATCATTATTATAAAACTCGAGACGGAAAGTGCCGCCAGAGAAGCGGGAGCGGAGCGGCGCTGAGAGAAGAGCCAGGCGAGTGGTGGCCGCAATCAAGGTGAAGGGGGGCAGATCTAGTTGGATGACTCGTGCCCCCGGCCCTTTACCGATCACAATATTCAGGGTGCCCGCTTCCATAGCTGGGTAAAGCACTTCCTCAATCAATTTATTAAGACGATGCACCTCGTCGATGAACAGGATGTCGCCGGGGGAGAGATTAGTCAAAATAGAGGCTAGGTCGCCTACTTTCTCGATCGCTGGGCCAGAAGTTACCTTGAGTTGGGCGGCTGATTCCTTAGCGATCAAATGTGCTAGAGTAGTTTTACCCAATCCTGGAGGACCGTAGAACAAGAGGTGTTCTGGAGGTTGTTCACGCTCTTTGGCGGCTTGGAGTAGTACCTGCAGGTTGTCTTTGATGCTCTGTTGGCCAATATAATCCGCCCAAATACTGGGCCGCAGAGCGCTATCTAGGAAATGCCCGTTGTGTGAAGGGTTTGATGGCTTACTTGACATTGGTTTCTTTTTGTGATATCCTCCAGTTGGTCTTATTAATCGAGTGCCTAAACCCCAAAGCAGGGGCTCCTTGGAGCTTTATCGGGTTTGGACGAAAGGACGGGATAGTTTGTCCTCTATATTTATAATCGGGCTTGCTCGCCCTATCCTTACGTCCCCACCTAACTCTGACTACATAGTCGGGGGGTTGCTTTGGGATTTAGATACTCGATTGTTAAAGAATTTCTTCGTGAATATCGACTACTCGGCCTAATTCACTTAGGTCGGTTATTCCGGACAAGACCTTCATCACTCCATCCTCGCGCATGTCGAGGATGCCTTGCGGTTTGGCGGCCAAGCGGATTTCTCGTTCGTTGGGATTGCTAATCAATAGTTTGGAAATAGCTGGGTCGACGAGGATGCCCTCAAAGATACCAACCTGGCCACGATAACCGGTGTGATGACATTGGCCACACCCAGCCTTTGTTGGGCGCCAGATTTGGTCTGTGTCCGGAGAAGCTAAATCTGGCCGCTTAGTTTTAATGGCGGCAACAATGCCGTCTAAGAGTTTTTTCTCTTCGACGTTTGGTGTGTCGGTGACCTTGCAATGTTTGCAAAGAACTCTAACTAGGCGCTGGGCCATGGCAATATTTAGGGAGGCATCGAGGACCTTTGGGTTCACTCCGAGATCTATCAAGCGGGGGATGGTTCCGGCGGCATTATTGGTATGCAGAGTGGAGAATACTAAGTGGCCGGTGAGCGAAGAATCAACGGCAATCTTAGCTGTTTCTGAGTCGCGGATTTCACCAATCATAATTATGTCTGGGTCCTGGCGCAGGGCGCTACGTAGGCCTGAAAGGAAGGTGTAGTTTTGCTTGGAGTTAACTTGGGTCTGGTTAACACCTTGGAGATGGTACTCGATTGGGTCCTCGATAGTGATAATTTTATTAGCGGTGGTGCTGATCTTCCGTAAGAAGGCGTAGAGAGTGGTTGTTTTACCAGAGCCGGTGGGGCCAGTGAGGAGGACCATACCGTTGGGCTTACTGATTTCACGGTTAACGATTTTAAGTAGAGCGGATTCTATCCCTAATGTATCGAAGGATACAGCGATAGTTTCAGGATTCAGAATTCGGAGAACGGTGGATTCGCCATAGGCGCCAGGGAGGATAGAGGTCCTAATTTCAATATCAGTTTCAGCTAGGCGGATACTGAAGCGTCCATCTTGAGCGCTCTTTTTAACATTCAGCTTGAGGCCAGAAATTAATTTGACTCGTGAGAGTATTTGTTTATAAAGTCGCTCGTGGAAGAAGATGACATTCTTCAAGACACCGTCTAGGCGATAACGCATTCGCACCTTGCCTTCCTGAGGTTCTATATGGATGTCAGAAGCCAAAGTGCTAATGCCTCCAGCTAAAATGATCTCTAGAAGGTCGGAGATCCCCCCTTCTTTGAAGGCGATGCCACTCTCTTTCTCTAGGATTTGCGCTAAGTCCTCTAGGTCCTTAATTTCTTCAATAAAACGATCGATATCTGCGCTAGATATATCGATCACCCCCGCTTCAGTGCGGGTTGATTTCGAAATCTCTTTATAGCGATCCCAGGCACGAATGAGACCAGCTTCCGATACCAGATATTTTTCGAGGATATAGTTCTTGGCTTCTAAATCTTTTAAGATTGCTTTGGCTTTGGGGTGAGCCGGTGCTCGGAGAGCTAGGTAAAGATGCTTGCCAGTAACTCTGAAGGCGGCTAGCTGGCCTTCACGCGCCTCTGCTTCGGGGACGATGCGTAGGGCGTCGGTATTGATGGCTACTTTAGAGAGGTCTATGTAGGGGAGCTTGTATTTGGTGGCAAGGGTCTGGGCTAGTCTCTCTGCTTCTTGTGAGTGGAGCTCACTTAAGCGCTGCTTATCTTTCTCATCATTAAACTTCAACATTACCTTAGTCCTATCATGGCCGCGTCTTTAATGGTAGCGATGGTAGTGGAAAACTCGTTCAAATGAGGCCTAGATTAGACCCCATTTGGCACTTGACAGCGAGGTCAAAATATGACAGACTATAAGTAGATGGAAAAAAGGTAGCTGAGAGTGTATCTTGGCTATAGTTTGGGTAAAAAAGGTCTCTGTCAAAGAAAGGGTAGGTCTAATGTTGAAGAAAGTTTTTGTTTGCGTGCTCATGTGTTTGTTCTTGGCTCCGGAATTCGCGATGGCCGACAGAAGGCCGCGTTGGAATTCCAGGCGGCATTCGGTGAGCCGGTCCCATCAGAGGGCTGCTCAGCGGCGACGCGAAGCCAATAGGCACCGCGCCCAACAACGGCGAGAGAATGACCGGCGGGCCGCCAAGCGACGACGTGAAAATGATCGACGCATCTCCAGACGGCGACGACAAAGCGTCCGATTGGCCGCCAAGCGACGACGTGATAGGGACCGGAGTTGGGCCTTTCGACAAGCCATCCGGAATCAGGGTCGCCATGATCGCAACAATTACAGAGTTTACTCTGGGTGTCGCGATCGCCGGGTTGATTATCGGCAAGGTTATCTAGACTTTGGCTTTTCCTATCTCCGCCGGCCCCGGCCAGTGGTAGTAGAGCAATTGGTGCCGGTGTACGTCGAACGCCCGGTTCTTGTGGTGGAACATGTTGTTGTCGACATGCAGCCGCCGCCAGTGGTCGGACCATCCATATGTGTGGGGTCTGTGGAGCCTGAAAGAGCTCTGGCGGCCACTACTCAGCCTAGTGCCGAGGAAGCAATGCCAATCGCCGAAGCTTCAGAAGTCGAAAGATCGGCGGGTGGAGTGCTCAGTGCTAGAGCGCCGAGACGAGAAGCCCGGCCAGCACCTGAGCCAAGGGCCGAACCAAGGCCAATGGTGCGGAGAAGGCAGGTGATGTGGAGCCGAGTTGTCCACAAAGGACGGGCCCACATTTTCCGCGAGACGAGTCGACGTTACCACAAGAAGGGTGGCGACGCTGGACTCCTCGACTGGATCAAGGGTCGAACCCCAGACGGGTTTAAGGTCAAGATCGAGTTTGAGGACAACGGCGAGATCGACGACGTCGACATCGACGATTAGTTGATGCCGACAAGCAAGTAGTAGAGCGTCCCGACGCACATCGGGACGCTCTTTTTTTATGCTAAAATTACCCCATGCCCGTTGTTATTTCCAGTAATTTACAGCAAACCACAGACGCCGCTAAACGATGGTTGGAGGAGGTGAGTAAGATGCCACTTCATGGTCAGGCCCGTGTAGTAGCCATGCTTGGTGATTTAGGCTCAGGTAAGACCACCTTTGTCCAGGCTGTGGCCCGCGAGTTGAGGATTGTTGAGAACGTTGTTAGCCCCACTTTCGTAATCGAGAAGATCTACCACTTATTACCTCCAACGCAGAGGCCGGGGCAGGCGGCCACATCTTTCGAACACCTAATTCATATTGATTGCTATCGTTTGGATAATCCTCAGGAATTACAACATTTAGGTTGGAAAGAGATTGCAGCCAATGAACGTAACCTAATTATGATTGAGTGGGCCGATAAGATCCGTAGGCTCTTGCCGCCAGACCATCTGACTCTCAATTTCAAATTCGTTGACGAAGATACTCGTAATATTTCATGGTGACCAAAGAAAATAAAAAGAAAACTCTGGTTGTACTCGATACTCACGCCATTATCCATCGAGCTTACCATGCGTTACCCGATTTTGTTTCTAGTAAGGGTGAACCAACAGGCGCCCTCTACGGATTGGTAACCATGCTGCTGCGGATCATTGGTGATTTAAAACCCGATTACGTAGTGGCTTGTTACGATAGAGCAGACAAAACTTTTCGCAAGCAAGTCTACGAGAATTATAAGGCGACACGAGCTAAAGCTGACAATGAGTTAGTCTCTCAATTAGAGAAGTCGCGGGAATTAATAGAAGCTTTACAAATTCCAGTTTACGACAAAGCAGGCTTTGAGGCGGACGATATCATCGGCACCATTGTTGAAGCAACTAAAGGCAATAAAGATCTTCAGGTGATTATTGCTTCGGGCGATATGGACACTCTGCAATTGGTAGATAAGGATAGAGTGACTGTTTACACTCTAAAGCGGGGGTTGAGCGAGACGATAACTTATGATGAGGCTGGGGTAGAGAAGCGCTTTAGTTTTGGTCCCAAACTCTTGCCGGATTATAAGGGCTTAGCTGGTGATCAATCAGATAATATTGTCGGCATTAAAGGTATAGGTGATAAGACAGCCACGATTCTTATTTCTAAATTTGGTACAATCGAGCAAATCTACAAGGCTCTGGCTAAGGGTGAAGAGAAATTTGAGAAAGCGGGTATTAAGAAGCGGGTTATCGGCTTACTTAAGGAGGGGGAAGAGGAGGCACTTTTTTCTAAAGCCTTGGCGACGATCCGCCGCGATGCAGCCATCAAGTTTAAATTGCCCAGTAAGGCTTGGCGAGAAACAGCTAAATTGGAGCCGGTGGAGAAATTATTTGCTGAGCTGGAGTTTAGAACCTTAGGAACTAGATTTAAGAATTTGTTAAGCAGCCTAGATGGCAAGCTGGACCAACTCTTCCCGGCGGAGACTGAGGAGGAGGTAGTACCGCAAGAGCTCTGTATTGCTCTTTGGCTACTGAACTCTGATATAACCAGTCCAAAGACTGAGGATATATTGCAATTCAGTGGCACTAAAGATCTAGCGGGGGCGGAAAAGAAATTATTGGCTGAAATTAAGGAGAAGAAATTAGAGAAGATCTATCGTGAGGTAGAGTTACCCCTCATCCCTATTATTAAAGCGGCTGAAGAGCGGGGTATATTAATCGACGCGGGTTATTTAAAGAAACTTTCTAAGGGACATCACCAGGAATTAGATAAGTTAGAAACAAATATCCATAAGCAGGCTGAGGCTACTTTCAACATTAATTCCCCTAAACAATTAGGCGAAGTTTTGTTCGATAAATTGCATCTCCAAGCCAAGGGGCTGAAGAAGACAGCCGGCGGAGCGCGTTCAACGCGCGAATCGGAACTCTTGAAACTCCAAGATGCCCACCCCATCATTGGAGAAATTCTGGCCTACCGCGAATTGCAGAAACTCCTCTCAACCTATATTGATGCTATTCCACCAAAATTAGACAAGGGGGGCAGGTTACATACCAATCTAAATCAAACTGGCACTACCACTGGTCGGATGTCATCGACTGATCCGAATCTTCAGAATATTCCAGCTAAGACTAAGAGGGGGGAGGCGATCAGGCGGGCCTTTGTGGCGACACCCGGTTATCAGATTGCTTCCTTTGATTACGCCCAAGTGGAGATGCGAGTTTTAGCTCTGCTCTCTGGTGACGGGGAATTAATTCGGATTTTTAACAGTAAGGAAGACGCTCACACATCGGTAGCGCAAAAAGTTTTTGGGGTTAGCGAGGAGGAGGTGACTAAGGAAATGCGTCGTCGAGCCAAGGTGATTAATTTCGGTATTATTTACGGGATGGGGGTGAACGCGCTCAAAAAGAATTTAAGTTCTTCGCCTACTGGGGAAACGGTGACGCGTGAAGAGGCCCAGCATTTTTATAATCAATACTTTGAGACTTTCCCCAAGATCAAGAATTATTTCGAAGAAGTAATTACTGGCGCCAAGAAGGATGGCTATACCGAAACCCTTTTTGGACGACGACGTTATTTTCCAGGGTTAAAGTCGCGCTTACCTTTTGTTAAAGCGATGAATGAACGGATGGCGATGAACGCGCCGCTCCAGGGAACTGCGGCCGACATTGTAAAATTAGCAATGACCGCGGTGGATAAAATGCTTCGTGAAGAAAAGGTTACTGACGAGGCACATTTATTGCTCCAAGTTCACGATGAACTTCTTTACGAGATTAAAGAAGAGTCTGTCAAAAAACTTCTGCCCAAAATTGAGGCGGCCATGGAGAGTGTTATTGACGACGTGGTTCCTTTCTCCATCCACGCCGCCGCCGCCGACAATTGGGGGGAGCTGAAATAGATTATGCTAAGATAGCCCCATGTCTCAATATTATCGAGGAAAGAGAGGGAAAAATATTTTTGATCCAAATTCTAAAGAGTCCTTTCGCCTAAGCCGTTCCAAAATTGACCGGTTTTTTGAGTGTCCGCGTTGCTTCTATATTGATCGCCGCTTAGGCGTCGATCGGCCACCAGGCTTCCCTTTCAACCTAAACTCCGCTGTCGACCACTTACTGAAGAAAGAATTTGATATTCACCGAGCCGCCCAGACTAAGCATCCGTTAATGGAACGATACGGCCTCGACGCCGTACCTCTAAAGCACCCCAAGATGGACGAGTGGCGTGACGCTCTCCGTGGCGGCGTGACTTATCTCCATAAGCCGACTAATTTTTTAGTAACTGGTGGAGTAGATGATATCTGGGTTAATCCTGCGGGCGAGCTTTTGGTGGTTGATTATAAGGCAACAAGTAAAGATGGAGAGGTGAGTTTAGATGCTGAATGGCAGGGTGGCTATAAGCGGCAGATGGAAGTTTACCAATGGCTCTTGCGCCGGAATGATTTCGAAGTTTCAAATACGGGTTATTTTGTTTACGCCAATGGTCAGCGCGATAAGAAGGCTTTCGACGGCAAGCTTGAGTTTGATGTCAGATTAATTTCTTATGAAGGGGATGATTCCTGGATTGAGAATGCCATTATCGCCGCTCATAATTGTTTGATGGATGACAAGTTGCCTTCTCCCGGACCTGATTGTGATTATTGCGTTTACCGTAATGCGGCACTTAAGGTCATCCCCAAGCAAAACAAATTATTTTAATTTTCCACAAGTGTTTGAGTCATTAACGAATTGAAGTGTTAAACTTAACCTAAGTACTTTTTATGCGTCCCATTAAAACTCATCATGGTCTTCAGATTCTACTTGGGGTTCTTATCGCCGTCTTTCTTGTGAATGTCGCCTACCGGGGTGCATCACCAGAGCAAGCTCCGGTGGCCGCAGCTGACTTGCGGGAATTGGTTGCCCAAGTGGCCGCTTTTGACAATGAGCTCTCGTTAGTCTGTGAAGATTATTGCGATTGCCTGATTGGAGCGGAGAGCGACGAGTCATGAACGTTTCTATAAGCGAGAAGACAGAACAATTGCGCCGGATTAGAGATGAGCTTCTAGCATTTGAAGCTTCGCCTTTCTTTAAGTATCGACAAGAAAATAATTATTTCCCAGTAATTGGCGAGGGTGATCACGATGCCGATATTATATTTATTGGTGAGGCGCCGGGGAAAAATGAAGCCGAAACTGCTAAGCCATTTTGCGGCGCTTCTGGTAAAATCTTAGATCAATTATTAGAGTCGGCCGGTATTGGGCGGGGCGATGTTTATATAACTAACGTGGTTAAAGATAGGCCGCCGGCCAATCGCGATCCTTCCCCAGCGGAGATTGAACTCTACGCCCCCTTCCTCGAGCGGCAGATTGATATTATTCAACCCAAGGCTATTGCCACCCTTGGCCGTTTCTCGATGCAATACATTATGGAGAAATATGGTTTGGCCGAAGCGGCCATGTCTATTAGTCAGAACCACGGCCGATCTTTTGATGCTGGAACTAGTTACGGAAAGATCAAAATCATCCCTCTCTATCACCCAGCGGTTGCTGTCTATAACCGCACCAAACTCGACGAACTCAAAGCCGACTTCCAACAACTAAAGCGAGTTACCTAGACTAGAGGCCCGCTTTTGTTTTCTTCTAGAGAATTACAGAACAGCCCTGTTTTACATTTTTGTGTTGTTTATGATGCTGTAGTACAATAGTTCGATATATCGAACTATGCCGCATATATCAGCTAATCAAGTTAAGAAAAAAGTCTTTCTTCAGATCTCGGATCAGCTGATCCGATCGGTGACAAAAACTGCGGGCGAGAATAGTAGCCGTCGCTTAATCGGTGAACTTTTCACACCTACCGAACGGATCATGCTCGCTAAACGGTTGGCGGCGGTTGTTATGATTCAACGAGGTTATTCTTGTTATCGGATTACTAAAACCCTTAAAATAAGTTCTTCTACTACTTCTCGTTTTTACCGGCAGGTAAAGTTAGGCAAGTTTGATTATTTAGCCAAACTACTTACTGGTTCATCGGCCAAGAACAAGCGCGAGCGTGCGCGAATAGATATTACTCTAGAGCAGTTGCTTCGTGGCGGGTTATCGCCGCGGGTTGGCAAGAGTCGTTGGCAATATCTCAATAAACAATCGAAGTTTTAATTCCTCTTAGTTTACTTATGGTTGCCTGTTCCATAAATGTGGCTAAAAACTAGACGTTCAAATAGTTCGATATATCGGACTATTGACGGTGGGGTTGTTTAGTGGCAGAGTGGTGGGTGGTTAAAGTAAAGTAATGTGGCTTTTTGGGAGAGTATTCCCCTGGTCACATTAGGACCTTGAAAAGGAAAGGACAGATCATGGCTACTAATGAAGTGGTCGTGGCGGGGTCGACTATCTCGGCTTCGCAGATGAAGGATTTATGGCGCCAAATTGGTGATGGTAGTCTGACTAACCATCACATTCAAGCACTGCTGGAGCATCGTGACCCCTTTACGATTTCGATGGACGTGGCTAGCCAAATAGGACGCTGGCGACAATTGTTCGCCGAGGTTGATATCCAGATCGATGTCGACTCTGTTCAGATCCCAGATCGCCGGCCCGGCTTTGATCGACTGATTGTCGTACCGTCGGGCTTGACTCTGAATCGGCTGGTGGAAATCTTGCGTCAGAAGTTCACGGTCTGGCTCTGGGCTGAGGATCTGGATAGCGCTGTGGTCAATAATGACCGCAGTAATACCCAAGCCTATGCTATCTGGGTGCGTGACAGGATCGAGGCCGATGAAGAACTCAAGAATCTCTCGGCTGTAATGCTGGCCAAGCAGGGAGTCCGGGGCCAGACCCTCATGGAGCGCCTGCTCCATGAATGGGTCTACTTCTCGAGGACGAGGCAACATTTGGACGTCAAAAATGTCACTTTGTGTTCTGCCTCGCGGGACTCGGATGGCGGGGTGCCGCGTGTGTACTGGGGCACCGGTGATCGCAGGTTGCAGGTGAACTGGTGCGGCGCTGGCGGTCGGGACGACGACCTTCGCCCCCGTGCAGTGGTTTCCTGACCCTTGTATCTCTTTTCTTTAACTCTTGGTTTTGCCCCCCCGATCCGCCACGGCGGATCGGGGGCTTTTTTTATGGGTAGGGGCGTGCGAAAATGCAGGGGATGATTACTCTAATGTCTTGGAATGTGAATGGGATTAGGGCGGTGGTGAAGAAGGGGTTTGAAGGCTTTCTTAAAGAACATAAGCCGGATGTCTTGGGCCTGCAGGAGATTAAGATCAACGATGCTGCTCGGGCCCAAGAAAAATTTGATTTTGCGGCCTATAACGAGTATTGGCATCCGGCTGAGCGATCAGGCTATAGCGGCACAGCCACACTTTCTAAATTAGAACCTATTAGTATTGGTCGTGGGTTCTCACTCCCAGGTCAATCAACCACAATTGGAGACAAGGAGGGGAGATTGCAAACTTTTGAGTTCGATAAGTTTTATTTTCTCAATGCCTATTTCCCTAACGCCAATCATGAGCTTACACGATTGGGGTTTAAAGAAGAATTTAATAAGAAATTTCTCCAGCATGTTAAGAAGCTAGAAAAGAAGAAACCGGTTGTTGCTTGTGGCGACTTCAATGTCGCTCATCAAGAAATAGATTTGGCCCGACCAAAAGATAATATTGGTAACCCCGGCTTCACTAAGGAGGAGCGTGATTGGGCCGATAAGCTTGTGAAGCACGGCTTAATCGATACTTTCCGTCACTTGCATCCAGATAAAGTGCAATACTCTTGGTGGAGTTATCGTAATTTTGTTCGTGAGCGTAATATTGGTTGGCGGATAGATTATTTTTTCGCTAGTAAGGAATTAATGTCGTGCGTTAAGAAGGCTTTCATCCTCGATCAGGTTCTCGGCTCTGATCATTGCCCGGTGGGAATCCAATTAGATATTTAAAACAAAAAAATTCGCCAGGTAGCCCACACGTTGCGGGCTATGTTCCTGGCGAATACGATGCTGTCTGTCGGTTATCTCAAAGGCCAATCCCATTCTGTTGCAAGAAGCGGTTGATTGCCTCGGGGTCTAGAGCACGGTGTCCAGTTGGTTTGGCTGTCCGGGGGGGTCTGAGTGTCTCATCGAACGTGTCTAAACCAAGTTGCCGACAGTTGTCAGCCACCGATTCCGCGGACCCCACAGGCGTTGGAGGCGAAGCGGTGGCTGGCGTGCGAGTCCTCGCCTCTGTGATCCCAAAAGCATCGTCTCTGACAAATCGATTTCCCATACTGTACCTCCTTCCTATTTTGTTTATACCATTTTCGTTGTTATAGTCCAAGCATGCTTTATGTTTTCTATGGCGCAGATACTGATAAAGCGCGGGAGAAATGGCGGCGAACCCTAGCGGTTTTTAAAACCAAGAATGAGACCGGAGACGTTTTCCATTTTGACCCCTACAAATTTAATCAAGCCCAATTAGAAGAATTGGCGGGTAGCGGTACTGGACTCTTCGACGAGAAGCGCTTGGTCGCGAGCGATAGGCTTCTTGAGAATAAGGAAGCTCTAATTTGGTTTGAAGATTGGCTAGAACATATTGCCGCCTCGACCAACACCTTTGTCTTATTAGAAGAGAAAATTGATGCCAAGCTAGCAAAAAAAATAGAGAAAGCCGGCGGCAAACTTGGACATTCGAAACCCGAACTTGGACACCGAGTGTCAAATCCCCAAAGACGCTCGGTGTCCAAGTTCGAGGTCGCTAATCCTTTTGCCCTAACCAACGCCTTTGGCGACAGAGATCGTAAGAAGACTTGGGTTAAATTACAAAAGGCGCTCTATGGGGGAGAGACCCCCGAGCAAATCTTTTGGCGCTTGTCTTGGCAAATTAAAACAATGCTCTTAGTTAAAAAAAGTGCTGGCGCTAAATTAAAAAGTCTTAAGCCTTTCGTTTTGCAAAAAACAAGTCGCCAGGTGGCCAAGTTTGAGGTCGAAGAGCTTGAGCAATTTTCTAACAAGATGATCGCGCTCTGGCACGACTCCCGCCGTGGCCTCTCCGACTTCGGCCTCGGCCTAGAGCAATTGGTGCTGAGTCTTTAGTTCTCAATAAAAAAGAGCCGCTGTGAGACGGCTCTTACGGGGCAGAGAATCGTCGGCCGAGACTTTGTCATCGCTCCCGATAAAAAACAGTGATCTGGGTGACCGCCAAGGCGGTATGTCGTTCAATGACCACAATGCGGTCACCGTTTTCCCTCATCCATGTCTTGTAGTCATTCTGGACTGTCTCGGCTTCGCCGACATTGGGTTGTTGGAAGATCACAATCCGTTCGTTCTCGTGCATTTGCACTCTCCCTTTCGTGTCTTGAGTTTTCGGATCAAGAGACCAGCTGGCTGTAGTATAACATATGTCTATTTGCGTGTCAAAGATGTATGAGAACCACTTGCTGAGCGAGGCTTTCTAATTAACAATTTTTGTTGTAATATCTCAATATTCGGAAACGGTAAATAGTAAGTTTCCGCCCATAGCTCAGTTGGTAGAGCAGCTGCCTTTTAAGCAGACGGTCCTAGGTTCGAATCCTAGTGGGCGGACTAGAAACAATTAGTCTCGATGCGGCAGCATCGGGGCTTTATTGTTTCTCCGATCCACTAGGATTCGAAAAGCGGAGCGATACCGAGTCAGCAGACGAGGCAGTGAGCTGGGGCTGCGAGCTCGCTAAGCGGCGACGAAGCGAGACTTGTAGCCGGATCCTATCTAAATGATGGGCGGACAATTTAGTCCCAAGGTTTCTGGGATTGACATTCGTTTTGATATGTGATAGCATGGGTGCAGTTCTGGAAACAGTGGGTTTCCAAATGTGATCTAGTCACATACTCAATAGGGAGATCGTGTCATGGAGTGTCCGACGTGCAATGGCCAGGGGACGGTGATCGCTCCAATCTCAGTCGCTGGAGTGGGGAGTGGCGTCGAAGGTGAGTGTTCCGAATGCCAGGGCACAGGCAAGATCGGGGAGCCGGGGGTATGTCAGAGGTGCAATGGCAGCAAGACAGTGGTGTTCGCCGGAGAGGACGCCGGGATAGAAGCCGACTGCCCCGAGTGCAGCGCCATCGAGGTCGTTAGGCAAGTTCACTACTTATTCGACAATAGATATCAATAGGAGCCGCCCCGTCGCGACTCCTATTTTTTTATTGCTATCATTTTTCCGACCTTCGAAACAATCGTCTAGATCTATAGTGGTATATCGAAAGCGAAGGCGCCGGCGCCGGTGAGGAGGAGGGAGAGGAGGGCGCCGAGGACGAGGAGTTGGTAGGCGAGGGCCGGTGCGGTTACTGGCAAAAGGTTCTTAAGGAAACCAAACAAGTTCAGGAGAAGTAAAACGATCAGCACTAGAGCAGCGCCTTGGGTCCAGGTGCCGAAGAGAATCATTAGACCTGCCAGGAACTCGATTAAGCCAAGAATTTTATAAATAGCACTTGACTCTGCCGCCGGAGCTTTAGATCCTAGAGTACGATAGCCGAAGTAAATGAAACTAAGGCCCAAGACTAAACGTAAGAAAGCTGGAGCGAAGAAGCCGTAGGTTAATAGGTCTGGAAACAAGTTCAACATGTTGCTACTATAGCACAGAATGATTACCCCAGAAATTAGCCTTGTTTTGGTCGATATCCGCAGCGCCCATAATGTAGGCGCTATTTTCCGCACTGCCGATGCTGCTGGCGTTAAAAAAATTTACTTGGTCGGCCATACGCCAGCACCCCTAGACCGTTTTGATCGCCCCGTTAAGGAAATTGCTAAGACGGCCTTGGGGGCAGAGGATAGTGTCGCTTGGGAAAAAGCTGACAGCGTTGGCGCTCTAATTGCAAATTTCAAAGAACCAAACGTTGAAACGATTGCTCTAGAACAAAGCCCAAAATCAGTGGACTATAAAAAAGTGGAAATTGCGGGGCCGACGGCGATTATTGTTGGCAACGAGGTGGATGGCCTGCCGGAGGAGGTCCTGGGCCAATGCGACGTAGTGGCTGAGATCCCCATGAGGGGGCAGAAGGAGTCACTCAATGTTTCGGTGGCGACGGGAGTTTTTCTTTTTCGGCTCTCGGGTATCTAACTTGACTCTGCCTCACACCTTTGATAACTTTAAAGAGGTTCACCGGTTGGAGATTCCCAGTCTCCCCACGCATCGGTTTCCCCACCCGGTCCGACTGGGTGGGGGATTTATTTTCTAGTTCTTCCCACACGCAGGAGGCTTGTTGCTTCCTGTGTGGCCCCGCCAGTGGGTGGCGGGTTTTTTTATTCCTGACACTTAGGGCAGAAATGAGTCCCGCGGCCACCTTGTTTGGTTTTGTGGACTACTCCTTGTCGGCAGCGTTTACATTTTTGTTTCTCTCGTTCGTAGACCTTTAGATGAGACGTGAAATTACCCTTACTGCCGTCGGAACGGCGGTAATTATTGGAGGAAGTACCTTTTTTACTGATAGATAATTTTAGGATCCTAATTAAGTGTCGGCGCAGATCTTTAATCTCCTCTGGTTTCAGACTAGAGACTGACCTGGCGGGGAGGACGTGGGCGGCAAAACAAACTTCATCAGCATAGATATTACCAACTCCGGCGATTAGTTTTTGATCCATTAGCAATTGCTTAATTTTACGTCTAGGGTAACGCGTTAGGATTTGTCGAAAAGCACTGAGAGTGAACTCTTTGCTAAGTGGCTCCCGCCCGAGGCGGGCAAGCCTACCCCCTAGTTCTTCTTGGTTAAGTATCTTTACCCAACCAAATTTACGCAGGTCGTTGAAGAACAACTTGCCCGCCGGAGAGGAGGGGTTGCTTCCATCAGTGAAGGTAAAAAAGAGGCGGGTGTATTTATTGGGGAGGTTATCTGTGCCGTCTGTTTGCGGGTGACCACCAACCACCAAGCGGCCGCGCTTGGGGCGGTAGATTAATTGACCGGTCATCTTTAGATGGATCACTAGGTGGTCCTGGTCAGTGATATCAAACACAAGCAATTTGGCGCGTCGGCTAACCCCTAAGATTTTCTTACCCCTAAGCTTCTTTTTGAAATTGCTGACGGTGAGTGGCTTGATTGTTTTTGCCCATGAGACATTGACGTTACTAAAAACTTTTCCTCGCAGGGATCTATTCAACTCATTCTTTATTGTTTCGACTTCTGGTAGTTCTGGCATGGTGCTTGCTTCGACAGTGGTCTGATTTTTTCGCGCTTTACCCACCTGCTGGCGGATTGAGCTTACGACCAGTTAGTTTTCCTCGGCCTTTACCCACCTGCTGGCGGGCTCCGACGCCCTCGGAAAACTAACTGGTCTTCAGCTTTTCAAGCTCCTCGTGAGCAATGGCGGCGTCGTCCCAAGGGGTTTTGCTTCCGTTTGGTCCCATGATGTAGGGGTCAGTGCCCTTGCCGGTAATTAAAACCACGTCTCCAGCCCGAGCTCGGCTAATTGCTTCGCGGATAGCTAGGCGTCTATCCATAATGACTTGGGGTTTAGCCTTCTTGATCCCAGCGGTAATATCCTTAACAATTTCTTCTGGATCTTCATCATAAGGATCCTCGTCGGTTAGGATGATCTTGTCACAGTGTTTCTCGGCGATCTTACCTATTTCAGACCGTTTCCACTTGTCGCGGCCGCCGCCTGCGCCACCTAGGACGCAGATTTTTTTTCGGCCAGGGAAGGCCTCATAGACTTGGCGAAGGGAGTCGGGGGTGTGAGCGTAATCAACAAGAACTTCAAAATCTTGCCAGCCAACTTGCTCCATGCGACCCCGGACGCCACCAAATTGCTCTACCGCTTCTTTAATAATCTCTGGCGCAATTCCTTGGGTCTCGGCGAATGTCATTGCCGCTAAGATATTGTAGAGATTAAATTTACCTATCAATTTAGTAACTATCGTCTGTTCACAAAAATTAAACTCTGTGCCCCGGGCCGTTTCTTTGATTGGTTCTAAATCAGATAGGTGGTAGGCAATTTGTTTCTCTGCTTTGATATTTGAAAAGTATTTAGCCTCTTTGTCGTCGCCATTAACAATGAGAGCTCGTCCGGCCTTAGGGGAGCGCTCTAGCTCACGAGCGATACCCACCTTGGCTTGGCGGTAGGCCTCATAAGAACCATGGGACTCAATATGTTCTGGTGCCAGATTGGTAAAGATGAAGGCGTTCAGGTCAATAAATTTATGTCGAAATTGGCGGGCACCCTCACTTGTCATTTCGATGATTGCCCAGTCACAATTAGCATGGACCGCTTGCCTCAAGAAACGCTGAATGAAACCGCGGCCGGGGAGACTCATCTTTAATTTATTGTCTTGGCTCTTCTCGCCCACTTTAAATCGTACTGTCGAAGATAGAGCGGTTTTTAAGTCGGCCGTTTCTAAAATGGCGCTTATTAATTCCGCAGTAGTCGATTTGCCCTTGGTGCCAGTGATGCCGATTACTTTGATCCGACGAGAAGGGAAGCGATACCAAATAGAGGACAGTCTGGCCCAAAGATAATGATAGATGGATAATAATGGCTTCATATTTCTATGGATCTCGTTATTTTAAATTCTTGAGGGCTAATTTAAGTTTCTCCTCGGTTTTAATATCGGTTGGGACATCTCGCAGGGCTTCACGCGCTTGGCGCAAGTTATAACCGAGAGCTTGAAGGGCCTCTAGGGCTTCGGTCTCATCGGTTATATCGCCCGACTCATTGTCGGTGTGCTCGGTTCCCAGGCCATCAAGCTTATCTTTCAACTCCAAGACTATTTTCTCAGCGCTCTTTTTGCCAATTCCTGACACTTTCGTTAGATAGGAGCTGTCACTAGAGCTGACTGCCTTTTGGATGGTTGCCGGCGGAGCTAGAGAGAGGATAGCTAGAGCGCTCTTGGGCCCAATGCCGGAGACACCTAGGAGGAGCCCAAAGAAGTCATGCTCTTTCTTCTCTACAAAACCATACAGATCAAGAGCGTTCTCTCGGACGGCTAGGTAGGTCCAGAGGCTGACCGAGTCGGCTGTCTTGGGTAGGGTCCGCAGTCCTTCAGTTGATAGGAAGACATGGTAACCAACTCCGCCGACCCCTAAGATTACCCCTTTTTCGTCTCGGTGAACTATATTTCCCTGGAGTTGAGCGATCATGGACTAAGTGTAAAGCCTCTTGCCTTTTTGCGCCAGTATGTTAGTCTGGCTGAACATATGGTGATTACTTCTTCAGCCAAGAAAGCAATTCGTTCATCCGCTCGCAAGCGGGTTTTCAATCTGCGCCGCTTGCGGACGATGCGTGGCTCGATAAAGGAAGTAACTAAATTAGTTGGTGAAAAAAAATCTAAGGACGCGGTTAGTAAACTCTCGATGGCCTATAAAGCTATTGATAAGGCCGCCAAGCGGGGAGTAATTAAGAAGAACACCGCCGCCCGCAAAAAGTCTCGCTTGGCACTGAAAGTTGGCAAGACGGCCTGACTCTCACAAACATGACTTGGTAAACAAAAACCCCTCTGATAAACCAGAGGGGTTTTTGTTACGCTGTGCTGTGCGCAGGGCGGGACTTGAACCCGCAAGCCTTGCGGCACTACCACCTCAAGGTAGCGAGTTTACCAATTTCTCCACCTGCGCCTAAACTGGTAACTGTTGCCCCACTATATCTAACATTTTGTTTATCTTCAAGCGTTTTCTTTCTAGACAAATAACATCCTTATTGTAATACATTTTGCGCAAAATTTTGGCCCCCTCAGCTTTTGCGTATTTGAGCTGGTAATATGTGCTTTCTCCTCCTGCTCTCGTTACGTGTCCCTTCACTTTCGACAAGGTGAATAAGCTGGCCTGTAACCACTCAATAAATTTTGGACTGGCAGAGGCGAAGCTGAGGTAGAACATAAAGCTTGATTTCCACCTTTTGTCCCAATATGAGTATGTGCATCCATCTCCATCAAATATTCCTCGCAGGAAATCGTAAAAATATTTTCTGGGTATTTTTAGTGGCCCGAGAGTTTTTGATTTCGCGTTAGACAGGCCAACTTTTAAGAGGAAATTGTAAAACAGTAGGTTTTTGAGTTGAACTCGAAAACTTATTCGGCCGTTTCCACTCGATTTTTTACCTATTAGGACATCTATATTCAAACATCTGCGGTAATTTTCTAGCTGGTCTCTGTCATTTGAGGTTAAATCAATGAGATAGGAATTTTTTGCGAGATAACCATCTGCGGCGATTAAACCTATTGCATAGGCTAAATAGGGTGACCACTTAGTGTCAATGATCTTTTTAGGTTTTGGACCACGCTTGGCCATCATTACTCATTATATATCCTCAAGTAAGTAGCGTCTACCTATTTGTTCACACGCAAACAGCGTTTTGTCTCCCGTGACGTTACAGATTACTAGTTTTTCTCAGCGGTTGCTACTGTGGCTTCCTCCTTGTTCTCCACCACCTCTGCTTCCACTGGGGCCTCTGGGGTTTCCGTGGTCTCCGTTTCGGCTTCTATTGGAGCGGCAGCTTTGACTGTTTGCAGGTTACGCATTGCTCGACGCACCTCTTTGGCAACCTTCTCGCGGATATAATAGAGCTTAGCTCGGCGCACCTTTGCTCGACGGAGGATCTCGATTTTATCAATATTGGGAGAGTAGAGAGGAAAAGTCTTTTCTACCCCCACATTGCTGGTTATCTTGCGGACTGTGAAGGTGGCCCCTGGCTCAACGCCATGTTTGCGGGCAATTAATAGACCCTCAAAGGCTTGGAGGCGGGTCTTGCCCTTCTCTTTTATCTTCTGCCAGACTTTAACGGTGTTGCCAGCGGTTAGATCAAGACTGGAGCGCTTGCCGATATCGACTGGAGAAATGGTGAAGCTCTTCTTTTCAATCATATTATTAGGGTTCTAATCTAGCACGGTTAGCGGAGTGAATCAAGGGCGGCCTTAAAATCAGCCGGGAGTTCGGCAATTAACTCTTCAGTCTGGCCTTCTGATGAAGCAAATTTAAGACTATAGGCATGGAGAGCTTGCCGCTCTAAATCGGCTGGGCTTGAGCGTCCGGGCGCATATAGCTTGTCGCCGACGACAGGATGACCAAGGGCTTGGAGATGGACTCGTAATTGATGGGTCCGCCCAGTCCGTGGTGCTGCCTCAAGATAGGTATAGGGCTCATCTTTATAAAAACGCTCGAGCACATGGTAAGCGGTACTAGCTTCTCGAAGTTGGCCGACGGCTTTCTTGGTGGCTACTCGACGTCGGGGGTCATGTCGTGAGCGACCAATCGGACGATCGATTATTCCATTATCGCCCTCGATATTACCGTAGACCAATAGACGATAAGTTTTGCGCACTTGGTAATCTTGAAATTGTTTCTGTAATTGATCGAAGGCCGCCTGCTCTTTGGCCACTAACATTATGCCGCTGGTGTCCTTATCTAGACGGTGGGCGATTCCGGCCCGAGAAATAGTTTTGCCGTTATCGGTTGGGAAAGGCGGCCCGATGCTTTCTAAGCCGGGATTATGTTTGAGTAGCCAATCGACTAGGGTTAGTTCTGATTTTTTACGTTCTCGACCATCATCGTGGATACGTAAACCGGCCGGCTTGTCTAGGGCTAGCATTTCTTTGTTCTCCCATATTATTTTTGGTTTTGCTTGTGCCATTGAAAAAAGGCCTAAATTACCTTATTGTTTGGATTATAGCATGCACGCTTACCCGCCCGAACGTGCCGAATAGCACATTCGGTACGGGCGGGGCTCAGCCCCGACTCTGCTCACCGCTAGGCGATTGCAGAATCGAGGGAGCCGATCTGGGCATCGGCTTTGGTTAGAGTCTGCCATGCTAAAAATATCGTATTGCACGCTTAGCTCAGTTGGTTAGAGCACCTCGTTTACACCGAGGGGGTCGGGGGTTCGAATCCCTCAGCGTGCACCTGTCTCGCCTCGGTGTTGTCGGGGCGGACCAAACCCCTGTAGCCCCGACCTCCGATGGTAATCAGAGGTCGGGGTCCCGATTGAAGCGAAGCGAGCGTCGGGATTCAATGGTAGACTTTGTATACAGTGATTTACTTGCCCCTGTAGTTCAATGGATAGAACTGCGGACTTCTAAGCCGCTAATGTGGGTTCGATTCCTACCAGGGGCAAAAAGTGAGCGGAGCGAGGTTTTGCCCCTGAGAAAGCATGGGGATGCTTTCGTGTAGGGATCGAAAGACGGACCCCGATGACTATCGGGGGAGTCCGGGGAGAAAGTTCTTAATGAGCGAAGCGAATTTAGAAACTTGACCCCGATTCCTACCAGGGGCACCACTTCACTCTGATTGCCATCAGAGCTTCGCGGTGCGCAGCAAAAAGTGAGCGGAGCGAAATAAAAAGGCCCAAGGTTCGCCTGAATGGGGAACCTCGGGCCAAGCCAGACGGTCTCGCCGATGGTGAGAAATAAACCGTCTTTCCCTCATACTAAAAAATATTAAAGGCGAGTTAAGTCGCGCCAATAGTTGGCTGTGGTCTTGAGCTCTGTTAGATCTAGATTGGGCAGGGCTAGTTCTACGACGGGGGGCGGTTGGTTAAACTCGGTTTCTAATTGACGGAAAGACCAATAATGAAAGGTCCCATTGATAAGAAGTAAGACTAACCAGACAATGAGCAAGAGGCGCCAATAGCGGAAGGGTCGCACCCGACGCTTCAGCGGATCGCTGGTGATCTTTTGCTGTTTTTTTCTTTTTAATTTTGGCCACTTCATGATACGACGGTTATTATTCTGGTTGGTAACTTAATAATTCAACACCGAAATTACCACTCCAGCTTTCGCTTGCGTCTTCACCCACTTCGCGTTTCTGCAATTGCCCAGTGTTTACACGCAAGCGGTAGGGAAGTTTCTCTAAGGCCCTGAGATAAGCTAAGACGCCACTGCGTGACCCGGTCAATTGGAGATTAAGTTTGAGAGTTGGCGGTTTAGCTGTGGCTTCAACGTTGCGTAGGTCCAACTCTATTTGTTGTTCATTAGCTAAGATTTCGAGACTCTCAATAAATTGCGGTACGGTTAAGGTACTGACAAAATGCTGAGACAATTGAGCCCGGTCTAGGCCGGTATTTACCACTAGGTCTCGGAGTTGGCTTAATCGTTCTTGGCGAGCGTAGACCTGACTTTGGTCGATCACTGATTGCCGCATCTCAGTCACTAATCCAGCGCGGGCAACAAATAACCAGCTCAAGCCAATAATAGCCAAGAGGTTGAGTATCAGGATGATTGCTAAATGATGATGTCTGACTACAAGTTTCATGATTTAGTAGTGGTTGCGGTCTCGATCTGGAGAACGTAATTAAGGTTCTTATCCTGGATTAAGTTGCTGAGTGGTGAATCGACGACCGCAAAACTCTCGTCGCTCTTTAGTTCGTCAATGAAGGTTAATAAGCCAGCCCGGGTACTCGCTTCTCCTCTAATTGCCAGAGAGGAAGTCAAACCTCGCGCCTGGTAACTCACAGAGCTGATGTCTAAGTTTGCCCCAGCATAGGCGTCTAATTTGTCCACAGTAGCGGGCAGTCCCATAGGGGCGTGCTCCTCAGGACGGAGGATGGCTAATTGGTCGATGGCCTGCCTGAGAGTTTGGTTCAATTCTCGGTACTCGGCTTGTTCACTAGGGTTGCTCGCTGCAGCTAATTCGTTCATCAGCCGCTCTCGTTCTTGTACTAGTAGCCAATACGATAGGGCAACGATCATGGCCGAGATGATAATTAGGGACAATAAGAAATAAGCGGCCACTATCCACTGCTTTTGGCGGTGGGTGCGCAGGTTACTTTTTATATTTTCTGGCGGTAGGAGATTAATCATGATAGGAGCGTAGAGCCAAGCCTAGGGAAGTGGCGTATCGCTGTGATTGATTGAAGGAAATTGGCGGTATGACTTTGGCTATTGGTAGGACGTTGGTCCAGACATTACCTAGTGTTACTGGAGCGCTGATGCTGTCAGACAAGTATTCGACCAAGCCAGGCAAAGTGGCCTGGCCACCACAGACGATGACCCTATTGATTGCCTGGTGTACCTCTTGGTGTTCTCCGCGGTGGCTGTTCCAATAACTGTAAATTTTATTTATTTCATCACGCAAGACAGAAAGTGTCGGCATTAAGGCAAAAAGTAATTGTTGGTTCTGACTAGCCACTAGTCCTTCTTTCTCCTTAAGCCGCTCGGCTTCCTCGTGTGGTAGATGGAGGCCTTTCTCAATTGCTTGAGTTAAGTTTTCGCCGCCTACGTTGCCCAGGGTAGAGGTCAATAAAATGATGCCGCCGCTAGCAATGAAGAAGCTGGTGCGGGTTTTACCAAAGTCGATAATCATCACCGTCTCTTTATCTTCTCTGTTGATAACTGAGCGGGCGATGGCCTGAGCCTCGACTTCGTAAGCCAGGGGTGTAAAGCCGGCGGCGGTGAGGACTTGGTGGTAGCCCATGAGCAGGACCTTAGGGAAGACGGTAACCGATAACTCAAAATGTTCCCCTGGCTCCTGGGCCCAGCGGAGAATCTCGTAATCAAAGACAGCGTTCTCTGGTTGGAGTGGTACGTGTTGGCTCAACTGTAATCCGATACTTGAACGCAGTTCCTTGGTGTTCATGTAGGGCAGGGATAAACGGAGGATGAAAGCGTTCTCCTCTGGCAAAGAGACCCGCAGGTAACGCTCTCTTAAGTTTTGCCGCAGTTTTTGTAATTCTGCGATTAATGCTGCCTGGTTCTTGATTTGTCCGGATTCTACAATACCAACAGGTATGGCCTGTTCGCCGTAGGCTTTAACTTGGAAGTGGCGATGGCTGGGTTTTAATTGAACATACTTAAGCGAGCGGTCGGAAATATCCAGGCCGATAGAGTTTGGTGCTAGAAATTTGGGTGGTGGAAAAAGTTGGTTAAACCATCCTGTAACCATTCGTTAATTATAACTTAGAAACTTGTCTATCCAAATGAGTTTGGAGGATTAAGGCGGCGGCAGAGTCATCGACTATTTTATTTTTTTTCTCACTGCGGTTGGGGCGTAGAGGGCGCCGTGTCTGAGTGCGCAGGGCGGCAGCGCTGGTTAGAGTTTCTTGCTCCATGTAGATAGGTGTTTTGGGTAGCGCTTTAGCCAACTCTTCTCGAAAAGTTGTAACCCGCTTCATTATCGGGTTGCCTTTGCCTTGGTAATTGAGTGATTCGCCGATAACGATTTGCTCCACTCTCTTATCTCCACATAATTGTATGATGGCGGGGGTAAGTTGCTCGTCGTTGTCTAAGACCTCATGGGGGAAGGCCAGTCGGCCGCTCTCATCTGAGAGAGCCAGCCCGACTCTCTTGGAGCCGTAATCTATGCCCAGGAATCGCATGGAATCATCATAACATTACTTAATATGGATTGCTCTGAGGGGCCTTTTTTGCTAAACTCAGCCTGATGTTTGATAATCTCAACGATTTAATTGCTCCAGGTGCTCTCACTGATACTGGCTCAGCGCTTGGTTTTCCTGTCTGGCTATTTATTGCCCTGATGCTTTGGTCATTGGTCTGGAAGGGTCTAGCTCTCTGGCATGCCGGCGGCCGCAAGCAGAAGATCTGGTTCATCATCCTACTGGTCGTTAACACCGCCGGGGTTCTCGAAATAATCTACTTGTTCTTTGTAGTTAAGTTTCAGCGAGGCAAGAAAGACGGGGAGGAGTTGAAATTGTCTCAATAAACACTGGAGGGGTGGCAGAGTGGTCTAATGCACTTGTCTTGAAAACAAGAGTCCGAGCAATCGGACCGTGAGTTCGAATCTCACCCCCTCCGCCTTCGCCACGCTGAAGCGTGGCTACGGCGTGACGAAGTCCGCCGGAGACACGCGAAAGCGGGATAAGTCCGCAATGTACTATGTATATAGTCTAAAATGCAAAAATGGCTTTTATGTCGGCTGCACTGATAATCTAAAGGATCGTTTGGCGAGACACCAAAAAGGTCACGTGCCAGCAACAGCCAGCCGGTTGCCAGTAAAACTAGATTTCTATGTGGCGATCAACGATAAATACACTGCCTTCAACTTCGAAAAATATCTAAAGTCCGGTTCTGGCCGGGCTTTTGTTAAGAAACGTCTATTGTTGTGATATGGCCGCAAACCCACCCCAAGGAGAGTCTTTGGGGCTTCTGATATACTTGAATCATGAAAACAATCTTAGTTGATGCGGTGAATACGTTTGTGATTAAGGGGGAAATGTAATTATTCCTGTTTCCTTTTTCCGTGTAGATGATTAATCGTTGCAAGCATCGACTCAGGTGTGCCGCAATCTGACCAGAAACCATCAAATTTAAATATGTTAGCTTTGTCTCTAGACAAATAATAATTATTAACATCCGTAATCTCTAACTCACCCCGCTCTGATGGAGTCAACTTATCAATAAAATCAAATACATCTGCAGGATAAGAATAAAGACCAGTAACAGCTAACTTCGATCTAGGGGAAGTTGGCTTCTCAATTATCTCATTACGCTTGGGGTCATAGACACCAAAACGCTCTGGACTGTCAGTCTCACATACCACCAGTGATGCCCGATTGTTGGCATCACTATAATTGATAGAAAGCGATCCATCATCTTGAAATACATTGTCCCCTAAAATAACCACAATCGGTTCACCAGACGAAAAATCACGAGCCAAGCCCAAAGCTTGAGCAATACCCCCACTCTCACGCTGAACCTTATAAGTTAGATTAACCTCAAACTTAGAACCATCTCCCAAGTAATCTGCAAATCCTCCAAGACAATCGCCACCAGTGACAATCAGAATATCCTCAATCCCCAGCGTGCGCAAAGTAGACAGGGGATAAGAAATCATCGGCACATTGATTAACGGGATCAAATGCTTATTCAACAACCTAGTGGCTGGCTGTAACCTAGTACCCTTACCACCAGCCAATATTACCCCACGCAGTTTTTTATTTTTTGACATCTGCAATTTTTCTACCAAGCACATCTGATAATTGTACATTTACTGGCTACTATAGAGAGCGGGCCAATACTGAGATACGGTTTTCTAGTTAGACATGAGGTCTATTATAGCACGGTGACCAATCCTCAAGGAGAATCCTTGAGGCTTCTGATATACTTAAACTATGAAAACAATTCTAGTTGATGCAGTTAATACGTTTGTGATTAAAGGGGAGGGGGTCTCCAGGCCGATGCTCGACTTGCTTGAGGGATACCAGAATAAAAAAATTATTGTTACCAATGCTGACGACGGAGAAATGGAAAAATTTGGCCTAAATGGTCTGCCCTACGAGGTCTATACTCTCAAACACAATCCAGATAAGACTGATCCTAAGTATTTTGAAAAGTTTTTTGAAGATAAGAGTCTAAGTGCGGAAGATGTAATCTATTTCGAACATAATCCTGAAGCTGTGAGGGCCGCTCAATCTTTAGGCATCACTTCATATTACTATGACCACAGCAAAAAGGACCTAGGCGCTCTAAAGAATTTTCTCGATACAAACCTATAAATGTTAGACATTGAATGTCTAACATTTTGACGGGCAACTATTCTGTGATACTCTCGCCGTAGTTGTCTGGGGCTCCCGGACATGATCGGTCACATAAACGACAGCTGAAAGGCTGAAGGATAAGAAGGAGAATCTGGCATGGAGCTGATTGGCACGCTAGCGACCATTGCGTCGCTGATAGTCACCGGATTAGGTTTCCCAGCGCAGATCATTAAGAATTACCGCAGACGGGATTGTGTAGGTCTCGCGCCCTCGCTCGTATATTCCGCCGTCTGTTCTTACACTTTGTGGACCTTATATGGCTGGACTAAGCCAGACTGGTTTCTTGTCGTAGCGCAGACACCAGGTTGCATATTCGGATTCGTCCTCCTCTTCCAGTTGTTCTATTATCGAGAGAAGAGTGCGGCCAGCGGATAGATTTTTTGCAACCCACTAAAGCCCCATTTGCGGAAACGCAAATGGGGCTTTACTTAACCTTAAGTTTCCTACTTTTAATGAGGGTAAATATTGCCAAGGATCCTATTGTTGCGAAGAAGGCGGCGATAAAGAATAGGTAACTGAAATTATCTGTCTCGTTCACAATATAGGCGGCAAAGGCGGTTAGAATTGCTGCCGACAGGGTAGTGATGGTGTCGGCTATTGCCCAATCGGACCCTTCTCCTCCGGCGTCGACATTTTTGGTGAATGTTTTTCGCCAGGCGGGCAGATATAGCGCCGCACCAAGTCCGAAGCCTACCTGTATTAGATAAAGATGATACTCATGCGCTATGAACAAATATGAGATAAAGGCTAATGCCATTAATAACCCGCCGATTACGATGGCGTAGAGTCCATCTTTAGATGATTTATGGCGGTCGAGAAATTTCGCAATAGGGATTTGGAATAAGGAGCGGGATACTAGAAAAATGGCGTAGCCAAAACCAATTGCTCGGATCGGATCGATGTCTATTTTATCAGAAAGATAAATAGCCACGATGGCATTGTTCATGAAATAGCCAGCCCATACTAGGGTGTCAGTAAGTGTTAAAACACGCACGATCGAGTTATATCTAAATCGTGGGGTGTCCGGGAAATGATTTTTCATGCGCGGCATGTCATTTGTGAGTATATCATGTTGTGTCTCAGTGGATATGCTAAACTAAGAACATATGAAAAAAACCATTTACATTGTTATTGCTTTAATAATTGTAGTTATCTTCGCTTTCACCTTGAGACAAGACTCAGATAATAGGGGCGACTCGAGTTTTGGTGGTGAGATAGGCCCCGACAGTAGTGAGGAAGAGATCCTGGCTGAAATAGAGCGGCTAAGGGTTGAGATAGAATCCCTAGAAATTCAGGACCCAGGTGGGTTGTCGGAGTAGGCCTCGTTTGTTTAATCCGTTATAATTAAACAATGGAATGGGAAGAATTTGAGTATCAATATTATGAAAAAAGCCAATCGTGGTATTGGTGGGTGGGTGGTATTGGTTTGGTGGCGGTAGTTTTGGCGCTACTGTTTAGTAATATCCTTTTCGCAATCTTGTTGGCCCTATCAGCAGTGGTGATTATCATGTACGCCGCCAGACATCCAGACAAGATATTCTTCGCTCTTCACTCACATGGAGTGCAGATGGGGAAGCGTCTCTACCCCTATGAGAATCTAAAAACGTTTTGGGTCCTTGATGTCCCTGGTCGTCCGCGCAAGATAATTATCACTTCCAAGAAAATTTTCCTCCCACATATTGTTTTCCCCCTGCATGACGAGATGGATAGTGAGGAGGTGCGAGATTTCTTAGCCCAATATTTACCAGAAGGGCGTGTTGAAGAGTCTGCGGCCGACAAGCTGTCGGATTATTTCGGTTTTTAGACGGTGTGTTTGGGTGCCCTCGGCAGGAATCGAACCTGCATTACAAGCTCCGCAAGCTTGCGTCCTATCCGTTGAACGACGAGGGCCATTGCTTAATGCCGCCTAAATATAACCCTATTTAGCTATTTTCTCAACCGGTGCGCTTTGTTATAATACCACCATGAAAAACCCAGAAGGTTTAATGGAGCCGCCAAAAGACGAGGAGCAGGTTGAGCAAGCTGAACAAAAGGAGAAGATCAAATCACGAGAAGAGCTTCTCGAAGAAGCTCGGAGTATTTTCCATGGTGATAAGTATGAGAGTTTCTCGAGATTGGGTGAGGCACTTGAGTCCTTATTAGATGCTTCTGGCGAGGAATCTAGGCCTGGAATCTATGAAGAAGTAGTGGGCCGCGACTACCTTTTAGAAGCCGAGAAACGTTTGGCCGACGAGGGTAATAGAGATGGCATTTATCTCCCTTTTGATGAATTGGGTGGTGGAGACTACGTTGAGCTTCACCCCAGGGGTGGCCGTGTTGGTGAGGTGGAGCTATTTGATGTTGTGGGTCACGGGCTGGACGCTTTTTGGCCCAAGGCTTTGATCATGCGGATGATAGAATTGCGTCGTTCTAGTGGCGCTAAACCAGAAGATTTGTTTCCCCATCTTGATGAATATATCGCCAGCTTACCAACAGACGCAGTAAGTGGAGTTAGTGGTCTATCGCTAGCTGAAGCTAATTTCACAACTCAGGAAGATGGACGTTCCAAGTTGGTAATAGAATTAGCTGGGAACATAAGAGTTTTCACTCGTGACTCGGGCGGGCAGATAGAGGTGCTGAAAATGTCTGGATACCCACCTCTTGGTTATGGCATGGTTGAAGTTGATGAGAAGGGAGAATCTCGCAGAGAACGCTTACTCCATACTTTTGATCTAGACCCAAGCACAGAGGTCTTTCTATGTTCTGATGGCCTCTTTGACATTATGGTGGATGTTACGCTTAGAGAAGACGGGCCCATCTTTGGCGAGGTAATCCACGAGGAATTTGCTGAAGAAAAACGGGGTTTGTCTCCTGAGGAGTTTAAGGATGCTTTGGTGGATTATGTTCGTCTCGCTAAAACCGAAAATCGAGTCACAGACGATGTCACTGTTCTACACTTAACCCCAGCTCCTGCCGAAGCAGCTTAGGGGCTTTATTTTCTTCCCCTTTTTCATTATAGTTAGCGAGTTAGATACATGGTGCCTATGGTGTAATGGTTAACACTCGAGTTTGTGGAACTTGCAATCTGGGTTCAACTCCCAGTAGGCACCCCGCCGATTCTAGCCCTACTTTACCTCATTGACAAAGTGGTATGATGGGTGTATAATTAGGATATAGGCTCTTCGAAATTAATTAGCGTTTCGCCACGGCAGAAAGTAGCTCAACTTTGGGCTGTTCTCTGCTGTGGCGCAAGAGACCACGGTAAAGCTGATTCAGTCTCCATTGCTTGGCGCAAGGAGAGATCATAGTCAGCAAGATAGAAGGAGATGTCTTATGGCATCGGCAACGAATGAGCAAGCATTCGAGGTTGGTAAACTGGTGGTCGGTCGGATTAATTGGAAGAAAATCGATCGTGACAAGCTACAGGCTGAAGTTATTAGCAATCCCAGTGGCTTTGCCGAAGAGTTCACGCGGTTCCTTGCAAACGGTGCTCGGTGCATGATTCAAGTCGTCGTCAAGCCCTTCAAGGTCTGGCGTGAGGTTGCACTTGCTCCAAAGACCGCCGACGAGTTTATCGCTGAACTCGAGCAGGCGGGCATGATTGTGAGCGACTACGCCAAGGGCATGATGAGGAAGGCCGGGTTCCAGACCGTCGAGGAACCGACCGTGCTCAAGTTGGCACGATCCACGGTTGGTGACCTCGGCTTTACCGAGATGCCAACCACCGACGAACTCTTTGCTCGCATTGTGGAAGTCAGTGGGAAGCTCCTGCCTCCAGAAGCCGGTCCCCAGCTCCGCAAGGACTGCGACGACCAGCCTAATGGCGACATCTTTTGGGTTGCCATGGAGCAGATCGCCGGCTTGCTTGGCAGCCCGAGCGTGTTGTTCGGAGTCAAGCGGGACGATGACGGTAAGCGGTACTTGGGCGGCGACTACGCCAATCCCGACTCTCGGTGGGACTTGGGCTACGAGGTCGTGTTTACTCTCGGCGAGTAAGTACTTAGGACTCAGTGTTCTGGTTTTTTTAGAACTTGGATGCTCAGTCCTTGGGCCCTGCATTTCGGTGCGGGGCTTTTTCCTATTTCAAACAATAGTATATTCAGGAGTGGGGTAGACTACACCAACACAGGAATATAGATACTTGCGTCATCTTTCCTCTCAAACACAGTTCTAACATCCTCTACGATGGCACCCCGCCATATTTACATGTTGACACAGAGGCTTTTTGGTGATACAATTTACCGTGGATACTTTAACAGGGTTTTGTTCTCTGGGTGTGTTGCCTGGACTACAAACCTCTACCAGGAAGGAGCTGATTATGTCGAATGGCATTATTGGCGCAGCGGTTCGGTTGTTGGTTGGGTTGTGTCCTGATTTTCTGGGAGCGGTCAGAGATCTCTTGGAGAAGTTGGGCGGAGCATCAGGGCAGATGTGGTTTGTGGAACTCAAGAAGTTCCTGACCAAGAAGCCCTGTTGGCTCCCAAACATACTCCGCATTGATCGATCCAAGTCCTTTGACCCAGTAAAGTTTTTGGGCGAGGGCTGGTCTATTGTGGAAGAAGACGAGCGCAGTCTGGCCTTGACCGAGATTGATCCGACCAAGATCCAGCTTGAAACCGTGCTGAAGGAAGGCGAGAAACGTATTCAGAGTGAGGAAAAATTCAAGCGCCTCAAGAAAACAGGTTACATTCGGCTTGACGCTCGTATCTTCCAGACTCTCTGGGGGGATCAGAGCCTTATTCCAGAGATCTGGAAGGTGAAGACAGATGGCAACACCTCATTTATCTACTTCGACGGTACAGAATTTCGCCGCTCGGTCGGCGGCCGCGCTGTTCTGTTCTTGTGCTGGAATGACGGTAGGTGGGACTGGGGCGCCGACCGACTAGACGTCGACTGGTACCCCAACGACCCCTCTGCGGTTCTCGCTGAGTAGCTCTGGGTACTTGCTGTTTGGGTCTTTTGGACTCTTTGGACTTTGAACTTCGACGATATCCGTCAAACGTATTCCAAAATGTGAACAATGGAAACCTCGGCCACTACGGTCGGGGTTTTGTTTTTTGAATTTGGACACCCAGTGTCCAAATTAAGATTAATGGAATAAAGCTCGCAAATCGATACAAACGCATTGTTCTAAGTAGTATCGAAAGAGATAATGGCGCCCCTATTGGGATTGGCATAAATCGCTTCCCGAGGCTTTATGAGTTCAAGACGCATCATTACGACTTAGTTAGGCTAACACCGACTGAGTTGCCACCAGGATAGCCGGCCAAACAGGTCCGAAAATCCTCCCTCCAGCGACCTCGCTTCTATGGTCTTGTTCGAATTTGGAGGTATGACTTCTTGGTCTGAACCTGATAGGATTTTAATATCATGGATAAGTCAACGATTGAGGCGTACGATAAGATCGCCCAAGATTTTCAGTCCAGAAATAGTGTAACTTTGTATGATGACGAGTACCGGATCTTTAATTCCCTCATGGGGGATAAGAAAAAGGTATTGGAGATCGGTTGCGGTATTGGCCGAGACGCTGAAGAGTTGATCAAACAAGGTTTTGATTATACGGGGGTGGATGCTGCAGGGGAGATGCTTAAAATAGCACGGGAGCAGGTGCCGCAAGGAAATTTCCTTGTTGGTGATTTCTATAAATTAGATTTTCCCGATGCTAGTTTTGATGGTTTCTGGGCGGCAGCCTCGTTTTTACACGTCCCCAAATCAGAGATCAATGGGGTTTTAAAGGAAGCAAAGAGGATACTTAAGCCGGAAGGCGTCGGGTTCATTTCCCTTAAGGAAAAGACAACGATGAGCGAGGGGGTAATAAAGGAAGCCAAAGCGGGCGGCATAGAACGCTATTTTTCTTTTTACACAGAAAAAGAATTTGAGAATATGCTCATAGAAAATGAATTCCAGGTTGCTCGCATTACGACGAGGCAGGAGCAGGACAAGAATAATACTGTATGGCTTTGTTTCTTTATCAAGAAGAAATAGTGGTCTCAGAGGTGGGGTAGACTACACCAACACAGGAATATAGATACTTGCGTCATCTTTCCTCTCAAACACAGTTCTAACATCCTCTACGATGGCACCCATCGTTAGTTTTTCCTAATCCAGCCTTATTTTAGGGGGCATTTTTGGTTCTAATCTAGCTATTGACAGAACACAGGACGGGTGTATAATTATAAGTAGAGTTCTTTGATGTAAAACTTGCGTTTCGCCACGGCAGAAAGTAGCTCAACTTTGGGCTGTTCTCTGCTGTGGCGCAAGAGACCACGGTAAAGCTGATTCAGTCTCCATTGCTTGGCGCAAGGAGAGATCATAGTCAGCAAGATAGAA
>JAYEGE010000005.1:0-17232 GCA_034658935.1 Patescibacteria group bacterium | reverse complement strand
TTTATGGAAAAAACAAAATTACCACGACTCTATCCAACCTAACATATTATTGGACTGATGTCAATTCGTTCCCATCAATATCTACTAACTTTTGAAGATAACTATTGAGACAATGCTGGGTGAAATCAATCCTCTGAGTCGCCTCATTCCAACCAGTTAAAAAGCCCCCTAGGGCGCGCTCCTTATTCCCCTCCCTCATTCTCTTGACGATACCCACACCCCCATCAGATATAATACGCGCGTGACGTTTCTCTGAGACTTGCAGGCCCGCGCTCTGGTCAAGCCAAAAATCTATTTCTTCGGTGTACCATCTTTTCTCACTTTCAGATATTGCTGGCTCTAGTACTGAATAAGCGCTTATTACCCCCTCGATATAGGCACAATAATTGTGGGTGGACATCCGTCGTGACCTAAAGGGAGCTATCCGCCAATCTGTATATGCCTTAACGTAGGAAAGATACTCCTTCTCTGGCCACAACATAGTTGCATCTTTTATTGCCGCCATTGCCCATAAGTATAGTGAAGAATCAAACTCGACGTCGGAGCTTATATAAGCAATCATGTCATCGATCGTCTCTTCGACCTCAGCGGAAGGTTGGTACCGGTAATACCGCACCAAGGCAAGCAAGGCCTCGCCGTTGGAATAAGAAGATTCTTTAGTATTCTGCGTGTCTCTGTTGGCTCTATACACGCCACTGAATCCTGCCCCCTCCTTCTTGGCGGCAATTACGTAGGCCATGTATTCATCGATGAGATCGCTATAGGTCGCCGCTCGATCTGGGTATGCCTCCACGTATCCAAGGATGCCGACAAGAGCGAGACTAGTCGCTCCCAATTTGCACATGTTATCTCCTGGGTACCTGACGATACATTTGAAATCCTGGCCATTCAGAGTCCCAGCAACAGTTTGATTTTCGAAATATTCAATCGAACGCTCTACCGTGTCGGCAATATCAAAATTAGCCCCCTTGTCGTTACGTATCACCTCCCCCAGTCCATAGAGCGAGCCGGCCTGCCGGACCGTGTTGTCATCATCTAAATATCGATCTTCGTAGGGTAGGTACTCGTACTTAAGATGCCCATCATCTTCCTGAGCATTCATCAGCCACGTAACGCCCCCGGTTATCACCCGATTATAATCTTTGTCAGAAAAAGCCTTCGGAATATACGCGCCAGAAACTATCCCAATAAGACGCCCCAGATGCGCTACTTCAGCAGAGATAGCGCTGATACGGCTATAATACCCAATCGCACCAGAGTCATCATCCTCCGCCTGCACCACATTACTCCCAGAAAAGACCACGGCACACAAGAAAATAAGAAAACTGATCTTTTTGATCATGTGTTAATTATACGTTAGTGCGATATATCGCAATAGTTCGATATATCGAGCTATTTAATGCCTTTTTCTTTTTCTAATTTATTGAGCACTTTTCTTATTCCTTCGATGCTCTTGTCGTCGAGAATCGAAACGGGCGTTACCTGTTTATTAAGTTTCTTTAAGGCCGTCACTACCGTTTTCAAATCTTTTTCCGAGACATTATCAGTCCGCGAGATAATTATGCGTTCAGGTTTGTCTAATAGAGCAGGATTATAATTTTCTAATTCCTTCCTAATCGTCTGATAATCCCCCACCGGATCTTCGCTACCAGCATCAATAAAATGGAAGAGGGTCCGCGTCCGCTCTACGTGTCTCAAGAATTTATGCCCCAACCCCTTGCCGCCTGAGGCTCCCTCAATCAAGCCAGGAATATCAGCCAGGATTAAATCTCCGTAGGCGCCCAAATGCGGCTCAAGAGTAGTAAATTGATAATTGGCCACCTTGCTCTTGGCTTCAGTCAAAGTATTAAGGAGAGTTGACTTGCCAATATTTGGCAAACCAATAAAGCCAACGTCAGCAATCAATTTTAATTCTAGTAGCAGTTCAAAGTCATCACCAGGAAGTCCTGGTTGGAATTCTTGAGGAGTAGTATTGCGCGGCGAACGAAAATGAAAATTCCCCTTACCTCCTCGGCCACCCTTAGCCACCAAGAGACGTTCGCCGATCTTAACGATCTCGCTATCAAACCCGGTCTCTAAGTTATGACTCACTGTCCCAACGGGAACCTTGAATACCAAATCTTCCCCGCGAGCGCCATCTCGAAATTGCCCTCGGCCATGCTGACCATCGGGGGCAAAATAATCTTTTTTGTGGCGAAATTGTCGCAGGGCTCCAATATCAGACACCCCCTCAAGGTAAACACCGCCGCCGTCAGCGCCCGAGGCGCCAGTTGGCCCTGAAGCAAATTTGTTTTTATCGAAAGCAACGGCCCCTCGGCCGCCGTGCCCACCACGCACGTGAATTTGGATATTATCGATCAGCATTGACTAAGACTAGCATTACTGGCCAAAAAGAGCACGGGCAGCACGTTAGACTCTCAAGCCCTGAGCAACGGCGGCCTTATTGTCTGTGCCAGCAGGCTGAGTCGCCCAGCGTCGAGACAGCCATTTACGCCCCTCCTCTACTAAGATGACGGGAAGAGCGACGGCGATGATTATAAGCCAATCAATCAGACCGAGGGCGGTGGTCTTAAGTACCTGCTGGAACCACGGATGATAGATCGCTAAGAGCTGAAGACCAACGACGATAAAGGTCGCTCCAATGAGGAAACGATTAGACCAAGGCTTACTTCTGAAAATCGATTGCTTCTCTGAACGACAATTCCAAACATTGAACCATTGATAGACAGCTAAGGCAGTCATGGTAATGGTAATGGCCTTAGTTAGATCGGCACCGGCGTCTAGGTAAGCAGAGAAAATCCAAAGTGATCCAATGGCCATAACGGCGGCCATCAAGAACATCCGCCGGCCCATCGCCCAATCGACAATATATTTTTTCGGCTTTGGATAAGAGCCACGCAATAGGCCGGGTTCCTTGGGGTCCATAGAAAGAGCAACGTCGAGGAAACTATCAGTCACCAAATTGAGCCAAATGATCTGGCCCGGCAATACTGGGAGAGGCCAGCCGAGCAATATAGCACCACCGATACAGAACATCTCTCCCATGCCGGTTGAAAAAAGATAGAGGATCACTTTACGGATAGTTTGATAGATGCCCCTCCCCTCCTCCACCGCCAAAATCACGCTACCGATATTGTCATCAAGAAGGATGATATCTGCCGCCTCTTTGGCCACCTCTGTTCCAATCTTCCCCATGGCCACCCCCAGATCAGCGGCCACCAACGACGGGGCATCATTCACACCATCGCCCGTCATCGCTATCGTTAGCTTGTTCTTCTTGTAGGCCTGAACAATGCGCAATTTATGTTCCGGAGTGACTCGGGCAAAAACACTCACATCAGACAAATTATCTGCCAAGGCTCGATCATCGTAGGCATCAATGTCCACTCCAGTTAAGACGGTATCTCCTCGATGATAAATGCCGACGGTACTGGCTACTGCCTTAGCAGTAGCCTTATGGTCACCAGTTATCATAACCACCTTAATCCCCGCCTGCCGAGCAAGTTCCAGAGAATGTATAACCTCCGGACGAACGGCATCACTAATGCCAAACAGTCCACCAAAGGTTAGGGGGCCAGCTTTCTCAATTGCTGAGGTCGGCGCCGCGGCACTGCCGAGTGCAAAAGCTAATACCCGCAAACCGCGGCGAGAAAATTGGTTAATCGCCTCGTCAATTTTTTCTCGCTCGGCCACTGACATGGCAACCTTGCGCCCCTTGCGCCAAACCTTATTAGATAATTTCAAAATTTCCTCTGGGGCCCCGGCCACAACTACCTTGGGGGTTTTGCCTTGCTTATACCATACGGCATCATAACGTCGCTTATGATCAAAGGGTATGGTTAGGAGACGCGGCGTTTCTTCTTCCAATTTTTCCTGGGCGAACCCAATTTTACTACCAAAGACTAGGAGGGCGGCCTCAGTGGGGTCGCCGATCAGACGCCAATTACCGCTCTTCTCGTCGCGCCATAACTTAACATTAGATACTAAGGAGGCCGCCCGGCCGGCCAATAAGACCTCAGGGTGATTCAGCGGTTCGATTGTCGACCCATCTGCAGTGACCACACCTGACGACTCATAACCATTCCCGCTAACTTTAAAAGTCTGGCCGCCAATATAAATAGTCTCGACCATCATCTCGTTACGGGTTAAGGTGCCCGTTTTATCGACAGCGAGAATCTGAGCTTGCCCTAAGGCCTCTACCGCCTGCAGGCGACGAACAAGAGCTTTCTTCCTACTCATGCGCCAAACACCAGCGGCCAAAACAACAGTTAAAACAATAATAAGGCCCTCGGGAATAATTGAAACCGACAGAGTCACTACTACAGCGAACATCTCTGTAAGTGACCGGCCAGTGCTTAAGCCGATCCACAAAAGTAATAGGTCGGCGATAATCACCGTAGCAACAATTAGACGAGACAGGCCACGAAAGTTTTTCTGCAAGGGCATCTCCCGGTCTATGGTCTGCAATTTACGAGAAATTTTACCGATAGCGGTCTCTAGGCCAGTCGAAGTGACTACGGCCAAGCCAGAGCCAGCCAACACGTAAGTTCCCCGAAAAATCATATTGCGCTGATCGCTAACGGCCGCGTCTTGCTTCTTAAACACTTCTGACTGCTTCTCTACCGACTGTGATTCGCCAGTCAAAGCCGCTTCATTTATTTTCAAACTATTAGCATTGATTACTCGAGCATCTGCTGGCACCTTCTCTCCCTCGTGCAGAAAGATGATATCTCCGGGCACCAATTCCTTGTCAGACAAGCCGTATTCCTTGCCCCCTCGTCGAACTACCGCTTGCGTCTCAGTGAAGTGGCGCAAGGCATTGAGAGTATCTTGAGCCCGCCCCTCCTGGATGGACCCAAGGGTAGCGTTAAAGATGAGAACAAAGGCGATAATGGCGGCGTCGATCCACTCACCCAAGCCAACCATGATCAGAGCGGCGGCCAGGAGGACATAGATTAGCGGACTTTTGAACTGACGTAAGAAAATTTCTACAAAGCTCGGTGGCTTAGCGGTGGGAAGTGTGTTGGGGCCGTATTGTTGCTGACGTTCTTCAACGTCGACATCACTCAAGCCCTCTTGGCTTGTTCTAAGTTCCTTGAGAACATCAGTTGTAGGTAGAGTATGCCAGACTCGAGACATAAAATAGTAAGTCTATCTTACCATATATGTTTATTCTTTGGGCTACTGGGCCTCGTGTTCCTCGATCACACGATCGTAAACCTTAGCGTAACCAGAGACCATCTTCTCTACACTGAAGAGAGCCTCAGCCCGATAACGAGTATTGCGACGACTTAGCTTGTCAACAGCATTTATGGCCTTGGTCATCTCGTCTACACTCTCGACAACATAACCACTGCGGCCATCAGCTATCACTTCAGGCACTGAACCATTCTTCCAAGCAATGACGGGAGTACCACAAGACATCGCTTCAATCATAACGCAACCAAATACCTCTGGATATTGAGTTGGGAATAACAAACCTTTGGCTTTACGGAGATATTGGATCTTTTCATAGAAATTAGTTTCGCCAACGTACTTTACGTTCTTGCCATCAATATACTTCTCGATTTTCTTGTGCCAATAACCCTCATTGGGATAACTGTGGCCAGCAAGGACCAGTGGTACACCGGCCTTCTTGGCCGCCTCGATAGCCAAGTGGACCCCCTTCTCTTCGGTAATCCTCCCTAGGTAGAGAAAATAATCATCTGGCTTATCATTAAATTCAAATTGATTAGTGTCTACCCCATGGTAGATATTAGCTATCCAATTGAGGCTAGGCATCTGCTGTCTCTGGGCCCAAGAGAAAGAAACGTAGTAATTATCGGGTAGGGCCTCTAGAATTGGTTGGGTTTTGGCACTGATGGGGCTATGGACTGAGTGGATCGTGGGCGTAGACACCAAAGGGGCAAAGAAAGCACTGAGCAGGGTAAAATGAGAATGGATGATATCAAACTTGGCGGCGTCTTGATAACATTTGGATATAAGCAGATTGGTGTAGTATTTCTGCAGATTTTCACTAAGGTCCTCATCGCTAGTTAGAGCAGTGGGATAAGCCGACACCAACTCACAATCAATGTCGGAATCGCCTGCACCATAGAGTGACACCCGGTGACTCATCTCCTTCAAGCCGTTGATTAACCAACCCACATGGGAGTAAATAGCGACGTTTGAAGAAGGAAAAACTGGGTGCATCCCAGAAACTAATTGGGCTATTTTCATAAGAAATCTATTATATCAAACAACAGCTTGCTTGAACAGGTCAAGATACCGCCTATAGACTTTCTCGGGATCGTGCTTATCTCTGACTACCTGCCTAAATTTAACCAACGCCGGCCAATTTTGTCGTTGAAACAATGTTTCGATCCGCTTAATTACTTGATTAGGGCGATTAAAATCAATTATCCACTTCCCCGCTCCGGCTCGCTCATATTCACTCACCCAACCAACTTGTGGCGAAATCAGAGCGGGCGTGTCACATACTACTGACTCCATCACCACCGTCGGCGAAACATCAAACCTGGAAGGAACAATGAGGAGGTCGATACTGCCAAGAAATTTCTGCAACCCCCCGCTATTGACCAGTGGAAGTACTTTGATCGCTCGCTTGTATTTGTCTTTAAAAAGACGATTGGCCGAGCCATCTGGAATCTTCGTGATACTTTTAATCTGCCAAGGGAGTTTCGTCCGCTTTATCTCTTCCGCTAATTCTAAAATAGCTGGGTGATTTTTAATTCTATCCCAACGGGCTATCACACCAATAATTAAACCCGACTCCAGACTCCGCCGTGGCCCTAAAACTTTAGGCGCCCGTCTGTCCAACCAATCAGGTCGAGGAAGTGGTACAATGACTTCGCCTTTAATCTTCGAAACTCTTAATAATTTGACGAGGGTATCACGACTAAATCTATTAAGAAAAATATTCACCTCAGCATACTTGGTCGTATCCCGCTCCATTTGATAACAAATTTGCCTCCCGGCTGGAGAGAACCTATCAGCATATTCCCTAATTTCTCTGGCGAAGATTCCGGCATGCTGTATAGCCACCGGCAAGTGGCTCTGCCTTGCGGCCTCGAACAAGATCCAAGCGGTGACCGAGAAACCATTTAGGAAAACCAGGTCAGGCTTCTGTTCTTCAAGAACCTCTTTTACCAAGGAGATTTCTTTGACCAATAAGCGTCTGGAAGAAAGTCTGCGCTTAGCATGGGTAACAGAGTGAATAGATTTAGTGGGAACGCTCAGCTCAAATAATGTTTTTCTCTGTTTTGAATATAATCGCTTAAAGCTAGCCACCTCAATATCAGAGCCACCTTTAAAAACTAAGCCCTGCCAATCATGGCACTTCTTCGCTAAATAGCCAGAAAAATTAATAGCAAAACGTGGCGGCCCACCATGGGCCATAATCCCACTGCCAGGAATACTCGACTGATAATCGTTAGAGAAAATCTTCACGTTAGAGTAGGCCGCGCGACCAAGAAAACCAAGCCAGTGGCTAAGGCAGAGACCAATAAATAGCGCTTAAAGTATCGCTGAAAAGTCATATTACCTGCTAATTATAGCAGGACTTCCCAATTAACAAAGGGGGCCAGATCATCCTCCGCAATTTTGAATTTAATCCGACCAATGAGTTGGCCTCGTTCTGTCTCAACGTTAACTCGCCAATAAGCTGGAGATGACACCGATTGGTAGGAGTAGGTTCTAAATCCTCCCTCACGGCCACCGGCTATAGGTAACTCCACTCGCCCGGAATCTAGCCACTCGTCCTCCGCCGGGTCATAACGTTGCCATTGGTGGACGATGGTAGTGTTTAGACGCGTAGGTGAAAAGACGGCGCTGTAGGCATAAACAGGCTCTCCAGCGGCCAAGGACAGGCGTTCGTAGATCAGGAAACGATGCCACCAGGGTCGCTTCTCAGCTAAGACATCATAGTTACCATCATCGCGGCGGAGCACTTGATGGTAGGCACCGGCGTCTTTAAGCGAAAGTGGAATAGGTGGGATTAGATTGCCGAAATAGAAAACATTTATAATTACGAAGAGCCCGATAATAAAGCCGAGCAAGTGTCGCTTATTTTCTGCTACATATTGCCTATCAATTAATCGCAATAAACGAACGAAACCATAAATCAAGACCAGGCTAATAACGCCACTTAATAGAAAGATGCCGGCACTAATTTTATGCGTCAATACCGGCACAGCAAAAATGGCAAAAGAGAAGATGGCCAGATAAAGCATCCCCACCTGGTAAGACAAGCGGGCATAACGCTCCTTAAAGATTTCGTTGCCTACAAAGGCGGCAATTAAGAGGAGCAAGAAGGGCCAAGCGGCAGAGAGGACGGCGCTCCTGAAATAGAGCACTAAGAAAGCGCTGAGAATGCCACCGAGAGCAAATTGAATAAGGAAGATCAGCCAGAATTGGAAACTATAATGACGATAGACGGCTCGAGCTTCTGGCGCGCGGCAATAATAATAATTGAGAGCTAAAATACCCAGAGCGGCAATCAAGAGAAGGGCGGCCATCCAGAGATTCTCGCGTGGCTGGTCCACCCGCTGCAGAGTAATCCAATCGAAAATAAAACCAGCCAATAAGCCGGCGGCCCCGATATACCGCTCGTAACGCATGTATTTGACTTTGAGATACTCCTTCATAAAAAGTACTAACGTCTGGCCACTTAAACCATTACTTTATTCACTTTATAGCATATCTAGAGGAGGTATATAATACCGGCATCGACGTCTAACTAAATTTGGACACTTCGTGTCCAAATTGGGATTATGCCGACCTCCATCCTACCAAATGAGGTAATGAGTAACACACGCCGGTCGGAATTTATTCCGACCGGCTTTTTCATCTTCGCGAGATCGCGAAGATGACCCTTCATAGCTCTGCATTGATGGCCGCAGAGCGACGGAGGGTTCACCACCAACCACAAACACCGCATAATCGTTAATCAGACGCTCAGTGTCCAAGTTTGACCGGAGTAATTTACTTGCTGCCTCTTTTCTTCGCCGCCTTAATGAAAGCGGTGAATAGCGGATGTGGGTTGAGGGGATGGGCCAGGAATTCTGGGTGGAATTGAGTTCCCACAAAGAAGGGGTGCTCACTTAACGGCAATTCCATGATCTCCATCAAGCTCCCGTCGGGTGATTTGCCAGAGAAGATCAGTCCCGCCTCTTCCAGCCTCTCTACATATTCTTCATTAACCTCGTACCTATGCCGGTGACGTTCCTTAACCCTATTCCTATCATAAGCCTGGTGAGCAATACTCCCCCGTTTGAGTACGCAAGGGTAAGCCCCCAAGCGCATCGTCCCACCATAATTGTCTCCATCCAAAGCTTCTTCCTGATCTGCCATCACATCAATAACTAGATGTTTCGCCTTAGTATCTATCTCTCTAGTACTGGCGCTCCGTAAGCCCACCACATTCCGAGCAAATTCTAATACTGCCAATTGCATACCATAACAGAGGCCGAGATAAGGGATCTTATTCTCGCGAGCATATTTAATAACTTTCATTTTCCCCTCAACGCCACTAGAGCCAAAGCCACCGGGGACCAAAATCCCATCGTATTCTTTTAGAGTATCGAGCACCTTCTTATCATCTTCAAAATTTTTAGAGTTCAACCAAGTGAGTACTGGTTCTCTGTTCTGGGCATAGGCAGAGTATTTTAAGGCTTCAATAACAGAAATATAGGCGTCAGAGAGAACGAAGTCGCCGCTATCGAAATACTTCCCAACGATGGCAATATTCACCGGCCTCTTCTTAGCCTTCACTTTGCGGCCAAAGGTGCGCCAATCCTGCAGATTAGTTTTCCGGCTTTTAAGGTCTAGGGTGGAGAGGAGGCGTTGATCTAATTTATCTCTTATGAAATTAACTGGGATATCGTAAATACTATCTAGGTCTGGAGCAGAGATAATGTCTTCCGTCCTAACGTTACAGAAAGTAGAGAGTTTCTCCTTCCTCTTCTTGTCTAACGGGTACCCACTCCTAGCCACAATAATATCGGGCTGGATACCAGCAGAATTAAGGGTCCGGACAGCGTATTGAGTTGGTTTGGTCTTCATCTCCCCCAACTTGGAAGGTACTGGCAAGAAGCCAACCATTACGAAGGCGACATCGCCTGGATTATTTATCTTCATCATCCTGGCCGCTTCTAAGAAGAGGATGTTCTGATACTCCCCTACCGTTCCCCCAACCTCAACCACCGTGATCTCGGCCCCCGCCTTCCTAGTCGCTTTTTCTAATCTCTCGATAACTTCCAATGGGATATGGGGCACAACCTCTACGCACTTGCCCTTGTATTTTAAAGCGCGCTCCTTATCAATGACCGACTGATAAACTCGACCAGTGGTTATATAATTAATGCTCGGCAAGGTTACATCCAGAAAACGCTCGTAATTACCCATGTCTTGATCGGTCTCGTAGCCATCATCTAAAACAAAAACCTCACCGTGCTCGGTGGGGTTCATGGTGCCAGCATCAACGTTGATGTAGGGATCAATCTTGGCGCAGGTAACCTTGAACCCACGACTCTGGAGGATCTTGGCGATTGAGGAGGTGGTTATACCCTTGCCGACCCCCGACAATACCCCACCAACAACAAATATATATTTTCTAGCCTTTTTGATCACATTCAGGATTTAAACCAATACCTTAACACGCCCCACCACCCCCACCAATGTGGATAAAGGAGGTTTTTGCTATACTCTCTTCATGTCGAATATCTATCTTTATTTGGGGCTATATATAGCTTTACTAATAGTAATATCTTACCTCATTTCTAGAAAACAAGGCGAGGAAGACTTTCTCATCGGGGGCAGGAAAAGGGGTGGGGCGATCTTCTCCTATTCCAATATGTTCCAGATATGTTACTCCGCGGATACTAAGAGCAAGCTAAAGCACGGAATCGGAATGGCGGTCATCCCGGTCTTAATTGTAGGCTTTTTCTTACTCCTGATCGGTATGTTTATGGCTTCGCAGGTGCAAGGATTAGACTCGGGCTTGATCTTTACCGAAGCCCTGAAGAACTTCCTCCCCGCCTCCTTCTTACCGTTAGGGATAGTCCTCTTCTTCGCTGGCATAATGAGGTCGATGTCTCTATTATTTTACTGGCGGGCTCTCGCTAACCCTCTCTCTCCCAATAATTTACTTAATCTTTAATGGAAAGAACCCAAAACGTTTTATTGGTTCTTCGATTGGGGGGGTTGCTGGGCTTAGCTATCGGGATAGCAATCTTCGGAATAGAGCCCACGATTGCCCTCCCCGTTCTAGTTGGCGCCGCCCTGGGCTTACTTTGGAATTTTAAGCGAGAACCACAGCAAATATTACAATTAACTAAATGAAAACATACCCCCCATTAGAAACACGCGAACTTCCACCGCCGCCACGTTGGACTAAGGCTATCGGCGTGGGAATAGTGGTCATGGGTCTAGCAATAGGCACCGGCGAACTCATCCTCTGGCCCCACCTCATCACTAAGCACGGGCTCGGCCTGCTTTGGCTAGCTCTCCTGGGGATAGTGGCCCAGGTCTTCATCAACCACGAGGTAGCCCGCCACGAGCTGGCTACTGGCGAGGGCTTCTTCACTAGCTCGGCACGGGTGCTCCGCGGCACCGTCTTCTTTTGGCTCGCCGCGGCTATCCTCTTATACATCTGGCCAGGCTGGGCTAGCGCCATCGGCACCACTCTGACTTCTCTTTTCGGTTTCGGTACCCATTTCATGTGGTCCTTGGTAACCCTCGCCTTAGTGTTAGTGCTTACCTTCAGCGGCCGTGTGGCCTACACCATGTTAGAGCGCTCCCTGAAGGTGACGGTTCCCTTCTTCTTCGTCCTCCTAATCATCATCAGTTTCTATAATTTATCCTGGCTTAATATCAAAGACGCCTTAGTGGGGCTAACCCAATTCGGCTTCATTCCCACCGGCGTCGACATCAATGTATTGTTGGGGGCAATCGTTTTCGCTGGCGCCGGAGGAATGCTCAACCTCACCATCTCTCTATGGTACCGCGACAAGCAGGCTGGCATGGGCAAGTATATCGGCCGCATCGTTAATCCAATCTCTGGCCGATCTGAGGCCGTCTCGGCTACAGGTTATAAGTTTGAAACAACCAAAGAAAACATGAATCGTTGGAATGGTTGGATGCGCTTCATGCGTATCGACCAGGGAATCATCTTCGGGCTAGTGGGCTTCATTACCCTCTTCCTCCTCAGTGTTAACGCGCATACCGTACTCACCCCACTCGGTCTAGTGCCCGAGGGCCTGGACGTGGCCGTAGTCCAAGCCCATATCTTTGGTGAAGTTTGGGGTATCTTTGGTTTTAAATTCTTCTTGGCCATGGCCTTCCTAATGCTCTTCTCAGTAATGTGGACAGTTATTGATGCTCTGACACGAATGGTTAGTGACATCGTCTATACCAACTCACGTATCGGGCCTTACCAAAAAGTCTTTGGCTGGTTCAAAAACATTTCCTTAAGCAAGCTCTATTACGTCATCATCACTGTGGTTGTTTTGGTCGGAGCCTTACTAATCCAAGCCGAGCAACCCCTAACCCTACTGGTTATCTCTGGCGTCTTGGGTGGGCTAACAATGGCCATCTATACTCCCCTGCTGATCTATATGAACAACACCAAGCTCCCCAAACCCCTCCGCCCCAGCTGGTTTACCAATATCGTCATGGCCCTCATCTCCCTCTTCTTCATCTACTTCTCCATTAACGTCATTATCCAGTATCTAGCTTGACCGAAAGACACCTTTTTCTTTCCTAATATAGAAATGCCCTTGTCTCTTGCCCGGAGGCAAGACCCCCTCAAGTAGTCCTGGGCCCAAACGGCTCAGGACTCTTTTTTACCTTTTCGACAAAAAATGTTATGGTTTATGCCTACACATTGTCTACTTAGGGCCTGCCCTGCGTAGCCTTGGCGTAGCAGGGCCCTATCGTCTAACGGTTAGGACATCGCCTTCTCAAGGCGGTAATCAGGGTTCGATTCCCTGTAGGGTCATCGCGTCGAACGCTAGTTCGAGCGCTCGAGAAGCGATTAGTTTGTTGCGTGGGAATAAGAGGTTTTAATCAGATTTATGAAAAAAGACTACCGAAAGATTCAGAAAGATATGGAACTGTTGACGGCACAGATAAGGTTAGAGATATTTAAATTATGGAAAGAAAATCGAGCCCCAATAGCAGGCTCATTATCCATAGTAGATATATACGCCGTTTTATTTTTTAGAATATTCACCTCTCCTGAATGGAAAACTTTAAAAATACTTACCAGAATTATACCTAAAACGACTTCTGCAAATGCATTGTATGCTGTACTAAAATATGCTGGTTTGAGTAAAAAAACGTCGGAGTCAAAAAAACACCCAACTCCTGTCGTACATAAAAATCAATGGATTGGAGATATAAGCGGGACATTAACTAAAAATCTAGATCAAGGTGTTGGCCTAGCCTTTTTCTCAAAATTCAATAAGGACAATCATCCAGTCATTGTTTTTCTTGGAGAAGGAGATCTGCAAAGTGGGATTGACCACCAAGCTAAATTAGCTAGTGCTTGGGGGCTAAATAATTTAGTAATTGTGCTTGATTCCAACAATATACAGAGCGCTTACAAAATTGACAGTGTAGATACAACACTCAGGCCTAACGCCAAAGGTAAGCTATCTTGCTTAAAAAAAATATGGAATGCCTATGGATGGGATTACATGGAAGCCAACGGGCATGACTACCGCGAACTTGAAAAAGTCATGCGAAATATAGGCCAGACTACTAATCCACTTATAATTGTTGCAAAAACCATAAAAGGCAAAGGGGTCCCTTTTATAGAAAAAAATCCAATTAAATATACTCACAAAATTTCTGATGGAGAACTTGCAAAAGCTATAAATTATTTGTCTGATCGTATTGAAAATTTAACACGGGATAATACATCTTTGTCAATGCCAATCGTTCCAAATGTGTTTAATGTGGCTAAAATTGATAAGAACCCGTTATCCTTGCCAAGCCTTAATAGGAAATACGAAAATAACACAAAGGACGTATTAAAAGACTGGGTTGTTGAATTTTGTAGACTAAATATTAAAAAAGTGTTCGTATTGAACACGGACAACCCCTATCCATTTAAAGTCACAACTCCAATATATCCGCAAAGTAAAAAATCTCAGCATTTGTTCGTTGGCGTTAATGAAAAAGTTGCTTTAAATATGGCAAGGGGTATAGCTAATGCTGGAGGTTTCCCTATTTATATTTCCCCGGCCACTCATTTACAAGTCTGCGCTGAAGACTTGATGCATTGTTCTATTGATAACGATCCTATTCTGTTGGTTGGCTTCAGACCAGGTAGTGAATTGGCGCATTGGGGCTTAACACATGGAAGTAATAGAGACAGTCTATTGTTTGCATTTCCAAATGTGTCGGTTTTTCAACCTTCAACAATTTTTGATGTGACTTTGATTTTGAATTCAATTTACAAAAACCCCGCCTTGTATCTACCGGCCTATTTACGTTTACCAACTCGGATATTTAATCCAAAGGAAAATAATTTCATTGAATCAGACAGGTCAAAAGCATTTGAAGATGGATTTTATTATTTTTCTATTGGAGGGAAAGAGATTTTTAAGTCTCGAGTTGTTTTTATTTCGAGCGGATCAGTATTGCAAGAATGCTCTGAGGCTATCCTACAACTTAAAGAAAAGGGAATCGAGTGCTTATTAATCAATGTTCTAAATCTCAAGCAGATAAACAATTCAAAGTTGCTAAACAAACTTATTGCTTCAGCCGATATTGTTATCTCGGTTATAGATGCCGACCCGATGACCCTGTCCGGATTACTATTCAAGACCGTTTCCGCTGATCAGAGGGGTAAAATTATGGCAAGAGGACTAGATAGTTTTGGGCAGGATCTTTACAATAGGCCGGATATCCTTAAATTAAACAAGATCGACACTCGTAGCTTAGTCGAACTTGCGTTAGAAAAATTAAGTTTCTGTACTGAATAATCCACGACATGCGCATATTACAAATAATAACTCAAGGTGAACTGGGGGGGGCACAGAAAAATGTTTTGGATACTTCTGCCTACCTTAGCGCCAATAATAATGTTTTTATAGCAATCGGTGCGACGAGTGCCCCTTCTGACACATGGTTGTTGAAAGAGGCAAAAAGAGCGAATCTTAAGAGTGAAAATTTATTTATTGTTCCAGCCCTTGTAAGAGAGGTTAGTCCCCTGAAAGACTTCAGGGCTTTCTATGAGGTCTATAAATTGGTAAAAAAAATTAAACCTCACATTGTACATGTCCATAGTTCAAAGGCCGGTGTAATTTGTGGCCTGGCCGCAAAAATTGCAGGATCCTGTGTTGTCTATACGGTCCATGGATTTGTTTTTTCGGAACCATCATCTGCTCTTAAAAAAAGTTTCTTTATTCTGATCGAATTTATCGCCTCCTTCTTTAGAGATTTAACAATCACAGTTTCAGAATTTGATAGGGAGCTAGGTAGAAAGTTTTTTATTATTAGAAAAAACAAAAATATACTCATCTATAATGGTATAGATATTCAGAATGAAAAAAACATTCTACCCAAAGATGAGGCCCGTAGTTTTATTTTGGAAAAAATTGGCCTAAAACACTTAAGTGGTACGTCTAATCCCCGTATCGTCGGAACTGTGGCGAATCTATATAAAACTAAAGGCATTAAGTATCTAATAGAATCAGCAAAAATAGTCAATGATAATTTGAATCTGAGTGAGAAAATTTTATTTGTTGTATTTGGTGAAGGGGAACTGAGGCATAAATTAACGGAAGAAATAGCGAAAAATAATTTGGAAGAAATCTTTTTTCTTCCTGGATTAATTCCCAATGCGTATATATACCTGAGGGGATTCGATTTGTTCACCCTCCCTTCCATTAAAGAGGGTTTTCCCTATGCACTACTAGAAGTAATTCTGGCAAAAATCCCATTTATCGCAACGGATGTGGGGGGTATAAGTGAGATTTTAAAGTATGCCAAAGGGAGATTAATCCCAGCCGGTAATGCGGAGGCGCTCGCCAATGCAATAACTTTACATTTTTCAAGTCTATCGACTGACCAGATAACGTTACCAGATATCTTTTCTTCAAAAAATTCTTTTAAATTATTATCAGAGCAATATAGTAACATTATGAAAAAACACCGGAGATGCTAACAAAGAAAAAATTCCTCGTAACACTCCCCGCATTAAATGAGGAGAGAATTATTCAAGAGAATATTTTGACAGTTAGTGATTACTTAGAAAAAAATTACAATTCTCTATTACAGGATGGGCAAATCAAAATTTGTGTTGCGGTCAATGGATCTACCGATAATACGGAGGAAATAGTCAGAAATTTGCGGGCAAGAATTCCTCATCTCAATTATTCGCTCACCAAAAAACCTGGGCGTGGACGAGCTCTGGATAATACATGGGGAGATGCTCCCGAAGATGTTTTCTTGTATATCGATTCAGACTTAGCATATGATCTGTCTGATCTTGGAAGTATGCTGGATAGTTATATTATGGACAAGAATTTTGATATGGTGGTTGCCTCTAGAAGAGTAAGAGGATCAATCGTAAAAAGAAATTTAGTTAGAAAAATCCTTACTGAGGGGTATAACTATCTCATAAAAATCCTATTTTTTAATTCCTTTACTGACGCACAGGCTGGATGTAAATCGATAACAAAAATAGCCTATCTCGAGATAAGAGATAAGATAAATATATATGATGGATGGTTTTTTGATACAGCGTTGTTGCTCTACGTAGAAAAAAATGGTCTAAAAATAAAAGATATCGCAATCACCTGTACAGATAACAGAAGGTCTCGAATGAAATTCGTAAGATTTGTAGAAAAATACTGCAAAGGTGCTTTCGAGGGTGGAAAATGGAAAGCAAAACATGCAAAGATAAAACGCGAGGATTTACCCAAGATACTTAAAGCTATTTACGACGCTAGATCAAATTATTTGCACAATGGTGAGTCAATGTATTTAAGTCATTTCATGCATAGAGCGGATAAATGGGATACAGATATTACCTTTGGGATGACCATCGATAATCGTCAATTCTCAGCATCCCAAAAATTGCCATTTACATATTGGTTTGAAAATATTGTGCGGTGCTGTTTGCTAAATTACATAAAAGAACAAATATGCAAAATCGATAGAATAGAGACGTAGTGGAAGCCGACCGAGCCCTGTTTCCGCCCATTCAATTTTTAAAAAAAT
>JAYEGE010000004.1:0-47055 GCA_034658935.1 Patescibacteria group bacterium | reverse complement strand
CGTCGAGGTGGAAGTGGCCAGCAAAGAAACAAAGAGAAAATGGTTGGTGATAATGATTATCATCGGCGCTGCCATTCTCGGCATCTTCTTTGTTCTAATAGTCGCCTCGCTTTCCTTTGTTTTAGGCTTGTTCACGGGTTCGGTTGGCAGTGCTGGCGCTGGATTATTCCCCAGCCTGTCTCTGCCTCCGGGTGCCTCCTCTGCCGGCCTTGGTTTTCTTGAATTAGGGCGGTTTTGGTGGTAATAATTAGATCGTGAAGCCGACGGCCTATCGACATCTCTTTTCTGGTAAGAAAATCACCGTCATGGGGCTTGGCCTCTTGGGCCGGGGGCTTGGCGACATTAGGTTCTTGGCTGGGCAAGGCGCTGAGCTGACAGTGACTGACTTAAAAACGGCTGAGCAACTCCAAAGTTCCCTACTTAAATTAAAAAAATATCCCAAGATCAAATATGTTCTTGGCAGACACCGTCTGGCAGATTTCTCCGCCCGAGGCGGGCAGGCATCGCCAGATCTTATTTTAAAGGCGGCTGGCGTTCCCCTCGACTCTCCCTATATTGCCGAGGCTCGGAAGTATAATGTCCCAGTGGAGATGAGTACGGCTCTCTTTGCGAAAATTGCGAAAGAGGCCGGCGTGCATTTGATTGGGGTTACTGGGACTCGAGGCAAGACGACTGTCACTTATTTGGTTTATGAGATTTTGAAAAGGCATTTGGGCCTAAACCGCCCCCGTAAAGGGGCGGTCGGCCGAACAACCTTTCAGGTTGTTTTAGGCGGAAACATTAGAGGTGTCTCTACCCTACCTTTATTGAAAAAAGTGAGAGCGGGGGATTGGGCTGTTCTAGAGCTCGATTCCTGGCAATTGCAGGGCTTTGGTGAGAATAAGATTAGCCCAGAGATTGCCGTCTTTACCAATTTACTGCCTGACCATCTTAATTATTATGGCTCGCTTAAAAAGTATTTTGCTGATAAGGTCAATATCTTCAGATACCAAAATAAAGGTGGCCACTTAGTTGTCGGTGAGCAGGTGGAGGGGAAGGTCAAAGCTCAAAGTCCAAAGGGTCAAATGGAGATTGTAAACCAGAAATTAATTCCCAAGGCTTGGAAGGTGAAGATGCCTGGTGAGCATAATAGGTCCAATGCCGCCCTAGCACTTGCTGCCGCCCGTGCCGCCAATATCCCTGACAAAATCAGCAAGCAAGTTTTCAAGACTTTCCCAGGCGTACCAGGCCGCTTGGAGTTAATCCGAGATGCTAGGGGAATTAAGGTCTATAACGATACCACCTCAACGACTCCCGATGCTCCCTTGGCCGCCCTTAAGGCTCTCGGCTCTAAAAAGAAAGTGATTTTAATCGCTGGCGGATCAGACAAGGGTTTGCCATTAGGTGGGTTAGTTAAAGAGTTGTCTAAATATGTCAAGAGGTTGATTTTGTTGCCGGGATCTGGGAGCGAGAAGTTAAAAGATAAAAGTGCAAAATATTCAGCGCTAAATCTAAAAGAAATTACGAATCTCCAAGAAGCTGTTGGAGTGGCTGTGGATTCTTCAAGACGTGGCGATACGATTCTCTTCAGCCCCGGCTTTGCCTCCTTCGGTTTGTTTAAGAATGAGTACGACCGCGGCGATCAATTTGTAAAATTAATTAAGAAAATAAAATAGGCCCCCGCATCGTGCGGGGGCCTTTCTTCACTCGTGTATCACTAGCACACCGTTTCTGGCGCTAGTCGGGCTATCTTGATCGTAGCCGCGACGGTGGCTATGCCAAGCAGGTTCGTTATCAAGCCGCGTGTCGCTATGGGTGTCGTTCTGATCTGTGAGGATATTGAGTCTGGGTACTCCGCATAGCAAGAGTTGCTGTCGTATCAACTCCCTGAGATCTACCTGGCCGGACTCCCTTGGTTCCGGCAGGTAACATGGCCAATGTCGATGCAGATGATCGAGCAGGCGCCTATTCCCCTCTCCGAATTGAGGATGGTCGAGGGGGAAGGTGAAATGCTGGGGTCCAATGCATAGCCCTATCCAGGCCGCCAGGGGATTCTTCCCGTCGATCATTTCCCGCATCATTCTTACGATGACTGATACTTTCTTTTCTTTGCGCTCGCCGATGATCGCCGGCAAATCCAATAGACTTTTGAGGCCGGTGTGAGCAACGACCAATTTCCCTGTTCCAGCCTGGAAAAGGAGAGTGGTGGCACAATCGGCGCTGGGTATGAGGACGGCATCCCTCCGGCCTATGACTAGGCCGTCAGCCTGATGTCCTCCCCTAATGACCGCTTGTGTGCCTGGTAGGCACTTGATCTTCGCCAGATCCGATCGGTGACAGATCTCGGCGTTGAAAGTGCTGGGGTCGGGGGCGAAGACATATTCCACACCGTGGGTGGCAACCAGATTTGCAATTCGCTCCAATTGCTCTTCGGTCATTTGGCTCGGTAGCCAATTCTCTGGTCGGCCCAATAGGACCACTTTCACTGGCGCCTCGTCTCCAAACGGTCTTTCGACGACTATGGTCTGTTTTTCCCTATCCGCCGCGTTCGGATCGGCCGCTGATGTTCTTGTCATTTTGCACCATCCTTTCTCCCTATTGGGGTAGTGCTTTTCCACTTGCTTGGTTTACTCGGCCTACTCGTATAACGAAGATCCGTCCTCTTATTTATTAGCATACTGTCTTGGCGGCGTCTAGATCTCTGTTATACTGGCCCCAATATGTTGGAAGTAGATTGGCACAAGTCAAAAAAGGTCTATTTTGTGGGCATTGGCGGCATTGGTGTCTCGGCCATCGCTCGAATGTTTAGGGGTTTGGGTAAGGAGGTTGAGGGTTGTAATGAGGGTCAGTCAGAAATTACAGATAGCTTGGTGGAGGAGGGGGTCAAGGTAGATATTGGCCAGGACTTAGGCTTAGTCCCTCGGGACGCTGACTTGATCGTTTACTCCAATGCAATCAAAGTTGCGGACCCGGGGCTACTTGAGGGGATTAAGGCGCTTGGCGCTCCCCTATTATCTTATCCAGAAATACTCGGACTTATTTCTCGAGATTATGAGGTTATCGCAGTGGCGGGGACTCACGGCAAGACCACAACCACGGCAATGTTGGCGAAGATTATGATCGAGGCCGGCCTTGATCCAACAGTGGTTGTCGGCACTTTATTACTTGATGATTCTTCGGAGAAACGGACGAATTTTGTAGCTGGCGGAGGCAAGTACTTATTACTCGAGGCTGATGAATACCAACGGGCCTTCCTCAATTTCTCGCCTTCCCTATTGATAATCACCAATATCGATCTTGATCATCTAGATTATTATAAGGACCTAGCCGATATCCAATCAGCCTTTGTGGAGTTGGCGCAAAAGGTGTCAGCTGACGGCTTCATAATTTGCGATGCTCATAATCCCACCTTAGCTCCAATTATTGCCGCCAGCAAAGTCAAAATCATCGATTATCCCTCACTTGGATCCGCCGCGGCGGACTCCAAGTTGGCGCTTAAGGTGCCTGGGAAGCATAACTTAGAAAATGCCAGGGCGGCCTTAGTAGCAGCAGAAGCATTGGGGGTCGGCCTCTCGGTTGCGCTCAAGGCAGTGAATAAATTTACTGGAGCTTGGCGGCGCTTTGAGTTTAGGGGGATAATGAAAAGTGGCGCCTTGGTCTACGATGATTACGCCCATAACCCACAGAAGGTGCGTGCCGCCTTGCAGGGTGCGCGGGAGGCTTTTCCTGATAAAAAAATTATTGCTGTTTTTCAGCCCCATCTCTATAGTCGGATTAAATCACTTTTTGCTGATTTTGTTGCCAGTTTTAATGACGCTGATGAAGTAATTGTGACCAATATCTACGCCGCCAGAGAGAAACCAGACCCAACTATTAGCGGAGCCAGCTTAGCTGAGGCTGTATCGCAGACTGGCAAACAAATCTGCCATCTAGCTGATTTTGGTCAGATCGCTAGCCGTCTTGAGCGGGATACTGGGGAGGGAGATGTGGTCATTCTTCTGGGCGCCGGTGATATTTCTCAGCTGGCAGACGATCTGTTATCATAGGCTAATGCACAATAAGGGTTTCAAGAATTGGAATAATTTTTTTCTCGGTTTGGTGATTGTACTTTTACCCTGGCTAAGCCTGCCTAAAAATCTCAAGGCAGGTCTGATTAGCTTCCTCGGCCTATTAATCGCCCTTTTTTCTCTGGCACGTTTGAGGCGATTGAGGTCAGCGCCCCGTGATGAGGGCGGCCAATCTGAATCTGATAACGATTCTCAGACTGACGTTGATCGGCAGGAGGTGGAACAATTGGCCGAGCTTAATCCATCAGATACCCATGCGGCAGTGGATGGCAAGCGGGTCTAGTTGGTTGGTCCTAATAGTAGTTCTGGCGCTGGGCTCTCTTGGCTGGTGGTTATCTTTCTTTGTTTTGCCAGATTTCTTGCCAGCGAGAATTTATAATACTGACGTTAATGCTTCCAACCTAGAGACTGACGAGACGTCTGAGGTGTTGCCAGTTCCGCCGTGGCCAGTACACGTTGCCACGCCGGAGGCGGTTAAGACCATCTACATGACTCAATGTGTGGCGGGGACACCAAGTTTCCGTGCGGATCTAGTTGAGTTGATAGAGGAAACTGAATTGAATAGTGTCGTTATAGATATCAAAGATTACACTGGCGGTATTGCTTTCTCTACTGAGCACCCTGCCTTGGTGGATTACGTTTCTGACCATTGTGGGGCCAACGATATGGAGGATTTTGTAGCGATGCTCCACAATAAAGGGATTTACGTTATTGGCCGGATTACAGTTTTCCAGGATCCTCTCTATGCGGCAGCTCATCCAGAATTAGCGGTTAAGCGGGCCAGTGATGGCGGAGTATGGAAGGACAAGAAAAAGTTATCCTTTATTGATGTCGGGGCCCGCCCCTTTTGGGATTATATTATTGCTCTAGCTCAAGAGTCTTACGCTCTTGGTTTCGATGAATTGAATTTTGATTATGTTCGTTTCCCCTCCGACGGCAATATGAAAGACATCGCTTTTCCTCATAGCGGCAATCAAGGCAAGGCAGTTGTGCTCGAGAAATTCTTCACCTACCTGCACGGCGAATTGAGACCAGACAGTGGCGTGGCGGCACCCGACCAAGTGCCAGTGCTCTCGGCTGACCTCTTTGGCATGACTACTACTAATACTGATGACTTAAATATTGGCCAGGTATTGGAGCGGGCTCTGCCTTATTTCGATTATATTGCCCCAATGGTTTATCCCTCACATTACCCGGCTGGCTTTAATGGTTGGAGTAATCCCAATGATCATGTTTATGAGGTGATCAAGCTATCAATGGATAGTGCGGTGAGGAGGACGATTTCGGCAACTACTACAGTGCTGGCCAACACTCATCAACGTATCGGTACTAGTACCCCCCCTATCTATCGCAAGCCAGTTTATGATCCCCACAAGATTCGTCCCTGGCTCCAAGATTTTGATTACGGCGGTAATTATGGCCCAGAAGAGGTCCGAGCCCAAATCCAAGCCACTTACGATTCCGGCCTAAACTCGTGGATGTTATGGGCGCCATCTAATCGGTATACTAAGGAGGCTCTGCAGACCAATTGATTCATTCATTGTCTGGTGTAAAAGTGGTATAATCTCGGTCAATGGATGATCGAGATATTACTTATTTTGCCGAAACCGATTTCCGCGGTAAGCGGACTAAGTTCGGTATTAAAAGTGAGGATAGGGCCCGTCACGTCTATGTGATCGGGAAGACGGGCATGGGTAAATCTACCACCCTTGAGAATATGGCCATCCAGGATATTCAGCGGGGGGAGGGAATGGCCTTCATTGACCCGCACGGTGGGACGGCCGAGAAATTACTTGATTATGTACCCGCTGATCGAATTAAGGACGTAGTTTATTTCGCCCCCTTTGACTTAGAGCACCCCATCTCTTTTAACGTTATGGAGGATGTTGGCAAAGACCAGCGCCACTTAGTGGTCAATGGCCTGATGTCGGCTTTCAAAAAGATTTGGGTTGATGCTTGGTCGGCCCGAATGGAATATATTCTACAGAACACTATTTTAATTTTGCTTGAGTATCCTGGGGCGACCTTGCTTGGCGTCAATCGGGTTCTCTCCGACAAAGAGTATCGAAAGAAAGTAGTCGAAAATGCAACTGACCCCTCTGCCCGCTCCTTTTGGCTTGATGAGTTTGCAAACTACACTGAGCGGATGGCGGCCGAATCGGTACCGGCGATCCAGAACAAGATTGGTCAATTCACTGCTAATCCTCTGATTAGAAACATTATCGGCCAACCAAAATCCTCTTTTGACTTTCGTAAGGTGATGGACGAGAGAAAGATCTTAATCGTTAACCTCTCTAAGGGGCGGATGGGCGAGTCCAATGCTAATTTATTGGGCTCGATGATTATCACTAAAATCTATTTGGCGGCGATGTCTCGGGCCAATATTCCGGCTCCTGTTTTGCGGACTCTACCCTCCTTTTATTTCTATGTTGATGAGTTCCAATCTTTCGCTAATGAATCCTTCGCTAATATCCTGTCGGAGGCCAGGAAATACAAATTGTCTTTGACTATCGCTCACCAATATATCGAACAGATGTCCGAAGAGGTTCGGGCGGCTGTGTTCGGCAATGTTGGTTCTATAATTTCTTATCGGGTCGGCCCCTTCGATGCTGAGATATTCGAAAAGATATTTGGGCCTACGTTTATGAAAGAAGATATGGTCAATCTCGGCCTTTATCAAATGTATCTAACGTTGATGATCAATGGCGTCGGCTCCCAACCTTTTTCGGCTCGTGGCATGCCGCCAATACCTCAGGATGGCGTTTCTAATCGTGACGATATCATCGCTACTTCCAGAGCGCGTTACTCTAGACCACAAGTAGAGGTGGAGGCTGAAATTAACAAATGGCATGAAGAGAGCGATCTTAAATCTTCTCGTCTCTCTGGTGGCGCGTCCCGGTTTCCCGGCGGCGCGTCTCGTCAGTCGGGCAGGAGGCCGCAGTCACGGGTCCCGCAAAGTAGATCTGTCTCGTCGACGTCGAGTCCGGGCAGACCTGTCCCGGCGGCGACCCCAGCCACAGCCCCGGCTAGTCAGCCTCTAGGTAAAGCGATTACTCAAGCACTTGATGAAAAAAAACCACCTGGGAAGCCGCGGCAGAAGGCCGGGTCTTTACCCCTATCTTCACTTAAAGACCAGCCCAATAAAGACAAGAGTACTGGGCGTCATGCCGCCGACTTAAAGCAGGTTCTGCAATCGGTCCAAGCAGAATTGAAGTCGGCCTTGCCGCCAAAGGGTAATATTGCCGCCAATAAACCGTCTTCCTCTACGCGTTCACCGGATCAGCCGATACAGAGTTTGAGTAAACCCGCCCGACCAGACGACACTGGTCGTTCGGGCGAGCAAGATGAAGTGTCAGAAACTGATTTGCGCCAGGTGCTCAAAATATGATTACTGATAAGCCGAGAGTATTGATTTTCAGCGCCGCCTATTATCCTTGGGTTGGTGGTGCTGAGGTGGCTCTTAAAGAATTGACTGATCGCTTGTCGGATTATAAATGGGAATTAGTTACGGTTAATTTTGATAATAGCCAGACTGAGCAGGAATGTATCGGTAATGTATTGGTCCACCGTTTGCCAGGTGGTCTTTGGGGTAAGTATTTATTTCCCTGGCGAGCCGCCTGTTGGGCCGCCCGTCGTCATCAAGAGACTCCCTATAAATTAGTTTGGGCGATGATGGCAAACCAAGCGGGGATGGCAGCGGCAATATTCAAGAAGCGTCTCCCGGTTGTTCCATTTCTGCTCACCCTTCAAGAAGGGGACGATTTGGGCTCACTGGCTTACCGCCTGCGTTTGTGGGGACCAAGACTGCTTAACGTTTTTAAATTACCTGATCGTATTCAAGCCATCTCTAATTATTTGGTGACCTGGGCGAAGGCAATGGGCGCGACTTGCCCAATGACGGTTATTCCCAATGGAGTAGATTTAAGTAAGTTCAAAGTTCAAAGTTCAAAATCCAAAAAAGAAGAAAAACGAGACGCGAAGATTATAATTACGACCTCGCGGTTGGTTAAGAAAAATGGCATTGACGATTTGATCCGCTCTTTAACTTTTCTACCAGATGATGTGGTATTGCAGATTTTAGGTGATGGCCCGGAAAAGGCCGCCCTAAAGGCCTTAGTTTCAAAGCTGGGATTGGGCCCCAGAGTGTCATTTTTGGGCTTAATTGAGAGTTCTGGCTTGGCTCGGTACCTGGGCTCCGCTGATGCCTTTTGCCGTCCATCTCGGAGTGAGGGCCTGGGCAATTCTTTCCTGGAGGCCATGGCCATGGGCTTGCCGACGATCGGTACTCCGGTGGGGGGTATTCCTGATTTTCTTAGAGATGGAGAGACAGGTTGGCTGGCTCGAGTAGATGACCCTGAGAGTATTGCTGAGAAGGCTGGGTATATTTTAGATGCTAATAATGCGGCGCAAATCCGGTCAATAATTGTTGCGGCCCAGCAACTTGTAAAGTCTGAGTATAATTGGGATCATCTAGCTTTACGTTTCCGGATGGTCATTGATTCTTTAGTCCAACTAGATTAATATGGGTCAATGTCAAAAATTGCAGTAATTGGGGGTGGAATTTTTGGTTCGACGGTGGCGATTAAACTGGCTCATGCCGACCATGACGTAACGTTGATGGAGCAGTATAGTGACATCCTTCAGGCGGCTTCAGGAATTAATCAGTATCGGCTCCATCGGGGCTATCATTATCCACGTAGCTCAGAGACGGCACAATCGTCGCGTGCCGCCGAACCGTCATTTCTCGACGAGTATGGTGAGGCAGCGACTGATCGTTTCAACCATCATTATTGCATTGCTAAGAATGATAGTAAGGTTACAGGTGACTATTTTCTAAGATTTTGTGACGCCAACGATCTAGAATATGAGCTAACAACCTTGCCCTGCGTTGATCCTTCTGCCATCGATTTGATAATCAAGGCTAAAGAGTTTTTAGTTGATCCGGTACTTCTTCGAAGTTTGATTAAGCGGAAACTGGAACAGTCCGGAGTCAAGGTCCGTCTAAATTATTTGGCCGACGAGTCGATTTTCGATGATTACGACATTGTGGTTAATTGCACCTACGCCAATCTCAATTTTATCTTGAAACGCTTTCCAGAGGCCCAGAGAACTTATCAATTTGAATTGTGTGAAAAACCGATTCTTAAATTACCGCAGTCGTTCAAGGATATCAGTCTGGTGGTGATGGACGGTCCATTTATGTGCATTGATCCTTATTGTGATACGGCTTGGCATGTCGCAGGTAACGTTACCCATGCGATCCATTCCACTAATACTGGCCTCTTCCCACTATTGCCCAAAGAGTTTGCCCCCTTGCTCAATCGTGGAGTGATCAGTAATCCTCCAATCACTAACGTGAAGAAATTCTTGACAGCGGCAGCAGAGTTCTTGCCAGATATTGCCAAGGGGACAGAACATGTTGGTTCGATGTATACCTTTCGGACTGTCTTGCCAAATGTTGACCATACTGATGAGCGGCCCACTTTAGTTTACCGAATCAATGACCAAATAATCAATGTCTTCTCGGGCAAGATTGGCAATAGCGCACAGGCGGCGGAAGAGGTGTTAAGGCTAGTTGGGCGAGGCTAGGAAAAATTTATTGACTCAATTGTCTCAAGTACTCGAAGGGCTGAGAGTCCGCCGCATATTGGCTGTCGTTTCTCGGTGATGCTTTCTAGGAAATCAATTATCTCGGCTGCAACTGCACTATCTGTGGATGGGGTAATTTGATCGCGGGTCCTAGTTTCTCGGTTAACTTCGAATAAATCATCGTCTTGCCATATATAAGCTTTATCACGACCGAGTACTGTTATTGCCTTGCCTTTGATAGGACTGATGCGGTTAATATGGTTTGAGATAAAAAGTCCTTGAGAGTTCTCCCATTCGACAGCAATGATATCAGAAGATGAGATGACTGTCTGTTGCTGGTAGTTTCTTGGTTTTAGTAAGTCGATGCCCCAATTTTGGAGAACAGAAATCTCATGGGAGAGCAAGTGTGGTACTGCATGATCGTTAAAGGTCCCCCACTTAGACCAACAGCTAAAGATTCCCTGCATTTCAGTGGGCGGAACCAGTTTTTTAATTTGCCGACTGGCCGAGTGATGGGGGAATTCATAACCCACTGCCAGGCAAAGTTTTTTGGTTTCTGCTAGTTGGCAAAGTTCAGAAAGTTCTCGGCTTGTCTCACTGCCCGGCTTTTCAATGAAAAGGTGTTTACCGGCTCGAATAACTTGGCTGGCAATCTCGAAATGGGTTTTGGTCGGCGTCGCTACGGCCACCGCCTCTATCTCTGGGTTGTTTAGTATCTCTTCTAATGAAGTAGTAATCTGTAAATTAGGGTAGGTATCTCTTAAAAAATTAGCTGTTTCCGGATTACCATGATGGCAGGCGGATATAACCTCAGTTTGTTTGTTGAATTCAGCTAGAAGTTTCTTGCCCCAACGCCCAACGCCGACTATTGCAATTTTAGTTTTTTGCATCATAATTGTAGAGTCGAGTGCACAATACCACGAAACCAATCTCATGAGAATCCTTTTAGCCACTGGCGTTTTTTTTCCTGACGTGGGCGGGCCGGCGATCCACGTGCGTAAGATCGCAGAGCGCTTCTCCGCGGAGGGCCTCCAGCCTCTTGTGCTTTGCTATGGTGACGACCAAGCGGGGGCGGACTTTCCCTTTGAGGTTATCAGGATATCCAGGAAATCGAACAAAATATTACAATGGGCCTTCTATTTGTGGCGGGCTTTAGTCCTGGCTCGTCGGGTTGATCTTATTTATGCCTTCGATCCCACGGCGGCTGGGTTGCCAGCTCGTTTTGCCGCTAAGTTTTTTAACAAGCCCTTTGTTATCCGGGTGGGAGGAGATCCTATCTGGGAACGCCAAGCGGAATTGGGGAAAGTCTTCATGCCCTTGGTGGATTATTATAACCAAGGACTGTACAAAAAAGACAAGCCGCTACTTTATCGACTAATAAAATTTGTTTTAGCTGGGGCCGATGCGATTGTATTGTATAGTCAATCTTTCAAGGATTTTTACATCAAATATTTTGCGGTTGATCCCAACAGAGTCCGAATTATTAAGAATCCAGTTTCCAGAAAAGAATCTGCCTTACCTGCTTTGCCTGCCAGCCCGGTTATTCTTTTTGCTGGCCGTTTTGTCAAATATAAAAATCTAGTTTTAGTATTTAAGGCTTTTAAATCTCTTGACGTCGTCGCTGGGCAGCCACGACTTCTTTTAATTGGAAAAGGGCCGGAACAGGTTGCTCTCATGAGTCTTGCGCAAGAATTGGGCATTCAAGATAGTATCCAATTTATGGGGTCAATTCCTCAGATCGAGCTTTTTGATCAAATAAGGAAGTCGGCGATCTGTATTGGACCCGCCTTGTCAGAATTTAACCCCAATTTTATTTTAGAAGCCCTGTCTTTGGGTAAACCAGTACTCCTTAGCAGGGGTCATGGTTTGTCTGTCGATTTACCAGAAGAGTTCCTTTTTGATCCTTTAAGTCAGGGTAGTCTTGAAGCAAAGTTGAGTTATCTATTGATCCCGGAAAATTATCGTCGGGCCGTCAAAACTGTTGATACTCTAGAGATGAACCAAACTTGGGAAAAGGTAACTGATTTTCACTCGGCCCTAATCAGAGAAGTCATTCGTTGACGATTATGAGACTTTTATCTATTAGCACCGATAGACAACTTTTTGATGCTGGCAGTGCGGTATGGGTGCGGTGTGCCGAACATGCCCGGGGGGTGGGCGAATCACATCTTCTTGTTTTTGCTGACCGGCGGTTTACAAAACAGCAGATCGCTCGTAATTGTCGGGTATATCCTACGCGGTCGCGTACGAGGTGGCTGTATCTATTTGATGCTATTCGTCTTGGCCGTTCTATAATCAAAGGAAATAAGATCACCGAGATTACCTGCCAAGATCCATTTCTAACAGCGGTAGTAGCGCTATCTCTCAAAAAACGTTTCAACATCCCTGTCGAGATTCAGGTTCACACCGATATAGGTAGCCCGCATTTTGGCTATACCAAAGGGAATAAGGTGAGAAAAATTCTAGCTCGCTGGTCTCTGCCTAAGGCCGACAAAATTCGTGTTGTTTCTGATAGGCTTAAAACTTATTTGGTCGAAGTGCTAAAAGTTGAAAGCTCTAAGATCGAAGTGCGGCCGATTGTTGTCGGGGCCGAAGAAATTAAGGGCATGCCTGTTGCCGCAGACTTACACAAGAAATATCCACAATTTAGCAAAATTGTCTTGATGGCCTCGCGTCTAACGCGGGAAAAAAACATCAGATTGGCAATTGAGGCAATGTGGGGGGTTGTAAAGGGAAAACCCCAGGCGGGCTTAATAATCGTTGGGTCTGGGCCGGAGCGTGGCAAGCTCGAAGAGAGAAGTGCGAGACTTGGGTTAAAGAAAAATGTTATTTTTGAGCCGTGGGCCAATCGAGAGACTCTCATTTCCTATTATAAAACCGCCGATCTTTTCCTTGTCACTTCGTTGTATGAAGGTTACGGCATGACCCTTGTGGAGGCGCGGGCGGCTGGGTGCGATATTGTTTCCACAGATGTTGGGGTGGCGCCAGAGATGAATATTCGTCTTGTTGAACATAACGTCGGCAGTATGGCGGAGGGCATAATTGAATCATTGCAATGAAATTATTGATTATTACTCAAATAGTTGATCGGCAGGATCCAGTCCTCGGCTTTTTCCATCATTGGGTTGAAGAGTTGGCCGAACAATGCGATCTGATTACTTTTGTGGGCCTACGGGTCGGTGAGTATTGTTTGCCTGATAATGTCGAGGTTTTGTCTTTAGGGAAAGAGGCGCAGCCTTCACGTCTGAAATACATTTGGCGTTTCTGTAAGCATATCTGGCAAAAACGGAACAATTATGATGCTGTGTTTGTCCACATGAACCAAGAATATATCTTGCTGGCTGGCTGGTGGTGGCGTTTGATCGGCAAGAGAGTGACTATGTGGCGCAATCATCACTCCGGCTCTCTCTTGACTGATATTGCCGCTATGTTTTGCAACCGAGTGTTCTGTACTTCCAAGTATTCTTATACTGCTAAATACAAAAAAACGGTTTTGATGCCAGTGGGGATAGATCTCAATCTTTTCAAACCTGATCCAAATATTAAACGTGTCCCGCGGTCTATCTTATTTCTTGCCCGTCTCGCCCCTTCCAAGAGGCCGCATTTATTTATTGAAGCTCTGGCCTTGTTGAGAGATCGGGGGGGCGCCTTCGAGGCTTCAATTTACGGTGATGCTCTGCCTCGAGACCGAGAGTATTATCTAGGATTACGGCAGCAAGTCGAGCGATTGGGTTTGAGAGATCGGGTTCGTTTTTATTCTGCTATCCCCAATGATCAGACGCCGCTGATCTATAATCGGCATGAGGCCTGCGTGAATCTATCTTCTAGCGGTATGTACGATAAGACTATCTTTGAGGCTATGGCTTGCGGCTGTCTCACCCTTGCTTCCAACGATAACTTAAGGGGGCAAATCGACGACCAGCTGATTATAAATGATTACCAGGCCCAAGAGATTGCTGGCCAGATGGCGGGTGTTATTTTCTGGCCGGTTGCTAAAAAAGAGCAGGTTATATCTGCGGAAGCTGCCCTGGTAAAAAAACATAGTTTACCAGTTCTGTTGACTGAATTAGTCAAATATATCCAGTAAATGTCATGAAGAGGCCTCTTGTTTTTCAATCGACCCGGTTTACTTTTCAGCTCGATCGGGCTAAACTTAAAAATCGGTGAAATGGCAAAGATAATTTTAGTCCAGCCCAAGAACGAGCTAAATGAAACAACCTATATTCCCCTAGGCCTAATCAGTTTGGCCGCTTTTATTCGTGGGAAGTTTGGTGTGAAAATTGTTGATCTACGTCTCCAGCCCTTGAATTTCTTGTATGACCAAATTAGGGCGTCGAAACCGCTGGCGGTGGGTTTTAGTATGTTGACTGGTAGTTGTATTAAGCAGACCATTGAAGCGGCCAGAGAGATCAAAAGGAGAAACCCTAAAATCAAAATAATTGTTGGGGGTATCCACCCGACATTTTTCCCAGAACAAACATTAGTGAATCCCTACATCGATTTTGTGATTATCAACGAGGGGGAGAGAGCTCTGCTCGATCTGCTTGAGGCACTCAAAAGCGGGTCTAGCCTAGCGGAGATTGATGGTCTTGGTTGGAAAGATAAGAAAAAAAAGTTGCATATTAATGGGTGGACAGAGAGGTTTTTGCCTATGGATGATTTACCCAGGCCGGCTTGGAATTTAATTGATGTTGAGAAATATGTTAATCGGTTGTCAAGTGGGCTCGACGAATGGGTCGCCCCAGGCGAGCCTCGTCTTTCTCGGGTAGTTAATATGTACACCAGTAAGGGGTGCCCGTTCCCCTGTAGTTTTTGCTACAATCTGAATTTCAATAAACGTCAATGGCGAGCTAAGAGTGCTGAGAAAGCGGTCGCGGAGATGGAGATGCTCTACGAGAAGTATAGGATAAATTATTTCATTATCCATGATGATAATTTTGTCGTTGATCGAAAAAGGGCGCTCAGGATCGCTGAGCTCATCAAAGAGAAGGGAATGAAGATCAAATATTCAATTGATGCCAGGATTGATTATTTTGATCGCGATTTTTTGCAAAAAATGAAGGATAGTGGCCTATGCGAAATTCGAGTAGGTTGCGAGAGCGGTTCTAATAGGATTCTGACAGAAATTATCCAAAAACGTATAACCAAAGAACAGACGGTCAAGGCGGTGAAGGTTGCCCGGGACTTAAACCTAAAATTGATTCTGTCATTTGTCATCGGTTGGCCAACGGAAACAATCGCCGAGCGGCAGGAAACGATAGATTTAGTTTTGGAATTACAGCGGATTCATCCCAAGGCAGCGGTTTATCCACTCTGGGTCTATATTCCATATCCCGGCACAGCTCTATTTAATCAGGCGGTGAAGCTGGGTTTTGAGCAACCGACTACTCTGGAGGGGTGGGGGAATTATTTTTGGGGCAAGGCCCATATCCCGTGGCTAAAGAATCCCCGTGAATACGAGATAATCCACGAGCTGAGTCCTTTTGCTTGGTATAGCAAAACTTGGAATAGGCTGTCTCACAAGACGCTAAAGAATATCTTGAAGTTTGTGTTTGTAAAACTATTCCGCCCCTTGATCTTGTTCAGGTTCAAGTATAATTTTTGGAAATTGCCAATTGACGCCGAAGCAATCATCTGGATAAAGAGATTTCTGAAAAAGAGGGCAACCTAGGTCTTTATTCCGGCCAAAGTTGGTTGCCGGTGTCGGCGTCGGTCACAGTGATTGCTTTTGTCGGACAACTACGTGCCGCCTTCAGCAATATTTCAGGATCAATTTCAGCATTTTCCAAAACCTGACTTATCATCTGCTCGCTGGGCTCGAATATTTTTGGGGCTATCTCAGCGCAGAGACCGCAGGCGATACAGGCTTCGGCGTCGATGGCAACCAGAAATTTTTTTTCCATAGTCGCTATCGTATCATCTCTGTGGAGTTTATAAAAGTTTCTTAAGATCAAAGGCGGGGTTGCTGAGTTCCTTAAGTCGGCCGCCGACAGAGATCTTATTTTCAATCAGCGTTGTTAATGCGCCTAGTTTATTGTTCATGTTGATTAATGTGGCGCCAACGATTCGCTCATTTGCAATCCGGAGTTCGGCATAGGCGTTGGCCTTAAGTGAACCACGGGAAATCGTTGTACGATTTTTCCCGTGAGGTCTGACATCGCCGACGAAACCAACGGTGATTCCTAATTTCCGTGTGGTATAGGATGTTGTTTTCCGATGCGCAACGCGCTTGTCGAGCATTCCAAATGCGGCGATAGAGCCGGTGGTTTTAGCGCTAGCCCAGTTCTTCAAAACAATTGGTTCCTCCAAGATGGTATCAAAATACTCAGCACAATCACCTGCCGCCCACACGTCTCGGGCGCTTGTTTCCATGTATTCGTTTGCCAGGATACCTTTGTTGGTTTTTACTCCGGCCTGTCCCACCCAATCTAGCGTTTGGTGGGTGCCAATCGCGGCGATGGCCAAGGAGCAAGAGATTTTTGTTTCGGCCCCTGTCTCGGTGTTACTAATAATTGCCCCTTCGACGTGATTTACCCCAATAAGTTTTTTGATAACCGACTCGGCGAATACTTGGACTCCGTGTTCGGTAAGTGCGTTTTTGATAAATTGGGAGGAAGTTTCGTCAAAAACCGACCGCCAGTATCGTGGACCGATATTTACTGAGATTACTTTCTTGTGGAGGGCGGTGAGGAGGCCGCACATTTCGAAACCTATAAAACCTCCTCCCACCACGACTATTGTTTCTGAGCTAATGAGGCGGCGTTCGATCTCCCTCGCTTGATCTAGGGTGTGTAAATAAAGAATACGCTCAGCGTCGACGCTCTCAAGATTTGGTAATGAGCGCGGCTGGACTCCTGTAGCCAGGAGGAGTTTCTCGTATCCCAGGACCACCCCATTTTTTAAGGCAACTTGTTTTTTGAGAATGTCGAGCGCGATAACAGTTCGGCTACCTAAGAAATCAATTTGATTGGCTGAATACCAACTAGGCTGTTTTAAAAAAGCTGATCCTGACGCGTTCTTGCTCGTGTAGAATCCGGGCTTGGAGAGCATGACGCGTGAGTACAAGAGATGGGGCTCGGTGCTAATTATCGCTAGGGTCCCCTTGGGGTCATTTTGCCGAATTGTTTCTGCAGCTGAGGTGCCGGCAATGCCGCCGCCGATAATTAAGTATTTATATTTTTTTTCCATGCTTAAAAATTACCTCGGTGATTTCTGGGACGGACTCATTAATTAAGCTTCTTAGCATTCTGTCGTAAGTTAGGTCTACCAAAGCGCAACCGACGCATCGCCCCGATATAACCAAAGTCGCGGTGGTCCCATCGACTTTGGCTACTGTAATGTCGCCTCCGTGGGAACGGATAAAAGGACGAACCTTGTCCAAAGTTTGCTCAATTTTGTTTTTTGGACTGTTGTCCGGAGTATTTTTCATTATAGAATTGTAATAATTGCTCTGCCTTTGGAAGGCAGGTTGGGTTTCCAATGCCGACTTTGGTTCGCTTTTGCAAATCTTCTATTGTGCGGGCGCCTTCAATGACCGCCTCTTCAATATCAGCTTCAGTTACTTTGGTATCTGGGTCAATGATTTTAGTCCCCTCGATAACTACTCGGTGGTATTGCTCAGTTGTTTTGAACCAATTATTCACGGCGGCACGCAGGGCCTTATCTCCCAGTACCGAGCAATGAATTTTGCGGTCGGGGAGGCCGCTCAGCCTTTCGGTTATGTCCTGTGGCCTTATTGCCATAGCCTTGTCTACTTTTAGGCCGCCACGTTCAGTTGCCATAACTGAAAGCATCGAAGTTGCAGCGATTGCGCTGGCGCACCCAAAAGTCCGCCATTTGAGTTCTTTAATTTGTTCAGTTGCCGGGTCTATTTTGAGCCAGACTCTCATTACGTCTCCACAGGCTGGGGAACCAACAACGCCTTGAGCATCGAACTCTTCTGTTTCCAAGTTTTCCATGAGCAGATTGCGTGGGTTGAAGAAATGATCTTTTACAATCTGGCTATACACCCATTGTTCATTTTTTTTATTCATTTCTTTTTTCTGCGTACAAAATGGGGGACACCTTCTCTGACAAAGGCTTGTGGTACTGAGGTTGGTTTCCCGGTCCCGACTACTTTTAAATTAAGTGGGGACATCTTGCGGAGGTCTTTTACGATTATTGTTAATTGTTTGAGGGCGTAATTTACAGAGGACATTGTCGTGTATCTGCCTAGGGTAAAACGTAGGCTTCCGTGAATGTACTCATGGGGAAGGCCGAGGGCCTCAATCGAATGAGACGGCTCGAGGGTTTGTGAATTACACGCCGAACCGGTCCCCACCGAAATCTTTTTATCATCTAGGCGTAAGAGTATTGCCTCGCCCTCGATGTCGAGAATAGAAATATTGAGAAAATTAGGCAGTCGTTTGATAGGGTGGCCGTTTAAGATAACCTTCGGTATATTCTTTAAGATTGTCCTCTCTAGATAATCCCGGAGCTTTTTTATGCGTTGAAATTCTTCTCTACGTTCCTGCGTGGCCAGCTCAAATGCTCTGGCGAAGCCGACAATTGCGGATATGTTCTCGGTGCCCGGCCGGAGATCGTTCTGCTGCCTGCCGCCGTAAGTGATTGGTTCTAATTTTATTTCTCCACGCACCAAGAGGCCGCCTATTCCTTTCGGCCCACCAAGTTTATGGGCGGAGAGCGTCAACATATCAACTGGTAGGTGGTCGATGTCTAAATTTAAGTGGGCGGCAGCTTGGGTAGCATCTGTGTGTAAATATGGGTGTGATTGCTGATGCGTGTCGCGAAATTTTTTGATAGCATCGGCGATGTTTTTGAGTGGCTGAATTGTGCCAGTTTCATTGTCGGCCGTTGTTATGGAAACTAAGATAGTCTTATCATTGAGGGCCGAGCTTAATTCTTGTGGATCCACTATGCCGTCTCTGTCAACGCCGATCTGAGTAATTTGAAAACCCTCCGCCTCCAGAGCGGAAGCCACAGAGAGGATCCCCTTATGTTCAATCGCAGAGACAATGACGTGGTTGCCCAGGTCTCGCAGAGAACGAGCGGCACCTAAAATCGCAAGATTGTTTGCTTCGGTGGCCGAACTAGTGAAAATAAATTTAGTCGGCGACCCGCCCAGAGTGTCGATGAATATTTGGTGAGCTTGATCAGCAGCTAGTTTTGCTTCGCGGCCCAATCGGTATAAACTTGAGGGGTTTCCAAAACTGTGGCTAAAAAAAGGAGACATTGCCCGGAGGACTCGGGGATCAAGGGGGGCAGTTGCCGCGTAATCAAAATAGTATTTGGTCAAGGCTCGCATATTTTTCAGTATAACAGAAAATTTTAGTATGGAAATCGGGCCAGCAACCCAGTTGCGGCCACTTGCATAATCTTATAAGATTACGTCTACTTCTCTTGATTCCCATAGATTATACTGTGATTACTTGGTCTAAAAATAAATACTTTCAGCTAGACAGCGAATATCCTAGGCTGACACGAATTGGGCGCTTTGTTGTGTCTGGTGGATCTGCCACCTTACTCAACATGCTGAGCGTTCTGTTTTTTAATGAAGTGTTACATTTATGGTATATATTGTCGGCTACCCTAGCTTTCCTCCTAGGCTCTTTTGTCAGTTTTGTGCTTCAGAAATTCTGGACTTTTCGTGAACATTCGAAAGAGCATATTAAATTTCAGTTATTTTTGTTTTTAATAACCATTGGCGGCGGGATGTTAGTGAACGCCCTATTGGTCTACGGCATGGTTCATTATTGGCATTGGCATTATCTCTTGGCCCAGATTGTTAGTGGGGTGATTATCGCTGTTACTAATTATAAGATTTATCGCAAGTTGGTGTTCAATGGGGCTTTTGTCCGTTCTCTATTTAAAAATGGCGATGATGAGCAAAGCTAATTGGTTGAATGGGGGGCAATGGATCGCCGGTATCTTACTGGTTGTTTTTCTTATAATCCGTCTGCCGGGATTATCCTTGCCCTATCATCAAGATGAATGGAAGACCGCCGCTCTCTCGTCTTCTGGGGCCCAAGTCGCCGGACAGACTTTTGCTCACCCCCCGTTGACGCAAATTGTTTATCGCTCAATAAATACTTTATTTGGGACTGATAATTTTCGATTAGCCATCCTATTATTTGCGGTACTCGGCCTTGTCTTGTTATTGGTGGTTTTATGGCGGCGTCTGGGCGCTCGCGGCGCCTTATTTGCCGGCGCCTTATTTGCTGTCTCAACCTATAGCGTTCTTGCCTCTTTGATGTTGGATACCGATGGCGCTATCATGCCTTTTTTCTATCTTCTGGCCTTGTATTTTTATGACCGGATAAGCTCACAGACTACAGTGGGGAGACCCCATCTCTGGATCCTATTTCTCGGCGCCCTTTTCTTGGGCCTATTAGTCAAGCTTAGTTTTGTATTGGTAATCGGAGCCATCTTGATTGATTTTATTTGGCGGCATTGGCGAGCAATAACAAAGAAGTATTTACTCTATGTTTTTCTAGGTCTGGCCGCTTTTGCTGCCGCCGCTTTTGCCGCCCTAATGTTGATTCCCCTGGTTTACCCTGCTTTCCGCCCAGAATTGATGATCAGCCACGCCAAAGGTTATGCTCATCTCAGTGATAGGAATTATCTCCAGAGTTTTATCCAGGGCGTTAAGGTTGTGTATTACCTCTCTCCACTCTTAATTATTCCGATATTGTTTACGACTCGCCAAGTTTTTCAAAGGACCCGTGTGTTTTTTGTCCACCTGGTGTTGGGATTTATTTTCTATTTCATATTATTTGATTTTTCTGCCGGAGCCTTGGACAAGTATTTGATGTTCGCTATCGTACCATTGGCGGCTATCGGCGGCGCTGTTTTAGCAGATGTATTACCAGACCTCAGGCGGGTAAGTAAGAAAGTATTATTTGGGGCGATTATTTGGTCTTTGGGTTTGGTTGCTTTAAATTTCTTGCCTCACGACACTCTAGGACTTTACCCCAAGACAGAGTGGTTTTCGCGAGCTCTCCACCTCCAATGGAACATGCTATTGCCTTTAACTGGAGGTTCTGGGCCCCTAGGTTTTTACGTCTCCTTCCTATTCGTTGCGGTCAGTTATCTAAGTGCTCTAATTTTGGGAGCTCTTGGCTTGTTCCGTCGGCATTGGCAAGGTGGCCTCGCTCTATTATTGGTGGTTTTGGGTCTTACTTATAATGGGGTACTGACCAGTGAGCTATTGTTTGGGAGTTTGTACGGTAGTGCGCCGCGGGCCCTGCGTCAGTCTATTGCTCTTATCGACCAATCTCCAGCTATCACGTCGGTTATTACCTACAACGATAGCGGTGCCTATGAGCTCAAGAAGATGCACAAATATGCCAATCGGTTTTACGCGGCGCCAGCTTTTGAGCAGGGCCACCGCCAACGCTTTGCGGACTTCGACGGGGCTTACCTGGTTGTTGATATGCCGCATTTGTATGAAGGCAGCTTCTACGAACATTTTTTCAGCAATTGCCAGCTCCAATACCAAACTGTGTCTGGCCGCATTAGTGGTCGGGTCTATAATTGTGATCAAGCCACAAAACTCATCAAGGAGAGTCCTTGATGGGAATAAGTGGTATTATTAAATAATGCAGAGAAAGTTTACTTTTGCTGTTGGCGAGTATTATCACCTGTATAATCGTGGTAATGACAAGCGGGTAATTTTTCTGGACGATTGTGATCGTCTACGTTTTTTAGTTCTGCTTTATGCTTGCAATGATACGGCCGAAGTCCATCTCAGTAATTATCAAGGAAAGTCCTTGATGGAATTGTTTGATATGGAGAAGCGGGGAAGTTTGGTCGGCGTTGGAGCCTACTGCCTCATGCCTAACCATTTCCACTTGTTAGTTAAGGAAGAAACCGAACGGGGGATCAGCGTTTTTATGAAGAAGGTACTGACTGGTTATTCAATGTACTTTAATAAAAAACATAGCCGGAGTGGTAAATTATTCGAGGGCCCCTTCAAAGCTACTCATGTTACTGATGATCGCTATCTCCAATATCTTTTTGCCTATATCCATCTTAATCCAGTCAAAACCGTTAACTCGGCAGATTGGGAGAAGAAAATTATCACAGCCCCCAAACAAGCTTACGATTTTTTATATCGCTACCCCTATTCAAGCTTCGTTGATTATTTAGGTAATCAGCGCCTGGAACGTGCAATCATTAACCCCCCTGCTTTTCCTAAGTATTTTGCCAGCCGGCGTGAGTTTGCCGATTATATTAACGATTGGATTGATTACAGCGAGGAGAGTCCTTGATAGATATGAAATCGGGGTTGGCCCAAAAATATCAAGGAGAGTCCTTGATAGCCTCGATGATTAGCGTCGGTAGAGGAGGTAAGTTGGGAGGATGATCTGAAAAGCAATGGTAATTAACTTGGCCCAGATGATTCCCCAGATCCCGAAAGGGATCATCAGGCCCACTAACAGTCCAGCCTTGACCAGCGGACTGGCGATGGTGGAATAATATAATTCCTTGGTTTTCTTTTGCGACAAGAGGGCAGCGTGAATTACACTAGCGGCAACGGCGAAGAAAGAGAGGGCGTAAACTCTAGTAAAAGGAATAGACTCAGTATAGGTCGGGAATAGTAAATCGAAGAGAAAAGGCGCTACGAGTGCGTATAGGGCCGCGATTATTCCTAGGAATAAAAGTAGCCACCAAATTTTTTTCTTGAAAAAAGTTTTGACGTCCTCTTCGTTTTTTTCCGAAAACTTGGGCAGGGCCATAGTCGGGATGGCCTTTAGCCCCCCAATCAATTTTTCTGGCAAGATGGTGGCAAAGGAGTAAATTGCCAATGGCGCTGCTCCTAGAAAATGAAAGATAAGCAGGGCATCGAGCGGGCCAACTAACCCCTTGGGGATCCCCATTACGCTTAAGTGGGTGCCGTAGGCCAAGGTGTCTGGGGCGGTTTGTTTATTCGGCCTGTATTTTTTTATTGTTAGTCGGTAAAGAATGAGGTTGGCCAAAAAGGCGAAGAGTATATTGCCCAGGGCTAACCAGAAAAACTCTGGCTTAATAAAAATGGCCGCGATGACTCCGCCATAGGCGATAGCAGTGCCCAGAAGATTATAAAAGAAATACCCCCGATACTCTTTTTTCCCTTGGAGGTAAGCGCCCCAAGTGTTGAGCGCTAGGGTTGAGGGCATTAGTAGGGCTACTAATAAAAAAGCAGCTGAGAGGCCTAGATTATATTGCCATAGATACCAGCCAGATACAGCGAGGGCAATTACGCTGGCAATAAGTCCCCAACGTAATTGAAAGGACGTGGCGCGCACCAGATCTCCCTCGTTACCTTGGGCCACCGAACGAATCACTGCACTCGACATGGTGTTTGGTGCAAAAACGGCGATGGCGCTGGCTGCAGCCAAGATGAATTGGTAGGTCCCGTAAGCATCCTTGGAAACAAAGCGGGCCAAGAGCACCGAGCTCAATAGGCCCAGCAATGAGGTGGCAATGAAGTTGGCGTTCATCCAAGAACCACCCTTGATGAGATGGGCTACATCGATCTCGAAGAAGCGGCTCAATCGATTTGTCCAGCTGAGGGCTAAATTATTCATATTTTTTCCATTATTACCTAAATTACCCTTGATTAAAAGCCCCCGGTGTTGTTTACAAAGAAACAGGGTTTTGCTACTCTCTAGAGACTTTTAATTATTAGTATATGAAAATCTTAGGCTTTATCACTGTAAGGGTTAATTCCAGCCGCTTGCCCCGCAAGACTCTTTTGTCTATCAGGGGCAAGAGGGTCATTGAGCACGTTATTGAACGGGCCAAACAGATCAAGGGGCTTGATGGGGTGGTGGTCTGCACCTCGATTTCCCCAGAAGATGATGTTTTGGAGCAAATCGCCGAGGAGCAGGGAGTACTTTGTTTTCGAGGTAGCTTAGAGGATAAATTAGAACGTTATAATGGGGCGATTGATCGGTTCGGCGCCGAATTAGTTTTTTTGATTGATGCCGACGACCCTTTCTTTGACCCAGAGATCTATGAGTTAGCCATCGAGCAAATGCGGGCCGGCTCGGCTGACATTATTAAGTCATCTCCTGGGTTGGTGCCAGGGGCCTTTGCCTTTGGTCTCCGGGCGGCGGCCATTAAGGAAGCCTGCGCGATTAAAGATACCACTGACACTGAAATGTACGAGGTCTATTTTCTTGAAACCGGTCGATTCGTGGTAGAAGACGTGAAAGTAGAGGATCCCATCTATTTCAATGACCAGGCTCGTTTGACGATCGATTATCAAGAAGACTTTGATTTCTTCAAACGAGTCTTTGATGGGTTAGAAATGGACACCAATACTGTGCCCTTAAAGAAAATTATGGAATTATTGACGGCCAAGCCAGAAATCACCAGTATTAATATCCATCGACATGCTGATTATCTGGCTAAACGGGAAAAAATGCGACAAACCAAGAAACTCAAATCAATCTAATTTACAGCATCAACAATATGTCAAAATCAAAAACAAATAAACCTAGGTTCAGTAATAGTTGGCGCTTCCAGGGTAATGAAATGAAATATGCCCAAGAGGTTTTGAAGTCGGGCTTCGGTTCCTCCTCGTTGGGCAATATGAATCAACGTTTCGGGTCTGCTTTTGTTAAGCGCCTAGGGATTCGTTACGCAATTACTTCTAATTCTGGCACTTCCACCCTGCATCAAGCTCTAATGGCCTTTGGGGTGGGGCCAGGGGATGAGGTTATTGTGCCGGCCCTAACAGTAGTAATGTGTGGTTTTGCAGTCTTGCAAACTGGAGCTCGGCCGGTTTTTGCTGATGTTGATTCTGATACGTTCCTGCTTGACCCTAAGGATATTGAAAAGAAAATCACCAAACGTACCAAGGCGATTATGCCGGTCCATATCTATGGCCAGGTCTGTGATATGGCGGGCATAATGAAGATCGCCCGTAAACACAAGCTACGAGTAGTGGAAGATTGTGCCCAATCTTTTCTCGCTACAGATAATAAGGGGCGATACGGTGGGGCTATCGGTGACGCTGGAAGCTTCAGTTTTGAAAATTCTAAGCATCTTTCAACTGGCGAAGGAGGAGTTGTTGTGACCAATAATAAGGTTCTAGCTGAGCGGATGAGGAAATTTGGTGGACTCGGCTTTAAAAACCTCCGAGCTGATACGGGGCAATTTAGAAAAAATAAAGATATTTTTCAAGATCCGAAGTATTTACGTCACGATAGTTTTGGCTTTAATTACCGAATGCCGGAACTTTCAGCGGCCGTTGGATTAGCTCAAGTAGAAAAGTTTGATGAGTTGGTAGCTAAGCGTCAGCATATGGGCGCTAAGTATCTAGAGGCGATCGGCGATTGTAATTGGCTTAGGCCACAAAAAGTACCGGCTGGATATGTTAATACCTATTTCACTTTTGGTTTGCGATATGAGGGTCAGGAAAAAAGAGGTGTTAGCTGGTACGATTTCCGTAAAAAGTTCATTGAGTTTGGTGGTGATGGCATTTACGCCGCCTGGGCCCTAGTTTACAACGAGCCAATTATGCAATTGATCCACAAAAAAGGAGCATATTTCCCAGATGTTCCCGGCCAGGCCAGGCAATTCAAGGGTTTCTTACGTGGTGTTGATTGCCCAGTGGCAGAGGATCTGCAGCCCAAACTAATGCAATTTACCGCCAATCAAGGCCTGGCGAAAGAAATTACCGGCCAAATGAGTGCTCTCAAAAAAACAATTAAGTTTTTCGATTGATATAAAAGAGCGCCCATCTGGAGTTTCCAGAGGGGCGCTTGGGTTTCTACATATCGAGAATCTCCTCGATATTCCCGTTGTCGGCGTGTTGCCGAGCTTCTAAGAACTGGTCGGTAGGCATCTCGCCGAAATAAAGCGGTCGACCGTCTGGTCCGTGCATCAACTTGGTGGCATCGTCGAGCTCTAAGACGTAGCGATAAAGTGCCTCATCCGCGACTGGTTCGCCGTCGTGGCGGAAAGAGATCCCGAAATTGTCAGCCAGAATCTGACGACAAGCCGGATCCTTAAACATGCTAGTGCCCGGGTAGGCGGTCGCGGTGAACATTCGTCTATTCACTGCCGACTTCGCTAGATCATGTTCTGGGCTGCCCGCAATTAGACCCGTAGTCGCAAGCTCTTCTTGCCAGAGGATGAAGGCAACACTAGTCTGGAGATCAGCGAGACTCTCGCCGGGATAACCCATGATCCAAGTGCAATTGGCGTGGATGCCAACTGCACGACAGCGACGTATACCCTCAACCATGGTGGTCGGGAAGTCAAAGCCGTTGATCCGAACAAGTTGATTAGACTCAGCCCCGCGTGGTCGCAGAATGAAACCGCCCTTTTTCATCCGCTCGAGAACGCCGGCGCTGGCGCTCTCGGCCCCAAAGCCGATATAAACACAACCAGCTTCAGCCATTTGCTCGGCACGTTGATCGGCTGCCTCATCGAGGCGCGTGTGAGTGCCCCAACGCAGACCTCGTTCACGGAGCGATCTAAAGGCTTCTGGTAAACGACCGATTCGACGCGGGTCTACAGCGAAATTGTCGTCGTTGAAGCCGAAGAAATCGATACCATAGGTTCCCATCAACCACTCGGCCTCGGCCACTAGATCTGCCTCTGAGCGCATGCCGTAATTTCGTTCGCCTTGGGCACCGCGGTAACAGAACCCGCAAGCGTAAGGGCAGCCGCGGCTAGAGACAGCAGTCAAGCTTCGCGACATGGTGAAGGGGGCGGCCGAGCTATTATTAGCGGCCATACCCCAAACCGGCATCCCAATGTACCACTCTAAGACTGGGTTGCCGTCCACGTCTTCTTCTAGAAGATCCCAGGCGGCGAAGGGGAGCGCGTCTAGATCCTTAGGTCGATCGCCACCATAGAGGAAGCGTGTTCGTCCATCGAGCTCTCCTAAGTTCTTCGCCAGGTCTGAGGAGTGTCTTCTCCCACTTGTTTTAGATCTAAGTACATCTGCGGCCAAGACCAAGAGAATGTCGTCACCCTCTGAGTGAACTACGGCATCAAGTTCTGGTATCCAACTGAAGAGCCCTTCTTTGGTCTCGGTGGCTAAGCCGCCGCCCGAAATCAGGAAGGTGCCGGGCACCAGTCTTCGAGCGGTCGTGGCCACGAATTGTTGCCATCGCAGGGTAGTGATCATGCCCGAGAGGGCGATGATATGAGGACTGCCGTTCTTGTTCAGATGTCGATCTATTAGTCCAGTGGCCTCTGAATTGGAAAGCCAACGACCATGAGATCTGCCTGCGGTTGTCTCGTCCCGGATGCGGTAAGCATTTAGGTCGAGTAAACTAACTTCGGCGCCGTATTGACGAAGCCGAGCCGCCAATATTCCTGGGCCCTGCGGCGGAGTGTTGGGGGTGGCCGATTCCCGTAACGGCATGTTGATGAATAGAACACGGAGCCTCTTCAGCGCCGTAAACCTCATCACTTTTACTGCCTCACCGGGGTGTCTCCTCGGTGGCGGCCCAGCACTTGATGTGGGCAATGTAACCATATTCTCACCTCTTTGCTAGAAGTTTCGGGGGTTTTAGGGCTTCGGCCAAAAACTTATTTGACTATTAAGGTGCCATTCCACTTCTTAGTATACCTTATTTGTTGATTTTAATCAAGCTGCGGCCAAGATCTTGATCGGGGCATGGGGGAGTGTTATTATCACTCGCATGAATACAATAAGTATCATGCAGGGGCGTTTGTCGCCAGCAGAAGAGGGGCGATTTCAGTTTTTTCCCACTGATTGGCCGGCTGAGTTTGAACTGGCCAAGAATATGGGCTTCGATGGCATTTGTTGGTTTTTAGATGTGGATAGACCGAACTTTGATCCAGTCAAAGATATTTGGCAGGACCCCACGACTCTAGAAATAATCGACCGAACAATCAAAACATTGCCAATTGCGGGTATCGATTGCGGGTGGCTTGATCTGGATCTCCTCTATGATATTTTGCCGGCGTTGGCCCCGCGATTGAGCGCCGGTATCGCCGCGATTCCTCTCCTTGAAGATAAGGCGCCGAAATCAGAAAGTGATTGGGATGCTGCCGGCCTAATTTTAAAGCGGCTATCTGCCAAAGCTAAGACATTGCAATTGCGTCTGGCTTTAGAAACTGAATTACCGGCCGAGAAGTTAAAGCGGTTCCTCGACAAATTGGAGTGTGGGAATGTCGGAGTGTGCTACGATATTGGTAACGCCACTTCTTATGGTTTTGATTGCCCAGAAGAGATTCGTCTTTTGGGGGCCAAGATTTTTGAGGTCCATATTAAAGACAGAAAAGTGGGTGGGGCATCATTTCTGTTGGGAGAAGGGGACGCTAAGTTTGCCGATTGCTTTGCTGCGCTTAAAGAGATTGGTTATGGCGGTGGGTATACTCTCCAAGCCTGGCGGGGAGATGATTATCTTGCTGACGCCAAGTTGCAGCTCGCTTTTGTTAAGAACGGATTAAATAAAATTTAATCGTATGTCCGAACCAAACAAACTCTTTTCAGTCAAAGATAGGGTTGTCATTATTACTGGTGGTGCTGGTATCTTGGGCCGTCAATACGTGGAGGCCCTGAGCTCGGCCGGCGCTAAGGTGGTAGTTTGGGACAAGGCCCAAGGCCTTGATATTACCGATGAATCGGCGGTTAAAGAGGCGGTGGCAAAAATCGTTAAGGACTTCGGGCAAATTGATGCTCTGGTGAACAACGCTGCCATGAATTTGGCGGTTGATGACCCGGCCCAAGCTCAAGTCTCGGTGCCCTATGAAGAGTACCCCATTGATTTATGGGACCGAGAGCTCAAAGTCAATCTCACTGGCATGATGATCTGTATCAAATCAGTATCGCCGACAATGATAACGGCCCGCCGGGGTTCGATTGTGAATGTTGCTTCTGAACTTTCAGTAATTGCCCATGACCGACGGGTTTATAATGATGCTACCGGCCGCCGCTTTAAATCAATCGCTTATCCGACCACTAAGGCTGGTGTGCTCGGCCTTACCCGACAATGGGCTGCCCGTCTAGGGGAGCATAATGTCCGAGTCAATGCTCTTTCTCCATCGGGTATGCATATGCCCGGCCAGCCAGCTGATTTTGTAGAGCGCTATGGGGCAACAACGATGTTTGGCCGGATGGCTGAGCTGGGCGAGTACAATGGGGTACTTCTTTTTCTCTGCTCTGATGCTTCTAGCTACATGACTGCCCATAATTTAATTGTGGATGGCGGTAGGAGTGCTTGGTAGCGTTGATTCACATTTGACAAGTTTTACGCGGCGTGCTACCTTCGCAGAGGAGCCGGAGTTTTTTGTTTGTTACTAAGGGGCCCTTAACATAAGGAGAACAGACGTGGATAAGGGAATATGGCCTGAGATAAGGCTATTGGTTTGCGATTTCGATGGCGTACTGACCGACGGCAAAGTTGTGGTCGGGACCGACGGCGTTGAGTCGGTTGTTTGCAGCCATGCCGATGGCCAGGGCATTGAATTGGTCAGGAAGGCCGGCATTCCCGTGGTGGTGATTTCTGGCCAAAAAAGCCCCTATGTTGATCCTCGTTGCCGGAAGATGAAAATAGATTTTTTCCGGGCGATTAAGGACAAGCCGGTATGCCTTCGGGGGTATCTGGCCAAGCATTACTCAGATGTCACTCTTGATCAGGTCTGCTACGTGGGTGACGATCGAAGTGATCTGGCTGTGATGCGGATCGTCGGTTTGCCGGTCGCAGTTCAGAATGCCACTGACGAGATCAAGGAGGTGGCCGCTTACGTGACAGCCAGATGCGGCGGCGATGGGGGAGTGCGAGAGGTATGTGACCTGCTTCTCGACGCTAAGGCGGCGACTGATACGCTGGCTCGAGCTCAGAACGTGCTTATTACCGGCACTGGTCAGGCGGCGACTGAGAGGGTTCGTGAGGAGGCGCAGGGGCTGGCTTATCGGCTTGCCTTGTTGGGCTATAATGTCCTCACTAATGGCGGCCCCAATGGTGTGCCCTGGGCGGCGGCAATGGGCGTAAGGCAGGCAATCGACGAGGGTCATTCGGCTCGATTGATCGCCTATGTCTTCGATCTCGGGTTGACCACAGAGAAATGTGGCGCAACTGAGATCCGCTGCTTTGCCACCTATGAAGATCGTAACGGAGCAATCTGCCGCGACGCCGACATCGCCGTTTTTTACCAGGGGGGTTTGGGCACGATGGCCAAGCTTCTCACCTTGCTCCATCGGGCAGTCCATGTCAATGCTCAGCTAACGAGGAGGGGGCTAGGCTCGTGCGTTTTGCCGAAGCGCATTATCCTCGATCAGAGCTTTTTGGGTTCTTCCTCTGCGGAAGACCCATTGCTGGACAAATTGGGCCGCTTTCTCAAAGACGAGCACCGGGCGGCCATCCGAATAGCCAATGGCTCAGAGGACGTTCTTGAGGGTCTGCAAGTGTAAGGTGAGGCCCCTGGGGCCAAATGCCCCCCGTACCAAGCGGGGGGTTTATTTTGCCTTAAAATGCCTAACGATCTTTGATTTATCGTCACTGTGAGTATCTGCCGGCCAATAGGAGGGGTCAACATAATTGGCGTCATCAATGGCCAATGCTTCCAGCTTTGCCGTTATTTCCGCCGCCAAGGGCCCCTGCTCAAGGGCGTCAATGCTTTTCTCTAGATGGCCGATAGATTGTGTTCCAACTAAAACTGTGTCAACAGATCTATTTGATAAGGCGAAACGAAGGGCGAGTGTCGGCACGGTGATTCCTAGCGAATCGGCGATGGCCTGAACATCTTGGTGCCGCTCTTTGAGTAATGATAGGGCGTTAGGCAGGTGTACGTAGGAAGGGGTCAGGGCGCCTTTAAGGAAGACGGAGCGGGCAATAATGCCGACCTTGTGCTGGACCGCCAGCCTTAAGTTGGCCTTACTTTGTCGTTGATCTAAAATGCTGTAACCCACTTGTAAGCAATCAAAGAAGCCAGACTTGATTGCGGCTGACGGCGCGTCTTCGCCTCGGGTAGAAATGCCGACGAATTGAATTTGGCCTTCGTCTTTGAGTTTTTGCATGATCTCGATAATCATGCCATTTTTGATTTGCTCAGCGGAACCGCCGTGGACCATGGCGATCGAGAGTGTTTCTGAGCCTAGAGTTTTACGGCTCTCTGATACCTCGTGTCGAATTGCTTTTTCTAACTCGGTTTGGCTGATGTCTGCGTTTTTTTCAATATCGTGGCCACATTTGGTGGCAATAATTACTTCGGGCCGCTTGGCAATTCCCGAGGCGGCGATTCGGGCCTCGGCGCAACCATAGAAGTGGGCGGTGTCAAAAAAATTGATGCCTAATTCCACAGCTCGCTGAAGCAGGGCAAGTGCTTCGTTATTGCTCGGCAATTGTCTTGGGCCGATGCCGTAAGTATAACCGAGCTCAACTGTTCCTAGGGCGATTCTGGAAACGTCCAGATCGGTGCGCCCTAATTTCCTAGTAGGGATTTGGTTTGCCATTAAAGAATATGAGTATAAATTAACTTAATCTTGGCTGGAAGTCAAAAAAGCTCAGGTTCGAATATCGAACCTGAGCTTGGTGTGGTTGCCTACTCTGCGTTTATTGCCACGAGGTCACCAGAGACTCAATGGCTGCTCCTGCCTCTGGTCGGAATCTGGCTCGTTCGGCCCAGGCACGGCCGGTGCGATCGAGACTCTCCCAATCATAGTTGCTAAGTGAGGCCGGCTGATTCATCTCAGGGATTGCTTCCAGGGCGACCAGGGGGTATTGCCTAAAACCAGTCTCGGACCACAATAGCTCTAATGACTTTGGCCCAGACACTGATACGGCCCGCCGGCCGTTATGGAGAGCAATCCGCAGGGGAGTGGTAAACGCGGCCACAGTGTAATGGCAATGTACCGCCCTGGTGTCAGTGCTTAGTCCACCAAATTGGTCAACCGTTAAGCCGGCCAATAGCTGCTCCGCTGGCCGTAATATCTCACTAGCCGCTTCTGTCTTGGTCAATTTTGGATGGACTAGGCTATGGGTAATTACAAATTGGCCCGGATCCTCCTCCAACCTGACGCTTTTGGCCACTAGCTCGACGATCTCGAGGGCATTGCTGGTGTGGTCGGCCACTATCAATACTGTGGTTTTATCTCGGGCCAAAGCTTCCAGTCGGTTAACTTGCTCTTGTGCGTCGTTGGACGCCGCCGGATTAACAGCAGAGGCGATGTCTCCAATTGCCTGGGAATTTCCTGCCCGGGTTCCGTGCCCCAAATTGTCGATTGTGAGGGCTAGATCAGGAATGAAATCGCCCAATCTCGATAGATCACCCCAGATATCCTCGATGGCCACTACAGGGATCCCTCGTCTCCGCGCCACCTTGGCGAATTGGAGCTCCCAATTGATGGGGCAGGAACAGCCGATAATCAAAACGTCGGGCCCGACGTTCCCAAGTATCCGAGTTATTTCGCTACTTTTGACTGGAGCCAAGGAGTTATTGCCCTCGAGGAGGACAGACTCGATGGCCCTAGTCTGCTTGCAATGGGCGGCCGCCTGCCCCTCAGTAATGGCGAACACCGTGTTGCCCCGCTTTCTCAGTTCATTGAGGATCGGTAGGGCCATTTTGGTCGGCATCAAGTCACGAAATATTGCCAGGGTTTTCATTCCAGGCCTCCTTTCTTGTGAATGTTCCTTGGGGGGCTACTTCCGCCCCGCCTCAACTAGCTGTTTTCTAGCACATGAGATTGTAATTTGTCAATGTTTGATAATAAAAAAAGAGCCAGTGAACTGATAGTCCACTGGCTCGGCGTATCGTCGGCCGGGCCGGTTATGATACTGGAGCTTTTCGCCAAACTCGACGGAGTTTTTGCTCCATCGCCCTCTCCGCTTCATTGACAAGGATCTTGCCGTCGCCGAGGATCAGCGGCAGTTCTTGTAGCATCTTGCCAAGGCGGGGGAGATCGATTGGATCGATTGAGCTACCTTGGTCTGATCCCCACATTCCCCGCTCGAGGGTAATGTGCTTCTCGACCATGCAGGCGCCAAGCACCGCCGCTGCGTAGGCCGGTTGGATGCCACTGTCGTGGCTAGATAGGCCGATTGGGACCCCAAAGGTCTCTTGAAGAGTGGTGATTCCCCGGAGATTGATAAGCCCAAGCATCTCATCTCCAGACGTTGTCCCTGTGGGGTAGACGCTAGCGCAATGCAGGACGATCAGGTTCTCTGTCCCAAGGACATAAACCGCCGCTCGGATACCGTCTAGGTCGGTCATCCCCGTGGAGAGGATGAGCGGCTTACCGGTCTTGCGCAACCGCCGCAGGAGCTCATCGTCTTGATTGCAGGGTGAGGGGATCTTGTGTGCCGGTGTCCCCGGGAAGAGCTCCTCTATTCGATCCACCGACGCGGTGTCCCAGCATGCCGTGAACCAGATGATACCCCGTTCTCGGCAATGGTCGTCAATCTCTCGCAATTCGTTGTCGGTAAGCTCCAGGAGCCATTTAAGGTCGCCGTTGGTTGAATCCTCGAAGTCTGATTTCCTGAGTCTCGTAACAGCCTCGGCAGACAGCGTCCCCCGCCTGATCGCGTTTTCAAGCAGATTCCTTGGTACTGGTCTCGGCCTTGCCAGCTCTTCCAGGCTGTATACTGTCCCCACTGTTCTGGTCTGGAATTTGACGGCCGAGGCTCCAGCTATCGCTGCCAAGTCGATCAACCTCTTGGCGATATCCATATCGCCGTTGTGGTTGATCCCAATCTCGGCCACCAAAAATGTTGGATGGCCGGGACCCACCGTGCAATCGCCTATCCGCACTGGCGCCGCTCCTTGCTCTTGTCTCATGTCAGGTACTCCTTATGGCTATGCCCTATTGGCTGTGTTTCCTGGCGCTGAACAACAATGTTCTCTGCTGCCTCTTCTGGGGGGACATGTTGCCACAGATTTGAGATTTTTGCACTATTGACTAAATTAGCAATATATGATGTTGTAAAATTGGAAATCAAGCTCAATTTTGCTACTCTATAACGATCTCCTGGTCGCTTATGTGGGCCAGCACATATCAATGGGTATAACCCAGAAAATCCTTTTCCCTTATCAGCTCGAGCGACATGCTCCGCTTCCAAACAACAAACCGATGGCGGTATTTTTTGGCGCTGATTTTTATAATTTACCTCTAGATTCTGATCGTGATTTATTTATCCAGCGGACAAATCAGATTTTTGATTATATGCGTCGGCATTTACCCGATCATAAATTTGTCTATCAGCCGCATCCAAATGAAACTGACGAATCTAAACATCTTGATCTGGAAGGTTTCAAAATCGGCCGGCATGTTGTTGCTGAGATGTATCTCCACGAAAATGCTGATAGCATCGACTATGTTTTTTCCGCCCAATCTGGCGCCTCAATTTCTGCTTTTGCCATGGGCTTTGATTCAGTAATTTTCTTAGATCTACTCTCGGGCGCCCTGTCGGCCGATTCCATTCTTGGCTATCGAAGTTATTTCAGTGAGTTGCCGGACTCATTTTTTATTAAATCTTTTGATGATCCCTTGCCTCGCAGAAAACATATTAATGTGGAAGACGAAAGGGGTAGTCTCGTTAAGGTGCGCGAGGCGCTTGATCTAAATAAGACCACTTGGGTCATTGCTAGTGATCCCTATTCGGGATTCCGTGGGGCCGTGCTAGTTTCTAATTTAAAAAAAGAAAACCCCAACTTGCGGGCCAAACTAATTATCATCAATCATCGACGCTGGGATCTCGGGCGTGATAGTGAGTTTATGAAGTCGTCTTTTGACGAAATAATCACTTTGCCTGGTGGGCGGGTTTGGTATGGTGTTGGTTTCAAAAAATTGCTCGCTACTGTTCGGGTCGCCCGCTTTATTAAACGTTTGCCCCTACAGCCTGGAGATAATCTGATCAGTTTTGCCAACGCCCTGTTTGAAGAGAATTGTTTTTTGTCGTATCATCCCAGAGTTAATAAGATCGCGATGATTAATAGTCGTATGTACAAATTTATTTACGATGGCGGTTATGAAAGTTTGCCTGATGGGGGGTGGAGTGGCTCTCTGGGGGTATGGTTTTTCAGTTATCTCCTCGAGCCCCTATTGGGCCTGTATCGTACGATTTACAAAGAGTATGATGACGGAAAGGTGCTGAACCTTTTCCGCTATACTCTACCTCTCGAGGATATATACGATAAAATTTTTGTTTTAAAGCCTAGTGTATGAAAGACTTTTTGATCTCAGTCTATGAATATGGCAGGCGGGTGCTGGGGGTAACTCGTCGGAATATTAGGGCGCCCAAATTTCCCGCTAATCCTGACGGCAAGATTTTGGTTAATGTTGGTTGTGGGGGTACCTCGGGGCCGGGGTTTGTCAATATCGATGTGCTAAAGCTCCCCAATATCCACCATATCCACGATATTACTAGCTTGGATATGTTGGGCAGCAATACTGTTGATCTTCTGTATGCCAGTCATGTTCTCGAGCATATTCCCAGGAGTAAACTAGACTCAACATTAAAAGAGTGGCGACGAGTTTTAAAAAAGGGGGGAAAGTTAAGAATTTCTGTGCCCGATTTTGACAACCTGGTCATGGCCTACCAAGAGTCCGGCCGGGATATTTCCGTAATACGTGACCAAGTACTTGGGCAGGAACCTCCTTATGATAATCATTACACCCTATGGAATTATCGGCGGCTTCAGGAGATGCTTACTGAACTTAGTTTTGTGAATATCAGGAGATGGGATCCGTCAACAGTAAGTCACCATGATTTTACCGATCGGTCTTCGCGCTTGCTGATGGTGGGGGACAAACAAATTCTCTTGAGTCTTAATGTCGAAGCTGATAAGGTTTAGATCTATGAAAACGGCCTTAATTACTGGTTCGGCTGGTCTGGTGGGCTCTGAAGCGGCCCGGTTTTTTGCTGCTAAGGGCTATCAGATCGTTGGGGTAGACAATGATATGCGGAAATATTTTTTTGGGGAAGAGGCTAGTACTGCGTGGAATAAAGATAGGCTCACTTCAGAACTAAAAGACAAATATGTCCACTACGATATTGATATCAGAGACGAGGCTAAAGTAGAAAAAGTTTTCCGAAAGCATCATTTTGATATTGTTATTCATACCGCGGCGCAGCCCAGCCATGATTGGGCTGCCAAGGAGCCCCTGACCGATTTTGATGTTAATGCTCGGGGGACCCTCATCATGTTGGAGAATTATCGACGATTCTCGCCAGAAGCAACCTTTATCTTTACCTCGACCAATAAGGTTTATGGCGATAACCCAAATTCTCTTCCTCTGGTTGAACTCGAGACTCGTTACGAGATTGAGCCAAGCCATCAATATAAAAATGGTATTGATGAGTCTATGAGCCTTGACCAAACAACTCATAGCGTTTTCGGCGCTTCCAAGGTGGCCGCCGATGTGATGGTTCAAGAGTATGGTCGGTATTTCAAACTAAACACTGGTGTTTTCCGGGGCGGTTGTCTAACGGGCCCTCAGCATAGCGGAACTCAACTCCATGGTTTTTTGGCCTATTTGGTGAAGTGTATTTTGGAAGGTAAGAAATACACTATTTTCGGCTATAAGGGGAAGCAAGTAAGAGACAATATTCATGCCCATGACTTAATTAATATGTTTTGGCATTTCCATCAACGGCCCCACCCAGGAGAGGCCTATAATGCCGGTGGCGGGCGTCACTCCAATATCTCTATGTTGGAGGCGATCGAAAAAATTGAAAAATTAACCGGGAAAAAGGCGTTGACAGAGTACTCAGATACCAACAGAGTCGGTGACCATATCTGGTATGTTTCTGATCTGGCTAAGTTTGAAAAACATTACCCTGAATGGCGGCAGGAATATAATATTGATAGAATCTTGAAAAACATTTGTGCCCGCTACCTACCGCCGATTGAAGAGGGGATGGAATGGTGGTTAAAAGAAAATAAATAATTTATGCGAATTACCTTTATTTGTCCGTTTAGTTTAGAGCGATTGACTGGCACGCCGATTAGGGCCAAGACGACCATGAACGCGGCAGCTAATCTGGGCGGGGTGTCAGTAATTGCACCAACGGGCCTGTCGTTTAACCCATTACTCAGATTGGAGATAATCGGCGCCGGTCGGTTATGGCATTTTTTATCCAAAACACTTAGCTATCTACGTCGGTCGCGGCCTGATGTTGTTCATGGCTTTACCACCGTCTCGATATTGCCGGCGCTACTTTATAAAATATTCTGTAATCATCGGGCCAAAATCGTCTTTGAGATGCATGGTTGGACTTGGTTTGAAACAGCAGGTCAACTGACGTTTATCAGGCGGGCCGTTTTGCTGATCTTTGATTATCTCGGCCTGTGGTTAGCCGACGTTATCATTGCCATGAGTTTTAGCCAACAGGAGTTTCTGCAAAGGCGAGTGCCCTGGCCGAAATTAATTAAAGTATTGTGGGGGCCGGTGGATTTTGACGTTAAATACGAGGCCCCGCCCACCAGAGAGGATTTAATTGTTGGTTATATTGGCAACGATAATTTTTGGCAAGGACTCCCTTTTGTCTTGGGGGCGGCACAGATATTAGAAAAAACGCAGCCTGGCCTTAAATTTGTTTTAGCTGGGTTTGACGCCGCGGATAGGAAAAAGTTTCCTCGCCTAGTAAATGTAGAGTATCTTGGCCGAGTGGAAAGGGAAGGAGTGCCAGGCTTTATAAAGAGTTGCGGCGTGATGGTTTCGCCCCGCGTTAAAGGGGGGGTAAGTGATTTGCAATATCCTCATAAATTATCTGAGTATTTAGCGGCCGGCCGGCCAGTTATCGCTTCGGCAGTCAGTGATCAGCCGCGAGTGATTAAGGGGGCTCAATGTGGTTTGGTTGTTGATCCACTAAGCGCTGAAATGCTAGCGGAGGCCATAAGAGAGTTCAGCCAATTGCCGAAAGGGGAGAGTGAGGCGATGGGGCAGGGGGCGGCGAATTTTGCTAAGGAACATTTCGTTTCGTCTAGTTTCGCGGCCAAACTCAGAGACCTTTACCTAATTTGACTTACACTAGGTCATCGTGTTATTGTGATGTGTAGAAGGGAGGTCAATATGCCTAACCAAGAGTCGCTAAAGGATGTGCCGACGGGGGATCTAGCGCGTGAGCTGGGCAGCCGGCCAGATTTGTTTTTGGGTGGCGGGCGCTTATTGGTCCACCCGGTGTTTAAATTGCGGGAGCAACTTGGGCCGATCAGTTGTGTGGATGGTGTTCCCGCTCGCGTTCACGCGGGCCGGGTTGAGCTAATGGTGATTCGTCGCGGGACGGGGCCGTGCGCTAGTAAGTTGGCTTTGGTCGGCGGGGTTATTGGAATGGGGGAATCAGTCGAAGGTGCCCTGCGACGGCATTTCTCGTCTGACCTTGGTGTAAAGATTGATTTGCTAACTCCAATTGAGTCCCCTTCTGTGGTGGCTCAATATTCTCGTGAGCCCAGAGAAGGCTTTCTACCAGAACCAGGCAGAGATCATTGTATCGGCTTAACCTTTCTTGTTGCCCTACTGGACGATAGTTTTGTGTTCGGTGAGACCGAACATGGTGGCCAAGAAGTGGTGGGCGTTCATTGGTTTGCGGAAACTGACATGCCGGTGTGGTCTGAGTTTGGCTATGGCCAAGATTCGGTTTGCCGCTCGATCTTTCCTATCGCCAGGAGATTATTGCTTGGTCGGCGGTGATTCCATCAGTTCGGACTTTAATCTCGGGCGCCGGAAGGCCGCTCGAGATTTTTTGTATACCAATCATGAGCGGACTTAATCCCTTCTGGTAATTTAATTTGTGATTGCCAGCCCAGGGCGGTGAGTTTGCTGACGTCCAATAATTTTCTGGGTGTGCCGTCGGGCCTGGCCGTGTCCCAGATAATCTTTCCGTGATAACCCACATTTTTTTTAACCATTTCTGCCAGCTTTTTAATTGATAGATCCTCGCCGGTGCCGACATTAACAATGTCTGAGCCGCTATATTTCCTCATTAAGAACAGGCAAGCGCTGGCCAAATCATCAACATGTAAGAATTCTCGTCTCGGGCTACCGCTCCCCCAAAGTACTACTTTGTCCGCCTTGCCCGTCTTTGCTTCATGGAATTTGCGAATTAAAGCCGGTAATACATGAGAGTTTTCCAAGTCGAAATTGTCGTTGGGGCCGTAGAGATTGGTGGGCATCAGACTGATATAATTCGTACCGTGTTGCCGGTTATAGGATTGACACATAATGATGCCGGCGATTTTGGCTGCTGCGTAAGCCGCGTTAGTGGGCTCTAGGGGGCCAGTCATGAGATATTCTTCCTTCATCGGCTGTTTAGCTAGACGAGGATAGATGCAGGAGCTGCCCAGAAACAATAATTTTTTTACACCACTGGCGTATGCGTTATGGATAATATTGTTCTGGATAACTAAATTTTGATAAATAAAATCAGCTGGGTAGGTATTATTGGCCACAATACCACCAACCTTAGCTGCAGCCAAGAAGACGTATTCGGGCCTTTCTCGTTTAAAAAACCTGGCGACGGCTTTTTGGTCTAGCAGATCTAATTCTTGCCTGGTTCTTGTGACAAGGTTCTCGTAGCCTCGTTTCTCTAAGAGTCTAATTATGGCTGAGCCAACTAGCCCGTGATGTCCAGCGACGAATATTTTAGATTTTTTAAGCATAGACTATATTAAGTTTTGGTTATTTCAATGGTCTGGAACATGGCAAGTTGCTGGTTGAACGGGGATAATAATCGCTCGGTTAGCTTTGCTGCTCCATGGAGCCAGCCAGGCAGGAGCGATTTATAGGACAAGCCGCCGCTTAATGGGTAGCGGAACGGAGTATGCCGCCGTATGGGGGCGATTTTAAAGTTAGGATAATCGGCCTCAAATTTTAGTTTGTCGCGCGTGAAAACTATCCATGGCAGCGCTCCATTGGCCATTGACATCGGGCCCGCGGAAGGGAAGTTCCATTCGGCGGCATTCTCATTGAATGGTTCGTGATGGAAACTGTGGTAAACAAAACGGCTCCAGGCGGTATTGGCGGGTTCGATCATTATGATTTTTCCCCCCTGACGGAGGGCTCGCTCTGCTTCTGTGAAAAAACGGTGGCATTCTCCCATGTGGTGGAGAGTGTCGATCATTATTATGGCCGCGAGCTCTTTGTCAGCGAATGGTAATCGGTAGGCGTTAACTGTCATATCGCAATTAGGTAATGGCAGGATGTCGGAAGTGATAATTGAGGGCGCGACGTCTTTCAGAAAACCACCCCCGGAACCCAGTTCTAGTACTTTACCAGCGGTGTCAATCTTAGCCAGGATATCTGCATACCAGTCCAGGTAGAGCTTCTTAATGAATCTCTTTCGGAGGATTATCTCGCGGTGGTAGATAGTCATTTCTGGGGCGTCTAGCCCATATTCCGCTTTCTTCTCCTCGTATTCCTTATCCAGCAATATCCTTTTTATGATGCCCATGTATCACATAGATTACCGAAACATATGATTATGCGCAATTTAAAAATAAGCCCCCGGCCGGCTGTTGCCGGCGGGGGGCTTGCTCAGAGGAGCCTGCTGGTTACGTCAGAATGGTGGAATTTCCCACCTTTTCTGCCGTACCATACGATTTCTCTGGCGTATTCCACCAGATTGCCACCGAAGCAGCGCTCTGGCTTGACGTGTACCGATGAGCAGACTCTTGCGGGAAAGGTTTCCCAGCTTTCCGGTTGGCCGAAATACTCATGGAGATCATGGGCAAGTGTTATGGTGGCTTCAGAATCATGCGGGCCCTTGACTATTGATGATCCGTAAAGAATCAGGTCGTCTTGGAACCCAGCGTCTGCCACCTCCGCTCGTCCCCGGAGCATCTGAGCGACGAACGGCCTAATTTCTTGGGAGCATCGCCCCTTCTCAGATATGAGCGTGAGAAAGCTGACTTCTTCCAATGGCCAATAGATATCGCCGAACCGAGGTGAGACCAGGTCAAGTCGTCCGCCCGTAAGTGAGCTGCGCACCAGGCGTCTTATTAGGGCAATTTGCCCACCAATCAGGGTTTCTTCGCGGCCGGCGAAGTACTCGATTAGCCGCTCATAGAAATCGCTGTAATTGATACCGCCAAGCCGCCGACAAACAATGGCAATATGTTGTAGCAGGCCCAGACAATGGAAGGTCTGGACTGCCCAATAGAACTCGTAGGCTCGCTGCCAGTCAGCTTGGGGCATGGTGGCTGTTTCCACCACAACATCCTGGTATTCGGGCAGAGACCCTGGCTCTGGTGTGCTGTGGGCGAGCAGGATCGGCATTCTGACAGCTTTGATCCCATGTTGCTTGACGTAATCTGGCTGGCTCATCCGTGAGTTGGGCAACATCCCGCAAACGTAAGCGTGGATATTGACCACATCATCTTGCCCATCGATTATTTCGTCGACACCGCGCTTGGTGGTCTCGTAAGTTTCGCCCGGCATGCCCATGATGAGCTCGGTGTAGGTTGGCATATCGGCTTGTCTGTAGCGGGCCATAAGCGCAGAGAACATCTCCAATCTGATATTACTGCGCCCGACGGCCCTCAAGGTCTTAGGGTCCATACTTTGGAAGGAGAGGGTTGCCCCCTTGCTCATTCCAGCTTCGTTCAACGTCATGGCGATGTCGAAGATGCCATTGTCGCTGTTCTTGGCCGTGCACATTCGGAATTTTTCGGGGAAGCCGCCGTGCTCGGTACGTATTGCCAGCATTTTCCTCAGTAAACCATGATCACGTGGCAATATCCCAAAATTGGCGTCGCAATTGAAGAGATACCCCACCTGGTGTTTGCCAAACCACTCAAACTCGGCCAGGATTCTGGCCTCGTCAATGGTGTACAGCTTGTTGTGGGTGTTCCCACCCCAGTCGCAGAAGGCGCAGCCATAGGGACAGCCCCTGTTTGTCTCCTGGCTTACGTTGAGCGTAAAGCCTCGGCCCAGTATAAAATCGAAGATGCCCGACAAATACGGCGACGGTAATTGGGAGAGATCCATGATTCTGCCAGCTGGCTTCGTTTTCAGGGTTTTGTTTCCCTCGACTCGCACGCTTAGTCCTGAGACCTGGGTGTAGTCGGGGTGGGCCGAAAGGAATTGACGGAGGATCTCCGCGAAGGTGAGTTCCCCTTCTTGGTGGACCAGGAGATCCACGTAAGGGTGTCTGGCGAAAAAGCCTTCAGAAGCGTCTGGCACTTGGGTCCCTCCGAAGATGATTAGGCATCTTGGGAAGGAAGCTCGGATTGCTCTGGCTAGGGCCTTATTGTATTCCCAATTCCAGATATAGCACGATAAGCAGGCGATGGCCGGGTTCCCGGCGTTTCTAACAACCTCACTTGGGTCGGTCCGCAGAAAAAGCGGCTCTTGGAACTGGAACCCCTCCTGTATTTCTGGACGGGTTTGGGCGTAGGCCTGAAGCGAACCAATCGAATAGGGGATAAAGACGTTTCTCCCGTATCGATAATTCGCTTGGGCCATCAGCACTGAATGCTTGGTACCCGTCATCTCGATCTCCTCGTATATTAGGGTTTGTTTTTCAAGGAACTATTACCTGTACTTGGTCAACTTACTTAATCATGGGGAGAAAGTCAATATTGCATTTTCGCCCCATAATCTTGCTGGCCGTTACTTTAATTGTTAGCATATGGTCTTAACTTAAAAATATGATAATTTAAATATGAAAGTTACTTTAATTGCCCCAACCATTAACGAAGTTGAAGGGCTGCGCGCGGTTCTTCCTAGATTGAAGGGCAAGGGACTGGATGAGATCATTATCGTTGACCTAAACTCTACTGATGGGACAATAGAGTATTGTAAGGAAAATGGTTATCGTATTCATCACCAACAGAGTCGTGGCTATGGGGCCGGCTATCTCGAGGCCTTGGCTTTGACCGATGCTGACGTAATTATCGAATTCCCGCCCGATGGTAGTTCTTTGCCGGAGGGCATCCCTAAGGTTCTCGATAAACTCAATGAAGGCTACGATTTAGTCATTGCCTCTCGCTACTGTGATGGCGCAAAAAGTTATGATGATGACTTTATTACCCGTCTCGGCAACTGGTTCTTTACCGCTCTAATCAACGTTCTCTTTCGGGCTCATTATACTGATACCCTGGTTGGTTTTCGGGCCTATCGCCGGTCTGCCCACGACCAATTAGACATAAACACTCGCGGCCTATCCTGGACGACCCAACAATCAATTCAATTTGCTAAAGCTGGCCTAAGGGTGACCGAGGTTGGAGTAGACGAGCCGGCTCGTATTGGTGGTGAGAGGAAAATGAGTCCAATAAAAACGGGGCTAGAAATCTTGTGGGTAATCATTAAGGAATTTTTGGCCGGCAAAAAATTCGCCAAGATATAGGCTTGTCGCTTATATCCGACTCCCGTTGTTTTTTAGTCGCTTGAGATCTGATTCGGCCATTAGCTTAGCTAATTTCTTGAAAGTTATTTTAGGTTTCCAGCCCAGAACAGCCTTCGCTTTTTCGGCGTTACCAAGTAGCAGATCAACTTCGGCTGGGCGGTAATAGCGAGAGTCTATTTCGATCAGGGTCTTACCGCTTTTCCGGTCCAGCCCCTTTTCCCGCAGTCCTTTGCCTCTCCAGACTAAATCATAACCGAAATGACGCGCTGCCTCTTCGGCGAATTCGCGCACCGAATGAGTTTTACCAGTTGCTAGGACATAGTCGTCTGGCTTAGGCTGTTGGAGCATTAGCCACATGCCCTCAACATAATCTTTGGCGTGTCCCCAGTCACGTTTGGCATTTAAATTGCCCAAATAAATACGTTTAACTAGGCCAAGTTTTATTTTGGCGAAGCCAGTGGTGATTTTCCTAGTAACAAAGGTCTCGCCGCGCCGCTCGCTCTCATGGTTGAAAAGGATGCCGTTGCAGGCGAAGAGTTTATAAGCTTCGCGATAATTGCGGGTAATCCAATAGGCATAAACTTTGGCGCAACCATAGGGCGAGCGTGGATGAAAGGGCGTCTCTTCTGTTTGTGGGGTCTCTCGGACTTTACCAAACATCTCTGATGATGCGGCCTGGTAGAAACGTGTTTCCAATCCGGTCTCGCGGATGGCGTCTAATAGGCGTAGGGCGCCTATGGCCACTACGTCCGTCGTAAATTCGGGGACGTCAAATGATACTCGAACATGACTTTGGGCACCAAGATTGTATATTTCATTTGGCCGCACTTGTTCTAAGATGCGGTTTAAAGAGCTTGAGTCGCCGAGATCGCCATAATGCCCACTCAGTTTAACATTTGGGGTGTGTGGATCTTGTAAAATGTGTTCAATCCGTGCGGTGTTAAAGGAGCTTGAACGTCTAAAGATACCGTGCACCTCGTACCCCTTTTTGAGTAAGAATTCTGCCAAATAAGAACCGTCTTGGCCGGTGATCCCGGTAATTAATGCTTTTTTCACGTGTAGGTATTGTAAATAAAGATCCTCTTTATTTCAACCCGAGCATCCTTTGTCTCCACAAATTTGACTCACGGCCGGCCTTGGTTTACATTAACCTGATGAGACTAACCTATATCTTGTCGTGGGCGATTACCGTTTTGCTTTTTAGTCTTCTGTTTACGCCCCTGATTGTCTCTAACTCCCTGCTTTTTCCTTTCATCGCCGGTAAGGCTTTCTTTTTCAGGATTGTAATAGAAGTAGCTCTAGCCCTATGGCTGATTCTGATCTGGCTTAAGCCGGAATGTCGGCCACGAAAGTCTGGCTTATTGGTTGGCCTCGGTTCGTTGGTTTTGTTTGCTGCCTTGGCCACTGTCTTTGGCGTTGATCCTTACGTTAGTTTTTGGTCTAGTTTCGAGCGGATGGAGGGCTTAATCGGCTACCTGCATCTCCTCGCCTTTTTCTTGGTCCTCGGCTCCTTTTTGAATTCGGAGTTATCGTGGCGGAGATTTTTCCAAGTATCAGTCGGAGTGAGCGTTATTCTTGGAGCTTACGGCTTGCTCCAGTTGACCGGCCAGCTGGCTATTCATCAAGGCACAGTTCGCCTAGATGCAACCCTCGGCAATGCGGTTTATTTGGCCATCTTCATGCAGATCCATTTTTTCATTACTGCTTGGTTGGCCATTAAGGATTGGGCCATAAAGTGGCGACGCTATGTCTATGGACTAATTATGATACTTCAAGTAATTATTCTTTACTACACCGCTACCCGGGGAGCCATTCTTGGCCTAATTGGTGGTATTCTAGTTGCTCTAATATTGTTGACCATCTTTGGCAAGAAGGGGGCGCTAACTAGAAAGTTTGCCGCTATTGGCTTGATTGCCGTAGCCGTCTTATCGGGTAGCTTCTTCTTGGTTAAAGAGAGTAGCTTTATCCAAGGAAGCCCGGTGCTGTCTCGCTTCGCTGCTATTTCTTTGACTGAGAGAACCACTGAGTCACGCTTGACTATTTGGCAGATGACTTTACGAAGTTTTGTTGAGAAGCCGGTCTTGGGTTGGGGGCCAGGAAATTTCCCTGTGGTTTTTAATAAATATTATGAGCCTAAGCTTTGGCGCCAGGAGCTTTGGTTTGACCGGTCACATAATATTTTTCTTGACTGGATGGTCAATGCTGGCGCTCTCGGTCTTTTGTCCTACTTGTCACTTTTTATCGCCGCCTTGTATTATCTGTGGAGGAGGTCTGGCCGCTTCTCGATAATCGAGTCGACCATTTTTACTGGCCTATTGGCGGCCTATTTTTTCCATAATATTTTTGTCTTCGACAATCTAACCAGTTATTTACCCTTTCTCTCTTTACTGGCCTACATTCATTTTCGCTCCTTTGGGACGAGATCAAAACTTAACGAGCAAGATACAGTGGTCTCTCGGGCAGTACCTAGCAGAAGTTTTTATCTCCAAGTCTTCGCTTTGATTTTAGTTGTTGCCACGGCCTCGTCTATCTATGTAGTCAATATTAAGCCCATTTTGGCGGCGCGTACCCTCATCCATGCATTGTCAGAGTCAGACGTTGATCGCGGCGTTGCCCTTTTCGAGCAGGCCTTGGGTCACAATACTTTTGTTAATAGGGAGATAAGAGATCAAATACTTAATTTGGCATCCCAGGTAGTAGCAGATGAGCGGGCCCCAGTTGCAGTTAAAGATAAAATAGCAGGTCTTACTATTGATGAGCTACGGAAACAGGTTGATAAATCGCCAGCTGATGTGAGGTCACATCTTTTTCTAGGTTCTTTTCTCTTACAGGTTGGTTTGGTTGACGAGGCCGTCATCGAATTAGAGGAGGTCAGAGAGCTGGCTCCTCGTAAACAGCAGGTGATTTTTGCTTTGGCCCGAGCCCTTAACGCTAGGGGAGATATTGATGAGTCCTTAAACTTGGCACGATTGGCCTACGAGTTGGATGATAGTTATCCGGTAGCGAGGAGCCTATATGTCAATATGCTCGTCGAAGCTGAGCGTTATGAACCCCTGCCGAGGCTTTGGCAAGAGCAGGTTGAAAGCGACCCAACCAATTCAGATAGTTGGCTTTCTTGGGCGGCCTCAGAATTTGTGCTGGGACGTAAGGCTGAGGCTCTCGCCATCCTTGCTGAGGCCAAGTCTAGATTCCCTGACGGCGCCGCCCAGATTGAGGTGATTATAAAAGAGATCAGAGCTGGTCATAATCCAATTGTCCAGTAATCCACTTATCCACGGCTTCTTCCCTTTTCGAGTTTTTTGCCTCTCGATCCCGTGTATAATGTACGCAGACGACTTTTGCTCGTCGGTGCTAATATATAAGGAAATTATCGACTTAATTATTTATGAAAAAATATTCAATTATTTTCGGACTGGTTTTCCTGGGGGTTGGATTGGTTGCTCAGGCTGCTACCACTGACTTTACTGCCAATGGTGACGTTACTGTCGACAGTGTTGCTGGCAGTGGAGTTACTGCCGACTTAACCATTTCTAGTGGATCTAGGGCCGAGACTGTGGTGACCAGCGGCCAACTTCAGGTTACTAATCCCGATGCCAACTCCCGCTTCACGGTTACCACCAGTGACACTTCCGTGGCCTCTTTAAGAGTTACTCTCGGAGGGAATGAGGTTGTTTGTGAGACCAGTAGCGTAACTTTGCCTAGCGGGTCGGGCACCTATGCGATTACCCCTTCGTCTACCGCCTGTAGTAGTGGTAATCCTGGGAACAGCAGTGGGCCGTCTGGCAGTACTGGTACTCCAAGGGGCGACGATGACGTGGATGACGACGACGATGACGTGGATGACGACGACGATGACGTGGATGACGACGACGATGATGACGATAATAACGCGGATGATACAGGAGAGCCTGACACACCAATTGGGCAGCCTGTTTCGCCCACTTTCACCAGAGTTTTGTATCTGAATGTGGTGCACCCTGAGGTCGGGGATGCCCAGCGACTACTTAACCGCGACCCAGACACTAAGGTGGCTCTCACTGGTCCAGGCTCGCCCGGCAATGAGACCAATTATTTTGGCGCATTGACCCAGGCGGCAGTCAAAAGATTCCAAATTAAGTATCACATAGCTGACCACAGCACCGTAGGTTTCGGTATTATTGGTC
>JAYEGE010000003.1:0-19727 GCA_034658935.1 Patescibacteria group bacterium | reverse complement strand
GGGGGGGGGGGGGGGGGGGGGCCCCCCCCCCCCCCCCCCCACCCGGGGTGAGGGGTTACTGACTGAAAGTGAATATCCTCTAAAAACAGCGATAGCGGCACTTGCAGATTGTAACAGAAGTGTAGATACGAGCCTTTCCTTTCAGAAAAACGGTTAATTTACCAAAGAACACCAATAACAAACTAGCAGGTTACGGATATTATGTCGATGTTCTCCTCTTCGGTTTTCAGAAACGTATCTACCAAGAAACTCTACTTTTATAACTACCAAATTTAGAGTCATTTGTTAACTAGCATGGTCTACTGTTAATATATGAGCATATGGACCAAACTCAGGTGGTCTTTCAGGCCAAGGTGGGGGAGTTTGAGGGGCCCCTCGGCCTCCTCTTACAGCTAATTGAAGACAGGAAGCTACATATTAGCCAAGTCTCTTTGGCGACAGTGACAGACCAATTCATTGGGCACGTTAAGGAGCTCGAAGCCAGGGAAGGTGAACATAAGAAGGAGTTAGCCGACTTCATCCTCGTCGCCTCGACCTTAATGTTTATTAAGTCGGTCGCCCTCTTGCCAGATCTCAAGGTTACGACTGAGGAGGCCCAGAGCGCCTCCGACTTGCAGCGGCGCTTGCGTTTGTATCAAAAATTCCAAGAACTAGGCCGTGGAATAAAGTCTCGGTACGGCAGTAAGTTTATCTTTTTTCGGGAGACGAGTGCTAAAGAGGCCACTTCCGTCTTCGCACCGACTAAGGAAATTACCACTGATGGCGTATTGGCGGCAATTAGCGTTGTTATAAAAAGTTTTCCCAAGCCAGAAGCTTTGCCCCAGATAATTGTTAAGAAGATAATCAGTCTTGAGGAGGTAATTAGCGACTTAACTGGCCGCGTTCAATCAGCCCTTCGACTAAGCTTCAAAGATTTTGTTAAGAATAAGGCTGAGCGAGTCGACGTCATCGTTAGCTTTCTCGGTATGCTCGAGCTTGTCCACCAGGGGATAGTGACGGTAGAGCAGCAGGCCCATTTCGACGACATCGCCATCGAAACCACCGATCCTACCGGAGTTCCCCGATACGATTAAGCTCCGGTATCATTTTTTGCGATTAGGTTATCTTGAGCTATAATCAGGCCACATGGATGACGCGATGTTAATTGAGGCAGTCTTATTTTGGCGGGCCGAGCCAGTGGCCATGGCTGATTTGGCGAAATGGTTGGACAAGAGTGACGGTGAGATTAAGGAGGTCCTCGAATTTCTGGAGGCCAAATTATCTAAACGCGGCATCAAACTCGTACGCAAAGATGATGAAGTAATGCTCGGCACGGCACCTGAGGCCAGTGAGTTAATCGAGCGCTTGACTAAGGAGGAGCTCTCTCGCGATCTCGGTAAGGCTGCCCTAGAAACCCTCTCCATTATTATTTACCAAGGCCCTCTGACGCGGGCTAGTATCGACTATGTTCGCGGGGTTAATTCCAGCTTCATCCTTCGCCACCTACAAATTCGCGGCCTAATCGAGAGGTTGGTTAACTCAGCTGATGCCCGCAGTTTTCTTTACCGCCCCACTTTCCAACTCCTTAGTTACTTGGGGGTGACTAAGGTAGAAGAACTCCCAGATTTTGAATCTATAAAAGAAGAACTTACTAATTTAGCTACTGGTCAAGATAAGGAGGAGGGGAGTGATCAAAATACCACAATATGATGATCGATATTTTCAAAGTATTTGCTCCTATCACCATTTCCTTCTTTGTGGGGATTTTGGTTACTCCGTTATTGACCCATTATCTCTATCGTTATCGAGCTTGGAAGAAGAAGGTGGGCAAAATTGATCCGATGGGCGCCTCAACTCCGATCTTTAATAAGTTGCACAAAGATAAGGAGGTGGGCACACCGCGACTCGGCGGCATCGTCATCTGGGCCAGCGTTTTAATTAGCGTCTTGGCAATCTGGTTAATTTCAATAATCTTTCCCTCAGAATTGACCGCTAAACTCAATTTCCTTAGCCGCAATCAAACCTGGATTCCGTTTGCCACCTTATTAATCGGTTCCTTGGTTGGATTAATCGATGATTGGCTAGAAATCAGTTGTAGTGCTAAGAATCCTTCTGGCGGCCTACCCTTCCGCCAACGTTTAATTATTGTTTTAGTGCTCGGCACCTTAATTGCCCTCTGGTTCTTCTATAAGTTAGAGATGGCCTCAATCTTCGTGCCCTTCTTGGGTGACGTGTTCATCGGCTGGCTCTTCATCCCGCTCTTCCTAATAGTTATCACCGCCCTCTTTTCTAGTGGGGTAATAGACGGCCTCGATGGCTTGGCCGGGGGAGTGATGGCCATTATTTTTGCCGCTTATACCGGCATTGCTTATTTTGGCAATCAAATAGACCTGGCCGCTTTTTGCGCGGTTGTTACTGGAGGTATCTTAGCCTTCTTGTGGTTCAATATTCCTCCAGCCCGTTTCTATATGTCAGAGACGGGCATATTGGGCCTCACCCTAACTCTTACTGTCGTTGCCTTCCTCACTAACACCGTCCTCTTGCTACCCGTTATTGCCTTCCCCCTCTTGATTACTGTTATTGCTAATATTATTCAGTTGGCCTCTAAAAAATATAGAGGCAAAAAAGTTTTCCTCGTTGCCCCCATCCATCATCATTTTGAAGCTATCGGTTGGCCAGCCTCTAAGGTGGTGATGCGTTATTGGGTGATCGGCGTTATCGCCGCCGTCATTGGCATGATCCTGGCCTTGATAGGCTGATAGTTCGAAAATTCAAATGGCAGCTCGAGTAAAAATTAATCGTTGGTTTTTGTTTAATACCTTGGCCTTGGCCTTGGTCGGTTTTCTGCTCTTCATCTCTGCCTCTCTCGGCCTCTTAAACCGAGGCGGGGCGCGCTTCAACGTAGTCGCCACTAAGCAATTAATCATTTTATTGGCCAGCCTGTTTTTCTTTTTTGTTGCCGCTAAAATTAATTATCGTTTTTGGCGAAAGGCTAGTTTTTGGGTTTTCTTAGGCGGCTTAGCTTTCACTCTTCTGGTCTTTGTCCCCGGACTAGGTTTTGAGTCTGGTGGTGCCCGTCGTTGGATAGATATCGGCGCCTTAACTATTCAGCCATCAGAGTTTTTGAAATTAGCCTTCATTCTCTACTTGGCCAATTGGCTTACCCAAGTCCGTTCGGCTGGCAGGAGCTGGCAACATGGTTTGGTGCCCTTGCTTGTTCTTTTGGCCATAGTGAGCGCAGTGATTATCGCTGAGCCCGATATCGACACCTTGGTTATAATTTTTGCTTCCGGTTTTGCAATGTTCTTTGCCGCCGGAGCAAAGTGGCGCCATCTCCTCCTCCTATTATTGATTGTCGCGGCGATCATTGGGACTACCGCTCTCTTTAAACCCTATATCCGTGCCCGAGTTAGCTCCTTCATTAACCCACAGGAGAACACCCTCAGTTCCTCTTACCAGATCAATCAATCGCTTATCGCTCTTGGTTCAGGGGGAGTCTTTGGGCGTGGTTTTGGTCAGAGTATTCAAAAATTCAAATACTTACCAGAACCTATCGGGGACTCCATATTCTCAGTTGTCGGGGAGGAGTTTGGCCTTTTGGGTACTTCGGTTCTGCTCTTACTTTTCCTTGGTTTCGGTCTTTTTGGCCTCAAGATATCCGCTACTGCCCCTACGCCCTACGGTAGACTGATCGCCGTTGGGATTGTTATAATGCTCAGTGCTGGGGCCTTTATTAATGTTACTTCGATGACCGGCCTGATACCCTTGACCGGCACGCCGCTTATTTTCGTTAGTCACGGCGGCACCGCTCTCTTAGTTGCCCTGATTTCGGCTGGTATCGTTCTTAATGTCTCTCGTCGTACTCGCTAGTATGATTAGGGTCGTGGTCACTAATTTATGAAAATTGTTTTTACTGGTGGAGGTACGGGCGGACATTTCTACCCAATTATTGCTGTGGCCGAAGAACTCCGTCTCATTATTCGTGAGCGGCGTTTACTCGATGCTCGCTTTTATTATTTGGCCGATAAACCCTATAACTCCCGACTGCTTTTCGAGAATGAGATTACTTTTAAAAAAGTGGAGGCGGGGAAGAGGCGACGTTATCGATCTGTTCTTAATTTCTTTGATATCTTCAAGACGGGGTGGGGGATCGTTAAAGCTATTTGGCGACTCTATTGGATTTACCCAGATCTGGTTTTTAGCAAAGGTGGGTATGTAGCCTTTCCCACTTTGGCTGCGGCCCGCTTCTTGCGCATCCCGGTGATGATACATGAGTCTGATTCCCGACCAGGCCGAGTCAATGCTTGGTCGGGTAAATTTGCGAGGAGAATCGCCGTCTCTTTCCCGGAGGCCGCTGTGAATTTCCCCGCTGAAAAGACGGCGGTAATTGGTAATCCTATTCGACGTGAATTATTGCAGTCTATTAAACAGGGGGCGCATGAGTTTCTCCATTTGAAGAAAGGATTGCCCACTCTCTTTGTTCTTGGTGGTTCTCAGGGGGCGACGACGATCAACGCTGTATTAGTAGATATCTTGCCCAAATTGGTAGAACATTTTCAGATCATCCACCAGACTGGCGAGAAAAATCTGGCGGATGTTAAAGCCAGGGTCAGTCTCTTACTCCAAGACAATCCTAATGCCAAGCGTTACCAAGTCTTTGCCCACTTAAATAGCGATGCCATGAAGATGGCCGCGGGAGTGGCCACCCTGATAATCACTCGAGCGGGCGCCGGAGCTATTTTTGAAACCGCTAATTGGGGGGTACCATCGATCATCATTCCTATTCCCGAGGAAGTCAGTCACGATCAGCGACTCAACGCTTTCACCTACGCCCGTTCTGGAGCTGCGGTGGTGATTGAGCAGAATAATCTTACTTCCTCGGTCCTCTTGGCCGAGATCAATAGACTAATCGCCAGTAAGGAATTAACAGAGAAGATGAGGGCCAGCGCCAAGTCCTTCGCTAAGCCCGACGCCGGCCGCCTCATTGCTGAAGAAATCTTAAAACTAGCTTTAAAGCACGAAGAATAAATATGATGTCAGTAAAAGTACGATTTGCTCCTAGTCCTACAGGTACGCTTCATGTTGGTGGAGTGCGGACAGCCTTGTTCAATTATCTTTTTGCTAAGAAGCAGGGCGGAGAGATTTTTTTGCGGATTGAGGATACCGACAAGGAGCGCTCGAAGCGCGAATATGAACAAGGCATTCTCGATAGCTTCGAATGGCTCGGCCTCGAGTTTGATGACTTTGAGGACCAGCAATTAATCCGCCAATCAGAGCGAGGTGATCTTTACCGCCAAGCTCTAGAAAAATTATTGGAGAGTGGGGCGGCTTATGTATCCAAGGAGAAAGTTAAAAAGGAAGGACCTTCGACTGCGCTCAGGGCAGGCAAACGGGCGGAAGTTATCCGTTTCAAGAATCCTGGCTCCAAGGTTACTTTTACAGACTTGATTCGAGGCGAGATTAGTTTTGATACTGCCGAGCTTGGTGATTTCGTTATCGCCAAGAGCCTAGACGAACCTCTTTATCATCTAGCGGTAGTGGTCGACGACGCGACCATGGGCTTGACCCACGTTATTCGCGGCGAGGAACATATCTCCAACACCCCAAGGCAGATCTTATTAATCGAAGCCCTCGGCGCTAAGCGGCCTGAATATGCTCATTTCCCTCTTATTTTAGCAGCTGACCGATCCAAACTCTCTAAGCGTCATGGGTCGGTCTCGGTAATGGAATATAGGGACGAGGGTTATTTACCAGAGGCAGTGATAAATTTTTTGGCCACTCTTGGTTGGTCACCGCAGGCCGCCGGCCTAAAGGAAGAGGTTCTCAGCCTAGATGAATTGATTAAGTATTTTGATTTAGCTCATATTCAAAAAGGGGGCGCCATCTTTAACCTAGAAAAATTGGATTGGTTTAATCGCGAGTACATTAAGCGTCTGCCAGAAGATGAGTTGTTGATGGAAATGGAGAAGCATTTCCCAGGCAAAGACAGAGAGATACTGAAAAAATTATTACCAGAAATTACTCCGCGAATCACTAACTTCAGTGATTTAAATAAACAATCTGGGGCAGGGGAGTGGGACTATTTCTTTGAAGCGCCAAAGCCAGATAAGGAACTCCTCAAGACCCCAGAAACTCTAGAAAAAACAATTGAGTTATTGAAAGCCCCAAATGCCGACGAATTCACGGCTGAAAAAATTAAAGAAGCTGTTTGGGATTATGCCGAGCAAGAGGGAAAGGCAAAGATACTCTGGCCCATGAGGGTGGCCCTTTCTGGTCGTTCACGCTCTGCCGACCCCTTTACTATCGCGACGATAATCGGCAAGGAGGAAACTATCAAACGCCTAAAGCATGCTAAGGGGCTCTAATTACATCCTAATTGGCCTACTGGCTTTTACTTTGTTGGTGGGGTCGGTTCCGCCCTTGGCGGGGCGAAGCAATGCCCAGTCTCGCTTAGACGAGCTTCGAGCTCAGATTGGTTCTCGCAGTTCAGAGATCAAGAAATTAGAGCAAGAGATCAATGTACTCAATAACAGCCTAGCTGACACCGCTAAGCAATCGAATACCCTCAAAGGTGAGTTGGATAGACTCAACTCTATTAACAAGAAGTTGTCAACTGATATTAAGGTCACGGAACAAAAAGTCGCCCAGACTGTTCTAGTAATTGAAAAATTAGGTTTAGAAATTGGCGGCAAAGAAACTGATATTGGCAAATCTATCCAAAGCTTGGGTGAGGCAATGCGGATATTGCGTGAAGCAGGCAGCTATTCGTTAATGGAGGTGATGCTAAGCCAAGAGAACCTATCTGAATTTTGGTTAGAACAAGATAGACTCAGGCAGGTCGAAGCGGGTATCCATGAATCTATGGAAGCGTTAAGGCGAACACGGAATGGTCTCAAAATTGACCAGGGAGTGGCCGAGAGCGAAAAACAGGAACTACAGACTCTCAGAGCCCGCCTAGCTGACCAGAAGCAAATTAATGATCAAAATAAAGAAACCCAACGCGAGCTCTTGGCCCAGACTCAAAATGAGGAAGCCGGTTATCGTAAGTTGATCGCCAGTCGGCAAGTGCAAAAAGCCGCTTTTGCTCGTGAATTGGCGGCTTTTGAATCAGAGTTGAAACTGGCTATCGATTTCAGTAAGTTGCCAGATCAGGGAACAACACCACTTATTTGGCCGCTAGAAAATGTTTTTATCACGCAGAGATTTGGTCGGACCGCTGATTCTGTACGTCTATATGCGAGCGGAACTCATAATGGGGTGGATTTCCGAGCTAGCGTAGGTACACCTATCTGGTCAGCAGCCAGTGGAATGGTAGTCGCTAGCGGCGATACCGATCTAGTTTGCCCGAAGGCTTCTTATGGTCGCTGGGTATTAGTTAAACATAATAATGGTCTGAGTACTCTTTATGCCCACTTGAGTCTAATTAAGGTCGTTGCGGGCCAAAATCTCGCCGCGGGCCAATTAGTCGGCTATAGTGGGAATACCGGCTATTCAACCGGGCCGCATCTCCATTTTACAGTTTACGCTAGTGACGGCGTCCAGGTGAAGCAATTGAAAAGTAAAGTCTGCCGCGGGACTTACACCATGCCCATAGCTGATCCCAAGGCCTATCTTGATCCTTTGCTGTATCTTGGCTAAAATAAACAGGAGAGAGCGGGGGAGAGGCTATAAGATGATAAAACCAAAAACAAAAGAGCGAGGATTAATAAAGCTAATCTTGCTGGTGGTGGTTGCCTTGGTGGTTCTCGGTTATTACCGTGTTGATGTACAAAATATTATCGAGTCTGACCTGGTCCAAAGGAATCTCAATTATGTTTGGGGGATAGTTAAGGTTGCTGGATCTTGGATTTGGGACAAGATCGGCCCCTTAGTCGAGAATTTGCCAATTCCTTGGTAATATTGTCTGGTATTGACAGGAGGGGAGGAGTATGCTAAACTAGGCTAGTAGTCGGAAGTAAGGGTTGATTGACTACAGAAATGGCTCATTTGAGCCGTTTTTTCCTTTTAAGCCTATTTATACTGCGTTTCTACAAATAAGTCTTGCAAGCTTTATAACTCTCTCTAGCTTCGGTTCGCAATTTGGTCCAAATTTGGCCCCTGAGCCAGTTTTAGCCCAAGTGCCTACGATCCAGGAGTTTATTGAGGTTAGAGCCAGTCTCCAGGGCGTAGATAGCCGTTTAGCGACGGATATTGCCTTCTGTGAGAGCACCAATCGTCAATATGATGAAGACGGGGCAGTTTTGCGTGGCATAGAAAATTCGCAGGACGTTGGTTTATTTCAAATAAATGAAAAATATCATTTAGAAGCTAGTCGTGAACTTGGTTACGATATTTATACTTCTGAGGGAAATACCGGCTATGCGCTCTGGCTTCTCAAGAAGGAGGGCTCACGGCATTGGAAGTCTAGTAGTAAGTGTTGGGCTGCTACCTAGTATCTTGTGCGACATTATACTATAATAAGAGAGTGGAACGATGGACAATAGAAAAAATAAGAAAGGGGTTTGAGAAATTTCACAAAGAACAGGCCAGATATCCAACCGCTCATGAATTGGATAATTACTCACATCTCCCATCATCGAGACAAATTCAAAGGAAGTACGGAGGTCTCCCTGAATTGCGAAAGACTCTGAAACTTTCTGGCCCTCATGATTTCACTAAGGGGCCCTATAGTTCAGAGAGGACGCGCAAAATTAACTCCAGAGGGCATAAATGTGAGCAAGAGGTACATAAGTACCTCGAAAATAAATTTGGAAGAGAATTTGTCCATCGAGAATATTTCTTTACTGATGATAGGCGTACTAGGACAGACTTTTTTGTATTCTACAAAGGGGGAAATTTCTCGGTAGACGTATTCTACCCAAAGGATCAAAAGAATCTCGCAGGTTGCTTAAACAGCAAGATGAGAGCCCACAAGGCAAAGATCATGATCAAGTATCCTGTAATATTCTTAATGATGAATAACGACATAAACGAAGAGGAAATAGAGGATATTGTGTTACGAAAAAAGAATGCTCTTCAGAGAAATCAGCGAGTAATGACACTCCATCAGTTTACGCGGTGGGGTAGGGGTTTTAGACCCATGTCGCACAAAGTTTCTGATAAAAAGGTATAATGTGCGACGTAGTATTATTTTAAACCTGGACAGTTCCCTGCCGGTTTATATCCGGCCTGCTCAGCATCAGCGATACTGGCGAAATAAATTAAATTCTCCTGTTTGATCCGCTTGGCGCCCGAGCACCAAGGAAGGTGGTATTTATCACTGGATCGAGAGCCTACATATTGTTGACTAATTGGGGCAGAAGAGGGGGCCTCCCCTGCCCCAGGAGGGGGTATCACTATTTTTTCTTTTTCTAAAGACAAAGAAACGGCGGCCGGGCCAAGATTATCTATGCCGATATCCTCTCTCCCGGCCTGCAAGCCCGATAATCGACCTAGGCCGAAACTGAGGGCACCCAGGAGGACTAGCATTAAGGCTAGGGCCCAGGTCTTGTGTCCCCTCTTGATTTTTGACCAGGATTCAGTTAATATAGCCATACTTCATTTTAACAAAATAAGTACTGCTCAAATAGATTATGGCACATAAAAAGGCTGGCGGTTCAGCCAAAAACCTAAGAGATTCCCAGCCCAAGTATCTGGGGGTCAAAATTCAACACGGCGACCAGGCTAAAGTCGGGTCTGTTATCGTGCGCCAGCGCGGTACTCGTGTTCTCCCGGGCACCAATGTTGGTGTGGGTACTGACCATACCCTCTTCGCCCTCAAGACTGGCAAGGTTGAATTTACCACTAAGCGTAAGCGGTCTTTTACTGGCGCTGAACGTCGGGCTAAGCAGGTTAACGTAGTCTAAGAACTAAGCCGCAATAACTCGGAGGGTAAACTGGCCACTAGATTGGTCAGTTTTTATTTCGATCGTGTGTTCGCCTAAGGTTTTTATTGGCTCGTCTAATTGGATAGCTTCTGGTGACAATTTGAGCCCGCGTTCTTTCTCGAGGGCCGCGACAATATCATTTTGGTGAATACCAGCGAAGAGATGGCCCTCGTCGTTAGCTTTGGCAGAATAATCAAGCGCTTTATCGGCCAAGCCCGCTAGTGCCTTATCCAATAAGTCCTGCTGTACCTTATCGGCCTCACCTTGGTGTTGCTTCATGGAGTCTAGCTTCTTTAGGTTTTTAGTATTAGCCAAGATAGCCAGGCCACGAGCGATTAAGTAATTCCGCCCAAAACCGTCAGCCGTTTCTTTGACCTCATGTCGTCTCCCAACCTTGGAAACGTCTTGCAATAGAATAACTTTCATATCAGATTTAGTCTTGTTCTAATAATATCTCTACGGCCTTTTCAACGAAGGGGTCACCTAGCTCTTCTTGATCTCCCTCCCCTTCTTCTTCAATTTCAATTATTGCCTCCGGCACCAATCCTTGATGTGAGAGGGAAACTCCGCGTGGGGTCAGCCAACGGCCGACGGTTATCTTCAGCGAAGTCTCGTCGGTGATAGAGACTAATTCCTGGACTGACCCCTTACCAAAGGTCTCCTCCCCCACTAGGGTTGCGATCCCATGGTCAGCTAGGGCCCCAGCCAAAATTTCTGAGGCCGAGGCACTTCCTCCATCGACCAGAATTACCATTTTTAATTTATCAGTAAAAACATCGTAACCGCGGCTGCGATAAACTCTAGGTTCTTCATCTCGCCCGCGAGCCTCAGTTACGACCTCCTTGCCCGCCGGTAGGAACCAACTAGCCATATCAACTGAGGCGTCCAATAATCCACCAGGATTGCCGCGCAAATCAAGGATGAGCTTGTCGGTGTCGGCTTCAGTAAATTGACGTAGGGCATCTCGAAAAAGTTCCGGGGAATTGCTCCCGAAATTGAACAATCGAATCACAAAAATCCCCTGGGGGAGCATTTCACTTTCAATAGTGGGGATATCGATTGTTGCCCTGATCAGCTCGAAATTAAGCGACCCGTCTTCCCCTGCTCGACTTATGGTTAATACAACAGCTGTACCGACTTCACCACGAATCAAATTGATCGCCTCGTTGATTGTTAAGTCGCCTGTGTATGTGCCATCTACGGCAATAATCTTGTCTGCGGGTTGGATGCCGGCCCGTTGGGCTGGTGTGCCAGCCAAAGGAGCAACAACCGTCAAGATATTGTCGCGAACGCCGATTTCTATTCCAACGCCGCCGAAATTCCCGTTGATTTCTTCTCCAAAGTTTTCTGACTCTAGGGGTGGTAAAAAAACGGAGTATGGATCACCGAGTGAAGATACAAGGCCGCTGATCGCTCCCCAGACCTTATCTTCATCGTCAGTGGCAGCTACCGTGCTAGTGCTAGAAGAAGCTGTAGTGTCCACAAATTTACTATCGATCACTTCCCAAGTATCCCAGAAGGGGGCGAAGTCCAGTGCCGCCGGTTTCTGCTCCTCCTTGTTTATTAACTCAGTTAAGCGACTGACAGCTGGTCTATTATTAAAACCGAACTCGACACCTAGGCCAAAAGCTCCACCTAAGAGGAGTATTATAATGAGAAAAAAGATCAAACGACGCCAAGAAGATTGCATATTGCGGCATTATTACAAATGGCGCTATAATTAGCAAATGTTAAAGAAATTTAAATATAAAGAAGTAACTTGGATAGATTTAGAATCCCCTACTCTAGACGAACTTGATCGATTGGACCAAACTTATAAGCTGCACCCGGTCGCTTTGGAAGAATTACGCGATCCTTCCAGTCGAAGTAAGATTGACGTTTATAAAGATTTCTTATATTTAGTTCTTCGTCTCCCTCGAGGATTGATGGGGCGAGCCACTTCTGAACGACGCGACGCAATAGAGATCGACTTGATTGTCGGCAAGGATTTTGTTCTAACTGCTCATTACGAAACTCTCAATGCCTTGAATGATTTCGCGAAAATATTTGAGACCGACTTCTTGCTCAAGAAGAGCCATGACAAAATGCACGGCGGACTACTTTTCTTCTATATTATGCGAGAGATTTACCACTCGATGGGAGATGGTTTAGACGGCCTTAACGAAAAATTAAAAAACGTCGGAGATCAAGTTTTTTCAGGCCACGAACGACAAGTGGTTAAGGCCCTGGCCGATATCAATTACGAACTTACTGATAGCCGTTGGGCACTCAAGGACCATCGTAGCGTATTATCCTCTCTGGAATTGGCTGGCGAAGACTTTTTTGGCGCCAAATTCAAATATTACCTCCGAGCGTTACGCAGTGAGCATGAGAGAATCCTTCATACCGTCAAGTCTAACCACGCCACTTTCTTAGACCTGCGTGAGACCAATGACTCCCTCCTGAGCATCAAGACCAACAACGTTATGAGAACCTTGACCGTCGTTGCCTTCATCCTTCTGCCTCTGGATGTTATCTTGCAATTAGCCTCTATCTACGCCTTTCCAGTATTCTGGCCGACCATTGGTCTCCTATTAATCTCAGTCATTATTACTTACACAGTGGCTCGTTCTAAAAAATGGATCTAAATCCCCCACTCTATTTATTCAATACCCTCAGTCGCGAGAAGGAAAAATTTAAGCCCCTAATGCCTGGGCAAGTGGGTATGTATATTTGCGGCCCCACAGTTTATGATTATGCCCATATTGGTAATTGGCGCTCCTTCTTGACGAGTGATCTCCTGCGGCGGACACTCGAGTATAATGGCTATAAGGTCAAGCAGGTAATGAATATTACTGACGTTGACGACAAGACGATCGCTGGCAGCCAGAAAGTCAATAGACCCCTACCTGAATTTACCAAGTTTTACGAAGAGGCTTTTGTTAAAGACCTGGCCTCTTTAAATATCGTACCCTCTACCCACTTAATTAGAGCGACGGAACATCTATCAGAAATTATCGCCCTGATAACAAAATTATTGGAGCAAGAGCAGGCTTACAAAACTAGTGATGGGATTTATTTCTCGGTAGCAGCCTTTGCTGATTACGGCAAATTATCTAAGCGCCCTATCGAGGTGACTGACAGACAGGACGATGCGAGTCACGATAAGCGTGATCCGAGGGATTTTGCACTTTGGAAATTCCAAACTCCAGAGGATGGAGAAATTGGCTGGGAAGCCCCGTTTGGTAAGGGGCGCCCCGGTTGGCATATTGAATGTTCAGCCATGAGCCTGAAGGAACTCGGCGAACAATTTGATATCCATACCGGCGGGTCTGATCTTATTTTCCCTCATCACGAAAATGAGATTGCTCAATCTGAGGCGGCAACTGGCAAAGCGCCACTAGTTCGTTATTGGCTACATACTGCCTTCTTGAATATCGACCAGGAAAAGATGTCTAAGTCACTAAGCAATTTCTATACTCTCCGAGACCTTGAGGAGCGTCAATTCGCTCCCCTAGCCTATAGATTATGGCTTCTAACAGCTCATTATCGTAGCCCCGCAAGCTTTAGCTGGCAGGCCATGGATGGAGCCCAGAATGCTTACCAAAACTTAACAAAAACTTATCTAGACTTAGGCACCGAAAGCGGCCAGGTCAATGCTAATTATAAGAGCCAATTCTTGGCAGGCATTAATAATGACCTGAACACCCCTATGGCCCTGGCCTTAGTTTGGAAATTATTGAAGGATCCCACTCTCTCCCTCGCCGACAAGCGGGCGACTTTACTCGATTTCGATAAGGTATTGGGTCTCAATCTGATTGCCGTCAAACCTATTGCGCAAGCCAAGATTCCAAAAGAAATCATCGAGTTAGCCGACAGGCGTGAAAAGGCCCGACAAGATAAGGATTGGACCGAGGCAGATAGGTTGCGACAACAAATCGAAGAACAAGGCTACGCAGTAGAAGACGGAGCAAGTGGTCCAATAGTCACTAATCACATTTAATCCCCACTTTGTTCACTTCTAGCGCTTCTGAGGGGCCCGTGCTCTGGGCACAAGGTCGTGTTAAAATTTCGTTATGCCTAGCTCCGATAACACTCTAAGCAATCGCCCTTTTGCTAAAAAGCAATTGCGGATGCCCCCTCAGGATTTAAATGCCGAGCGGGCGATGCTTGGTTCTATTTTAGTTAAACCAGATGGGATCTATGAGTCTATGGACACCATCAGCGCTGACGATTTTTATGCCGAGAAGCACCGACGTATCTATCAAGCGATGCTCAATCTCCGAGAGCAAAATGAGCCCATCGATATTGTCTCTCTAACAAGCAAATTAAAAGAGCACGAGCAATTAGAGAGTATTGGCGGGGCTTCCTATCTGGCCAGCCTCGTTAATCTAGTCTCAAGTGCCACCAATCTCGAGCATTATTGCGCCTTGATAAAAAAGAAAGCTCTCCTTCGTAGTCTTATTCAATCGGGCGATAAAATCGGAGCTATGGGCTATAACGAGACTGACGATATCGATAATATTTTCGATCAGGCCCAACAGGTTATTTTTGATATTGGCCATTTCTCTAAAAAATCCTTCTTGCGCTTGAAAGATAGTCTAGCTGAAGCCTGGGAGCGTTTCGATAAACTCCACAAATCAGGCGAAGGGCTCCGAGGTGTACCGACCGGTTTCTCTGGTATAGACGATAAACTCTCCGGCCTCCAAAAATCTGACTTGATAATCCTGGCGGCGCGACCCTCAGTCGGCAAGACTTCTCTGGCTCTCGATATTGCCCGTCGGGCGGCCTGTGACCACAAAAAATCTATCGGTATATTCTCGCTAGAGATGAGCTCGCAACAATTGGTGGATAGGCTTCTGGCGGCAGAAAGTAGGGTGGATTCTTGGCAGCTGCGCACTGGTCGCTTGAAGCAGGACGAGGACTTCACTCGCTTACGTGACGCTCTCGATAAATTATCTAATGCTCCGATCTATATCGATGATAATCCTGGCAGTAATATTACCCAGATACGCTCCTCGGCCCGCAAAATGAAAGCCGAGAACGACCTTGATTTGATTATCGTGGACTATCTCCAATTGATGGTTCCCCGTAAGGATACCGACTCCATGGTTCAGCAAGTTACCGAGATCTCCCGCTCTCTTAAAGGCTTGGCCCGGGAATTAGAAGTACCCGTGCTCGCCCTCTCTCAGCTCAGCCGTGCGGTGGAGCAACGTGGAGGTAAGCCTCGCCTCTCCGACTTGCGTGACTCTGGTTCTATCGAGCAAGACGCGGATGTTGTTCTCTTTATTCACCGAGAAGATAAGAATAATGAAGAAAGCGAGAGGAAGAATATCGCCGAGATCATTATCGCTAAACATCGTAATGGCCCCACTGGGCAAGTCGACCTCTTCTTCGATGAGAAGCGGGTCAGCTTCACCACTGTCGACAAGCAAGATTTTGGCGGCTTCTGACCTACCTATGGCAGATTCAATTATTGATCGACTAACTCAGAGCTTCCTTAAATTCCCAGGAATCGGGCCACGCCAGGCGCGGCGCTTTGTTTATTACCTATTACGCACCAATCACGGTAATGCCCGTGAGTTGGCGAGGCAGATTGAGGAATTGCGTGTCGGCATTCGACAATGCGCTGAATGCCAGCGCTTCTTCCCCGCTTCAGCTCAAGTAAACAGCACCATTTGCAATATTTGCAATGATAACACTGCCGATCACGGCCTCCTGATGGTCGTAGAAAAAGATATTGATTTAGAAAATATAAGGAAGTCTGACACTTACGCGGGCCGCTATTTTGTCCTCGGCGGCCTAGCCCCTATCCTAACCGAGCACCCCGAGAGATCTATCCGGGCCCAAGAATTAGAAAACCTAATCAAACACCGACTTGGAGGTTCTTCCTCCAAGTTGCGGGAGATCATTATTGCTTTGTCGGTTAATCCAGAAGGTGATTATACAGTGGAGGTATTGAAGAAGCTCCTCGCTCCCCTAGCAGAAGAACACGATATTAAAATTACCCTTCTTGGTCGCGGCCTCTCCACTGGCACTGAACTTGAGTACTCAGACGCCGACACCCTCAAAAACGCTATCAAAAATAGGAGTTAGTTATTTAACCTCAGTGATTTCTACTTCGGTGTAGGGTTGCTTGTGGCCGTATTTGCCGAAAGCACGAGAATTGGTCTTATTGCGGTACCTGAGAACGGTTACCTTGGGCTTGCGGGCCTGAGCGAGTACCTTACCGCTGACCTTGGCGTCGGCAACTGTGGGTGCACCGACTTTAGTCTCCTTACCATCGTCGACTAAGAACACCTGATCAAAATCAAGCTTACTCCCCTCCTTGAGTGGTTGACCATCCTTATCGGCCAATTTCTCCACTTTGAGCTTGGCGCCCTTCTTGGCCAGGTATTGCTTCCCGCCTGTTTTAATGATTGCGAATGTCATATGTGGGTTATATTCTACACATTTTGCCTTATTGTGCAAGATCAAAGTACTTGGCAGAGATAACTCACCGTGTTAGCGTAGAGCCAGGAAGTTACTCGAGAAATTTAGGGTGTGCAAGACCTCTTACGAGGCAAAGGAGAAGAGCAATGCTTTGGCCGATTTTGTGGGGAGTCCTTTTCACAGCATTAGTGATTTCAGCAGTTTTTTGTTATCTGATGGCTTGCGCTGGAGCAAACATGTCACGTCAATTACGAGAGGAACCAGTAGCCAAGGCAGCTTGGGATCGCACTTCTCGTCGCTGGAGTCTGGCTAGCTCTGTACTCTTGACTCTCTCTCTTCTGGCGCTTTGTGGGCCTCTGATCTGGATGCTGACTCATTGGCCCTAGGCCTCTGGTCTGCCTCTCAACACAAACCTCCCCCGTCACGACGGGCGGAGGTTTTTCTTTTTAATTCAACAAATCAGGACAGACGCCGCCGACAGTGCCAAGTTGGGTTTTGATGATGCGGCAAAGATGTTGTTGACTGGGGAGATTAAATCCAACTTCGAGATGCAGAGGGTTAATGGTATCCATTATTGATTTAAAGGTTGGCCGAAAGACATTTTTCTCTACCCGCATCGCCCCCTCAAAGCAACTAACTTCGCGATAGCATTCGGCCAAGGGTACTCCAGCCCTGCATTGTACTGACTCATATTCTCGTGGATCAATCTCAGGTTGGGTATAACTCTCCACACAATCCACCACACCCGGTTGACCGCAACCGTCACCAATAAACTCACGCCACGGCGCCCCCTCCAAACATTGGCTACGGGTCGTTGTCTCTTGGTCGATATAGATATTTGGGAGGATCTTGCCGGCTCGGCGGAAGAAATCATATTCCAGCGCCCTGGTCTCACCCCCATATTCGTCACGCAAGCCCCAATAAGTTGAGTTCAGACTAGGACTGCTAAAGAAATGGCCGAATTCATGAACCAGGAAATGTCGGGCGTTCACGGCTGGAGCATTATTTATATTGGGAGTAATGGCCCAGATCCAAGGTTCACGCAGGTCGGGATTCCAGCTCTCCACCCCATCCGGGTCAAAACGATTGAAGAGACGAATATAGTATTTATTGGGCAATTGGCAAACATTAAAGAAGTCAATCGCCACCTCGCCACAGCTAGCGTTACGCTTATAACAAGTATTTATCTCGTCGACATACCAGAAATTAAAAAGATGCTTATTTGAGCGGAAAGGTTCCTGGCCCAAGAGCCCCGGCTGACTATTAACAGAATTTAAATCAACAAAATTCCTAATAACTTTTAAGAAATCGTTAAGATTTGAATACTTAACCCCCTCGAAAACAAGATTAATCCGATTAGCATTGGCATTATTGTGGCCAGCATAGAGTTCGGCACAGCCAGCCACCGATGGTTCTGGCGTCGGAGTAGGAGCTGGCGGAGACGTTGGAACGGGTGGTGGTGTGGGGGTGGGAGCTGGCGGAGAGGGCGACGTAGGTGTTGGCGGCACCACATCAGGAGAAGGATCTGGGATTTTCGGCTTCTCCTCTTCCCCACTGTCAACAAAAGACGACGAGACTGGCTGGTTATCGGCCAGCTTGTCTCTAAAAGTGAAGGCACCAATAAAAAGTATAAGGATGGCTACGATTAAAATAGATTTGAGCTTCATAATAATCTTGTTTTATTCTTCTAAATTTGGCTTATCTAAAACTAAGGGTTCCACTCCAGCCGAGTCGCCACTGATACGTAGAACATCCTTGTCCATTTTTTTAAATTCTTTATAAGCTGAATTATAGTGGTTTACAGTAGTCCCCAAGGTATTACCGAGCTTGTTCATATACTGATCATAGGAGCCCAGATGCTTCCCAAGCTCCTCAACCCGCTTTTTAATTTCCTTGGCAGATTCCTCGATCTGAAGCGCCTTTAACCCTTGTAATACTGTTTGCAAGTAAGCCAAGAAGGAAGTCGGCGAAACAATGATCACTTTATATTTTTGCGCCGCCCGTTGGACCAGGTTCTCAGCATCCTCACCTTTGATAGAACCGATCTTATTGACCAATAGATCATAATAGATGGCTTCGTGAGGAATAAACATGAAAGCGAATTCCATAGTTCCCTCTGCTGGCCGGATATACTTCGCCGTTTCTTGAATGCGCGATTTAAGGTCGCCGACAAATGTTTTTTCGAGGCGTGCTCGTTCAGCTTCATTCTTCTCTTCTGCCAAGCGATTATAATTCTCTAAAGAGAACTTAGAATCGACAGGAATAACTTTATCTCTCACAAATACCGCAGCGTCAACAATCTCGCCGTCACGGAAAGGGTATTGCATCTTATAAGAGTTGGGAGGGAGAACATTCTTCAATAAAGTTTCTAAATAATACTCCCCTAACACTCCCCGCTGTTTGGGGTTCTTCAAGATATCTTGGAGATTCTGGAGTTGATCAGCGTAACCAACCATTTGCCGGCCCGTTTCCTTGACCGAAGTCAGTTCCTGGGTAATGTTCTGGATCAGTTTTTGCGATTCACTAAATTGAGAACGTACTGACTCGTGCATCGTTTTGGAGGAGTCTACCAGCTTTTGATCTACCAAGGAGAATTTCTGGTCGAGAGTGCGCAAGAGCTCGTTCATCTGGTTCTGCATTAAAACTAGACTTTGGTCATTTTGAGCCGCTGGAGCAGATCTGGAGCGTAATATTAACCAAGCCGCTCCTCCGCCCACAACTAAGCCAATTAGGATATAAATTGCGGTCATTTAACCCATCATATCACCGATTTTTATAAAAAGAAAAAGCTCCCCGATCAGTCTAGCTGGTCGGAGAGCTTGAGATTACAACGCCTTCAATCCGGCGCGTTCTCCACTTGAGTCTGAGAATCAAGAAGATCACCAGAATACTGCAAGAGAAAGCTCGGCCGAGAAAGATCCAGGCGAAGATATCGCCAGTAACCCAGGCTGGATAGATAGCGCAGATGTCACTGCTTATCGCCACCACCCAAAAGAAGAGAGGCTCGGTATTGGCCTTCGCCTTCAACAAACGCCTGATGGTCGCCGAGTAGCCGATGATGGCGATACATTGAACGAGAATATAGGCCTGGAGCGGCTGCTTGGTCATGGCCCAAAAGACAATTATCAGCGCGCCGCCCGCCAAGCAGATCTTCTGGGTCCTATCGAAAGACACACGAAGGGTGCCATAACGAATCTGAGCGGCGATTACACCTCCCAACACAACGATGACTCCGGCCGCTCCGACAATGAGACTGATATTCGCCGTCCAAGACCACGAGGAACTCGCTCGGTACATCCACAGCGAGAGCCCTAAGACCACCGCTAATAGGATCCAAGTCGCCAGCACCGGATCAGTCTTCCTCGTCCAGGCTCGTCGGACATAATCCAGTATCGCCACCGACAACAAGACGGCCGCCCCCATCACAGCAATTTCATACATCGCACCCCCCCCTTCTATTTGGAGTTTATG
>JAYEGE010000002.1:0-51162 GCA_034658935.1 Patescibacteria group bacterium | reverse complement strand
CAAGTATTGAGTGTTGGATACAAAAACACCCTCGCTGGGCGAGGGTGTTTTTTGAAGACCTGCAATTATAGTGCAGGTGTGTCGCCACCCATAGGGCTGGCTGGTGTGTCGCCACCTTCAGGAGCCGGAGTTGGCTCTGTTGCTGGTGGAGTCATTGGGGTATCTGAAGCCGGAGTTGGCTGGTCGCCCCCCATTGGCGGAGTTGTTGGCTCGTCCATAGAGTTTGTTTTCGTGAAAGCTAATAATCTATGACCAGAAACACTCGGCTTCTGTCGTGTTCATTCTAACATAGTAGAGAAAACCAAAGCAATAGATTTCCCCACCTTAAGTTTTGAGAAAAAAAGAGCCCCCCGTCGCTTGGCAACGGGGGGGGCGAATGTAAGGACTCGGGGTCATTTAGGGTCTGGCGAAGGGTCTGCATACCCTTGCCTTGAAGTTTTGGCACCAGAGTACGACGCCGTGAAATCCTGATGGAGACTCGGAAGAGCCTTGGACGAGATGCCGGTGAGCCTCCCGTTGTCTCTGGGTCACCTTTGCTAGCTGCAACGCGGCGCGGGCTTCGCGCTCTTTCTTCTTGAGTACTGCTAATTCAGCCCGTGCCATTTCGCGCTGGGCCGCGCGCTCTGCTTGCCTCCTGGCGAGCTCGTCAGCATCCAAAGAGGAAAGGCAGCCTTTTTGAATGCCTTGGACCAAGGAAAAGATACCGAGGCCCGCCCCAACCAAGCATAGGTAGATCAATACTGCGCCCATTGTCCAGCCAGAGAAAGAAGTGCTGCCTCCGGCATTCATTAGGTAGAGGCAGGTGGAGGTGAAGGCCACCCAAAAGAGAGTCGTTGGTCTCAGCAAGCTCCAATGTCGGGGCCTCTCTGTCCCGTCCTTTTTGTGTTTGAAGCAGGATCGGGGTTCGTAGCTTAAATCGTAGTACGCTGATCTGGGCAGGTAGACCCTCCGGAAGACTTCCCCAAGCGCATCGTCCATTGTTCTTCCCTCAATTGCCTCTATGGCCGCTTCATAAGAGAGAAGAATGGACCCTTCGATGTGGTATCCACAAAGTAGGGAGTAGATCAGGCCAACCAGTCGAGTCATGATTACCGCACTCGCCACGATTGCTCCCCGTACTACTCGGTATGGTATGTAGCCCAAGAGGAGGAACGGCTTGAGGGTGAAGGCGAGGGCCGCTCGTCTGCGGTAGTGGCACTCGTCGCGTAGCCAGTTTTCGTGAAGCCAGTTAACCCAGCTCGCTACGAGAGGATTGGGTGTAGGGGCAAAGAAAGCCGGGTCTATCTCCACCTTCCCCCTGTCGTGGCCGACTATCGATACAGTATTGTGGCCGCAGCGATCTCCGAGCTGGTCTATGTTAATTGGGGCCCAAGGCTCTCCGTTTCGTTGGAATAGCTCGAGCTCATAGCGGTCAGAGTATCCCTTGTTCAGGAGGATCTGGCCCATCGTATGGGTGCCGCCCGCGCAGAAGAGCAAAAAGATGTGGAGATGGTGGCGCCCAGGGCGGTGGAAGGGAAAAAGGTTACCGCCTCTGTCCAAGGGGACAATTTGCCTCTCCTCTGTTTCGTGCCCCCGGCCCTCCTTTCCGGCAGTGACGAGAATTGCGAAACAGCCAGGTGAATTGGCCGCTTCTAGCTGGGCGATTTTTTCGAGCATCTTTGGGCTCAATCGCCAACCCACCCGCAGATTGGCGTCTTGACTCTCACCACCGCGGATCTGAAGTTCTAGTTCAGGTGTCGGTTGCTTTTTTGCCGCCCTCACCTTTTTCTTGGCAGCAGGTTTTCTCGCCACCTTTTTCTTGGCCATGATGGTCTCCCTTTCTCCAGTTCCAGGCTGGTAAACCAGCCTGGAACTGGCCCTAGAATTGTTTTTGATACCAGTCCTGACAAGGACCAAACTAGCCTTTATCTATCATTTTTGTCCACACTTGTCAATGTTGCCGGGAGGTGAGATAATGGCAGTAAGGGAAGCTTAGTTTCAACGTTATTATATATGGCAGGCAAGCCCAAGGAGGCAGAATTTTTGAAAGCTTATGAGGCGTACGCTGACGCCATTTTTCGTCGTTGCTTCTTCAAGACAAGTGATCGGGAACTGGCCAAGGACCTAACTCAGCAGACTTTTCTCCGTGCCTGGACCTATTGGCGTGAGGGGCGAGATATAGAGAACGAGCGGGCCCTGCTATACCGGATCGCCAATAACCTGATTATTGATTGGTATAGGCAACGCAAGTCGGAGTCCCTTGATGACCTACTAGAAAAGGGCTTCGACCCGGTGGCGGAGCGAGAATCCACCGAAGACAAGGCTGAGATCTCTTGGGCTCTGCAGAATCTGAGTCGCCTGAAGGAAGAAGACCAAGAGCTGATCACCTTGAGGTTTGTGGAAGATATGTCGCCTAAAGATATCGCCGCCCTCAAGGGGGAGAAAGAAAATAATATTTCAGTTAGGATTCACCGAGCCTTGGGGCGCCTGCGCAAACTGATAACATAATTATGGATGAAAAAAGCAAAAAATTAATTGAGGTCTTAAAACAAACTCACCTAAGCAGTGGGGAGCGCAAGCAATTGTGCGCAGAGCTTGTGGCTGATATTTCTAAAATGCCAGCTTCGACCGAAGTCCTTGCTCCACAGGCAAGTGGACCTTCTTGGCCTTGGCAATATTTTGCTTGGCAACGTGTGGCCTGGGCCATAGCTCTTGTTTTGATAATTGGTACTGGAAGCCTCTCCGCTTTTGCCGAGCAATCTCTGCCGGGCGATAGGCTCTACCCAATGAAGCTCAGTTTTAATGAGGGGATAGTTCGCCTAACCGCGCCGGCCCTAGGGAGCCCTGTGTCTGAGGTGGAAGTTAAGTTGGTGAAGAGGCGCTTGGAGGAAGCAGAAAAACTGGCCTCGCAAGAAAGGCTAAGCCCGATTTTGAAAGAACAAATTAAAATTCAGGTAGCCAAACAGGTTGCAGTTATCAACCGGGCTGAGCCGATTGCCGCCGTTTCTGCTCCTGTTGCTGTTTTGACTCCAGTCTCCGAGTCTGACGATACTATTCCCACTGCAGTTTCTGAGTTGGGCGACACCAAGCCGGTTGATAATAGGGAAGCTGGTTCAATGAAGGTTTTTTCCACGCTAGATGATGTCACTGCTCCATCTGTGACGATTGAGCCTAAAACTGAAATTCAAACAGAAGCTGGGGGTAGTGGTGGTGTCTCTGGAGACATGCCCATGACGAAAATGGAAATAGAGAAGGCCGAGGCTCTAAGTGGCCTGAAGGAAGTTTTGGAAGAGCATCAGACTATCGTTGAAGAGTTAGAATTACCGACTATCTACCAAGTGACTGAAGGCTCTGGGCCAGCAGGGGCAGGTGGTGGTGTCGGCGGAGCTGGTGTGAAATTACCTAATATTGAATCGGGCGCCGCTAGCTACGGCGCCAGTAGTGGAGGTGGGGGTGGAGGCACCAAGAAGAGCGATTGATCGCCCGTCAAGGGTTGGTTATTGCTCTAAAATTGCTATACTTAATATCATAAGAGTCAAACCGCCTCTCCGGCGGGCGACTTCATTTCATGAAAGATTACGACCATAAAGAAATCGAAAATCGTTGGCAACGCAAATGGGAAGAGTCCGGTATCTACCAGACCAAGGACGAGGGTAAAAAGTATTACACTCTAGTCGAATTCCCTTACCCATCTGGTGAGGGGTTACATACCGGTCATGTTCGGAGCTACACCGCCATGGACATTGTTGCTCGTAAATTAAGGATGGAGGGCCGCAACGTTCTTTACCCCATGGGTTGGGACGCTTTCGGTTTACCGGCTGAGAATTATGCCATTAAGGTTGGCCGAGACCCTCAGGAAATTACTGCGGAGAATGCCGCTAATTATCGCCAGCAATTGAAATCGCTCGGCCTCTCCTTCGATTGGTCACGGGAAGTTAATACTACTGACCCGGCCTATTATAAATGGACTCAATGGATTTTCCTCCAGATGTTTAAGAAGGGGCTGGCCTATAAAGAGAAAACTACAATCAATTGGTGTCCCAGCTGTAAAATTGGTTTGGCTAATGAGGAGGTGGTGGACAGCCGATGTGAACGTTGTGGGGGCGAGGTGGAGAAGAAAGAGAAGGAACAATGGCTCTTGCGGATCACTAAGTATGCCCAGCGACTCTATGATGATTTAGAAAAGGTGGATTATATCGAGCGGGCTAAAACTCAGCAACGTAATTGGATTGGGCCCAGCCAAGGCGCGACAATGAAGTTCAAAGTCCAAGGTTCAAAGTCCAAAGGAATATCAAAAAAGGAAATCGAGGTTTTTACTACTAGGCCAGACACCTTATTTGGTGCAACTTACGTGGCCGTTGCCCCGGAACATGCTCTCATCCGAGAATACGAATCCGCGCCTAGACCAGAGGGAGAGGGGGGCATTACCAATTTTGACGAGGTGAAGAAATACCTCGAGGAAGTCAAAAAGAAGACAGACATTGAACGGACTGCCGAGGACAGGGAGAAAACCGGTGTTAAATTGGAAGGCTTTTACGCGATCAACCCTGCTAACCAGGAGCAGGTTCCCATCTTTGTTGCTGATTATGTATTGCCCCATTACGGTACTGGCGCGGTGATGGCTGTACCAGCTCATGACGAGCGCGATTTTGAGTTTGCTAAGAAATACGATTTGCCGATCAAGGAGGTAATTCGGCCAGTTTTTGGTGAGCCGCATAAAGGAGCAGAATTTAGACGCACGATTACGGCGATAGTTCGGCGACCTAGTGACGGTAAGTTTCTCGCTGTTAAGTGGAAAAAATTTGGCTGGTTGTCTTTACCAATTGGCGGTATCGATGACGGGGAAACGTCAGAAGAGGCGGCAACCAGAGAAGTACTTGAAGAAACTGGTTATCAAGTTAAGCCGATCAAGAAACTAGGCGGAGAGGTGGTGATGCATTTTTTTGCCGAGAACAAAGATGTTTGGCGGCATCGTTTAGATCAACCTGTACTTTTAGAATTAGTAGTAGACGAACCAGAGGCTCGTTCGGCAGAAGAACAAGACAAACTCGAACCGATTTGGATTAGCGGTGATGAGTTATTAAACCAGGTTACTCATTCTCACAACGTGATTGGCGTCAGGCGTTTTCTTGGCCCTGAACAGGCATACATAGATGAAGGAGAACTAATAAACTCCGGTCAATTCGACGGTTTAGATTCAGAAGAGGCGAAGGAGGAAATTACTAAGTTTGTTGGTGGAGAGATGAAGACTACTTACAAACTCCGTGATTGGATCTTTAGTCGGCAGAGATATTGGGGGGAGCCGATTCCGCTTGTTTTTTGCAAAGACTGCGCGGAAAGATTTAAGAAGCAAGATTCAGGATTCAAGAATGAGGGAGAGAAAACAAATCCTGGTTGGTTTGCGGTGCCTGAAGATCAATTGCCGGTGGAGTTACCTAAGGTTGATAAATATGAGCCTACAGATACTGGGGAGTCGCCGCTGGCCAATATTGAGGAGTGGGTCAATACTACCTGTCCACAATGTGGTGGCGCGGCGCGGCGGGAAACCGACGTGATGCCTAATTGGGCTGGCTCGTCTTGGTATTATCTGCGTTATTGTGATCCGCATAATAGCAAGGAACTTGCTTCACCAGATAAATTAAAATATTGGACTCCCATAGATTGGTATAACGGTGGGATGGAGCATACCACTCTCCACTTACTGTACTCGCGTTTCTGGCACAAGTTTCTTTTTGATATTGGAGTGGTGTTGGCCGATGAGCCTTACGCCAAGCGGACCTCGCACGGGATGATTTTAGCCGAGGGCGGCGAGAAGATGAGCAAGTCCAAGGGCAATGTGATTAACCCTGATTCTATTGTTGAGAAGTTTGGGGCTGACACTTTACGGCTTTACGAGATGTTTATCGGGCCCTTTGACCAGTCGGTTGTTTGGAGTACTGACGGGATTGTTGGGCCGAGGAGGTTTTTGGAGAAGGTGTGGAGATTGGGATCGGGGATTCAGGCTCCGTCGACCCAAGAGAATTCTCGCGGCTTTACCCTAAAGGGCTCCGATACCGACGAGAATTCTCTTGAGTCGACTCCGCCGCTGACTGTTTTGCACCAGCTTTACGGAACCATAAAAAAAGTCACTGAAGATATTGAGGCCATGCGTTTTAATACTGCAGTTTCAGCTTTGATGATTCTGGTTGGAGTTATGGAAAAGGTAGAGAAGATTGATCAAGCTAGTTGGGAGATCTTCCTGAAACTTTTAGCCCCTCTAGCTCCACATATCACTGAAGAGCTATGGAATCAGTTGGGACATACCGATTCCATCCATCTTGCCCCTTGGCCGGAAGCTGATCCTCAATATCTGGTAAGCGATAGTTTTACCCTGGTTATCCAGGTCAACGGGGTGGTCAGAGACAGTGTCGAGGCTCAACAAGACATTGATGAGGTGGGGGCCAAGGAGCTAGCCCTGAGGAGTCAGAAGATTGACAAGTGGTTGGAAGACAAGGAGGTCAAGAAGGTGGTTTATGTACCTGGCCGACTTATCAACTTCGTGGCGCTTTGACCTTACTAGACAATATGTTATAAATATGATAGTAATGATTTATACGCAGTAACCAATATTATTAATATCGACATGGCAAAGGAAAAAACAGCTAAAACTAAGGGGAAAAACAAGGACTCGATGTCCCTATCTTTTAATCCCAAGAAAGTGGTAACTGGCCTAATGGAGGGGTTAGCTCCTCGTTCGCGCCAAATTATTAAAAAGCGTTTCGGTCTAGATTCCAAAGATACGATGACTCTCGAGGCGGTAGGCCAGGGTTACGGTATTACGCGTGAGCGCGTCCGCCAGATCGAAGATTTTACTATTAAAACAATAAAGAAGAGCGATACTTTTGAGGTTGCCATTGCTGAACTTGATGAGTTGGAGGCCGCCATGGAAGACTATGGTGGCATTGTCCATGAGCAAGAGTTTCTCGCTTCTCTAAGTGGTGACCAGGTTACTCGGAATAATATCCACTTTCTACTCGTCTTAGGAGATGCTTTCATCAAATTGCGTGAGGACGATTATTTCCATAAGCGTTGGACTACTGATATGTCCACTGCCGATGCCGTTCACCAATCTCTAAAGAATCTTGGTCGCAAGCTGTCGATCAATGATCTTCTAATTGAGGAAGACATTTTAGAACAATTAGCAAAAAATTTACACGATTCTCTTAGCGAAACTGAAACTCGACTCCATGGTCTGCGCTGGTTGCATTTGTCTAAGGGTGTCGGTGTAAGTCCGGTAGGGGAATGGGGTCTAGCTAACTCGCCAAGCGTTAAGGTCCGCGGAATTCGCGACTACGCTTTCCTCATCATGCGCCAGCATGGTTCGCCGATGCATTTCACAGAAGTGGCTCAAGCTATTAGCGACCAATTTGGTCGCCGAGCTAATCCGGCTACCAGCCATAACGAACTTATTAAAGACGATCGCTTTGTTTTGGTTGGTCGGGGGATCTATGCCCTGGCTGATTGGGGATATACTAAGGGGGTAGTTCGAGACGTTGTTCGGGAGATACTCCGTCGCCACGGCCCACTTTCTAAGGAGGATATTATTGCCAAGGTGCTTAAGGAGCGCTACGTTAAGCCCAATACCATCATGGTCAACCTCAAGAACCCCCGCCACTTCAGTGAGAGCCCAGAAGGTCTCTTCTCCATTGCTTAAAACTTATTCTCTTTCTTTGTGTTAAAATATAGTAGTGACTAGCCTCACTACTATTTTGTTTCCATTGCTGGCCCAGGTCTGGGATGTGGCTATTCGCTGGGCTCCTCTTTGGGCACCGATTGTCGTCATTTACTTGGCGATCGTTATGTGGTTCCGATATATTCGGGCCCGCTTCTTGCGTGACAAGCCGTGGGTCCTCTTAGAGATTAAATTACCAAAGCAGATCGATAAGACGCCCCAGGCGATGGAATTGGCTATGGGCGTTTTCTATCAAACTCGTGATCACGGCAATCTTTTGATTGATGGCTGGGTGAAGGGCGAGACTAGGACCTGGTTCTCTTTAGAGATCGCCTCCTTCTCGGGGGACATACATTTTTACGTAAGGACTGATAAGTTTTTCAAGAATCTAATAGAGTCTCAACTCTACGCTCAATATCCCGGTATAGAAATTTTCGAAGTCGATGATTATGTCGACAATATATCTTTTGGTCTCCCCGGCTCGGATTGGGATCTTTGGGCAACCGACTATAAATTGGCCAAAGAGGATGTTTTGCCGATCAAGACCTATATTGATTATGGGATGGACAAGATTGTTGAGGAAGAGAACAAGGTTGATCCAATGACTGCCATGATCGAGTACTTGGGGACCGTGGGAGCCAACCAACAAGTTTGGATTCAAATTTTGGCGATGGCGGCTAAGGATAGGTATAAGAAGGAAGGTAAAGTCTTTAGCAAAGAAGGTTGGACGGCCCAGGGTAAGCGGAAGGTCGATGAATTAATGAAACGAGATAAAAAAGGTGGTGATGACGAGAAAGCTAATTTTGGCGAATTGATGCTTTCGCCCGGGGAGCGTAAGGGGGTCGAGAATGCAGAGCGTAATTTGGGCAAGCTCGGTTTTGATTGTGGTATCCGAGGTATGTATCTCTATCGAAGAGACGTCTTCACTCCTCTCAATATCGTTGGTCTTCTTGGCGCTTTTAAGCAGTATGCTTCAGCGGGGTCGAATGGTTTTAAGGCCGCTTTCAAAACAGCTTTTAATTATCCATGGCAAGACCCTTTCGGTTGGCGCTTAGCTCGCCGTAAGAGGATTTTCTTCGATGCCTATCGTCGCCGTTCTTGGTTTTACCCACCGTATCAGCGCACCCCTTTTGTTTTAAGCGCCGAGGAGTTAGCGACCATTTTTCACTTCCCTGGCCAGGTGGCTGGCACTCCTACTTTGCCTAAGATTGAGTCTAAGCGCGCTGTGCCGCCCGAGAATCTCCCTGTCTAATCATGTCTGTCCGAGTTTGGCCGCAAATTTTTGCTTATGTTGGGAGATGGTGGCGTTATGAATTTGCCGGAGTAATTATCGTAATTGCTCTGCTTATCCTAATCGCCGCTAGTGCACCGAAGAGTTTTCCAACTAATGAGATCGTTTTGGTAAACGGCGGGGGGACTTTGAAAGATATTAGCGAGTCACTTTACCAGGCCGACGCCATTCGATCTCGCACATTTTTCGAGTTATCGGTTCGCTTGGGAGGCAAGAGTGAAGATTTGAAGGCGGGCGATTATATCTTTGAAGAGCCGTTGTGGATTTGGACGGTGGTGCGTCGGGTTGAAGATGGCCTTTATTCCATTAATCCAGCCAAAGTTACTATTCCCGAAGGCCTGAATTTAGAAGAGACCGCTGAGTTATTAGCTCGCCACCTACCCCGCTTTGATGTTGACCAGTTCTTACTCCTAGCTGAAACCGACGAGGGTTATTTGCTCCCAGACACTTATTTCTTTTCGGCCTTGGTGGGCGAGGCCAGCGTCTATGAGGCGATGGTCTCTAATTTTAATCAGCAGGTGGCCGAGCCTCTGGCTGAGGAGGTGGTTTCTTCTGGCCGTAGCTTGGAAGAGATTTTAGTGATGGCTTCACTCTTAGAAGAGGAGGCTAATAACGATAAGGATAGAGCTCTGATCTCCGGTGTTCTTTGGAAGCGGCTTGAGGATGGGATGCTCTTGCAGGTAGACGCCGTCTTTCCCTATATCATCGGCAAGAATAGCTTTGAATTAACTCGAGCTGATTTAAAAATTGATTCGCCGTATAATACCTACAAATATAAAGGCTTGCCGCCGGGGCCTATTAGCAATCCGGGGATGAGTTCTATTTTAGCCGCTCTCCGACCGACCGAGTCACCGTATTGGTTCTATTTGTCAGACATGGATGGTAACATGCATTATTCGCGCGATTTCGAAGAACATAAATATTATAAGAAAATATACATACCGTGAAAAAGCATAATTTAGCTTTCATTGATTTAGAAACTACTGGTCTTGACCCAGAGAAGCACGAAATTATTGAAGTTGGCGGACTTATTGTTAAGCAGATTCCGCGGTCAGGTAAGGGTCCGAGGGTAGAAGTAATAGACGAGTTTGAGTTTAAGGTTAAGCCTGAGCATATCGAGACGGCCGAGCCAGAAGCCTTGCGGGTGAATGGTTACAACGACGCTGATTGGCTCTTTGCTTCTGACCTAGAGCAGGTGATGAGGGCGGTGGGGGAGAAGACGACAGGGGCTAATATGGTAGCCCAGAATGTTTTATTTGATTGGGGTTTCCTTGAAAAAGCTTTCAAAAAGACTGGGGTAGAAAATAAGATGCATCATCATCGGATGGATGTGATTACCATTGCCTTCACCAAGCTCTATAATGACGAGTTGGTCCAACGTTTCTATCTGGGTGCTCTGGCCGATTATTACGGTCTCAAAAACGAGAAAGCCCATACCGCCCTGGCCGACATCAAAGTGACTTTCGAGATTTATAAAAAACTATTGGAGATTGATTAGGGTGTTAGCCTTGACAAACTCTCTTGTCTGTGTATAATTGGGTGAGATGAAGTAATTGCTACTTCGGCCCAAAAAGGCAGGGTTGAAAAATATGCCTAGGTGGCGGTGGATAACACCCCACCAATGTTCTTCGAAATCAGCTTATGGCTGAGGAGGAAAATATGTTGCCGAGTAACTTTTTTCGTGCCAAGGTTTCTGACAAGGGTGTGATCCTATTGCGCCCTTATTTCACTGGGAGCTCGATACGTTTTTTGGGAACAAGCATCCCAACTAGCGCCAAGCCCGGTGATAATGAGTTGGCCTCGATCTGCATCTACCCCGAAGAAAGCCGTCCTGGTTTGGTGGCGGTGGTGGTTATGGTTCCTGGAAAACGTAGGGACACCAACTTTCGACAGTTTTTTCTGCAGGTCCGCTGGGAGAATGGGCAGCCTCGGATTGATCTCGAAGAGACCTCGTGCCTTCTAGACAGTCGTCGGCTCGGTCAAGCCTATGACGATCATATCGAGGTCGAAATCGATGGCCAGCGTTATAGTTCGGTGTCAGTTCGCGCAACTCGGGCTGGTAAGCCCATTTTGCATGTCCCGGACGCCAATCTGCTATGTTGTTATCTTGCCGGCACTGCTGGGGCCGAAGAGATTGTTGAGGCCGCCGAGGAGCAGGAGGCAGAAGTGTCGGTGCGGGAGGAGTTGGCGGGTGTGAAGGCGGAGCTGGCCAACAGGACAGAGGAATGGGCAGCCACACAGGCCGCTTACTCGCGGTTCAGAGAAGAACTGGGTCCGGTCAAGTCGGCCGTTCTCAGTCTCTGCAGGTCTGTGGCGCAGCAATGGTGGCAGAGTCGTGCAACAAAGGCGGCGCTCCAGGTTTGTCTGAATTTCGCCCGAACGACCTGATTCTATGGATTCAGCTGGTTTGAATACGTGCCTCGGTTCGCTACAGCGAACCGAGGCTTTTTGTTTAAGATTATTCTAGGAAAAGTAGCAGGAGCATGGCGGCGATGCCGATGAGGAAGGCAATTAATTGAAAAATAGATTTTTTGAAACCGGTGGTTTTATGGAGTTCTGGCACTAAGTCGGAGCCAGCCAGATAGAGAAAGCCACCGGCGGCAATGGGAAGCAAAATGGTAGTTAAATTATCTGCCCAAACACCGATAAGAAGTGTAACAACAGCGCCAAGAATTGCTAAAGAACCTGAGAAGAGATTAAAGAGGAGGGCCCGTGCCTTGCTAAAGCCGGAATGGATAAGGATGGCGAAGTCTCCGATTTCTTGGGGAATTTCGTGGAGGATTACGGCAATGGTGGTGGCGATACCGATAGGAGGACTGACTAGGTAGCTGGCGGCAATGATTACTCCGTCTAGGAGATTGTGGAAGCCATCAGAGACTAGGGATAATTGACCGACTGTTTTAACAGTTTTATGTCCTTCTGGCGGGCAATCACAAGCCGTAAGTTCGTGGGAATGTGACCAGCGAAGGAATTTCTCTAAGACGAAGAAGAGCAGTATCCCACCGAGAACCAAGATTGAAGGCAGAAGAGTATTCTCTGCCTCCGAAAAAATTTCTGGCAAAAGGTGCAGGAGAGCATCGCCGAAAAGAGCCCCGGTGGCTAGGGCCACCAAGATGCTCAAATATTTCTGTAGCCGACTCTCTTTTAATAACAGGAATAGGACTCCAACTAAGGAAATCAAACTAACTACTATCACACTCGTTAGGGTATATATCCAAATCACAGTTTCCTTATGATACTGATTTGCCTCACTCGCGTCAAAAAGCTAAATTGAAAGGAATGAAGAAGCGGCCTGGAAAAAAGAAAAAGGTTTATGTAGGCATGTCCGGAGGAGTTGATTCTTCTGTCGCGGCAGCTTTGTTGCGGGGAGAAGGCCATGAGGTGGTGGGCGTTTTCATAAAGATAACTGATTTCAATGAGGAGTGGGGAATAGAATGCACCTGGCGTGAAGAACGCCGAGAGGCGATGCGGGCGGCGGCCCATCTAGATATCCCATTACTAACCATTGATCTATCTAAAGAATACAAAGACGAAGTGGTGGATTATATGGTGGGTGAATATAGGGCCGGCCGGACACCCAACCCTGACGTGATGTGCAATCAAGAGATTAAGTTTGGCGCCTTTTTCGATTGGGCGATGAAGCGAGCGGGGTCCGCCGACTGGCGGATGGCGACGGGACATTATGCCCGTTCGAATAACTTGGACATTGAATGTCCAAGTCAGAATGAGTCACTTGGACATTCAATGTCCAAGTTCAAGTTATTGCGAGGTAAAGACCCAGCCAAGGATCAATCTTATTTCCTTTGGATTCTCACTCAAGCCGAGCTCGAGCATTGCTTGTTCCCCATTGGTAAATACAAAAAAGAGGCGGTGCGAAAATTAGCCAGGAAATTTGGCCTGCCGAACGCTGAGAAGAAAGATAGTCAGGGTCTGTGCTTCATCGGTCAATTATCAGTGAAGGATTTTTTGAAAAAGTTTATCCCAGAGAAACGCGGGCAAGTATTAAATGAGAAGGGGGGAATAATCGGCCGACATGATGGGGCTGTCTTTTGTACTATTGGTGAACGCCACGGTTTTACTATCACCAAGAAGACGTCAGGCGACAAACCATATTATGTAGTTGCCAAGGATATCAAAAAGAACCAATTAGTGGTTGCCCATAATTTGGACGGCAACTTGGACATTGAATGTCCAAGTCAGAATGAGTCACTTGGACATTCAATGTCCAAGTGGGCCACACTCACAAATATCAACTGGATCTCTGGTGCGTCACCGGACAGTGGTAAAACTTACCAGGCGCAGGTTCGCTATCATGGGGAACTTTATGAGTGCCGAGTCGATGGTGATAAAGTGGAATTTCTCAAGCCGCCTCCAGCTTTGGCCTTGGGTCAGTCCTGTGTTATCTACGATAAGCAAAAAATGCTGGGTGGGGGAGTTATCGGCGTGTATACCATTATTACATAATCAATAGATAGAATAAGTTATCAACACTTTTTGATTTTCAACGACTTTTGTTTTTTTATGTACCTGTTATGATTAGTAAATGATAAAGAAATCAGAAGTTGCATGTTATAAATATATCTTAGATGAGATCCTAAAAAAGGGTTGGGATAAAAAAAATGTTTATACTCAACAGGAATGTTTAACTATAGAAGAAGTAAAAAAATATCTAGTCTTAGATAGACCTGAAAACGTAATAAAAGTAAAAGAAGAAATCTTCTATGTAATTGAGGGTAAAAATGAAAAATCAAAAATAGAAATAGCTATCGACGAGGCAAAAAATCAATACGCAAAAAAAATAAACCAGAGTAAAAAAATTAAAGTCCTTTTTGTTACTGGTGTTGCGGGGAATGAAGATGAGGGGTATATCTCTAAAAGTTACTATTTTAATGGTAGTAATTGGGATCTAATTAAAGAAAATGATGTTGAAATAACAAGCATTTTATCTTTACAACAAATAGATACTATTTTAAAAAATAAGTCTGCCCTTATCGAAGACATTGAGATTTCTGAAGATGAATTTTTAAAAACAGCAATTGAAGTCAACAAGATTTTACATGAAAACTCAATAAACAAAGATTATCGTGCTAGATTCATGTCAGCAATACTTTTATCAATGACCACGGGTGAAAATTTGAATCTAAATGAAAACGCCCTTGTTTTAATAAATAACGTAAATAAAAAAGTTGAACTGATTTTACGAAATCATAAAAAACAAGATTTTGCAAAATTTATAAGAATAGATGAGCCTTCAAGTGAGGATAACCATGTAAAAGTAAAAGACGCCATAAAAAGGACTTATCAAAAGTTGCTTGATTTGAATATCCGATCAGCAATGAACTCTGGTAGAGATGTTTTAGGAGAATTTTATGAAGTATTTTTGAAATACGGAAACGGTGCAAAAGAAATCGGTATTGTGTTAACCCCACGACATATAACAAGGTTTGCATCATATACATTAGACATTGACGCACATGATTTAGTTTTAGATCTGGCCTGTGGAACAGGCGGATTTCTTGTATCTGCTTATGATGAAGTTAAAAGAAAGACAAAAGATAAAAAAGAATTTGAAAACTTTAAACAGAATGGCATCTATGGGATAGAAGAACAAGATCCGATTATTTCTCTCGCCATTGTGAATATGATTTTTAGAGGTGATGGAAAAACAAACATGATCGAAGGGAATTGTTTTAATAAATGGCTTGCTGTATCAAGAACAGAAAGTGGAGATATCAAAGCGGAATATCTTGATAAAAATGAAGAAGATAGAATACGACCAATAACAAAGGTGATGATAAATCCTCCTTTTAGTCAGGAAAAAAAAGAATTTGAATTTATTGAACAAGCGTTAAACCAAATGCAGGACGGGGGTATCCTATTTTGTGTCCTTCCTGTTGGGGCGTTAGTAAAACAAGCAAAATTTATTCAATGGAGAACTGAGATGTTGAAGAAAAACACACTCTTGTCGGTTGTTACATTTCCAATGGACTTATTTTATCCTGTTGGCACTCATACATTAGGTTTTTATATAAAAAAAGGAGTTTCTCACAACCATAACCAAAATGTCTTATGGGTAAAAGTTGATAAAGACGGCTTTTTAAAGGTTAAAGGAAAAAGAATATCTAACAAAAAAGAGCCAAACCAGTTAAATGAAATCGCTGATATAGTAAAGGATTTTATAAAAGATCCCTCAATGAAAATCAGAAATATTGAGGAATTTATAAAAACTGAAAAGATTGATTTCCAAGATAAAAATCTTGAATTGTTACCGCAAGTCTACCTAGATGAAAAAAAACCAAGTGATGATGTTTTGTATAAGAGAATTGATATTGAAATGAGAAATTTCATCTCTTCAATGATAAAATACAACAGACTCAACGAATTTAAAAAGAACGTTATAGAAAAAGAAAAAAAGTTTTTTTCAAATTCAGCTTATGATGAGAATGTCCAATGGAAAGAATTCTTATTAACAGACTTGTTTGAGGCACCAATTAAGACAGGTAACTATCACAAAAGTAGTGAGTTAGATGAGGGAAAAATTCCTTTAGTATCTTGTGTCAGTGTTGATTGTGGTTTTGAAGGATTTTATAATATAGAAAATAAGAAACACATACTACAAAATGCAATAACAATAGCTTCAGACGGGGCACCCCTAACAAGTTTTTATCATTATTATCAATTTACAGCAAAAGACAACGTACTCTTATGTAAGCCACTAAGAGAATATAAATTTTCGACCTTACTATTCTTTGTTACACAGATAAATAGTCTAAAATGGCGTTTTTCTTACGGCAGAAAATGCTATGAAAATAAAGTTGATCAATTAAAGATATTCTTACCGATTAACATAAGCGGGGAGATAGATGAAGATTATCTAAATGCTATCTTTAAAAAGACAGAGGTATGGGGTTCATTAAAACAATTATTTCAATGACCAAAAAACAATTCCTCACCAACCTAGTGGGGTTATGTTGTCAAGGTATACACGCCGAGTTATCCACCGGGCTTGAGCTGACTCTTGACAGCTTGGGAATCGGGGAGTAGCATTGAATGTGGATGAAGACTGGCGACGGGGAGTTCCTGCCGGGGTAGGTGCGATGCGGGGTCGCACCTGCCCCCATTTTGACCTAGTTCTTTTTTTTGGCGTACGGTCCTTTTGTGGGACATCCGGTCGAAGTGAAGCAGGATTGGTTCCTGCTCCGCCTCTTTTTTCGCCTACCGCATCCCTATTTCTTAGGGAGCGCCTCCTTGGCAGGGGCGGTCGGGAGTGATGGCCTTGACCTGCCCCTGCGTTTGAGTTTTCATAGCCACTTGCCGTGGTGCTCCTGCGAGTGCAAGGGTGGGGGCACTACTAAGCGCCCCGATGTTGCTGCATCGGGGCTCTTTTTTTATTTATACTCAAATTTTGTTAAGATGAAGATGATGGACAATTTCTAATATGACCGCTAACGAAGTTCGCAAGCGCTACCTGGACTTTTTTCAAGCGCGAGGACATACCATCTTGCCCCCGGCCTCTTTGGTGCCTGAAAATGATCCCTCAACCCTCTTCACTGGTTCGGGTATGCAGCCGCTAATCCCGTACCTCTTGGGCAAGGATCATCCAGAGGGCCAACGGGTAGCCGATTCTCAGAAATGTTTCCGGGCAATTGATATTGATGAGGTGGGGGACAATAGGCATACCACCTTTTTTGAAATGCTTGGCAATTGGTCTTTGGGGGATTATTTCAAACAAGAGCAATTGGGTTGGTTTTTTGAATTTCTAACAAAAGAGCTTGGCGTATCCAAGGAGCGTCTTTGGGTGACTTGCTTTGAGGGTAACGAGGAATTTAAGTTGCCTCGTGATACCGAGTCAGCTGCTATTTGGAAAGAATTAGGAATTCCTGAAGACCAAATTGCTTTCTATGGTGTGGGGAAGAATTGGTGGAGCCGCTCTGGTCCGCCACAGGGTATGCCGGCAGGTGAACCGGGCGGGCCAGACTCGGAGGTATTCTACGAATTTGAGAATGTTGAGCATGATCCCAAGTTCGGCAAGAAATGCCATCCTAATTGTGATTGTGGGCGCTTCCTCGAGATTGGCAATAACGTCTTCATGGAATATCAGAGGACTGAGGGCAGCTTCACTATGCTCCCACGACGCAACGTAGATTTTGGCGGCGGTCTAGAACGCTTAACGATGGCTGCTCAGAACAATAGCGATATCTTCTTGGCCAATCACGCTGAGATTATCAAAAAAATAGAGGAGTTAAGTGGCAAAAAATACTGTTTTATCAAGGGCGACTTGGGTTACGACATAGAACCTGAATGTTGGGGAGAGGACAAGAAGGCAATGCGGATCGTAGCCGATCACATTAAAGCCTCAGTGTTTCTCATTGCTGCCGGAGTAAAGCCGGGCAATGTTGAACAGGCCTATGTTCTCCGCCGTCTCCTCCGCCGGGCAGTGCGATATGGGGATGTTTTGGGGATCAAGTCGGGTGGGTTGTCAGAATTGGTGAACATTGTGGCTGATCAGTACGCGGAGACTTACTCCAATGTCAAAGACCAAAGTTCAAAGATTGCAGAGGAAATCCAGAATGAAGAAGATAAGTTCAGAGTAACCCTGACTCGGGGGTTAAAGGAATTTGAAAAAGGAACTGACCCCTTTATCCTCTTCACTAGTTATGGTTTCCCTATTGAGTTGACTAAAGAATTGGCCCAGGAGAAGGGGACGACGATCAACGAAGCTAAGTTTGATAAACAAATGAAGAAGCATAGGGAGGCCTCAAAAGCGGGCCTCGATCAAAAATTTAAGGGTGGGCTGGCTGATGCGTCAGAGGTGACGACTCGCTTGCACACCGCCCACCACTTGCTACTCAAGGCTCTACAGATAGTTCTTGGGCCAGAGGTTAAACAGCGGGGGAGTAATATCACTGCCGAGCGCTTGCGGATCGATTTTATTTATAGACAGAAGATGACCGACGAGCAAAAGCAAGAGGTGGAGAAAACCGTAAATGAAAAGATAAAGGAGGGTCTGCCGGTACTCCATACCGAGATGGCTTCTGAGGAAGCTGAGAAATTAAATGCTGAACATGAGTTTGGCGCTAAGTATCCAGAGCGAGTCTCCGTCTACTCGGTGGGCCCAGCTGACGCTACTGCCGAGGATCCACAATTTGATGAGGCCTTTTCAATCGAGTTCTGCGGCGGACCGCATGTTAGCAATACCGCTGATTTGACTGGCCCCGATGGCGACCTGGTTTTCAAAATCAAAAAAGAAGAAGCAACCTCCGCCGGCATCCGCCGCATTAAGGCGACCTTGACAACCACTTCATAATATGATAGTCTGAAATCAGAAGTGGGGGAATGTCCCTCGCGGTTCGGGTCTCTGACAAGAGAAAAATAGAGAAAGAAAGGTGGAACGAGATGACATGTGCCGAGAATACTGAAAGCAAAAGTAAGTGGGGTTGGTCGCATGTTCTTATCGCGGGGTTGGCCATAGTATGTGTCTCCATTGTCGTCAACTTTGCTCGCTTTGTTGACCCGGAGGATTCGTCGGTAGTGAGGGCGAAGACGGAAGTGAACGAAGAGCCCAGTTTCTACGATCAGCTCGTTAAGAACGTCGGGATCGCCGAAGATATCGCGGCGTTGTCATTGGAGGTTCAGAGACATAAGAACCTCAACAATTACGGGCATATCTCCCACAAGCAACAGACTCAGCTCTCGAATTTCGCAAAGGCCCGGGTTTTAACCTTGGCGCGTGTGATCCTCGAATCTGAGTCGGGCTTTGAGGGAGCGTACGAGGTAACATACGCTCACGACCTGCTCGATGTCGACATTGCTCAAGCAGCCGCGTCCAGGGCGCTCGAGTTGGCTCAGACGGCATCACAATTACATTCGCCTTGGTGGGCCCTAGATGGGTCTGGACTATCCGCTCGTCTCCAGGAGATCAGAGGTGTCTGTTACGCCAAATGGTGTCGGGTCGCCGGCGAGGAGATAGCGGCAACCACAGAGATTCCCAAACTCCAAGAGCTCCGATTTCGCGTCCCCAAAGAGACCCCAGAACGGGAGATGGCCAAGAGGCGTCTGCACTTTCTGTTCGAAAAGGAATTTGCGGGGCCCTTGAACCTAGCCCGTCTTCAGGAGGTCTATGGGTGGATAGGCAGGAGTGATGGACGGCGCCGGTCTAGTTGCTTGAGGAAGATGGCCTACACCATGACGACTTTGGCGGACGTTGAGATCGTTCGCCCCTTGGTCGACGAACAAGCCAAGAGATTCCGGAAGCAAGAGACGTTGGTGGCCGATTTCAACGATTGTTGGGACAAGGTCGTCATGGCGCAGCTTGAAGCGATCGTCACCACCGAAGGCCTGCGCCTGCTTTGGGAGAAATCACGTCAGGAGGGTGATGCCGCTGACGCGGTCCTCAAGAAGCTCCAAGAGAGTTATACCAAGAAGTGACCATCCGCTTTTCTTTTCTCTGTACACAGTACATATATACAGCCGTCTCGGTTTTACACCGGGGCGGCTTTCTTATTTGCTTGACAAATGGCCTATTGCATGATAGCTTCACAACAGAAGTGAGGGAATGTCCCTCGCGGTTCGGGTCTCTGACAAGAGAAGAAAGGGAAGAGAGATGACATAACGACGTCTTTTCTTTCTCTGTTCCATCCACAGCCGTCCCGGTATCCATCGGGGCGGCTTTTTTGTTCTATGTTATAATTTTGAGACAATGTCTCTAGTTGCCCTTATTGATATCGGAAGCACCAGTGTTGGCGGGGCTCTTCTCAGGCCGCATAAAGATAAGCGGTTGAAGAGTCGTCACCAGGTGGCCTACACCACTCGCCGACAAATTAATTTTCAAAAAGAATTAACGCCAGGAACTTTCTTCGGCCAAGTAGAATCATCTTTGAAGGAGGTTCTCACTGATTTCCAGAGCACCCTGAAATCGCAGGATAATAAATTGAAGGGCTCGCCCAAGAAGGTACATATTTTTCTCTCTGCCCCTTTTTATGCTGCCCAGACCAGGGCCATCCAATATAAGCTAGAGAAGCCAACCGAGATCACTTCCAAGCTAATTGATGGTCTGATTGATGAGAAACTACAACGTTTTAAAAGTGAGCAGGCGGGCCAACATGAGTTAATAGAGAATAAATTATTGTCTATCAAACTAAATGGCTATTACATTGCTGATCCTTATGGTCAGGTGGCCTCCGAGCTCGAGGTGGCCAGCTATTTTAGTTTGGGGGCAACCGATGTCTTAGATAAAATCAGGGCGACGATGACCGCCGCCTTTCATCATGAAAATATTGAACTGCACACTGCCGCCCTAGTCTATTACCGAGTCTGGCGGGAGGTTTTGCCTCAACGTGATTCTTACTTGCTCCTAGATATCGGTGGCGAGGTCACTGAGCTTTCAGTAACCACTCACGATATCTCTCTGGAAACTGCCTCTTTCCCAGTTGGCGGGCATTATGTAATCCGAGAAGTGGCCAAGGCCCTGGGTGCTAGTTTGGCTGAAGCGGCCGCGGCGATTAAGCGGCAGGTCAAGGGCGAGCATTACCCTTCGGCGGCCAATCAATTGGCCGAGGTATTAGAGAAGGTAAAGGTGGAGTGGCTTAAGGCCTTCCGCCAATCGGCGGTCGAGGCTCGTCAGTCCTTTTTCTTGCCACAACGGGCTTGGCTGATTGGCGACCCAGACCTGACCCCACTTTTCGGCTCCTGGCTAGACGGTCTCACCTTGAACGGTCAACTAGTTACTAAGCGTCAATTGGCAATTGATTATTGGCAGGCAGATTGGTTTTCTCCTTGGGCCCCTCACGATACCCAGGCCAGACAAGATTTATCGCTGATGGCGGAAACGATTTATTATGATAGAATAGTGGCTCATAGGTAAAAGCATTATGTCACCAGAAATCAGATCAAAGAAACGGAGCCTACGCGAAGTCTTGCCTAAAAAGGACGCCGCTGATAAAAAGCTCACTAGTTCTGACAAACGTCTACCTCGTCAATCAACTAAAAAGAGGCAAAGAAATAAAGGCCGCTTTCGTTTGGGGTATTTAGTTTTGATAATTGTATTGGTGTTAGTGCTCGTCTTCGTGGTGTCTAGTTGGTGGGTTCGCGCCACAGTAATAGTCACACCTAAACAAGCTGATCTAATTTTGTCTGGTGATTTCGTGGCCGTTAATGGTGCTGACCCAGGGAGTGGGGAGGTCACTTACGAGGTGGTCACTTTGCCAGCTACGGAAGCCTCCCAAACTCTCAATGCTAGCGGCGAGGAAGAGTTATCAGAGAAAGCGAGCGGTGAGGCCATCATTAGTAATAATTACAGTAAGTCTGACCAACGCCTGGTGGTTAACACCAGATTGGAGGCCTCAGACGGGAGGATTTATCGCTTAACTAAGGCGACGACAGTACCTGGTCAAAAGGTGGTCGATGACGAGGAGCAGCCTGGGGAGGTAAGGGTGGCAATTGTCGCAGACTCTCCCGGAGAGAGTTTCAACAGTGCCGACGATCTCCAATTTACCATCCCTGGTTTCAAGGACGGCCCTCGTTATTCTAAATTCTCAGCTCGTTCGGTGGGGGGGCCTAGTGGGGGCTTTGTCGGCACCGTCAAAGTAGTTTCAGAATCGGACAAAGAAGTGGCTCGTCAGACCCTAGAAGGAGAGTTGCGCACGAGACTTTTAGAAGCGGCGCGGGCTCAGATTCCAGCAGACTTTGTTCTATTTGATAAGGGGACCACTTTCAGTTTCGAAGATAAAACTGATTGGGTCAGTGACTCTGGGGGAGAGACGGTTAATATGGTGATTGTCGGCCAGCTCCGTGGCGCCATCTTTGAGCTCTTAGATTTATCGCGAGTGGTAGTTGGTGATCAATTGCCTAGTCTGCAGGGGTTAGAAGTGTCGATTAGGAACTTGGATAAATTGGATTTTGATATTGATGATGTGGCGAGTATTGATTTGGAGGCTGGCAGTTCCTTCACCTTTAGTCTGGCGGGGGAGGCTAAGGTTATGGCCCAGGTCGGTGAGGCCGCTTTGAAGCAACAATTAGCTGGAGAGAAGAAAATAGTGATTGAAGAGGTGCTGGGTCGTTTCCCTGGCATCGAAAAACTAGAGGTCGTATTCAGGCCTCCCTGGGCACATCGTTTTCCAGCCACGGCGGTCGATATTGTGGTTTCTCTTGACGATTCTAATTAAAATTTGCTAGTATTAGCGCGTAGTCAAAATGATGCCGGAATCAGACAAACAAGACCCAGCCGCCAAGGAGTCGACGGGGGTGGTGGTGGGCACTGTCGTTGAAGCCCTTCCCAATACTCTTTTTAAGGTAAAGATTGAGCCAGATAAGGAAATCATGGCCTATCTGGCTGGTAAAATGAGGCTATATCGAATCCGAGTCTTAGTCGGCGATCGGGTTGAATTGGTGTTAGATCCTTATGGCGGCAAGGGCCGGATTACTAGGAGGCTGCGACAACCAGCCTAATTTTTTGGGAGAATTTGGAAGAAAATGAAAGTTAGAGCCTCAGTTAAACCACGATGCACCAAATGTAAGCTGGTCAGGCGCCAGAGGCGGCTTTATATTATTTGCAAAAGTAAACCCAGTCATAAACAAAAACAAGGTTAATTATGCGTATTGCTGGTATTACCATTCCCGATAATAAACGTTTGGAGGTAGCCCTGACTGCCCTTCACGGTGTTGGGCGCAGCCGCTCACGACGCATTTTAGATCAAGTTAAAGTGTCTTACGACAAGCGGGCGAAGGAGCTCTCGGCCGATGAGGAGAACGAGGTTCGTAAGGCCCTAGAAGTTTACAAGACTGAAGGGGCTCTCAAGCGTGAGATTTCAGCTAATATTAAACGATTGGTTGATATTAAAAGTTATCGTGGGTCTCGACATTCTCATCACTTGCCGGGGCGAGGCCAACGGACTAAAACTAATTCTCGAACGCGTCGAGGTAATGTCCGCAAGACTATGGGTTCTGGTCGACGTAAGGTTGATATCAAATAATTAATTATGGGCAAGAAACGTATCATCACTGAGAGCGGTCAGGCTGAAATCAAAACTGGCAATACTGGAGCGGCTGTCGCCGGGAAGCGTAAGCTTGTCGCTGGGGTGGTACATATTCAAGCTACTTATAATAACACTAAGATTACTCTGGCTAATGCCGAGGGTGGAGCTATTCTGGCCTCCTCTAGTGGGGCTCTCGGCTTTAAGGGTGCCAAGAAAGGGACGCCCTTTGCCGCTGGCAAGGTGGCAGAAGTAGTGGCGGAGCGTGGCCAGGCTCTAGGCCTTAAAGAAATCGATGTTATCTTACGTGGGGTAGGGTCTGGTCGGGAGGCGGCAGTCCGAGCCTTTGCCGGCAAGGGGCTAGTGATTAATACCTTGAAGGACGTTACCCCGGTGCCCTTTAACGGACCTAAGCCACCTAAGCCGCGCCGAGTCTAAAATATAATTATGATAATTGGACCAAAATATAAAATTGCTCGACGTTTAGGGGCACGCATCTTCCCTAAGACACAGACCACTAAATTTAGTATTTCTGGTTCAGCTAATAAGCCACGACCTAAGGGTCGGCGACGTTCTCGTGGCGGCTCAGAGTATGGGGTCCAATTGATCGAGAAACAGAAGGCTCGCTTTACTTATGGTCTCAAGAACCACCAGATTGCTAATTATGTTTCTGCCGTCCGTTCGCGCCAAGGTGATCCACGGACAAATCTCTTCCAGACGTTAGAGCGTCGCTTCGATAATGTTGTTTTCCGCTTGGGCTTAGCTCCTAGCCGTCAGGCTGCCAGGCAATTGGTAACCCATGGCCACATAATGCTCAATGGCCGCCGCCTTAATGTGCCTTCACACCAGGTGAAGATTGGTGACGTGGTGACTATCCGCCTTCAGAGTCAGAGTTCTGGCATTACCAATGAGCTGGAAGAGAGATTGAAAGATTACCAAGCGCCGGCTTGGCTGTGCTTTGATGATGGCAAAAAAGCGGGTGAGGTTATTGCTGATCCATTAGCCAGTGATATGCCGAGTGATATAAATTTGACGGCGATCTTGGAATTTTATAGCCGAGTGTAAATATAAATTTTTAGTAAGTTTAAATTATTTTAATATGATCGATTCCAGTATTATTTTACCCTCTAAGCCACGGATCGTGAGTGAAGACCAGCTAAAGGGGATTTACGAAGTAGACGGTCTCTACCCAGGCTACGGTCACACCTTGGGTAATTCTCTCCGCCGTATCCTACTTTCTTCTTTGGTTGGAACGGCTATTACTACCGTAAAGGTGGAGGGGGTGACTCATGAATTTGCCACTATTCCTGGTGTAAAGGAAGATGTTATTTCTTTGATTCTAAATCTGAAACGAGTCCGCTTTAAGTTTACTGGCGATGAGCCCCAGAAATTGTCTCTCAAAGTTAAGGGAGAGAAGGAGATTACTGCCAAAGACATCCAAGTTGGTGGCCAAGTGGAAGTAATAAATTCTGACCAATATCTGGCGACAATCACTGACAAGAAGGGCTCTCTGGATGTGGAATTGACTGTCGAGAGAGGCATGGGCTATCTTCCCAAGGAAGTTATCCGACATGATAGAAATGAAATCGGGGTGATCTTCTTAGACGCAGTCTTTACCCCTATCCATCGAGCTAGTTATGAGGTGGAGAATATGCGTGTGGGCGACAGGACTGATTATAATCGTCTCCGCCTAAATATTGAAACTGATGGCACTGTTTCTTCACGCCAGGCCCTGGAGAAGGCCCTGGAGATTATGATTAGTCAGCTCCAAGCCATCGTTGGTTTTAAGAGTGAGGAGACAGAATTTAACGCTAGAGACAAGGTGGAGGCAGAGACCGAAGAATCTGAAGATGGGGATGATGATACCTCGGACAGTCTGAAGACCAGAGTGGACGAGCTGGAGCTCTCTACTCGGACCAGTAAAGCCCTGACAAGCGATGGCATTCGGACGGTTGGTGGCTTGGTTAGGAAGAAAGGAGCCGATTTACTTAAGGTTGAAGGGTTGGGCGAAAAGGGATTAACCGAAATTAGGGATGCATTGAGCAAACTTGATCTATCCCTGAAAGATGATAGTTAATAGAGACTAATGAGGCACCACGATCAAAATCGTAAATTTGGACGTAAGGCCGGTCAACGGACAGCTTTGATGCGTTCTCTAGCAGAGGCTCTCATTACCCATGGCCGTATCCAGACTACTGAGGCTAAGGCCAAGTCCCTACGTCCCTTTGTTGAGCGCTTGGTGACCAAAGCTAAGCCGGGGACCTTGAGCGCTAGGCGCTTAGTGATCTCCGAATTGGGGACACCGGCTAGAGCTAAGAAGCTAGTAGATGAGATTGCTCCTAAGTATGTTGAGCGGGCAGGTGGGTATACCAGGATTGTTAAATTGCCGCCACGGAAAAGTGATTCAAGTAAAATGGCCGTTATCGAATTTGTATAGTGAATAAAAACGTATGAAAACAGAAGCCGAAAACAAAATCGTAACCATAGATGCTGCCGGCAGGGCGCCTGGCCGGGTGGCTTCTGAGGTGGCGGTAATTCTGCGCGATAAAGATTCCGCTCATTTTGAACGACATATTTTAGGCCAGACTCAAGTGGAGGTAATTAACGCCGCTAAATTACGAATCTCGAACGCTAAGGCGGGAGGCAAAATTTATATCAGCTACAGTGGCTATCCGGGCGGGCAGAAGCAGATCAGCCAAGCTGATTTATTAAAGCGTTTTGGTTATGGCGAGGTGCTTCGTCGAGCAGTCTACGGTATGCTCCCAGCAAACAAATTACGACCGAGATTAATGAAGCATTTAACTATTAGCGAATAACATGAGCAAGACCACTTATCATCAAGCAGTTGGCCGCCGTAAGACAGCAGTAGCTCGGGTGCGTCTTACTGAGGCAACCAAGACTAGCATTACTGTTAATGACAAAACTTTCCAGGCTTATTTTCCCATCCTTGCTCTTCGGCAAGTAGTTGAGGCCCCCTTTCTGATTAGTAAAACGGCCGCTAAGTTCACTATTACTGCCAAATTAACAGGTGGCGGTATTAGTTCTCAGGCCATGGCTCTGGCTCATGGCTTAGCTCGAGCCTTGGTAGCTTATGATGCAGAATTGAAACCAGCTATTAAGACTGCTAAGCTCCTGACCCGTGATGCACGGATGAAAGAGCGCCGTAAATTCGGCCTCAAGAAAGCCCGAAAGGCACCACAATGGTCGAAGCGTTAGCCTAGAGTCCCATACCCCTTGCTTTATCTTTTTTATCTGTTATAATATTTACTATGGACGAGGAAATTGAATTAGAAGATGGCTCTGACGAAGAGTTGGTGCCTGAAGAGGAGGTGGTCAATCCAGCCGCTCAGATTAAGAAATTGAGGGCTAAACTAAAGATTTGTCAGACTGAGCGCCAGGAATATCTTGATGCTAGTCAGCGCCTTAGGGCCGATTATCTCAATTACCGTAAGGAGGCCGAGTCTGGCCAGGCAGAGATGTTTAAGTTCGCCAAGGCCGATCTCCTGACTCAATTATTGGAGCTAGCTGACAATTTCGAGCTGGCAATGGCCAATAAGGAGAGTTGGGAGGCGGTTGATGAGAATTGGCGGCAGGGAATAATGCATATCTACGCCAAGCTCGGTGATATCTTCAAGCAGAACGGGCTAGAAGTAATTGGCGATGTCGATGTTTCTTTTAATCCAGTTATTCATCAGGCAGTCGAGATGGCCGGCGGGGTAAACGAAAGTGATATAGTAGTAGAAGTTGTCCAGAAGGGGTATCGGTTGAACGGCAAGGTTATCAGACCGGCCAGGGTGAAGGTGGGTCAATAATTATTAAGATTTAAATATTAAAAAGTATGGCTAAAATTTTAGGCATTGATTTGGGGACCACTAACTCAGCGATGGCATACATCGAGGGTGGCGAACCGCGAATAATTGAGAATATTGAAGGGGCGCGCACTATGCCTTCTGTTATGGCTGTGTCTAAGGGCGGGGAACGTCTGGTGGGTCTCTTGGCTAAGCGCCAGGCGATCACTAATCCAAAGAGTACTATTTACGGTATTAAACGGATGATGGGTCATAAATTTGAAGATGCCAATATTAAGCGTGACCGCGATATTTCTCCCTATGAGATGAGCCAGTCTGATGATGGTGGAATCAAGGTTAAGATAGATGATAAGAGTTACCGGCCAGAAGAAATTTCCGCCATGATTCTCCAAAAATTGAAGAAGGATGCTGAATCTAAGCTGGGCGAGAAGATCGAAGAGGCGGTGATTACTGTGCCAGCCTATTTTGACGACTCTCAACGACAAGCTACCCGCCAGGCTGGAGAGATCGCCGGCTTTAAGGTTCGCCGGATCATCAACGAGCCAACAGCTGCCGCCTTGGCCTACGGCTTTAATAAGAGGAAGGACGAGCAGGTGGCCGTTTTCGACTTCGGTGGCGGGACCTTCGATGTCTCTATTCTAGAAATTACCGGTGCGGAAGATGAGCAAAGTGTGGTAGTTAAGGCTACCGATGGTGACTCACATATGGGTGGTGAGGATATTGATCAGAAGATTATCAAGTGGATTGGTGAGGAGTACAAGAAGGAGAGTGGTATCGATGTCACTAAAGACGAACTCGCCCTCCAGCGCTTGAAGGAAGGTGCCGAGAAGGCTAAGCATGAGCTCTCTACGACTCCTGAGACTGAGATTAATATCCCCTTTATTACCTCTGATGCCTCGGGGCCACGCCACTTGCTACTGAAGATGACTCGCGCCAAGCTTGAGGAATTGGCCCAAGAGTTTATTGATCGGGCGATGGAGATTACTAAGCGGGCAGTAGAAGCTTCTGGCTTCCAGCCTGGCGATATCGAGGAAGTTATTTTGGTAGGTGGGCAGACCCGGATGCCAGCTATCATTGAAGCGGTGAAGAAATTCTTTGGTAAGGAGCCCAACCTATCTATTAACCCCGACGAGGTGGTTGCCTTGGGTGCGGCGATTCAGGCCGGAATTTTCCAGGGTGACGTTAAGGATGTGCTTTTGCTCGATGTTATTCCGCTGTCCCTTGGTATTGAGACTTTGGGCAGTGTCAGCACTAAATTGATTGAGAAGAATACCACTATCCCAACTTCTCGCAGTCAGGTCTTCTCGACTGCCGCCGATAATCAGACCTCAGTTGAGATCCACATTACTCAAGGTGAGCGACAAATGGCTACGGACAATAAATCCTTAGGTCGCTTTATCCTAGATGGTATTCCACCATCACCTCGCGGTATGCCGCAGGTAGAAGTGAGCTTTGACGTCGATGCTAACGGCATCTTGAATGTTAAGGCTAAGGACAAAGCTAGCGGAAAAGAACAGTCTATCCGAATTGAAGCCCGCTCGAGCTTGAGTGATGAGGATATTGAAAAGATGAAGAAAGATGCCGAACTACATGCCGATGAAGATAAGAAGAAGAAAGAAGAAATTGAAACACGTAATTTGGCTGAACAATTAATCTATACTGCTGAAAAATCTGTGAAAGATGCTGGCGATAAGGCCCCAGCTGATGTAAAGAAGGAAGTTGAAGATAAGGTCAGCGAATTGAAGAAGGCCTTGGAGGCCAAGGACACGGCGGCCATTAAATCTGGCACCGAGGGTCTCTCCCAGGCAATGCAGAAGATTGGCCAGGCGATGTCCTCAGCCGCAGGGCCCACTGGAGAAGCCGGCCAAGAACAACCTAAACCTGAAGATGGTAAAACGGATGAACAACCGAAAAAGAGTGGAGATACTCCACCTGGAGGGGAGGGCAATGTACGAGATGCAGAGACCAACTAATGTCTAAGGATTATTATCAAATTTTGGGGATTGAAAAAGGCGCCTCTAAAGACGACGTTAAGAAGGCCTTCCATAAATTAGCCCATAAGTATCACCCCGATAAGAAGAATGGTGATGAGGGCAAATTCAAGGAGGTCAACGAGGCATACCAGGTGCTCGGCGACGACAGTAAGCGCCAACAATACGACACCTTTGGCTCCGCTGGCTCTGGTGGTGGTATGGGCGGTGGTGCTGGCAATGCCGGTGGTTGGGACTTCACTAATTTCTCTGGCGGCGACGCTTCTGGCAGTGGCTTTGCTTTCGACTTAGGCGATATCTTTGGCGATATGTTTGGCGGCCGGCGTGGTGGGGGCCAGACTAAAAGGGGGCGGGATATCTCCGTCGATATTCAGATTTCTTTTGCTGATTCGGTTTTCGGTACTGAACGTCAGGTTTTAATAAATAAGATTGGTGTTTGCGATACTTGTGATGGCAAGGGGGCGGAACCAGGTACTGAATTGAAGACCTGCTCGACTTGTAATGGGCAAGGTAAGATCCAAGAGAGTCGCCGCTCCTTCTTGGGAGTAATTAATGTGGCTCGTGAATGCGAAGCCTGTCGAGGGAGTGGTAAGGTGCCAGAGAAGGGTTGCAAGGCTTGCGGGGGTCATGGCACTCTTAAGAAAACTGAGGAGATCAAAATCAAGATTCCAGCTGGGCTGGAGAATGGTGAGATGATCCGCCTCTCTGGCAGAGGCGAGGCGATTACTGGCGGTGTGGCTGGTGACCTATATGTCCGGGTTCATGTTGATAAGCACGCAATTTTCCGGCGTGAGGGGGCCAATCTGTTGATGGACTTGAAGGTTAAATTTTCAGACGCTATTCTCGGCGCCGAACAAAAACTCAAAACTCTCGATGGTGATTTAAATCTTAAAATTCCTGCGGGAATCTCCTCTGGTGAGTTTCTCCGGGTGCGTAATAAGGGAGTACATACTGGGCCCAATAAACGTGGCGACCTTTTAATTAAAGTTATTGTTTCTACTCCAACCAGACTCTCTCGCCAAGCCAAGAAGCTGATGGAGGAGCTGAAAAAAGAAGGCTTGTAAACTCCACTTGGAGGCTAAACCTCCAAGTAAAAAATAACCCCCCGTTCGCCGTAGCGAATTAGGGGGGCTGTGTGGTAACCAAACGCGTTTTGTTGCACGCCTAGATGGGCTGTTGTTTGCGGTAGAAGGCGCTCCACTTACGAACGGCCAATTGGTGGGCCTTGCCACCCTTTCTTGCTCTTCGGATGACCTCTCGTAGTTGTACCTTGGTCTTTGCCAGTTCTGCGCAGCGGAACAGTACCAATTCATCGACCGGGTATTCTTCAGGCACTTTACTAAACAATGCCGTGACGTTTGCGAACTCCTGGATCAGGAGTAGCCACCTTGGCAAGAGTATTCGCTGGACGTCGGGGTGTTCTTCCGCCTATTCGAATACTTCCGCCCCCTCTTCCACAGCGACAACCAATTCGGCCGCCTTGCGCAGAGCTTCCCAGGAGATTATGTCATTACCGCTCATGAGGTTGCAGATTCTCAAAGCCTCCGCCACGTTGGGGGCTCTAGCAATGCTGATTCGCGCGAGCCTGTTCATCCGGGTTTGGGCGGCCCGCTCTTCTTCGCTGTCAGGATCTGCGGCGTAGCATTCACTATGTGCGTCGACTAATGAGGTTGCATTGCATCTCACGGAGCAAGGCGTTCCCCAAGAATCCAAAATGTCGTTCACGCGGGTGCCAGTACTCCTACTCATCGATTCGACATCCACATCTTCGAATTGCAATGCTGGCTTTTCTGATGCCGTGTCGGTCACCGCCTGGTCGGTTGTTGCTGGTGTAATCACGGTGTTTCTCCCTTTCTCTGGTTTGATGTCAAAAGTCAGCCTACGGCTGACAAATCGGCTACGCGCCGACGGACTATTCTAGTCCTTTTCTATCACAGTGGGCACGTTTTTTCAATCCCATTACAGAAGGGGGCTTTTTCTTGGACGCTCAGTGTCCAAATGTTTAAACTATGGCATATGTCACAAATTAAAATCATCAAACAACAGGAGACTTCAAAAGATTGGAAATTAGTAGTGAGAGTAGGGGATTTAGATTTTACTGTCACGGTAGATAAGGATTATTGGCAGAAATTAACGGACGGCCAGGAGGAGGTTGGCGATTTGGTCCGCCGCTCCTTCGAGTTCCTCCTAACTCGGGAACCCAAGGAATCGATCTTACGCGAATTCAATCTGAAGAAAATCGAGTATTATTTTCCTGAGTACCCAAAAGAGATCAAAAAGAATCTCTGATTGACAAAACATCAAGAATATGTAAGTTTCTATTTAGACAAAAAATATTGGATTTTTTGGGCCAGAATGTCTTGATAACAGGGAGGACGATATGTGGTCACATGATGAGTTGAATAGGGTTCAACTCGATCTTCTGGATAGGGGGGTCATTGAGATTGGTGGGAAGGTTGAAGGTAAAACTGCTCTCTATGTACGAGAGGCTCTTCTGCGCCTGGTTGCTCGGGGTTCTCCCCCGATCACCATTTCTATCTGTAGTGAGGGGGGTCTGGTGGAGGTCGGGCTCGACATCTACGACGCTTTCCAGGTGTATCCAGGAAAGAAGATTGGCTTGGTCGTCGGCTACGCCAGGTCCATGGCTGCTGTGGTACTCCAGGCCTGTACCCAGAGAATTGCGTCGCGGCATGCCCAGCTCTTGATCCACCACGTTTCCAGAAGGGAAATCAGTCTCGATGTGATTCAAGATGCGAAACGATTGGCGGCACTCAAGACTAGTATGGAGGCAAGTCAGGATCGACTCTATCGTATCTTGGCCGCTCGTAGCGGTAAGAGTGTGGCGGCCATCAGGCGGGAATGTAAGAAGGGCCAAGACATGACCGCAGAAGAGGCACTTGAGTTTGGGCTTGTCGACATGGTTATCGACTCCCAACTCGACCTATCTTCCGCGCCTAAGGAGGGGGAATGATTGTTTCGTCGCCGCTCGGTGCATCCCGGGCGGCTCTTTTCTTGTTCGGATACTTAATTTGGACACGCAGTGTCCAAATTTACTTATCAAGTGTGGCTTGGATTGCGCGTTCGGCCCATTCGAGGAGGCGGGGAGGATCGTCTAAGATTTCTCCAGGCACGGCCCAATAAGTGTGGAGGGTGGCAGTTTTGCCTGCTCGAGGGTAGGAGAAGGGGGCAGAGCCGTATTCCTTATATTCACTGCGATCAGCTTCCCCAGTTTTCAAATAAAGTACTCCTTCATTGACGAAGCCAAAAAAGGTATCCTTTTGATACAAACCATGGCCGTCGAACATCCCTCGCGACCGTAGGTCCGGCAGCTCGCTCAATAGGTCGTAAACTATGTAATCGTGAAATCCCTGATCTCTCGCCATACTGTTATTGTAGCAGACGACACAGCCGCTTTATGCTATATTAGGCTCAATATGAACAAGGATAACAAGGAGGGATTAGACCATAAACGGCATACTTTGGCCCATTTACTAGCGGCGGCTGTGCTGGAACTCTGGCCAGACACCAAGCACGCTATTGGGCCGACTGTCGATGACGGCTTCTATTACGATTTTGAATTTACTAAACCAATTGGCGAAGAGGATTTAGAGAAGATTGAGGCGAAGATGCAGGAGCTCCTGCCCACCTGGGGGAGTTTTGATTATAGTGAGATGAGTCCTGACGAAGCTAAGAAGGAATACGAGGACAATCCATACAAGCTAGAACTAATTGATGAGATTGCCGGTAAAGGCGAACAAGTCACTTTCTACGCCTGCGCCGGTTTTTCCGATCTTTGCCGCGGCGGACATAACGAAAACCCCGCCAAGGACATCAAGCCAGACTCCTTCAAGCTCGACCGTCTGTCCGGCGCTTATTGGCGGGGGAGTGAGGAAAACCAAATGCTAACTCGAATTTACGGATTGGCCTTTGATACTAAAGATGAGCTAGGCGATTATCGCAAACAACGTGAGGAAGCTATTAAGCGTGATCATAAGAAGCTGGGCCCAGCCCTAGACCTCTTCACCTTCTCTGATTTGGTGGGGAGCGGCCTGCCGCTCTGGACGCCGAAGGGGACTTTAGTCCGCAATTTACTCGACACTTTTGTTTGGGAACTCCGGACTGAGCAGGGTTATGTGTTGGTTGATATCCCTCACATTACCAAGAAGGATCTCTATATCACTAGTGGCCATTGGGACAAATTTAAGGACGAGCTCTTCCAAATCAAAACGCGCGAGGGGCATGAGTTTGTGATGAAGCCAATGAATTGCCCGCACCACACTCAAATCTACGCTCGCAAGCTGTGGAGTTATAGAGAATTGCCTCAGCGTTATGCTAGCACTACTAAGTGTTATCGTGATGAGCAATCGGGGGAGTTGGCTGGTATCTCTCGCACTCGCAGTCTTACTCAAGACGATGCCCACGTCTTCTGTCGGACCTCACAAGTTAAGGAAGAGTTTCTAAAAATCTGGGATATTGTCCATGAGTTCTACGGTGCTTTTGGTTTTGAGATTGAGGTTTGGCTCTCACGCCATGATCCAGAGAAGATGGAGAATTATCTGGGCGAAGAGAAGAGTTGGGAGGAGGCCGAGTCTGTTTTGGAAGCGATCGCTAAGGAGAAGGGGGTCGATTATGTCGACGCTCCTGGCGAGGCCGCTTTCTACGGCCCCAAGCTGGACTTCATGGCCAAGGATTCCTTGGGTCGGGAGTGGCAAGTAGCGACTATCCAGCTAGACATGAATATGCCCGAGCGCTTTGACCTGACCTGTGTTAATGAGAAAGGGGAGAAGGAGCGGATTGTGATGATCCACGCCGCTATTATGGGTTCCATCGAGCGTTTCCTCTCTATCCTTATTGAGCACACGGCCGGCTCGTTGCCCACTTGGCTGGCTCCAGTCCAAGTTAAGGTTCTGCCTATCGGCGAGGCCCATATGGACTTCGCTAAGGAAGTAGTGGCGAGTCTGCAGGACGAAGGTTTGCGGGCCGAGTTGGACGATTCAGACGAGAGTCTGGGCAAGAAGATCCGTAATTGGAAATTAGAGAAGGCGCCTTACGCTGTGGTCTTGGGAGATAAGGAGGTCGCCGACAAAAAACTAACCATCGAATCCCGCGATGGCGATGATAAAGAAAATCTAAGCGTTGACGAATTCATTACCAAATTAAAGAAGGAAGTGGGGGAGAAGAAATAATTTTATCCGCCACATCGAAGCTTTGCTTATGAGATGTTGGCTCTCAGTGACGGGGATAGGTAGTTCGTGTGCTACAAGAAAAAAGTTGTTACAAGTTATTGACAAGTAAAGCTAAAAGTCTTTTGGTGTCTGCCATCTGGTGTTTTGTCGATACGATATGATTTGACATTTTAGTCATCCGTTTTTCTCTATTGTCATCTATCGACAACAATACGTCATGCTCTAATCTTAAGTCTAGATGGTTGAGGTTGGCTTAACCATAAATATGTTCTTATGCGGAGATAAGAAAGAGGCTAGAAAGGAGAGCGCTATGAGTTTTGTGCATTGCTTCGGCGGGGGCGGTGGAAGTTCCGGTAGTGGCAGGGGTAGTGGCCCAGGTAGCTAACTTCTGTCATAGGGAGGCCGATCGCGGCCTCCCGTCTTTATATTTATAATACAAAACATGAATAAAATACCATTTTTTCCCAACACTATAGATGATAGACACTGCGTGCAAGCATGTCTGTGCATGGCCTTGAAATATTTTTTCCCAAAAAAGATTTTCACCTATGCTGAACTTAATATGATCACTGGCCACCTTAAGGGTTACGGAACCAGCATGAGCTTGGTCTTAGATCTTTTAGAGAAACAGGGCCTAGAGGTTGTCAATCTGGAAAATTTTAATTACTCTCGTTTTGCGGGAGAGGGTGAGAAATATTGTGCTGAAATCTGGAGTCCCGAGACGCTTGAGGGGCAAAAGCAGTTGACTGATTTGGCGCATGAGCAAAGGTTGGCAAAAGTATTACTCAAAAATAAGGACGTAAAACTGATCTATAAAGTTTGTACCATAGAAGACGTGATCGAATACAACAAAAAGGGATATATCTTGATGGTTGCAGTAAACCCTCATGCCCTAAGAAAAGAAGAGGGCTATTGGAGTCATTTGGTGGTAGTGACTGAAGTTTCTAAAACTGAGGTCACTTTTCACGAGCCAGGTCTGCCTCCTGTCCCAAATCGTAAGGTAACTCCGGAGATTTTTGCCGTCGCAATGACTCCTCCGCGCTTAGAGAATACTGGCGTGGTAGCGGTAAGATTTAAGCAGTAAAAGCACACGTTTTCTTGGGTCATGGCGAATTGACCTCAAGGCAATCTCTAGAATAGTTAGACCGTTTTTGCTAGAATGGGTGCATGAAAGGAAATAAACTGACTCTGACTGGGGGAGATCTGACCATTGGCGATATTCAACAGTTCATTGCTGGCCCACAGGGCTCGGTGGAGATTTCTCCTGAGGCCTTAGATAAAGTGCGGCAGTCCCGTGCTTTCCTTGAGAAACATCGTGAAGACCACATTGTTTACGGTGTTAACACGGGTTTTGGTCCAATGGCCTCATATCTTGTTAACGATGATGAGGCGGCCAATCTTCAAGTCAATCTAATTAGAAGCCATGCCACTGGCATGGGGGAGCCAATTGACCAAGACTATGTCTTAGCGGCGATGCTTGTGCGGCTTAACACTCTGGTCAAGGGATACTCCGGTGTGTCAGTTGAATTAGTTGAGAGACTTGCGGCCTACATTAACAAAAGAATTATTCCAGTTGTTCTCGAGCATGGGGCAGTGGGGACTAGTGGTGACTTGGTTCAGCTTGCCCACGTTGCTCTGGCTTTAATAGGAGAAGGAGAGGTTTTTTATCAAGGCAAAAGGCAACCGATGTCTAAGGTCGCTGGAGAACTAAAACTCGAGGCCTATGAACTCAAAGCCAAAGAAGGGCTGTCATTGATTAACGGAACTTCGGTGATGGGTGGAATAGCCGCGGTGCTTGTCTCTAGGGCCGCTGGGCTTCTCGATAACGAGATTAAGGCCGGCGCTTGGGCTCTAGAGTTAGTGAACGCCTTTGATGACAGTATCGCAGAGGGCCTCCATGCTCTGAGGCCGCATGCCGGTCAATTATGCGTATCTGGCCGCTTAAGGAAGTTGTTGGCGGACTCCAAGCTTTTGAAAGACAGGAAGGACCTAAAGAAAAATGGTACGCAGGCGGAAGAGGTCTATAAAATTTCTGAGACAGTCCAAGAGGTCTACTCGTTTCGCTGCTTGGCCCAGATACTCGGCCCTGTCTATGATGCAGTGGAGAAAGCCAAAGAGATGGTGGCAATCGAGATTAATTCCGTTACTGACAATCCGATTGTTGATTGGGAGAAAGAGAGTTTTCTCCATGGTGGTAATTTCCATGGTGACTACATCGCTTACGCCGTTGATCAACTCAAGATGACTATTGTAAAACTCGGCCTTTTGGCCGAGAGGCGAATCAATTTCTTCCTAAACGATAAGGTCAACGCCACCTTCCCCCCCTTTTTAAATTTACAGAAACCAGGGCTAACATTAGGCCTGCAGGGGCTCCAGTTTGTGGCGACTTCAACTGCCGCCCAAAGTCAGACCTTGGCATACCCACAATATGTTCACTCAATTCCTACTAATGCTGACAATCAGGATGTGGTGAGCATGGGGACTGATGCGGCGCTTCTGTGCTCTAAGGTAGTCGACAATTCTTTCATAATTCAGGCTATTGAGGTTGTCACTCTGGCTCAATGTACTGATTTACTCAAAACCGGTGGTGAGCTGTCTGGCCCAATAGCTGAATTTTACCGCAGTATTAGAGAAATGTTCCCCGCAATAACCGATGATAGGGCCCTGGCTAATGATCTGGCCAAGGTTTTGTCACGCCTGAAAGTATGCTCCGACAATTAACAGAGCTTAAAATAGGGGGGGTCTCCTCATTCGAAAAGCTATTAGAAACAAAAAATAGTAGTTTCTGGCAGCGTCGTGGAGAGGCTCGCGCTCTGAAACTTTTTCATCTTGCCGCTGATCGGGTTCCGGCTTATAAAGATTTTCTCAACAAGCATCAACTGATTCCTCGTGAGATTAGAACTATTAGTGACTTCAAAGATAGAGTGCCGATTACCGATAAAAGTGATTACGTTAAAAAGTATCCTCTGAAAGACAGATGTTGGGATGGTAATTTGGCCAGCAATAATCTTATTGCGTTGAGTTCTGGGACGAGCGGCGAACCAATTTTTTGGCCTAGGCAGTCGGAGCAGGATCTGGAAGCATTGATTACCCATGAGTTGATCTATAAACATCTTTTTGCAATCCACAAACGTAAAACTCTCATCATTATCGGTTTCCCAATGGGCTTCTATGTCTCGGGAGTGGCGACCTTATTGCCGACTTGGTTGTTTTCAATGAGGAAATACGGGTCGACGGTGGTAAGTGCTGGTAACAACAAAGATGAAATATTGCGGACAGTAAAAGAGCTCTCCAAGGACTATGAGCAGACCCTCCTAATCGGACACCCGTTCTTCATAAAAGATGTAGTGGAGACTGGGGCAAACAAGGGGGTAAGATGGAAATCTCTAGATATCAAAATGCTCTATTGTAGTGAGGGCTTTAGTGAGCTGTGGCGCTCCTATATTAAGAAGCGGGTGGGATCTGAGTCTGATCTCAATGCGGCCATAAACACTTATGGATCATCCGAGCTCTTGTTAATGGGATGTGAGACGCCCCTAACTATTGTGGCGCGAAAATTTTTCGAAAAAAATAGCCGCAAAAGTCGAGCGGTCTTCGGGCAACCTCAATCACCACAATTGTTTCAATATAATCCCGCCCTTAGGTATATAGAGGAGAGCGAGAGAGGTAATCTAATCTTTACCGCTAATGGTGGGGTTCCCTTGATTAGATTTGATTTACAAGATGCTGGACGTATCTTTGATTACGATGAGTTTGCATCAACATTGGAGGGAGGGGGCTTAGACTGGAAAAAGGACTTGAGGGTCGGTGGGGCAACTAATCCGTGGCGGTTACCGCTCATTGCTTTCTACGGCCGGAGTGACCAGACAGTCATTTTCTATGCCGCAAACATTTACCCGGGTCACGTACACATGGCCTTGGCGAGGAAGAATCTTTTAAGTAGAATCACGGGTAAGTTTACTATCATCAAAAAACCTTTGCCCAATCATGAACAATGTCTAGTTGTTAATATTGAAATGCGAAAAGACACCAAGGGAACATCGAAAATTAGGGCTGAGATAAAGAAGGCAGTCTGCCAAACTCTATTGAAAGCCAATAGTGAGTATTCTGATACCGTTAAGCATCATCCTGACAAAAATTTATCTCCGCGGGTTAAACTTTGGTCCTACCAACATGAAAAGTATTTTAAACCCGGTTTGAAACCTAAATATATTTCTAATTAACAATGAAAACAGAGAAATTTTTAAAAGAAAACGCGAATCAAGATTTAAGCTCAGAGCCCACGATTTTTGATTTGTCGAAGAGGTCTGGCGAAGAGGATCTCCAAGGGCTTATTGATCAAAATGGGGTCCAAGTAGTCGTGGACGACTACGAAGAGCAACAACGTGAGCTATTTGGTGTAAACAATCCGTCAAAGGTGTATGCACCCAACTTCGAAACCGATTTCCAGGACTATCTTCGGGGGCTGGGCGAATCTATGCCGCTCTGGCGGCAAGGCCACTGGGTGTACTATCCGTGGAGCTCGACTCTCGTACATATCTTGTTGGAGGATGATTTTTGGCTTGTCAGGACGGCCCGCAATAAGAATCTAATCACCGCTGAAGAGCAAGATAAGTTTTACAACTCTACGGTGGGAATAGGGGGAATGAGTATCGGCTCTAGTGTGGCCTTTGCCTTAGCGCTCCAGGGGGGCGCTAAACATATTAAGTTGGCTGACATGGACAGGTTGGCACTCTCCAACACCAATCGCATATTGATGGGGGTTGATAATCTCGGTGCGCTTAAGGTGGAGATGGCCGCGAGGAGAATCTACGAGATTAATCCCTACGCCGAGGTTGAGTTATTCTCTGACGGTCTTCAGCCTGACAATATTGGGAAGTTTTTTGAGGGGCTGGATATTGTTATAGACGAACTCGATAATCTCGCTGTTAAATATTTAATTAGAGAGCACGCGAAAAAACATAAAATTGCGGTGGTGATGGCCGCTGACAATGGAGATAATTCGGTTGTCGATATCGAACGCTACGATTTAGATCCAGACACACCATTTTTCCATGGGCGAATGGGGGAGGTGGACTACGAGATGCTTAGCAAATTAGACAAGTTTGGTATCGGCAAGATGATTACTAAGCATGTCGGACCAGAAAATGTTACTGAGCGGATGCAACAATCACTTCTCGAAATGGGCAAGACGATCGTCTCCTGGCCCCAATTAGGGGGTGCGGCAATGATCAATGGGGCCGCAGTGGCCTATTGTGTCCGAAAGATTCTCAATGGTCAAGAATTGGAGTCTAATCGTGCCCTCATCCTTCTGGATAAGGAACTTACTCCTGATTGGGATACCCCAGAATCTGCTGCCAAAAGGGGGCAGGTGGTAGAGTCTTTCAAAAAGATCTTTGGGTTGTAGTTTTCAATAACCATTTCCCTCTCCAATGTTGGGTGGCGCTAAGGCGGTTATGAACTGTTACCACGGATCTCCAACTCCTGGGACATTGTTTTCATGATGGCTTTTGGTAATATTCTCTTTATGGGTAATAATTATAAAGCTTGGGAGCTGGTTTTGGACGATTTTCATAAGCCGACAACGCCCAAGGACAAACTGTGTTTTCTCTTAAATTTTGCGGTCTTGGCGCCGTCGAGTCATAATAGTCAACCCTGGAAATTCAAAATTGATAATGGAGTCATTAGTGTTGCCCTGGAACTCTCTCGGCTTTTGCCCCACAGTGATAGTAATAATCGTCAAGCTTATATGAGTTTGGGTTGCGCCGTAGAAAATATTTTGATTGCGGCAGACTATTACAACCATGAGATTGTGGTGATTTACCCCGATAGAACTGACTGGGGGCAGTCAGTCGTTAGGTTGGCCGTCAAAAAACTGGAAGCAAAGCATGGTAAACTAGGCCCTCGCGATCATTTGGCTAATTTTATTTCCCGGAGAGTCTCAAACCGTAATCCTTATAAACTTGGAGGACTACCACTTGGATTAATTGAAGCACTGACGCGATTAGACACCGATGGGATAAAGATTTTTATTGTGCAGGATGGGGGAGTCAGGCGAGATATTGCCAACGTTGCCGTCGCCGCCTCCATAGAGGCAACGGGCGATAAGGGATTTAGGCAGGAGCTTTCTAGGTATGTTGTGCCAAATAAAACGGGTTCTTGCATTGGGATGCCTGGTTTTGGCTTTGGTATGCCCACTCTGGTGTCTATCCTGGTCCCACGATTAATGAAATACGTTAATGTGAATAAGGCGAGCGCCAGAAAAGATCGGCGCTTATTGGCTGAACAAACACCAGCTTTAGTGGTTATTGCTTCAAAAAATGACCAGCCGAGGAACTGGATACGGGTAGGCCAGACTTACGAAAGGATTGCCCTGCTGGCAGCTAAGGCCGGATTTTCAACGGCTATGTGGGCCTCCCCGATCCAGATAGGGAGCCACTATCAAGACTTACAGAAAATTCTTCAAACAAACTTAAAACCCCAGGCCTTATTTCGACTTGGTTGTCCGATTGTCGCTACGCCTCATAGCCCCAGACTGACGAGTGACCAAGTCCTCGGCTCGTTCCCAGGCTAAATCAAAGACATTCTTCATGGTTTCAGCCATTGCCGGACTCTCTATAATAATAGCAAGACCACCTCCTTCTCCTGACATATATCCTATTTTATCATCATAGATTGCCAGATCTGCTGGGAATTTGTACCTTTTGTCTTGTATTAACAGAGGCTTGTCTATTCTTATTGCTTCTGTTTTGGTTAACATCCTGGAGGTCTCGTTATCCGGATGTATGCCGCTCATGCTAATTTTGCGTTTAAGTCTATTGGTAACGTAAGCGACAAAATAATTTCGCGGCAATAGTTTGGCGACGTTTTCTATTGCTGAATATATTCTAATTTTCCTTTCCCGACATCCCAAAGTATCCTCTAGGGCTTCCATTATGCCATTTGCGCCTTCAAAAATTTTAACTCTCGGTCTGTTTCTCGTGTCTTTGTGAAGGGCTTTCAATTCCGGTAAGATATCGACGATTTTTTCTTTGATATTTTCCTGTTTAGATGCTAGGTTTTTGGCGTTTTGTGCTAGGACTTCAGGGGAAGTGGCCACATAGCGTCTTACGCTATTGTCGTCAGATATACCAACTAACCCCTTCTTTGTGAGGGTCTCCAGGACTACATAAGTTGAACTTCGGTTTACGTCCGCTATCTTGGCGATCTCTTGGGCTGTGGCGACTTCTAATTTTAAAGTAGCCAGGTAGACCAGCGTCTCTTTTTCGCTGAGGCCGTAATCCATTAGGCTTCTGACTATTGTATCGTTGCGAGTATTAAACATGGGAATTACCAGCTCAAAAATTAATAAAATCTGTTGTTGTAGTCTAACAACAAGAGCAAGATAAAGCAATATCTATGAGGGTGATTGTCGTCGGGCCTCACGGTTCGCAAATTATTTAATACCGACAACAATTCCATAAAGTTTAAGTCTTGTTTTAGAAGGTACATCCAACCTCTTAATGCAACACTTGGCTGGTAATGACTCACTTCTTCGTTAAATACTTCTAAGGGAGTTCCCCAATGATGACGTTTCCTGAGGCGAGTATTTAGAGCGTATTCGATGGTTTTTAGTTGCTCGTCACTAATAGTATCAAAGTCTGTGCCTTTGGGTAGGTACCACCTAATGAGACCGTTGGTATTCTCGTTGGTGCCACGTTCCCAAGAGGCGTAGGGATGGGCATAACAGCATTTTGTTTGAGTTAATTTCTCAATCTCTTGGCAATAGCCTCAGTGGTCGCTTGCGATGTTCTGTCTTTAAGTCTAGAGATTATCACCAGACCACTCTTACGATCTACTAAGGTGTTGAGACCACGTTTGTGGCCCACACTTTCCACCGTATTAGTTTCCCAATCGCCAACACGTTTTCGCTCTCCAACCACTATCGGTCTGTTCTCAAGAGAAGGCCCCCTTGGTTTAAATATACGCCGTGATTTACGTAGACCCTTTTTGACCCGACGCTTATATCGACGTTTCAGATATGGACGGAGATCGTGGTAGTACGGCTTCAGGTGTCCATGCCCCTCTCGGTGTACTACAGAGTAGATGTATTGAGATAGCTTCATGAGAGATTGACTCTTCGGGGTGGTCGATAGAGAGTCGACCAGCTATTTGTTCTGGCGATAGACCCGATTTGAGGCTAGCGACAACGTACCGACGAATGAAGCCACTCTTTAGACAGAGCTGGTGACCACGACAAGATCGTTTCTTAATTACTCGTTCCTGAGCTACTCGTGGTTTGTATGACCGTTCAAGGGGAATGTTCTTGTTGGTCTCTCGTGAGATTGAGGATGGCGATCGGTCAAGTACTTTGGCAATCTTCCTGACCGAGACTTTTTGCCAGAGTAATTCTTGTATCTTTTCGCGCTCCTCAATCGTAAAATGTTTGAATTCTATACACTTTGACTATATCAAAGTGTATGGAATTACTTGTTGAACCTAGGGAACGGTTAAGATTACCTTAATCCTGAAACATTATGGTAAGATAGTTTTATATAATCAGACAAACTAGAGGTCCGGAGGTTGAGAAAATATCCCCCGTAAAATCACTGGCCCTTACTAGTACCGCTTATTATTTGTTAAAGTATGACTAATGGGGATTCTACAGAATCTTGATTTATTAACGGTTGGCATTACTGTTGCAGGTATTGTGGTTTTGGGTTTTGCTGTTTATCTAAATAACAGAAAAAGCGCAACCAACACCGCTTTTCTTTTGTTTTCTGTAAGTTCTGCGCTATACAGTATTGTCAATTATTTGAGTTACCAAGACTACTCTTTATTTTCTCAGAATTTAGAGGTGCGGCTCTGGATTATTCGGGCGACCATTTTCCTTGCCATATGGCATGCTTTTTTACTTTTTCATTTTTTTTACATTTTCCCACTGGAGAAAACTATTCTTGGTAAATGGTACAAAGGTCTACTTTTACCTTTGGTGATTTTATGTTCCATTCTAAATTTGTCTCCTTGGGTGGTTGGCGGATTAACTAGTATCAGTGGCAACCAAGTGTCTTTGCCAATATTCGGCCCAGCGTCAGCTCTTTTCGGTGCCTTGAGTATTTTTCTCATCGTTGCCGGTCTTGTTATTTTGATAAAAAAGACACGGCGTTTTCGAAATGTTCTCAGGAAACAATCGCGGCTGATTTTACTTGGAACCATTATCACACACGGCCTTATCATTGTAGGTAACTTAGTGCTGCCTACAATTTTTGGGGTAGTTACCTTTGTGCCATTCGCGCCCCTGTTTACAATTCCTTTTGTTGTGCTGACTGCTTATTCTATCCTTAAACACAAACTCTTTAATATAAAAGTGATGGCGACGGCGGTGTTGGTGTTTGTGTTGGCGGTCGTCACCTTCTTGGAGATCATTTTTTCCGATGCCTTAGGGCAGGTCGTTTTCAGGAGCAGTGTCTTCTTACTCGTCTTGATTGCTGGCATCCTATTGATCAGGTCAGTGCTGCGTGAAGTCAAGCAACGCGAGCGGATTGAGGAATTGGCGAAGGATTTGACGGCGTCGAATGATAAATTGTTTGTGCTTAATGAGAAATTACATGAGATCGATAAGCAGAAGACGGAGTTCGTCTCCATTGCTTCCCACCAACTCCGCTCGCCGCTAACGGCGATCAAGGGCTATTCCTCGATGCTCTTGGAGGGCTCCTTTGGCAATATGGAGGAGAAGGTCAAGGGAGCGGTCTCGGTGGTCTTTGAATCCAGCCAGAAGTTAGTCAGTGTAATCGAGGACTTCTTAAATGTTACCCGCATCGAGCTCGGCTCAATGAAATACAATATGGCCGATTTCGATTTCCGGCAAATGACCGAGCGCGTGGTTAAAGAACTTCAAATGACGGCTTGGCGCGATAGGCAAGAAATCAATTTAAATATCGGGGAAGGGGATTATAAGATGAATGGCGATGAGGGCAAGCTCACCCAGGTAATTCATAATCTCGTCGATAACGCCATCAAGTATAGTGAAGAGGGGCCGATTGAAGTTAATCTGTCCCGAGTGACCACTAATCCAGCTGGAGCCAATGAGACTAAGAGTCATTTCCGCCTGGCGATTAAGGATAAGGGAGTCGGTCTAGCGCCAGAAGCGATCAAGCGCCTCTTCCAGAAATTCGGCCGCGGCGAGCATGCTGGCGACGTTAACGCCGGCGGCACAGGCTTAGGCCTCTTTATTGCTAAGCAGATCGTAGAGGCCCATAATGGCCGTCTCTGGGCCGAATCTGAGGGTCTCGGCAAGGGTTCCACCTTCATCGCTGAGTTGTGATTGGTCTGCAATTTGCTAGAATGTAAATCATATGTTGCAGGAGAAGGAGAAGCGAAATCCAATTTGTACGATTTTGTGGCATGATGCCTCGTACACATTTGACGAACAGCTGCCTAAAGAAATTCCTTTGCCGAGTATAACCAGCGGCTTTATCATTTCTGAAAGTGCCGAATTTGTTAATATCGCCACCAATGTCGATTATGATGAGAAAACCAATACTGTCTCTCCGGTTAATGGTTTTCTTATTCCCCGAAAATCAATTATCGAGTTTAAAAAAGTTGGGTATCTAAATGACCAATAAAGAAGGACAGAGAGTAAATATAGTCTGGAGGGATGCGGTTATATACAAACATCGCTATCTGGATGAGGCGCTACATGAAATGGAAACTGTGGGGTACGTGGCTAAAGAAACAGAAGATTACATAATCATTAGTAATCCTGTTACTCGAAATATCAAGGACAATGTGAAGCATCCAAGCAAGAGTCCCACTTTCTACTTCATACCCAAAAAAATGATACAAAATATTGACAAACTAACTTCGTAATACATAGTCAATTTAGAAGGGTTGGATCGTCTAATCCGAACAAAGAGGTCGGCAGATAAAGAAAGGCGGGTTGATGAAGTGGGCAAGTATACATTGAAAGATGCGGCCAAAGACACGGGAGTGTCGACCAGTCAGGCGTCAAGAAATTGGCATAAAGCCAGGGATGACGCTCGAAAGTCAGGTGAGATCTCTGGTGGGGGCGGAGGGGGGGGCGGTTGTTTTATTGCCACTGCCGCCTACGGCTCAGAACTGGCCCCGGAAGTTAAATGGCTACGTCAGTTTCGAGACCAGAGACTGCTTCCTAGTTTCTGGGGCCGAGCGTTTGTGGGGGTCTACTATCGAGCTTCTCCTCCACTGTCTAAGTTGATTATCCGTTGGCCTCTCCTCCGCCGCATAGTTAGAGGCCTGCTCAACAAAATGATCAGCTTTCGCGTGCGTTAATGTTGCTCCAACTTTCTTGTGGTTTCCCCGTTTCGGCGGGGTTTTTTATTCGCGTGCGACATAAAAAATGGAGATGTAGGTTGGTGATATATAAGTAAACCAGTTTGCCACTGGCTTAGTCGGCCCTTTTGTGGTATAAGTGGGCCTTATGAAGCCTAGTTCTATCGGTTCAATTTTGCGTCGTCTCGCTAAGGAGCGGGGCGTTAAGTTTTATCTAGAGCCGCGTTATGGCTACGTTGGTTATTTAGAATTACCAGATGGTCAACGTCGCTTCTTTCGCGGCTCTGCCTTCGACTTAAATACTAGTGGTGCCACTGAGCTAGCCAAAGACAAAGATTATACCTCCCGTTTCCTAAAGCGCTTCGGCTACCCAGCACCTGACGGGCAGGCTTTCTTCACCGATTGGTGGTGTCAACGGATTGGTAGTGAGCGCGATTGGCGCAAGGCTTTAACTTATGCCCAGAGCTTGGGTTGGCCTCTAATTGTTAAACCCAATAGTCAGAAGCAGGGGATTGGTGTGGCCAAGGTGCACGACGAGGAAGAGTTTAAGCAGGCTGTGGAGGCTCTCCAAGACAGAGAGAGGGTCTTTATTGTCCAGAAGGTACTCCGGGGCCGCGATTACCGCCTAACTGTTTTAGATGGAGAGGTGGTGGCCGCCTATGAGCGTCGCCCGCTCAGTCTTATTGGCGATGGTCGTTCGACCTTGGGCGAGCTTTGGCAAAGGCGGCAAACAGAACTGGTTGCCGCTGAACGAGAGTTGGCCATCGAGAGTGACGACTTCCGTTTAGATAATCAACTCAAGCAATTAGAACTCTCTTGGCAATCTAAACCAGTGCAAGGAGAACAAGTGAAGCTCTTGCCCAATGCTAATCTCTCGACTGGCGGAGAGGCTAAGGATCTAACCAGAGAGCTCTATCCAGCTTGGCGAGAGTTGGCTGCCAAGATCGCTCGCGACATAAATCTGCGCTTCGTTGGCATTGATATCATAAGCCCAGGCGGCTTGGATGGGGCGCCAGGGGATTACAGTATTTTAGAACTGAATGCTTCGCCTGGTCTCGCCAATTACGCTAGCTTGGGCCCCGAGCAGGGCGAGCGAGTTGAGGAGATCTACCGCTCGATTTTAGAGAAGATGTTAGGCTAAAACTTGGTCATCCCGTTGAACAGCTCTTCAAATTTAGCAGAGGTGGCAGCGATGGCCACTACGGGCATGAGAATTGTGGAAAAAGCGAAGCGCTTATAGCGACATTCAATATTTTTACGTTTAGGCCAGAGCCAGGAGGCAAGTGCTACGTTTGGCAAAAGTATCAGCGCATAAGCGCAGACTAAGATAATTTTAAGAAAGTTTCCGACAATGCCAATCATTATTTTCGTCAGGAATATTCATCATAATTGAAATGGCGAAAAAATCTAGGGGGTGCCCTTGGGGATAACTATCCGAATTTGGACACGGCGTGTCCAAATTCGGAAAAAACACCAACCCCCGGGTAGGTTGGTGTTTAGGTTCACTTGGCTGAGCAGTAAGCCTGCCAGACTGGCTCGAAATCAGCCTTGAAGATCGCTAAGTTGATGTGGTCGTGGTAGCGTCCCTCAACGAAATGTTGTTCACGCTGGCGTCCTTCCTCATGGTAACCACATTCGATGTTTCAGTCATACTTTTCCTTTCTAACTAACTAATAATGTACTAGCGCTAAATAAAAATCCCGGCTTCTATTCAGCCGGGATTGCTCTAAGTGCGAGGGGGAGGGGAGTTATGAATTATGCACGGGTTTGTTTAGAGAAATCACGGCTAAATAGAATAGCAAAGTCGGCCACCTGGGAATCGGTAGCCAAAAGGCAAATATTCATTAACTTATAGCCGTGATTAGGCATATCGGAAGATTAACAGCCCAATCTGCCTATGTCAAGTACACTCCTTTTGTTAAAGAGGGTAGAATATGGGGACTAATACACTAATATTATGTCTAAAGGAAAAAAGAATCTTCTATCGGGCGTGAAGCCCACAGGCCGACCACATATCGGCAATTATTTCGGTGCCATGAAGCAATTCGCGGATCTGCAGAATCAATATCAGACCAGCGTTATGATTGCTAATTATCATGATCTCGGTTCTGGGCAGACTCCTGGTGAGTTACGGCAGAACACCCTAGATGCGGCCATTGATCACCTGGCCATCGGCCTTGATCCACAGAGGATAACTCTCTTCCGCCAGGCGGACGTACCTGAACACGCCGAGCTGGCCTGGATTTTTAACTCCCTCGTCACTGTTCCTTATCTCCAAAGGGCTCACGCTTATAAGGACGCTGTCGCCAAAGGTAAGGAAGCGACGATGACTCTCTTCGCTTACCCCGTGCTGATGGCAACCGATATCTTGATGTATAACACCCACGTGGTGCCGGTGGGGAAGGATCAACAACAGCATGTTGAGATTGCCCGTGATATTGCTGAGAAATTCAATCATTGTTACGGCAAGCTGTTTAACTTACCCGAGGCTCTTATCTTAGAAGAGGTGGCGGTGGTCCCTGGCATCGATGGTCAGAAGATGAGTAAGAGCTACGGTAACACTATTCCACTCTTTGCTAGCGACGAAGAAATAAAGAAGGCGGTGATGGGGATTGTCACCGACTCGGATTCTGGCCGGCCTGAGAACGTTTACGCTATCCACAAGCTCCTTAAGCCAGCAGACGAGTTAGATCCACTTTATGAAGAAAAGGCTGGCAAGTATAAGGACTTGAAAGAAGCTCTGCTTGAGGACATGATCGCTTTCATTGCCGTGCTCCGCGAGCGGCGTGAAGAGATTGCTTCAGATATTGATCAGGTGGAGCAAATCCTCAAAAATGGCGCCGACCAAGCTCGTGAGAGGGCAATGCTCAAAATGAAGCAAGTCCGCCTCGCCGTCGGTCTCGACTAATCTAAAAGATGTTAGACATTGAATGTCTAACATCTTTGGTAGACAAGAACGAGGAAATGTGTTAAAAAGAAAGTAGAAAAAGGAGGCGTTTGATGATCATGAGAATTATGGCAGGGCTCGTGGCCCTGGCGCTCTTCACCTCCACTAATGGTTGTGGGGGAGCATTGAAGAATTTTGAGCCGGATCGGATTTCTGTGGGAGTAGGTGCTAGGGAGGCCAAAGCAAACTTCAGCGTCTTGGATATTGATATCGTTTTACCAACCATCATAGTGCGGATCAAAAAGCACTTGAGTGAGTGGCTCGATGTCTATGTCCAGGCCCAAGTCTGCCAAGGAGGTCTCCATGCCCAACGTTCCGTCCTTAGGGCGAGGGCAGAAGGCTATTTCGCTGGCGTTGGTTGGGGGTTGGATTGGTATCTCTTCGGCACTCGTCTATTGGGCCTGCAAGTAGGAGGCGAGATCTTCTGGGCTGACTATGACATCAGAGGTGGTTGGGGGCCTTTTCAATTAAGGATCGATGACAGGCTCTATGGGAGCGGACTGAATGTCGGCCTTGTTGGCGAAGTGCCTCTGGGTAAAAGTGGACGTTGGTGGTTAACCTGGGGGGCATGTCGTAACTTCACCAATATCGCCCCCCCACGATATCCGGGCCGACCTTGATGGTTGGTATGCCGGGATCGCGCTGGAAATTAAGCTCGGACCCTAAACCCCCCGATGGCCATCGGAGGGTTTTTTTACGTCTAAAATCGTGGTATAACTGAGATAATTAATATCAAAAACATGAAAAGAACACATATCAAAAATCTCCAAGATGAGATTGGTAAAGAAGTTAAGCTCCAGGGTTGGGTTGATGTGCGGCGTGACCAAGGCAAGCTCATCTTCATCGATATGCGTGATGTTACCGGCAAGGTCCAAATGGTGGCTCTACCTAGCCACGAAAAGGCGATCAAGGTGGCCGACCAAGTCCGCCCTGAGTGGGTGATTGAAGTACACGGCAAGGTCAACGAGCGACCGGCCAAGAATGTGAAGGAGGGTGCTGTTAATGGCAATCTGGAAGTGGAAATTCTTGAGTTGAAGGTAATCAATGAGGCGTTGACGTTACCTTTTGACATCTCCGGTGATGGTAAGGAAATAAACGAGGAGATTCGCCTCAAATATCGTTATCTTGACTTGCGTCGTGAACGTCTCCAGCGCAATATGCGCCTGCGCGACAAGGTGATTACCTTCTTCCGCGAGTATATGCACAAGAATGATTTTGTGGAAATAGAGACGCCTATCTTAATGAAGGGGACGCCCGAGGGCTCTAGAGAATACGTGGTCCCTTCTCGAATAGAAAACGGCAAGTTTTACGTCTTGCCTCAGGCCCCGCAGCAATTTAAACAACTCTCCATGGTGGCGGGCTTTGAAAAGTATTTTCAGATCGCTCGTTGTTTCCGCGATGAGGATACGAGGGGGGATAGGCAGCCAGAATTTACCCAGCTCGATTATGAGATGTCCTTCGTCACTCAGGAAGATATTCTTCAATTCACTGAGGCGATGTTTATTGAATTAGTGGCGAAGCTTTTCCCAGAGAAGAAGATCAGCCAGACGCCCTTCCCGCGACTTACTTACCAAGAGTCGATGGAGAAATACAATAGCGACAAGCCAGACTTGCGTAAGGACAAGAATGATCCCAATGAGTTGGCCTTTGCTTGGGTTCTCGATTTCCCAATGTTTGAGGAAGATGGAGAAAAGAATCTGACTACGGCCCACCACCCCTTCTGCGCTATCAAAGAGGAAGATAAGGAGAAGTTTATGAAGGGGGAGGACTTACTGAGTATCCGGGCTAATTCTTACGACATTATCCTAAATGGTTACGAGCTGAGCTCGGGAAGCATTAGGATCCACGAATCGGAAATCCAGAAACAAGTTTTCAAAATTCTTAAAATTAGCGAAGAGAAACAGCAGGAGCGCTTTGGCCATATGCTAGAGGCCTTCAAGTATGGTGCTCCGCCCCACGGCGGCTTTGCTCCTGGCATAGATAGGATCATGATGATCCTGGCTGGTGAACCTAATATCCGCGAGGTTATTCCTTTCCCCAAGACCGGTGAGGGTCGCGACCTAATGATGGGCGCTCCGTCTGAGCTCGACCCTAAGCAAATGAAAGAGCTGGGGATTAAGTTAAGCAAGTAGAACCTGGACACCAACTCATCCAACCGCTCGGACAAAAAGCCCCCCAATAGTTGGGGGGCTTTGGCCTTTCTCCTGAGCGGACATCTTGATCATGGGGCCAATCGGTTGATTTGCCGATTGGTCCGGCTCTTTCTCGAAGATTGTTGCTACCATGCCGGCGATAATCAGTAATACGGCGATTACTGTGAACACCACAAGTATCTTGTCGGTTGCTCGAGTGAGCCTCCCGAAAAAGATAACAACCAACACTATGGCGGTGGCACCCATACCAGCCGTCATTAGTAGTTTCGATATTGCCATGCCCCACATGAGCGGTCCTCCTTTCTGCTTCCGTTATTTTAGCAGGAAACTCGGGTCTGTCCCGGCCACATGTATCAGGAATACGATGGCGATGATGAACATTACGCTGGCCGCCACCATCATAATCTTCATTGCCGTCTGCCAAGGGCGACTTGAAGATACAACCCAGAATCCCGGATATGGTCCCGATTATGACGGCGGCCCACAGACAGATACTCCACGGCCCTGATCTTCACATAAAAGACCTCCTTTCAGTAAAAGCACCAAGCTTGCCAACGAATACTGGCCACAGACTAGCAGGTTATGGGTAGTTGGTCAATGGAAAAGCCCCGATGGATATCGGGGCTTAATACGGCGGAACCGTGAGTGCATAGCGGAACTTGACCATAACTACGACGACGGTCGCCACAATTGCGACAAGGCAACCTAGTCCAAGTAACACATAGAACCACATGACTTACTCCTTCCACTGCGAGTGGCTGTGGTGGGGGGGGGGGCCGCGGCCCCCCCCCCCCCCGGGGGGGGGGGGTGTGGATGGTAGTGGAAATCACAATATA
>JAYEGE010000001.1:44828-110724 GCA_034658935.1 Patescibacteria group bacterium | reverse complement strand
CTGTTTCCTACGGCCGAGTAGCTTACCAAACCTCATATATGAAGGCTAATTTCCCGGCCGTAGGAAACAGAATGAGCTTTATTGAAGCCATAGGCGGCGAAGGGTTCTATCCAAGCCCAAATCTCAGCCGCTTTTTTATTATCCCAACCGCTTGTCTTAATACAGCCTTTGATAAATTTCTCTTTTTGGGCGGCCATCTCTTTGGGGATTTTTTTACCAACTGCTTTGCGAAATTTGTCGACTTCACCCCAAGTGTAGCCAGCTAAGTCATGGGCCATCATTAAGAGATCGTCTTGGTAAACTAGAACGCCATAAGTCGGAGCCAAGATTTTTTCCACCGCTGGATCGGGAAATTTGATCAAGCTAGGGTTATGTTTACGAGCAACATAGTCGGGGATGAATTGGATCGGCCCAGGGCGATAGAGGGCAACCATGGCGTTGATATCGTCGATGCCAGTTGGCCTAAGTTCCTTGAGCCACTTGGTCATGCCAGAACCGTTGAGTTGGAAGAGGCCTATGGTTTCTCCTCGAGTTAGCATCTCGAAGGTTTTTTTGTCGTCAAGAGGGATACGTTCCAGGTCAATTTCGATGTCGTGGATTTGTTTTATTAACTCAACAGCGCTGGCGAGGATGGTGAGGTTGCGGAGGCCGAGGAAGTCAAATTTTGTCAGACCGACGCCATCTTCACCAACGGAATACATGTCGTATTGGGTGATAATTTTGCCGCCCTTGGGGTCATATTGGAGGGGGACATAGTCTGTTAGTGGGCCAGGGGAGATTACCACGCCGGCGGCGTGGACTGAGATATGTCGAGAATTGCCCTCAATCTTTTTCGATAAATCGATAATCCGTTTAGTGTCGGCGTCCGTGTCGTATTCTTCTTTAAGTTCTGGCGTGGTCTCGAGCGCCTTGTCTATGGTCATGAGGAAACCCTGTGAGCCAATAGGGATTAGGCGGGAGATTTTATCACCAACATCGTAAGGGTAACCCAAGGCTCGAGCAACGTCTCGCACAGAGCCGCGGGCCATCATTGAGCCGAAAGTTCCAATTTGAGCGACTTTGTCCTCGCCATATTTTTCTCGAGCATAGGTGATAATCTCATCCCGACGACTATCGGCAAAGTCCATATCAATATCGGGGGCTGAAGGGCGGTCGGGATTTAAGAAGCGCTCGAAGGGGATGCGGTATTCTAGGGGGTCCACACTGGTCACGTTCAGGGCATAGGTGGTCATTGAGCCAGCAACTGAACCACGAATATTGTAGTAGATACCATGATCGCGGGCATAGCGGATAAGATCTTCCACTACTAAGAAATAAGAAGCGTATCCCTTCATCTTGATCACTCCTAACTCATGCCGGAGGCGCTCTAGGGCCGCCTCGCTTTCGCCTAGGCCTCGCTCCTTCAACCCTGCCATGGAGAGTTTTTCTAATTGCGAGTCATCTGTCTCACCGGCGGGAATGGGGAAGCGAGGGAAAATAAATTTACCTAAAGTAATGTTGAGCTTGCAACGGTCGGCGATCAAGGCAGTATTGTCTACTGCTTCAGGGGTGTCGGCGAAGTGCTCCCGCATTTTCTTCTCGCTAATGAGAGAGAAATCCTCCTCCTCATTACTGAAGCGCTTAATGTCTTCGAAATTACCACTTTGGACTGCTCGGAGCATGGCCTGAGCCTCGGCGTCGTCGAGATCTAGGTAATGGGAGTCTTGAGTAGCGACTAGGGGGATATTCAGTTTGCGAGCCAGCTTGACGGTTTCTTCCCGCAATTCCGTTTGGCGCTCGAGCTTGGGGTGATGCATGAGCTCGAGATAATAATTGCCGACGCCGAAGATCTCTTGATGCTCTAGGACTATTTGCTCGGCCAATGGGCCGTCTTTGTTCCACAATGCGCGTGAGAGTTCAGAACCCATACAGCCAGACAAGCAAATAACCCCTTCGCTAAATTGGCGGAGGAGATTTTTGTCCATACGCGGTTTGTAATAATAGCCCTCGAGGTAAGAAGCGGTGACCAACTTAATTAGGTTGCGATAACCGGTCATGTTCTCGGCCAAGAGCGAGAGATGGTAACGTTTATTGTCGAGGTTTGGTTCTTTATCGAAACGGGTGCGGTTGGCGATGTAAGCTTCTACGCCGATAATCGGTTTGATCTCAGCTTTTTGGCATTCTTGGTAAAAACTGATTGCTCCGTAGAGATTGCCGTGGTCGGTTAAGGCAATGGCTGTTTGCCCCGAACTCTTAGCCTTCTTGACGAGGGCGGGTATTTTAGATAAGCCGTCGAGGAGTGAATAATGGGAGTGGGTGTGGAGGTGGACGAAAGCCATGAGATGATTATAGCAAAAGGTCCGGGGTGGAGTGACTTTGACATTACTCACGCGGCTTGGTATATTTAAGGCAGTGGGACTTATAAGGAAATAAGTCTGTAAGTGGGGTCACTTAGGAGGCCTTTCCAATGTCGAGTCAGGGCCAGTCGAATCCTTGTGGGGAATTGATGTGTTGTATTGGTTGTGGGCGTGATACCAGATCGAAGACTGGGTTTTGCGTGCAATGTCGGGTGGGTGGTCGGCGTAATTTCGGGATGAAGGATCATGCCTGCCTAGACATGAGGGCTACCGGCGGCAGTGCCGTCAAGATGCCTCTTGTCGATGAGTATCATGGTGCCTCTGCTCGTGATGACTTCTAGGGCTTTGTGGTTGGTTTGTCGCCTATGCCTCGCGTTTATCGATCGCGGGGCATTTTTGTTAGAATAAATTTATGCCGAAAATCAAGTATCTAGTGGGGATAGACGAGGCTGGCCGGGGGCCGATTGCTGGGCCAGTGGCGGTGGGAGCAGTGGCGATTCGCTTGAGCACGGATTTAAATTTGGACACGCAGTGTCCAAAACCAGGAAGCCCATTTGGACACTGCGTGTCCAAATTCTGCGTGTCCAAATTCGTGTCCAAATTTGGGCCAGGCCTACCATTGCGGGACTCGAAGAAGCTTACGGCTAGGCAGCGAGAGGCTTGGTGGCGTTGGCTTCGGAGCGAGAAAAAGGCTGGCCGGATATTTCACATCTCGGCCTTGGTCGGCCCACAATTAATAGATCGCTATGGGATTGTTAGGGCTCTGCGCATGGGCGTTGGGCGTTGTCTCTGGCGCTTGCCCCCATCTGCGATTGAGAGTCGAATCTTGCTTGACGGTTCCCTTTATGCTCCAAGTACCTATGCCAATCAGGAGACTATTATTCGCGGAGATGATAGCCGGCCAATCGTTGCCCTAGCTTCTATTATCGCCAAGGTTAGACGGGATCGTTATATGTGTCGACAGGCTCTGGCCTACCCACGATACGGCTTTGATCAACATAAGGGCTATGGCACCAAGATTCACTATAGACAATTGGCCAAATATGGTCTCTCGCCACTACATCGGCGGTCATTTTGCGGCTCGATCACTGGTCCTAATTTACTCTAGACACTGGATGTTTAAGTTGCTATACTTGGGCCATGGTAGTCAGAATGCGACATACTCGAGGACATACCGGCAATCGGCGTTCTCATCATGCCCTGAAGGGCACCTCTTTTACTAAATGCCCCAAATGTGGGGTGGCTACTTTGCGTCATCGGGCCTGCTTGAGCTGTGGCACTTATCGTGAGCGAGAGGTTATAGATGTCCTCTCGCGTCTGGCTAAAAAGCAAGCGAAGACTAAAGACAAAGCAATGGCTAAGAAGTAATTGTTCCGGGGCGGTAGGTCTTGTTATCACTGATCATTTAATTTTATAGATGGCCAATCGGCACTTATCCAGAAGCGTATCCCTGCAATCCCTCTTCGAGTGGGATTTCAACGGCTATGACAGCTCGCGTTGGCGCAAGTTCGTCGGCCGTAATATTGAAGAATTTGCTCCCGGTATTGAGGACTCTACTTTTATATATAATTTGGTTGAGGCGGTAATCAAGCAGAACGAGAAATTAGATTTAATAATCACTAAAGCCGCTCCTGAGTGGCCCATTGATCAGATTGCAGTAGTTGATCGCAATGTTCTTCGACTCGGGCTCTATGAGCTTTTATTTGCCGATAAGAGCGAAGTGCCGGCACGAGTGGCGATCAATGAGGCGATTGAGCTGGCGAAGACCTTTGGGGGTGAAAATAGCGGCAAGTTTGTTAACGGTGTACTCGGTGCTATTTATAAGGAGATGGGCGAGCCTGGTAAAGATGAAGTTCCAGCCAAGAAGAAGCGCCCTAAAGATGTGCCTTACGACCAAATGCCCATTGAGAAATTGGGCGGGGCGGTGGTCTATATTTTGGAAGAAGCCGAAGTTTCTTTGGCGTTGGTTCACGACATTTTTGGTTATTGGACTCTCTCTAAGGGGCACTTAGAGGAGGGCGAAGATCTCCAGACTGGTACAACTAGGGAGGTCAAGGAGGAGATGTCCTTGGATGTTAAGGTGGCGGATGATTTGGGACAGAACGAGTATATCTCCTCTGACCCCGAGAAAGGGAAGCTCCGCAAGCAGGTTAATTATTTCTTGGCCCAAGCCAAGAGCAAAAAACAACTTAAGTTAAAACCAAGTGGTGGCCTAGATGATGCTCGTTGGTTCACCTTAGCTGAAGTTGGTGACCTGCGGATGTATGATGACGTCGTGCCCTTTATCACTAAGGCAGTTAAATTATTGTCCCGACACCGAGCAACCTAATTATGGCCTTACCTGATTTCTCGAAACTAACTGCTCGTTTTGGTTGGCAATTTAAAGAGCCTGGCCTATTGCAGCAAGCTTTTACTCATCGCTCTTTTATTAATGAGAACCCGCAAATAGCTAGTGCTCATAACGAGCGGCTAGAGTTCTTGGGCGACGCCGTCTTGGAACTCGTGGTGACGAATTTCCTATACAGACACTATCCTCAGGCCACAGAGGGGGATCTAACGGCCTATCGCTCGGCCTTGGTTAATACCGACAGTCTTTCTCGGGCGGCAACCGAGCTTAATTTGAATGATTATCTCCTGCTCTCTAAAGGGGAGGCTAAAGATACTGGTCGGGCGCGCTCGGCGATTTTAGCCGATACCTTTGAGTCTTTACTTGGCGCTCTCTTTTTAGATCAAGGCTACGTCGCCGCCGACCAATTTATCACTGCTCATTTATTGGCGCAGACTGATGACTTGGTGGCTAGCCAAGATTGGCAGGATGCCAAGAGCCTCTTCCAAGAAAAGGCTCAGGCCAAAATGAGTATTACTCCTCATTATGAGGTGACGTCGGAAGAGGGGCCAGACCACGATAAGATCTTTACGGTTGGTTTGTATCTGGGTGAAGAATTGGCAGCGTCTGGTAGCGGCCCTTCTAAACAGCGGGCGGAGCAGGAGGCGGCCAAATCAGCTCTAGCTAAATATAATTGGTAGGCATGCGATTGAAGAGTCTGGAATTAAGTGGTTTTAAGTCTTTCGCCAAGAAGACTGCTTTTGTTTTTCATTCGCCGGTGACATCGATTGTTGGACCTAACGGTTCAGGTAAATCCAATTGTGCCGAGGCCTTCCGTTGGGTCTTGGGAGAACGTTCGATGAAGTCGCTACGTTCTGGCCGGGGTGAAGACTTGATTTGGAATGGCTCTACTCATTCGCCGCGGACTAATCGAGCAACTGTTGTTTTGGTTTTTGATAATCAAGATCGCAAATTCGATCTTGATTATGATGAAGTTAGTATTGGCCGGGAAGTCCATCGCGACGGCGTCAATATTTATACTATCAACGGTTCTCAAGTCCGTCATCGTGATATTGTAGAACTTCTGGCGGTTGTCTCTTTGGGTTCTTCTGACCATTATATTGTTAATCAAGGTGACGCCGATCGAGTGCTGTTGGCTAACGCCAAAGAGCGTCGTGGGATGATCGAGGATGCCTTGGGTTTGCGGCTTTACCAATGGAAAATAGAAGAGAGTGAGAAAAAACTTCAGAAGACGGAGGAAAATATGAAGCAGGTTGAGTCTCTTCGTCGAGAAATTGCTCCACACTTACGTTATTTGAAAAAGCAGGTTGATAAAATCGCCGAGGCCGATCGTCTGCGGCGAGAGCTTAAGACTTTGGCTATCGAGTACCTTCAGCGGGAAGAAACTTATCTGGCGCGGCGGCGAGAGGAATTAACTCAAGCCAAGACTGAGCCGGAAGCAAAGGTTCAAGAAATTGATGAACGCCTGGCGGGCTTAGCTAGCACTGGTAGTGTTACCGAGCAGGACGCCGCTCCGCTTCAGGCGCGTCAACAGGCCGCTGAGGGTAGAATCGATCAAGCCAGGCGCCAACAGGAAGAATTGGGGCGCCACTTGGGTCGCCTGGAGGGTTTAATTGAGGTTAGGCAATCGGCGCTTGATGAAGTTAATAATAAGACAGAACAGGACTTTAGCTACCAGGAGGTTGATGATTTTGGTAATCGGTTGGTGGTTGAGTTGGGGGCGGCTGAGCAGGAAACAGATCTTGGCGCCCTGAAAAACATTTTGAATAAAATTCGCGGTTTAGTGGATGAGTTTCTCCATCGTGGTGATAGTAATGGGGCGGGGGAGGCCCACCAAGGAGAATTGGAGAAATTGAAGCAAGAAAAACAGGCCGCCGATGAATCCCTGGCTAGAGCTCAAGAGGAGGAGCTCGCGGCTAAGGCGGAGCGGGAAGAGGCGGCTGCCGCTCTAGTTGCCTTGAGTATGGCGGCGCAATCAGCTGATAAGGAAAGACTATTACTTAAGGCCGAGGTCAGTGAGTGGCAAAGTAAATTGAATATTGCCAAGGCCGATTGGCGTCAATTTGAATTGGAAGAAGAAAACTTTAAACGTGAGTTGGATGAAGCGGTGGGGCTCGTCGATCAAGAGATTAGGCGCTACCAACATTTCCCCACGTCGGATGTCTCCGAGTCAGAGCCTCGCGCCAAGCAAGAGGAACGTCGTCGTCAATTAGAGCGGCTTAAGATCAAATTAGAAGATACGGGAGTGGAGAGTGACGATACTTTAAAGGAATATCAAGAAACTACTGAGCGCGATGAGTTCTTAGCCAAAGAATTAGCTGACCTGGAACAAGGTGCAACTTCTTTGGGGCAGGTAGTCAAAGATTTACAGAAAAAGATTGACACCGATTTTAAAGCCGGCATTAATCAGATCAACGATAAGTTCCAAAAATTCTTCGCTCTAATGTTCGGTGGTGGGTCGGCTAAATTGGCCCTGCTTAAACTTAAGAGCAAGGGGGAGCTCATAGCTGAGGAGTTGGGTGAGGACGGGGATGGTCTGCCTGCCGTCGGTGATGGTGGCGATGATGAGGCAGCCGAGGGGATTGAGATAAGTGTGAGCTTGCCGCGCAAGAAGATTCGAGGCCTAGAGATGCTCTCGGGTGGGGAGCGGGCCCTTACCTCTATCGCCCTCCTCTTCGCCATGAGCCAGGTTAATCCACCCCCTTTCCTTATTCTCGATGAGACTGACGCCGCTCTCGACGAAGCTAATTCACGTAAGTATGGCGATATGGTTGAGAGCTTAGCCAAGCATTCCCAACTTATTCTTATCACTCACAACCGCGAGACTATGTCCCGCGCCGGTGTGCTCTATGGTGTGACCATGGGCGCCGACAGCGCTTCCAAACTCCTCTCCATAAAATTCGACGAAGCAACAACTTACGCCAAATAAGTTGGGATGTGTTAAAATTGTGGGTAGTGTTATCTGAATCGAAAAAGGGCTTAGAGACAGTTGCCTTATTGATTGGCACTATCGTTGGCGCCGGGATTCTCGGCATTCCTTTCGTGGTGGCCCAGGTTGGAATCGGTATTGGAGTCGCTTACATCATCGGCGCCGGGCTACTATTTTTGGTTCTGAATCTAATGATGGGTGAAGTGGTGGCGCGGACTCGCCAACCTCGCCAATTAGCTGGTTTGTCGAAAAAGTATCTTGGCGCTTGGGGTGGCCGTCTATCTGTAATGGCTCTCTATCTTGGTGCCTATAGCGCTATGCTGGCCTATATAATCGGCGAAGGGGAGGTTTTAGCCGCCATTTTAGGTGGGACCCCTTTTTTCTGGTCTATCGTTTTCTTCATCGCCGGCGCCGCTCTTTTGGCGCGGCAGATCAAGTCCATTGCTATATTTGAACTCTTGTTTACAATCGCCATTTTTGTGGTGGTCATCATAATCGCAGCCGCTAGCTCTGCCCAATTAAGTCTCGATAATTTGATTACAGTCAACTGGCCCAGTTTCTTCCTGCCTTTTGGGGTGATGCTTTTTGCTTTTGGTGGCACGGGGGCTATCCCACAGATGGAGGAGCTTATACCAGATAATCCTCGACGTTTGCGTTGGGCCATTGCTGTTGGTAGCCTCGTCCCCATTGCTCTCTATCTGATCTTTGCTGTGATAGTAGTGGGAGTTACGGGCTCAGCTACCACTGAAGTGGCGACGGTTGGTTTAGGTCAAAGACTTGGCTCCTGGGCGCTTATCTTGGGTAATATTTTCGCTTTCTTTACCATGAGCACCAGTTTTGTTATGTCGGGTGTTATCCTACGTCGCTCTTTTGAATGGGATTGGAACATAAGTAGTAAATTGTCTTGGCCTCTAGTGGTGGCGCCCCCTATTCTAGTCTTTTTGGCCGGAGTGAATAGTTTTATCGGTGTGCTTAATATCACGGGCGCCATTGTCGGTGGTATACTTGCCATCTTAATCGTTTTGGCTTTTTGGCGAGCCAAGAAAATGGGCGACATCAAAAGCCGCATTTTCAATCTCCGCCGTAGTTTACTGATCGGGATCTTTCTAATCCTCGTTTTTGCTATAGGTAGTGTCTACGCAGTGATCGATATGCTCCGCTAAACCTCAATCAAAACTGGTAGGACGATTGGGCGTTTATGTGTTTTTTGGTATAGATAACGGCCAGCTTCTTCGCGGACAGCGTTCTTAACATAGTCAAAATTGATCGGATGCATTTGGGCGGTCGTCTCCTCAATCTTTTTCTTGGTAATAATTCGGACTTGGCGCAGGAGGTCCTGAGACTCTTTCAGGTAAATAAAGCCGCGGGAAATAATGTCGGGTGATTTGCGGACCTTACCGGTGGAAACGTCGATGATGGCGATAATAACGAACATGCCGTCTTGGGCTAACATCTGTCGGTCGCGGATAACCACTTCTTCAACGTCTCCACTACCCAGGCCGTCAACCATAATTACTCGATGAGGGGCCGTTTCCTTGAGGGTTGCGATTTTTGTGCCCTCGGCGTTAATCTCAATTACCGAGCCATTATCTGGGACGATAATGTTTTTTTCGTCCATGCCTATCTCTTGGGCCAATTCCGAGTGCACTCTCAACATATAATGATGGCCGTGAACGGGAATGAAGAATTTTGGCTTTAACTTTCGGTGTAACCACTCGATTTCTCCACGATTACCGTGTCCTGAGGAGTGGACGTAAACATCGGAAGTTCGGTAATGGACTATTTTGGCGCCCTGGCGGGCGATATTGTCTTTCAGGCGCTGAACCGTTTTCTCATTACCAGGGATAATTGAGGACGAGAGAATCACCGTATCGCCCTTCCTAAATTTGAAATGTTTGTGGCTCTTAGTGGCCATCCGCATTAGGGCGGCGAATTCTTCTCCTTGAGCGCCTGTTGCCAACACTAGGACCTTATTGTCCGGGAGACGGTCGAGTTCTTGACTCGGGACTAGGGTGCCCTTTTTAACCTTGAGCATGTCTGCTAAGTTGGCAATCTCAATGTTGGTCTTCATGCTCCGCCCCTCAATGGCCACCTTGCGGCCGTGCTTCTCGGCTGATTCGATGATCTTTATCATTCGTTCAAATTGGGAGGCAAAAGTGCCGATAACCAGACGGCCTCTTACGCCTTGGATCAATTTGTCGATACCTTCGTGGGCCGATTTCTCTGGAGTTGAAAATCCAGGGTTTTCGATGTTGGTTGAATCGGCCATTAGCAAGAGCACTTTTTCCTTATCGAACACCTTATAATTACCCTCTTCGCGTTTACTGGGGACGCCGTCTTTATGCTCTAATTTATAGTCACCGGGATTTACGATCCAACCTTGGGGTGTCTCTAAGATAACTCCCATTGCGTCGGGGACAGTATGGGTTACGCCAAAGAAGCGGATCCATAATTTACCCACTCTAATCCGCTCAGACTCTTCAACGAGTCTTATATTGAGTTTCGGCAAGTGAGGGAATTCTTCTTGCCGCTTCTGGATCATTAATGATGTTAATTTGCGGGTGTAAATAGGCGGATCACCAATGCGGCTCATTACAAAGGGTATCCCACCAATATGATCCAAATGGGCGTGAGTTATGAAAATTCCTCTTATTTTCGACTTGTTCTTTTCCAGGTAGGTGATATCGGGAATAATATAGTCGACACCCGGAGCTTCTTCGCCAGCGAAATTTAGGCCGGCGTCGATGATAATAATTTCGTCATTGTACTCAATGGCGGTCATGTTCTTGCCAACTTCTTCAACGCCGCCCAATGTAACAATTCGGATATTGCCAGGTTTAAGTGGGGGAATGGCCTTGGCCGCCCCCTTGGGCCGACTTTTCAGGGGGGCGCCTGGTCGACGTGGCCCTTGAGGGCGGCGTGATCGGGGGCGGGATGTGCTTGTTGGACTCATATTTGTATTTTTGTGGTTATTATTTAATCAGGTAAACGATTATAATCAGTGGCGAAAACAGACCAGACTCGGTCAGAATTAGCGTACCAATGGTGAATATTGAGTAGGCGGTCGGCAGTTGTGTTGATGGGTACCAAGGGCGCGCTAATGACCTTTGCGGGAGTCAGATAAAGGAAATAAGGTGAATAAACGAAGACGGCTGGCATGTCGATCAAAATTAATTCGTGAAAGCGTTGATAATCGGTATTTAATTTATCGAGATCGCGCCCACTTCGAATTTCGTCTAAAAGGTTATCGACCTTGGTGCTGGTATACATGGCAATGTTTAGGCCTGGGTCTAGGCGTTGCTTGGAGTGCCAGAAGGCGAAAGGGTCAGGTTGACGGCCTAAGATCTCACCAAAGAAAAGTGCATCATATTGACGGGGTCGAATAATGTCTTGGTCTAGGTCGCCTAACTCAAAGATTTTTAATTCAACTGTGGCGCCTAATTGCTCCCAATCATCCTTGATCATTTCGGCGGCCTGTTTCAATTCTGGTGTATCGGCAGTTGCTAGAGATAGAGAGAGGATGGTTGTTTCCTTTTTGATCTCTTTAATCCAAACTTTCTCCTCTTCGTCCCAATCCCAACCATGTTGGTTGAGGATACTCTTAGCCTCGATGATTCTAGCTGGTACCCCATCTACGACTGCTCGGTCCGGGTCCTCCTCCTCGAGATCAGGCAATACTTTAAGAGGTGGAAAGAAGGGGAGGGGTCCACTAGCGATGGCGCCGTAACCATGGAGCACGCCATCAATGATCGCCTGCTTGTCCACGGCTCGGTCCAGAGCCTGGCGGACTTCAAGGTGGGCTAGGACAGGGGCTCGGTTTTGATTAAAGAATACTCCAAAGACTCGTGGCAGGGGGGCCTGGGTGATTTCCGCTCCGCCGGCTTCTAGATTGGCCGCAGTCTCGGCCGATATGGCACCGAAGCTGTCGATCTCACCCCGCTCGTAGGCCCCCACTAATTCTCCTTCGTTGGGGTAAAAGCGTGTAATCACTCGGCTTATTTTTGGTGGGCTGAGGGCGAAATTATCGAAAGGCTTAAGAACATAATGTTCAGGGATACCTAGGTTATCTCTCTTGATCGACTGAATCTGGTAGGGGCCAGAGCCGATAGGTTCGCTATTGAATTGGTTTAGACCAAAAGTCTCGAAATCGAATTTGTCCCAAAGATGTTTAGGCAAGATCCCTAAGGTTGTGTTTTCTAAGAAGGCGGGATAAGGTTGCGCAAGTTTGAAGACGATCGTCTTATCGTCAGTCAGATTAATCGCTACTCCTTCCCAGGCCGCTCGCTTAGTGCTTTTGAGTGATGGGTCTTGAGCTTTCTGAATAGTGAACTCGATGTCGGCTGCAGTTAAGGGTTGGCCATCCTGCCAAGTCAGACCATCTTTAAGAGTAAAGGTGTAGGTTAGTCCGTCATTTGACATCTGGTAATTGGCGGCCAGGTCGGGTACTAATTGGCCTGTTGCACTGACCCGCAAGAGTCCGGAATAGATCAGGGTAGTCAAGTCGCGGTCGGCGTTGGAGACAGATAAAAGGGGGTTTATAAAACGTGGCGTGCCTACTATGCCCTCCCTGATCTCGCCGCCAGCAGCACTAACACTAACGGTGAGGCGGCGGTTGATTTCGCCAATGCTAACTAATAAGGCGATTAGGGCAACACAGAGAAGCCCAAAGATGAGCCATTTTTGACGAGGGGGAAGTGAGGCGATAACCAGGAGTCTACCCGGCTTAGGCTCCACTTGGGAGCCGGGTTTGTTTATGAGAGGCATAGGCGGTCAAATTAGACCAATATAATTAATTGCTAAAATAAACTGAAACTAGAAATTAAACGAAAAGGATAAGGATACTGGATAGGGCAAACAAAATACCCAAAACAATAGTGGCATGGAAAAGGATCTTCTCTGCCCCGCGCTTAGCATAGGCTACTCCACCGTCGTCTCCTCCACCGCCAAAGGCGCCGCCCAGGCCGGCTCCACTTTGTTGCATTAGGACGGCCGTTACAAGCAAGACCGACACAACCACTTGTATCCAAGGTAATAAACTAGCTAGGATATCCATCGTTGAGACTAGTATAACAGGGGGTAGAAATAATGCAAGTCATTGATTTTACTGAGTCTTTTGTTGTAGTATGGGTTCCGATTAATAATATTATCAATAATCTTGTACTAATATGAGTAGTAGAATCAATATTAAACCCCTGGGGGATCGAGTTTTAGTCCAGCCTGATGGTAGTGGTGAGGGCAAGACTGAGGGCGGGATTATATTACCGGACACAGTTGATAAGGAGAAGGCCGATCGCGGTAGGGTTGTTGCCGTGGGGGAGGGGCGGCGGACTGATGTGGGCGGCTTAGCTCCGATGTTTGTGAAGAAAGGACAGAAAGTTATTTTTTCTAAATATGGACCAGATGAGGTTGAGGTTGACGGCAAGACTTATTACTTAATCAGCGAGTCGAACATTTTGGCGATAATTGAATAAATATGAGTAAACAAATTATTTTTGGAGATCAGGCTAGGCAATCATTAAAGAAAGGTGTTGACCAGGTGGCTGATGCCGTCCGGATTACCATTGGCCCAAAAGGTCGCAACGTTATTCTCGACAAAGGTTTCGGCGCGCCGACTATTACTAATGACGGTGTTTCCATTGCTAAGGAGATTTCAATCAAAGACAAGATTGAAAATATGGGTGCCGAGATTATTAAGGACGTGGCCTCTAAGACTAACGATGCCGCTGGTGATGGGACCACTACTGCCGTGGTACTCACTCAGGCAATTGTGAATGAGGGCTTTAAGAAGACGACTCTAGGCGTTAATGCCATGGGTGTTAAGCTCGGCATTGAGAGGGCGGCTCAAGAAGTGGTTAAGTCGCTCAGGGGCATGGCCAAGCCCATCAATAATAAGGAAGAAATCAAGCAAGTCGCCTCTATTTCTTCAGAGTCAGAAGAGTTTGGTGAAATCATCGCCGAGGCAATCAATAAGGTTGGCCGAGATGGAGTGGTGACGGTGGAGGAGTCACAGTCCTTCGGCATCGAATCGGAGTTGGTGGAGGGGATGCAGTTTGATAAAGGCTTTGCCTCTCCTTATATGATTACCGACAGTGAGCGGATGGAGGCGGCCTATGATGACTCATTAATTTTGATTACTGACAAGAAGATTTCCTCAGTCAAAGAGATTGTTCCTTTGCTCGAGAAGTTGGCCCAGAGTGGTAAGAAGGACCTAGTGATTATCGCTGAGGATGTGGAGGGTGAAGCCTTGGCTACCTTGGTGGTTAATAAGCTCCGCGGCACCTTCAATACTCTGGCGATAAAAGCCCCTGGCTTTGGTGATCGACGTAAGGAGATGCTTGAAGATATCGCTATCTTGACTAATGGTCGGGTGATTTCTGAAGAGGTTGGCCTGAAGCTTGATGGCGTTGAGCTGAAAATGTTGGGTAAAGCTCGCAAGGTGGTAGCCACTAAGGACAACACTACTATTGTCGGCGGTGCCGGTAAGAAGGTTGATATTGAAGAGCGGGTCAGGCAAATCCGTCAGCAAATCGAAGCTACTGACTCTAGTTACGATAAAGAGAAATTACAGGAGCGCTTAGGTAAGCTCTCTGGTGGTGTTGCCGTTATTAAGGTTGGCGCTTCTACTGAGGCTGATATGAAATACAAGAAGCTCAAGATTGAAGATGCGGTTGAAGCCACTAAAGCGGCGATTGAAGAGGGAATAGTTACCGGAGGCGGGACTGCCTTGGTCCGCGCCGGCGCCGCGGTGGCCAAGAAAAATATCAAATCTTCTTCAGCTGACATCGCCGCTGAGTTTGAGGTCGGTGTAAAGGTGCTTCTTAAATCTCTTGAATCGCCGCTCCGTCAGATTGCGGTTAATGTCGGTAAGGATGATGGCGAAGTGATCGTAGATAAGATTAAGAACAGTCGGGGCAATGGTGGTTATGACGCCAACGCTGACGCCATCGTATCTGATATGTACCAGGCAGGGATTATCGACCCAGTTAAGGTGGCCCGGACCGGCATCGAGCGCGCCGCTTCTGCTGCCGGCATTTTGCTAACAACTGAAGTTGCGGTGGCCGATGAGCCTAAGGATGATGAACCAGCCGGCGGCGCTCCTGGTATGGGCGGTGGCATGCCCGGCATGGGAGGCATGCCCGGGATGATGTAATTTGGTCGGAGTCAAGAACTAAAAACTGAAATCAAAAACTATCCGCCGAAGTGGTGGATAGTTTTTGATTGCAGTGTGGGTTATTATATAGGAATAAAGAAAAGACAAAGTTTTATTATTAAATTTATTTAATCAACATGCCCCCACAAGATAATCAAAATCCAATACCTAATCCTGCTCCAACTTCACCCCCCGTCCCTCCGGTTCCGCCCGTACCACCAAAGCCCCCAGCTCCTCCTGCCTCGCCAGTGCCCCCAACGATTAAACCTCCTAAGTCGCCCCACTCTTATGGCGCTCTTATTACCACAATTGTTCTCGTTATCCTCGTCGTTGCTGCTGGGTGGTGGTATTGGCAGTCACAGGATCGCCTTATCGAAGATTTGCCACCAGCCTCTGATAATGTTGAAACTCCTGAGGCCCCAGCTCCTGCTCCCGCCTCTGACCCACTGGCCGGGCCTGCCCCGAGCGAAGTCGAGGGGTGGCAAACCTACCGCAATGAGGAGTATGGGTTTGAGTTTAAGTATCCGGAGGAGTGGCAAATTGAGGCTGGGCAAGCGGCTGTCGGGGAACGCCTCGAATTTGTCGATTTTGCGGGCGGAGTAGCGATGTCCCTTTCTTTACTAATACCAGAAACTGGGCATGAGGCCTGGGAGTTGACTGAGGAGAGAGTAGTGTTAATCCCCGGGGGTGAATACGTAATTAAGTACTTTGACCCCCAACCTTATACTGTCGGCGATGACTTTCAAAGTTTCATTTTGGTGAATTGGAATGTTGGTGATTGGCAAAACTCTGGACAGTTGGCGATTGGATCATTGGATGTGGGGGACCCGAGAATCGACTTATTCAACCAAATTCTCTCTACCTTCAGATTCATCATTGCCCGATAGGATCGTTTGCCGGCCTTAGTAAAATATACTAAAATGAGGGCAGAAATAGAGGCGTTTATTAACTCTAATTAATTTTATTATGTGGATTATTTTGATAGTCGTAGCGGTGATCGTCATTTGGGCCATTGCTGCCTACAATGGTTTTGTTAAGTTGCGCACGCGAGCTGAGGAGGCCTGGGCCGATATCGAAGTCCAACTTAAGCGTCGTTATGACCTGATTCCTAACTTAGTAAATACGGTTAAAGGTTACGCCAGCCATGAGTCTGGTACTTTTGAGAAAGTGACTAAGGCGCGGACTGAAGCGATGGCGGCTGACCAGAGCGGTGATCCTAAAAAGATGGCCGAGGCAGAAAATATGCTTTCTGGCACTCTAAAGAGCATCTTCGCTTTGGCGGAGAATTACCCAGATCTGAAGGCCAACACGAATTTCTTAGAACTCCAACGCGAGCTCTCAGATACTGAGAACAAGATCCAGGCGGCTCGCCGCTTCTACAATGGTAATGTTCGCGATTTAAACATCAAGACTCAGAGTTTCCCTTCCAATATTATCGCCAGCATTTTCCGCTTCACCAAGAAGGAGTTCTTCGATATTCCTGAAGACTCTGCCGCCCAAGAACCAGTGGCAGTGAAGTTCTAGTTCCCTTAGGAACAATGCGCCGCCTCGCTTTAATTGCTTTGTTTTTCGTTGTCGGGCTTATTCTTTGGCCCGGCCTTGCTGACGCTCAAGGCGGTCGCCGTTACCATTACCCAGCAATTGATTATCAAATTACCGTTAACGAGGACACAACCTTCGATGTAATTGAGCGGCAGACTTATAGTTTCCGGGGCAGTTATCATCAGGGGTGGCGAGACATCCCGCTTAATAAGATTAGTGATATCGATGTATTGAGCGTAGTCGATGGCTTGAGCAATAAACCATTAGCTTATTCTAGTGAGCAGCTTGATAAACTCGATCCTTCCAGTTGGGGTAAATATACCGTTTTTCGCCAAGATGGGGCGGTGGTGATCGAGTGGTACTACAATTTAGCTAATACTACTCACGATTGGGTTCTTAAATACCGCGTCCATGGCGGCCTCAGTTTCTTGAGCGACAAGGACGAGCTCTATTGGAACTTGTTCACGGATTATAAGGTGCCGGTGAATGAGGTTTCGGCAATAGTTTTCTTGCCGGCCAATCGATTTACCACCAACCAATTGTCGACTCACGCCTATTCTAATCAGGCTAGGTCTCGTAATGAGATCTTAGATTTTCGTACTGCCCGGTTTCATTTCTATGGAGCTCAGCCGGGGGAGGATGTAACGATTGCCTTCGGTTGGCCGCGTGGCTTGGTCGATCGAGGGGTGTTTTGGCGCTGGTGGTTCCAGCATAATTGGGCCTATTTGCTGTCGATATTAATCGTTTTGGTCACCGCGCTCCATAGTCTGATTCGCTGGTATCAATTAGAAAGGGCGCCACTGCGCTCTAGGACAATCGTGCCCGAGTATGAACCGCCGGAGAAGCTGAAGCCGGCCATGGCTGAGTTGATTGTTAAGGAACGGATGAGTAATCGGGCCTGGGCGGCGACGGTGGTAGATTTGGCGGTTCGAGGGCACGTTGAAGTCGAGGAAATGTCGGCCTCTAAGGTGTGGCAATGGTTTAGTAAGAATGCTCGGCCTATCTTTTGGGGCTTGATAATTATTTTCCTCGCGCTCCTGGTTGTGGGCAGTGCCTCTGATTCAATATTCTCGTCGTTTGGTTCTCTGGTCCCGTTTATCATGGCTCCCGTCTTCCTCCTTCTGATTATGTTTAATATAGCTATCAGGTTTGGAGGTAAGGCGGGGACATATCGTTTGGCTAAGACAGGAGCGACCGCAGATGACCTTGAAGATTACGAAAAAGAATTCCTCTCCTTGCTTTTCCGGGGTAGGCAAACTGTGAGCACTAAAGATCTATCAAAACGTAGTCGATCGGCAAGTTCAGGTTTTCGTTCCCAGATGTTCGCCCTGAGGAAAAGGTTATATAAAGAGACCACACAAGATACACAGGCCTATGAAGTGCCGTTACGGACTTGGAATATCCCAGCTGTCGCCCTTGTTTTTCTTTTGGTTTGGGCGGCGGTGTTTTTTGGAGGTTTGGCGAGCGCGCTTGGCGGTCCGGTCAAGTTAGTGATCTTGGCCATTTCTGTCCTCACCTCTCTTCTTTGGTTATGGCAGTTCAAATATAATCCACGGCTTTCTCCGAGGGGGGTGAAATTGAAACAAGATTGGCTGGGCTTTATTTTGTATCTCAAGACGGCAGAGAAGTATCGTCTCCAGAACTTAACTCCAGAATTGTTTGAAAAGTATCTGCCTTACGCAATGATCTTTGGGGTAGAGAAGAAATGGGGTAAGGCCTTCGAGTCTCTCCATATGCAAGCGCCGGGATGGTATCGCGGAACTGTTTCTAGTGGGCATGTCAGTGCCGGAACGGTTGGGGCATTTTCAGCCAGTGCCTTTTCAGCCTCGCTCTCTTCTAGTTTTGCTAGCGCCTTCTCCTCATCGTCTGGCGGTGCCTCGGGAGGGGGTGGTGGCGCTGGCGGCGGTGGAGGAGGCGGCGGGGGCGGGGCGAGCTAAGTACAATAATTTTTATGGCCACACTTTATACTCACCAAGACGGTAATAGCCGCAAGACCTGGCTCCTGATGGCGGTGTTCCTAGTGGTGGTGATTGCTATTGGCTGGGTCTTCAGCCAGATCTACGGTGATCCAGCTATTCTTTATCTCGCCGTTGGTTTGAGTGTAATAATGAATTTTGTTAGTTATTGGCATTCAGACAAGATTGCTTTGAAGATGTCGGGGGCGCGAGAAGTGAGCGCGCAAGAGCAACCAGAGTTACATCGAGTGGTGGAGAATCTGGCCATTACTGCTGGGCTGCCTAAGCCGCGAGTTTGTTTAATTAATGATCCGGCGCCGAATGCTTTCGCTACTGGGCGCGACAAGGAGCACGCGGCGGTGGCGGTGACTAGTGGACTTTTAAATATGCTTGAGCGCTCTGAACTTGAAGGAGTGGTTGCTCACGAGCTAGCCCATATCGGTAATCGGGATATTTTACTTTCTACGGTGGTGGTGGTCCTGGTTGGACTTATCGCCATTATTTCCGACATCTTTTTGCGTTCAATGTTCTGGGGCGGCCATGGTCGTAGCCGAGATAATAAGGGCGGGGGAGTACTTCTTCTAATCGGTATTGCTTTGGCCATACTTTCACCAATCATCGCTACTATTATTCGTTTGGCTATCTCGCGGAAGAGAGAATTCCTGGCTGATGCTTCAGGTGCCCTCTTGACTCGCTATCCAGAAGGGCTGGCCTCAGCTCTGGAAAAAATCTCTGGTTATAGTGGTGGGCTGAAGAAAGCCTCTAACGCTACGGCGCATCTTTTCATCGCTAACCCCTTCGGCGCTAAAGCCAAGAAAGGGATGCATAAACTCTTCATGACCCATCCGCCGGTAGCAGAACGAGTAGGAGCCCTCCGCGGACGGGCTTGAGAAAGGAGGCGAAAAGGGTTATAAAAAGAAGGCAGTTCTTAAGAAGTTAATACAAGGAGGCGTCGCATAGTGGTCTAGTGCGCTCGCTTGGAAAGCGAGTAAGGTTTCATCACCTTCGAGAGTTCGAATCTCTCCGCCTCCGTAATGCTCCATAAAGACGGGTGGAGACCGTTTTTATGGGGCATCAGTTCGCAGGGGCGGAGAGATTCGAAAGACGGAGCCGGCATACAAAACGATATGAAAATACAAACAGGGAAATACGAGCATTATAAGGGGAAGGAATACGAGGTTATTGGTTTGGCTAGGATAAGGCCTAAAACTGACTTTTCCACAGGGGCTTGACTTTGGATAGTTATGGGTATATACTCATAACAGGTAATGAGCATGGTCGATTTACCTGATTATTGGAAATATTAAATCTATAATAATATGCCTAGATTTGACGGTACTGGCCCCATGGGTCAAGGTCCTCGTACTGGCAGAAGCGCTGGTTATTGCGGGGCGGGAGTAGGTGTTAGCGGATACGGGTGTGGATTAGGATTCCGCCGTGGTTGTGGCGCTAGGGGTTTTTTAACCAGGAAGGAAGAGTCGGAGATGCTGAAAGACGAGACTAAGTTGTTAGAAAACGAACTGCAGGCGGTCAAGGAACGACTCGCTGAAGTCGAGGGCCAGAAATAAGATGAGATCAGACGCCCGGCTTTCCTTATAAGGAGAGTCGGGCTGGTCTTTCTTTTTCAGATTTTAGAACAAGATATTTACCGGAAGAGCAACTTGTTATAATATTAGAAAGTAATAACTTATGGTGCGACCTAGAAAATTTCGTAGAATTAACTTAGATCCCAAAGCGGTATATTTCAAACCGCGGGCGGTCCCTCTGTTTGAATTAGAGGAAGTGGACTTAGACTCCGACGAGTTAGAAGCGATTAGGCTTTGTGATTACAAAAATCTTGATCAAACTGAGGCCGCCAATGAAATGAGTATCTCACAAAGCACTCTAAATAGAATACTCAGCCAGGCTCGGCATAAGATTGCTCAGGCGCTTATAGAGGGCAAGGCTATCAAAATAATTAAATAGCATGAAATATCTTTTCGCTGGTATATTAATCTTATTGTTTTTTGTCTCGGCTGTCTCAGTTGTCGGTGCCCAGGAACAAACCTGCGCCTATTTTTTTTATGGTACAGGTTGTCCTCATTGTGCCGCTGCCAAAACCTTTTTGGATAGTTTCGAGGCCGATCATAGTGACATTGATATTCAAAGATTCGAGATTTATTTCAACAGAAGTAATGCTGCGTTGTTCAATAATCTCTTTGATAAATATGGGATTCCACCAGAAGATAGGGGGGTGCCGGCACTTTTTATTGGAGAGGAGTATATCTTAGGGGACACACCCATCGGTAATGAGTTGGAGTTGTCTCTGATTAATAATAGGGGGGCGGAGTGCCCAATTGTTTCTGCCGGTGAGACGACCTCAATAAAGGCTCTGCCACTCCTGACTGTTATTGGAGCGGCCGTTGTCGATTCGGTTAACCCATGCGCGATCGCCGTGTTGTTAATCCTGTTTTCTGCTCTATTGGCGGCGGGGGATAAGAAGAGGGCTGTACGAGCGGGGCTAGCTTTTACCCTCTCTATTTATATCGCCTACTTTCTTTTCGGATTGGGTTTATTTTCAGCGCTAAGAATATCCGGACTGTCATTCTGGTTTTATAAGATCGTAGGTGCGGCTGCGATCGTTATTGGGTTGCTTAATCTTAAAGATTATTTCTGGTATGGCGGTGGCGGTTTTGCAATGGAGATACCTCAAAGATGGCGTCCCAAATTAAAAAGTATTCTGAATAAGACAACTAGCCCCTTAGGCGCTTTCTTTGTCGGTTTCTTGGTTACTTTGTTTGAACTGCCGTGCACGGGCGGACCTTATATCGTAATTCTTGGTCTTCTGGCCGAAAAAATGACAAGGATGGCGGCGATTCCGACACTTCTGCTCTATAATCTATTCTTCATATTGCCGCTACTTCTGATAACATTTTTGTTGTATGGAGGTTTTGCAACCGTGCAAAATGCGACTGAGTGGAAGGACAGAAATATAAGAAGACTCCATCTCTTTGCCGGGGTGGTGATGTTAGGCTTGGGCGCGGTGATCGTGTCGGGCTTGGTTTAGATGATTTACTGGCTTTGATTTTCCCTCCGAGCGCTAAGGCGTTCGGGCATTATAAGCAGAAAAAATTCTACATTTCGTAACTCCTGGCCACTATTTACCCACTTATGTTAAAATAGGTGGCAGACTGGAACCTCGGTTTGACTTTTATTAAGAAAAGGTGATAACAGAACAATATGAATCAATCAAGTGTGTGGAAATGGATTATTGCTGTCGTAGTAATAATCCTAGCAATTTGGGGCCTACGCTCCTTGGGTGGTAACGATAATTTTGCCGATCAGGCGATCAGTATAGATGAGACTACAGAGTTGGTCGTTAGCCAACCTCTAGCCGATGATGTAATCGAGAGTCCTCTGACAGTTGAGGGCCAGGCTCTAGGCAGTTGGTTCTTTGAGGGACAATTTGCTTTAACTCTTATCGACGGGGAGGGCGAGGTACTTGGCGAGACGTTGGTTCTCGCTAGCCTTGGAGCTGACAATGAAATGGGCCCTGAAGCCATGGTGCCTTTTGATACCATTATGCTTTTTGGTGAGACAGAAGCGGGCACAGGCCATTTGATTTTTGAACCTGCTAATCCGGAAAGAGGAGAAGATCAACTGTTTGTTAAATTGCCAGTTCGTTTCGGCAACGTTGATTTCATGATAGACAGCGAGTCAATTATTTTAGACGAGGACACTTCGGGTGAGAGTGACGTAGACGCTGATGCTTCCTCGGTGGTAGTCACTGAGGTAACAGATAATACGGGAGGGGTAGTAGATGGAGACGCCTCAATTGATACGAGTCTATCGACTCCACCAGCTCCCGGGATGATCAAACTAAAGACCTATCTTGCTCGAGCTAGTGACGTAGGAGTCAATTGTTCGCAAGTCGTTAGCAGCGAGCGAGAGGTGCCTCAGACAGTTAGGGTGGGAACAGCTGCTCTCAAAGAGCTATTAGCCGGTCCTAATTCGACAGAAATCAGCGCGGGCCTGGTGACCACTTTGCCTGCGGGAGTAGGACTGAGTTCCTTGACGATCAATAATGGGGTAGCCCGGGCTGATTTCAGCGCCGGTCTAAATAATGGCGCCACTGATGTCTGTCGGACGGCATCGATCCGTGCCCAGATTACAGAGACCTTGAAGCAATTTTCCACCGTCCAGTCCGTTATCATCAGCGTGGATGGTAATGCGGCGGCCGCTCTTCAGTTGCCCTAGTCTTGACTGTTGACAATCGCTTGTTGGTCGCTACCTCCCGGTGCTACAATGAGGGGGAACGTTAGCCAATAAGCCTATGGAGAATAATCACCCACCACAACCGAAATCGAAATTTGTCCTTTGGTGGGTGGTTTTTCTTTTGGCGGTAATTATTATTGCGGCGGTTTGGCTGGTGGTTCGTGAACGAGAGCCTTCCAACTTTGATAATTTAGCAACGGTATCGCCCTTAGACGCCAGACAAAATCTCTCTACCGGTATTCCCAGCCCTACTTTGGTGGTCGCTGAACAATTACCAGGTTCGGTAGTTTATGTCACTTCCGTGGTGGTACCAGGTGGTGCTTGGGTGGCGATTCGCACTGATGATGAGGGTCGGCCAGGTCGCATCTTGGGCGTTGGTTTTTTTGATGATCGGGTTAGTACCGGCGCGGTTGATCTCAATGCCACTACTGTAGCTGGGCAATATTACCACGCCGCTCTCTATCGCAATAATGGCGATGAACGTTTTGATCAAGATGCTGATACCCTTTGGCTCGATAGCCTCGGTCAACCTATTAGCACACGCTTCTCTGTTACCAGTCAACTTAGAGATGAGAAAGTTTAATATTCTAGCTCTTATAATATAGATGAAAAAAGTTAAGGTTGCAGTAAACGGTCTGGGGCGCATTGGTCGAGCGTTCTTGAAACTAGCTATCGAGAGCCCAGACGTAGAGGTCTTGGCAGTGAATGATTTGGGGGAGCTAGATAATTTTGCATATTTACTGAAATACGATAGTGCCTATGGCCCTTCGGGCCTGGATATTAAAACTGAAAATGGACACTTAGTAATCAATGGCAAGCGAGTGCGCTTCCTGCAAGAAGGGGAGCCGTCTCGCTTGCCTTGGGGAGAATTGGGGATTGATGTGGTGCTGGAGTCGACCGGCGTCTTCAACACTTACGCTAGATCTAAGTCCCATCTTGATGCTGGCGCCCATAAGGTAGTTGTCTCGGCGCCACTCAAAGATGAGCCTGTGCCCGGCATCAACGGGGCGACTGTCTTAATGGGGATTAATGATGATAAATTAGGCATCTGCCAGATTAGTTCCAACGCTTCCTGTACTACCAATTCAGTTAGTCCAGTAATGCAGATTATGATGGATTCGATTGGGGTAACTAAGGCCCTTCTTAATACTGTGCACGGTTATACAGCCAGTCAAAAACTAGTTGACGGTCCTGATGCTAAAGATTATCGGCGGGGGAGGGCGGCCGCTCAGAACATTATTCCTTCTACTACTGGAGCGGCAATTGCTGTGACCAAGGCCCTGCCTGGCCTAGCAGGTCTCTTTGACGGTATCGCCACTCGAGTACCAGTGATCACTGGCTCGATAGCCGACCTGACTTTTGTGTCTAAGAAGGACACCTCTGTTTCAGAAGTGAATGATATTTTAAAGAAGGCGGCCAAGGATCCTCGCTGGGAGGGCCTCTTTACTATTACCGAAGAACCGCTAGTTTCTACTGATATTATGAGTAGCCCCTATGCCTCCATCGCTGATCTCGGATTTACTAGGGTGGTCGGCGGCAATCTAGTTAAAATTCTCGCCTGGTATGATAACGAAATAGGCTATACCCACTCCCTCCTCAAACATGTGATCAAGGCAGGTTCGTAAAACCATGGCTGAAGAAAAAAAGAGAATTGGCGCGGGATTCGGGGTCATTATCTTAAACAAAAATACCCAAGTTTTGCTTGGCAAGAGGCACCCCGATCCAGACAAAGCTGACTCGGCATTTAGGAGTGCGGGCGAGTGGTCACTGCCTGGCGGCAAACTTGATTGGGGAGAAAGTTTTGAAGACGGAGCAATCCGGGAAGTGAAAGAGGAAACTGATCTTGATATCAGTGATCCAGCAGTGATCTCAATTCATAATTGTAAAAATGAACACGCCCATTTTGTAACAGTTGGATTACTGGCCAAGGATTATCGGGGCGAACCAAAGGTAATGGAGCCCGATGAAATGACCGAGTGGCAGTGGTTTGATCTTGATAACTTACCCCAACCCCGGTATTTCCCAAGTTTTATGGTGATTGAAAATTATCTTAAGAAGGTGTTTTATATACCAGATCAGTAGCCCGCTTGGTGTATAATGGGTTTCGACATGAAAATATATCTTGCGGCAGATCATGCCGGGTTTGAATTGAAGGAGGGAGTGAAAAAATGGTTCAAGGAACTCGGTTATCAGGTGTACGACGAGGGGGCTTTTGAGTATGACGAGCAGGATGATTATCCCGACTTTATTAAAATTGTCGGTAAGCAAGTTTCCAGCGCTCCTGATGATAGTAAGGCGATTATCTTTGGTGGTTCTGGTCAGGGGGAGGCGATTGTTGCCAATCGTTTCTCTGGAGTCCGAGCGATAGTCTATGCTGGTGGCGACAGGCAACCTTTAGTCTTATCCCGGACACATAATAATGCCAACGTTCTTTCTATCGGCGCCCACTTTGTAGACTTGGCCGAAGCCTTAGAGGTTATCCAAACTTGGCTGGCAGTTGATTTCCCTGGCGAAGAGAGACATCTTCGCCGGATCGAAAAAATTGATAGCCAAGCTCCTATCGAACACGAGTTTTAAAAAGAGGTTAGTTATTTAATGTGAAAAAAAATAAAATAATCATTTGTCTATTGGGGTTGGCGGTGTTCCTATTCGCCGCCAATCTGGCTTGGTCCCAGATTGATCTACGAGATACTGGTCCGGTGGGCGATCTTGGCGAGGTTATTTCTCCGATTTCTCCATCTAATGTTTTCCCTCGTTTCGTCAATGTTCCACCCTATCTTGCCCCTATTCCCGATTGGAATTTAGTTCCTGGGCGAGCCGGGCAGATAGAGTTTTCGGCCTCTGATGCCGAGGGGGGAGCGCTCTCCTTCAGTTTCGTTTCCACGCCCAACCTAACCGCTCGGGGAGCGACGTTTAGGCAAAATGGTAGTTCTCCATCGGCCACTCTGTCTTGGACTCCTGACGGGGAAGATGCTGGCCTTAATGCTCGGGTGGAAATTATTGTGCGAGATGGGAGTGGCAATAGTCACCAGCGCTTCTTTGCTGTGGCCGTCGGCGAGAGCGGTGCTACAGAAGTCCTTTCCGCTCCCGCCTTGAGTGGCCCTCAGGGTGGGGTCGTTGGTCTACCGCTAAGTTTTGGCGCTCTTAGTTCTTCTAATTTTGGTAGGCCACTTGATTATCGCTTTACTTGGACTAAACCTGACCAGAGCGTTATTGATTCTGGTTGGCGGCAGTCCAACGATTTCCACGTTACTCCTGACGTTAGCGGTGGATATGGTTGGTCGGCAGAGGTCCGTAGCCGCTCTGACTTAACGGTACCGCACAACATGGCTTTCTGGGGTTTCCGGTCGGTAAGTAGCGGGGATTTGGCTGGGACTCCAAATTTTCCCACTCTGCAATTGGTTTCAGGCAATCAGTTTTCATTTAGGTTTTATTCCAATCCCCTAAACTCTGGTCAGGTTAGTAATTATCGTTTATCTCTGCGAAGGGGCATTGCTGGCCCCCCTTTGCATCAAGTGACGATTCCTGTCCCTGATCCGGCCAATGAGGCTCCCGCCTACGATTACGTTATAGATATAGGTGACCTCTCCGATTTGCAGGGCCTGCTTAGAGGTGGGCGCTTGATCACTGTCTTAGAGATTCGTGATAACCGTGGTGCCTATCATCCCTACGCCACTAATTTATTCCCCCTCGCCCACTTGTTTCCAGAAGTACTCTCTGTTGAGGTGGATCAGGTGACGGGGGACAGCGCGGCTATTAATGTTGTCGCTAGTGACCCCTGTGGTTTTTACTCACCGCCTCTCAAATTGTATGAGAATGATGTGCTTATTTCCGAGATTGTCGGCGATAGTTTCAATCTAACAGATTTAATCCCCAATCATTCTTACGCCAATTACTCGGTAACGGCACTAAACACTGTTTTGGGAGTAGAAAGTCGGCCGGTTACGGTGCCCACTTTCCAAACTACTTACGAGGCTTGTCGTGATTGTTGGTATGAACTCAATGGTGGTCAGCCAATTGACGCTGGTGAGCCCCTAAGGCAATTTCGCCCCTTGGTAGGTGGGACTACAAATGGCCAAGGTGATTATATTTACCTCTTTAATTCTGCCAGTCTCGGCACTGTCTCTGGTCGTTTAAATTTTGGGGAAGGTGATTCCGTCGCCACTGCCCGCTGGGAACTCCTTACTGATAATGGTTGGAGTGGGACGAGTAATGCTATTGCTCGTCCAATCAGTGGTGGGTTGTTACTCCATAACGCCGCCAAGCTTTACCCCGATCCTGCTGATCCAGAGGGTGAGGGGGTTTTTGGTGTTTCTGCCGGTAGCCAAAGTGTTGTAGATGGTATTACGTTCCCATATTCCAGCACTAGCTATGATACCCATGGCTTCATAGAAAATTTCATTTTTGACGGTGAAAGCTGGCTTAATTGGTATGGCGGTCGCAATTACGAGCCTTTTCACGCTTCCGCCGTGGTCCCCACCTGGAACAGTGGGGAGGCCGGGTTTGCTATGGCCCCCGATGGTACGGGAATTTTAGTCGGGACTACCGGCTACAGTATTACTCGTCGCTTTAGGCCTCAATTGACGGCGACTCGTTATTCGGGGCCGCGAGGAGGTCAATTATGGAATTTGTGGAATAGTCGAGCTAATAATTGGACAGGGGGTAATCACTTACCCTGGACTCAGGGGCCGGCAGGGGCAGATGTTTTTCCAACATTCGTCTTAGACCCTAGCCCTAATACGGTTACTCAAACATACAGTCGCCCTTCAGTTACCTATATTGGAAAAAATAATTATCTAGTTGTCTTTGGTTTTCACGAGCGTAGCGACAGTGGTCGCAGTCTTATCGCCGCCGCTCTCTATAATGATAGAACGCGGAAATGGTCTTGGTGGGGGAATGATGGTTGGCAGACTGGCGGTTCCTATGATTATCAGCCTATCGTTGCTGGAAGTGACAGCGATATAGCCAAGGTTGCTTTTGTGTCCTCGCGCGCCAACCAAGCAGATTTCCTTTATCGTCGCAATGGACGCTTGATGTCTAGTGTTTACCAACATAGTGGTAACTCCTGGAGTCGGCCAGTAGATTTGGGATCGGTGGATAGCTTTCAAGCAATTGCTGGACCAGATCAGGTGACTTGGCTCTATTATTCGCCAAGTGGTCGCAATATTTACTTGCGGAAAAGAGCGGGCGCCGGCCTCTGGTCTTCCCCAGAGCGGGTCTATTCGTCGCTTGACAATACTATTGAGGTATTGGGGGGCGCTTTCCCTGGTGGCGATCAGGCTCCCCTGGTCTTGTTTAAAAAGAACGACCTTGCTGGCTCTAGGCTCCACGCCCTAACCCGCTCTAATTCTGGGGGCGTTCGTGCCCGTTTGATCCCTGTTTCTACACGGCGAAGTGCTCCACTAGCCGTGAATCTTGATACGGCACGCTTACGTCTTGCTCCGGAAGGTAGTCAGGTGCAGAGTTTTACTGCCGCTCTAGACATTGATGATGATGGTTATATCTATGGCCCCAGTGCTCTATATTATTACCTCCGCGTCGGTAGGTGGGCTGACTTTGTTAGTGGTCAGACCAAACAATGGGCTAGGTTTTGGGATTATTTGAGTTTCCCTGCTGCAGTGGCGGTAGATGACACTAGAGGCAAGGTTTATATTGCTATGGATGTAGTTAGTGGCGGCGCCGGCCGGTTGATGGATTCAACTAAGTTAAGAATTGTGGACATAGAGAAACGGACCACTAGTCTGGGCCCCTGCCGTGGTAGTGGGTTTTGTGATGGGGATACTACCTATCAGCCAGTCCGCTTCCAGCCTGGAGGTTTGGGTTATGTCATGGACATGGCCGTTGATGAAGATCGAGCTCTACTCTATCTCACAAATACCCTTAATCATAAAATCCAGGTTTACAATATTTCTAGCAATACTCCGAGGCCGGCTCGCTCTTTTGGTCAGCTGGGTTCAGCTAATGGTCAATTCAAGTTGCCTCAGGGGGTTGCGCTTGATCCTGAAGGGAATATTTATGTCAGCGATACCGGTAATCACCGAATCCAAAAATTTGACGCTGAGGGCAATCATCTTCTCACCTGGGGTAGCTTGGGGCGGGGGAGTAGCGAGTTGTTATATCCGGCGGCCATCGCCGTCGATCCGACCTATAATTTAGTCTATGTGATTGATCGTGGAAATCGGATCTTGAAAATATTTGATCGGTCGGGGAATTTCATTTATGCCTGGAATCAATGGCCAGATGATAGTGACCCTACAACTCTCGACAACATGTCTATTGTTGGCGGCGTGGTGGCTGATGGGGAAGGTGCTGTATATGTAGGAGTGGGCGCTCATCTAAAGAGATTCGACATTGTATCTCCTCAAGTCGACAATGATGAGAACGGCATCCCCGATTCTCTAGAGGCGGGCACGCTTGCGCGTCGTTTTGCGCCTCTCGCCACTCCTCTAGTAGTGTTGAATGAAGAGGTGGGGGATGCTCCCGGTGACATTGGCACTGGGACTGACGTCCTCCCCGATAATCCTCCTGGCGGTGGCCCTTCGGGGAGCCTGCCATCACCACTTGGGTCTGCCCTACCTTCTGATCCTGATGGAGTAGATACGGTGCCCATGACGCGTATTGAGTTGATGAGGCAGATCATCATTCAGATGATTCTCTTGATCATGAAAATTATTAGACAAATAACTGGTTTGGCTTAAGCAACTGGCATGACAGAAATTATTCCCGCAATCTTAGAGACAGATTTTGCCAAGGTTCAAAAACGTTTGGCTGAATTGGAGGGGGTTACCGATTGGACTCAATTAGACATCACTGACGGTGAGTTTGCCCCTAATTTTACGTGGTCGGATCCCCAGGCCTTGGCTGACCTAGAGGGGCGATTGAAAGTTGAGGTTCATCTGATGGTTCGCCGACCGGAGTTAGATCTAACTGATTGGCTGGAAGTAGTCGATCGGGTTGTCTTTCATATTGAATCCGTGACAGCGCCAACGAAGATTCTCGATCAAGCGGCGAGGGCCGGTGTTCCAACTGGTTTGGCCCTATTGGCCGAGACGCCACTAGAGAGGGTTGGGCCCTTCATTGAACAAATAGAGTCGGTTCAATTAATGGGCATTGCTGAAATCGGTAAACAAGGGTTGCCTTTTGACGAGGGGGTAATTGATCGAGTGCGCCAATTGCGGCAGGCCTATCCTGACCTAAAGATTGCTGTTGATGGTGGTGTCGATCTTAATAACGCCAAAGCTTTAATCGAAGCCGGCGTTGATCGTCTAATTGTCGGTTCGGCTTGGTGGCAATTTGCTAATGCTAAGCAAGCTCATGATGCTTGGCAAGAGTTGTCGTTAAGTTAATCTTGTTTTAGAATTAAAGAAGAATGGTAAATCTCTACGATGACAAAGTTAGGGAGCTGGAGCGTGTCGCTAATGACATTCGCCAGTCTATTATCAAAATGTTGGTAACGGCTGGCTCCGGTCACACTGCCGGCCCCTTGGGCATGGCCGACATTTTTACTGCTCTCTATTTTCATCTTCTCAAACATGACCCCAAACGGCATAATTGGCCGGGACGTGATCGGGTGATTTTATCGAACGGTCATATTTGCCCAGTACTTTACGCCACCATGGCTCACGCCGGGTACTTCTCTGTGGATGAACTTAAAACTCTTCGTCAATTTGGTTCTCGCCTGCAGGGGCATCCTCATCGGGAGTTCTTATCTAGCCTGGAAAATAGCTCGGGTCCTCTTGGTTCTGGATTGAGCCAGGCGGTGGGGATGGCTTTGGCCCACCGACTTGATCAGGGTAATTCCTCTGAGCAGCATTTTTATTGCTTGATGTCCGATGGCGAATTAGATGCCGGGAATTCTTGGGAAGCGGCCCTCTTGGCTGGTAAGGAGAAATTACATAATCTCATTGCCATAATCGACCGTAATAATATCCAGATCGATGGCTATACCGAGGACGTGATGCCGTTAGAGCCCTTGCGTGACAAGTGGGCGGCTTTCGGTTGGCAAGTCCAGGATATAGACGGCCATAATTTTGAGTCCATCGTCGATGCTGTGCTTCAGGCTAAGTCGGTGTTTGGTAAACCGAGTGTGATTATTGCCCACACTGTGCCGGGCAAGGGGGTGCCAGAATTTGAGTGGCGTTACGAGTGGCACGGTAAGCCGCCGAATAAGGAAGAGGGCAAGAAGGCCTTGCATGAATTACGGACTCTTGGCGGCAAGGTGAGATCGGAACATGAGTAATTAATCTTTAATAATAATTAAAACTTTATGACAGAAATCAATCGGGCCAATACTATTTTTTCAGCGGTGTCGTTAGTGGCACTTCTCTTCGTGATCTTCTTCATGCCCACTAATTGTGATGGTGGGGTCGGCGTTCTTGGTTGCGGCCAGGCCTTACGAGTATCACTCTCGGCCCTGATTTTTCTTAATGTTGTGGCCCAGATAATCTTTAGCCTATGGCGCCTCTCTGTGAAGCCGCCGAAGAAGGCAAAGCAAGAACTAACGAGTCGTTGCGTTCATTATCTCCTTCTTGTCTTAGTTTTGGTTCTAGTTTGGTTTTGGTTTGCCGTTCCTGCTCCATATTAATGCTTATTAATAGCCAACATCTTAACCCTAAAATTAGGCGGCTCAGTATTGAGCAAGCTCCTATTCGCCAAGGTTTTGGTGAGGGACTTTTGGCTGCCGCTGAGGTAGACGAAAAAATTGTCGGACTCTGTGCTGATCTGACCGACTCGACAAAGATGAATCTTTTCCGAGATAAATTTCCGGAACGTTTCTTTCAGATCGGAGTGGCTGAACAGAATCTGGCAGCCGTGGCGTCAGGAATGGCGGCAATGGGGAAGATCCCTTTTGTTTCTTCTTATGCCACCTTTAGCCCGGGCCGTAATTGGGAGCAAATCCGGACGACTATTTGTTATAACGATAGGCCAGTGAAGATCGCTGGTTTACACGCTGGAGTGTCGGTTGGCCCAGATGGCGGCTCGCATCAAGCTTTAGAGGATATTGCGCTGACTCGTGTTCTTCCAAACATGACGGTTGTTGCGCCGGCCGACGCGATCGAAGCCAAGAAGGCCACTGAGGCGTTGGCTAAAACTAAGGGGCCGGCTTACTTGCGTTTGGCCCGAGAGGCAACGCCGCTTATTACCACAGATAAGTCACCCTTTATTTTGGGGCAGGCCAATTTACTTCGTGATAGCGAGCAGATTGATGTCGGCCTTATTGCCTGTGGAACGATGGTTTACCAGGCCTTGATGGCGGCGGAAGCATTGGCAGAAGAGGGGATCGAGGCCGCGGTGCTTAATGTTCACACTATTAAACCATTAGATCGTGACGCTATTGTAAATTTAGCCCATCATGCCAAGGCAATTGTAACGGCTGAAGAGCATCAACAGGCTGGTGGTTTGGGTGGCGCGGTGGCCGAGCTCTTGGCCACTGATTATCCTGTACCAATTGAGTTTGTTGGCGTAGACGATAAGTTTGGTCAATCCGGTGCGCCGATGGAACTCCTGGCGCATTACGGCCTCGACTCCGACGCCATCAAGACAGCAACAAAAAAAGTTTTAAAAAGGAAAGGGAAGAGATAGTCACTCCAGCCGATATTACTCGAAAGACCACGGGAATATTTTCTACTGAAAATTTCCCTGGCTCTCACGCCGTCGCGCTCCGAGACGGTCTTTCTCTGTAATATCGGCTTTCGTCGCAACTTGGGCACAGTCTTAAAGAATCTACGGTCGTAGGTTTTGGAAGACCGTGAATTTTCCTCACTGGCTGCGGAAGAACGAGCTTCAATACCTACCCTAATTATAGCATAAGTAATATATGCTTGTCAAGCGGTGAGCGTAGACAGGCCATCTTTGTTATACTACAAGAAATAAGAAATAGAAATAAAATATATGCTCGATATTAAATTTATCAAAGAGAATCCTGATTTAATTAAAGAGGCGGCGCGGAAAAAGCACCTTGATTTTGATGTCGATGCCTTCTTGGAGGTAGAGCAGAAGAGGGTGAGCCTGATCGGTGAAGTTGAGGGTCTGCGGGCCAAGCAAAAGAAGGTGGGTGAGCAAGTCGCCCGAACCGGTACCTCTAGGGATAAAGTTTCGGTGATGAAGGAGTTGAAGGATATGAAAGATGAATTGCAGGAGCAGGAAGCGAAATTGACCGAGGTTATGAAGGAGTGGCAAGGCTTAATGCTCCAAGTGCCGAATATCCCAGATGTATCTGTGCCGGAGGGTGGTGGTGAACCAGATAATCAAGAGGTGTTGATTAAAGGCGCGCCACCAAAGTTTGAGTTTGAGCCCAAAGATCATATCGAGTTAATGACTAAGCTTCAGATGATTGATCTAGAGCGGGGGACTAAGGCGCACGGCTTCAGGGGTTATTTCTTACAAAACGCTGGCGCCGACCTTTCTTGGGCGGTTTGGAATTATGCACGAGCCTTTTTCTCTAAGAGGGACTTCAGACCTTTCGTCGCGCCGGCCATCCTAAAGAAAGAATTTTTTTATGCCACCGGCCACTTGCCTCGCGAAGCCGAAGATCTATATAAGACTCAGGACGATGATTATCTTTCTGGTACCGCCGAAGTGCCAATGATGGCCTATCATGGTGGGGAGATTTTGAATGAGGCTGATCTGCCTAAACGTTATTTGGCCTTCTCGCCGTGCTATCGGCGCGAGGCAGGGAGCCACGGCAAGGATATAAAGGGCCTAATCCGAGTTCAGGAATTTTTCAAATTAGAACAGCTAATCATTTGCCGGGCCGATCATGCTGAGTCAGAGAAATTTCACGAAGAAACTAACAAAAATTACGAAGACTTTATTGAATCTCTGGGCTTACCTTTCCGCCGTGTTCTTATTTGCGGCGGCGATCTTGGCGGCAATAAGGTCAAGCAATACGATACTGAAATTTGGTTCCCATCTCAGCAGACTTATCGTGAGGGTTCTAGCGCTGCCTATTATCACGATTTTCAGACTCGACGTTTCAATATCCGTTACCGCGCCGAGAACGGCAAGCCGCGCTTTGCCCATTCACTTAATTGCACGGCAGCGGCTACGCCACGCCTCCTAGCTGCTTTAGTAGAGAATTATCAGCAGGCCGACGGCAGTATTAAGGTGCCGGAGGCCTTGGTGCCCTACATGGACCAAGAGGTAATTACTTCACCCCATGGTCAGGAATCGCCGCGAGCTACTTAAATCTTCTCGTCTAGCCAAGAGGCGACGACTACAAACCCGGTTACTCATTCTAGTGATACTGGCCCTTATAATTTTGGTTGCCTTGGTTTGGTTTCTTAGATTAGAGCGTTGGCACCTGCAGGGCATTACTGTTGAAGGCGAGCGAGTTACCAGTGAAGCTCAAATAAAACGAGTAGCCGATGAGGTATTGACTGGGAATTATTGGCGCTTAATTTCTCGGCGGCAACGCTGGTTTTACCCAGCTGAGCAGTTGGAACAGACTCTGCTTGACCGCTTTGCCCGCCTAACTACGGCCGAAGTATATTCACGCCAGGGAGCCTTAATGATATCGGTTAAGGAGCGCCAGCCAGTCGCCATGTGGTGCCCCGCTGATGATGGGCAATGTTATTTCATAGATAGACAAGCAGTTGTTTTTTCTCCAGCCCCCCATTTTTCGCGCCGACCCTATCTGACAATTCAATCCACTGGCGTTTGGCCCCAGGCAGGACAGCCAGCACCCATTGCTGCAGATGAATTGGCCCGGCTCTTAGATCTACGCTCTAGATTAGCAAAGAGTCTGAAGCAAAACGGTTTCCAGGTATCTGCAATCAACCTGGTTATTATTAGCCCAGACCACCAGGATTATACTTTTGGGATTGAAATTGGGGCTGAGACTTTTGATCTCCTGGTTAACCTGCATCAGGACTCCACCGACCTACTGGCGACTCTGGGCACTGTTTTGCGCTCTGATTCTTGGCTGGCCGATTTCTCAGACAAGAACCTATCTCTTGAGTATCTCGACCTCCGCTTCGCTCCGAAAGTTTTCTACCGTTTCCGTTAGAGGTTTTGCGCTAGCTCTTATATAATAAGATTATGTTCTTGCTCAGCTCACCCCTCTATTATCTGTGGTGGCATTATACGACCGCTTGGCGTGATGGAGCCATTATTTGGAGCAATCTTCTCCGCTTCATTTACCATTTTTTCTCCTTGCCGATTCTGGTGCGGACTTGGGTGGCGCCCTGGCGGCGCTTGGGCGAGGCCTATAAGCCCGGCCTCCATCCTGGTGAGTGGGCCTCTTCTCTAGTAGTCAATCTATTGATGCGCATAGTGGGCGCCCTGGCCAGGACTATCCTTATCATCTCGGGGCTTTGTTCTCTGGTGCTGATGGTCCTAATGGGCATCATCGGAGCCCTAGTGTGGTTATTAATGCCGCTGATTGTTGTTGTCTTACTCATTATTGCCCTCAATTGTATTTTCTAAGTATGAATCGGCCCTACCGCAACATCATTAAAGCCAGCTCGCTCTACCCAGTTTTAGTTTTAGAGGATTGGTTTTCTCGCCGAGCGCGCTTAGTGTCACTCCGTTTTAGCCAGGTTATTCTTCTATTGGGTCTGTTTGTCGCTGGGCTATATTGGTGGTCGGGGGCGGTAATTAATCTGCCTTTAGTGATTGGCCTGGCTTTGCTCTATCTAGTGTTGGTGCTAGTCGTTTCTCTAATTGAAGCTTATTTCCGTTCCCATTATTACGGTAGCATTATCATTAATGAATACGGCCTAGAAGCCAGGTTTACTTTTACTGTTGGGCGTATACTCTATTGGGCGACCAAGCGAAAAGATTTCCTCGCTGGTTTCTTGGCCAGCCAGACTGGTAAGCGGATGATGCGGCGGGCGGGGATTAAGCCGGCCGAATGGCAAGCTTATTTGTCTGAGCGCCGAGAGATAATCGAGCTTAATCTAGCTGATCGGTCCAAGGAGATTTTAAAATTGAGGCCAGTGGTCGATACTCTACTTTCAGCCGACAGTGGGTTCAGTTCCTTCCTCTTCCGCCATAATATAAAACCGGCCGATTTTCTGGCGATTGCTGATTGGGTGGTTAGAGAAATTGAGTTGCAGGCCATCACCGAGCGGTGGTGGGCCTGGGATAGTTTGCGCCGCCGGCCCCGTTTGGGTGCGGATTGGTCCTATGGAGTCGGTTATTTTCTTGAGCGCTTCAGCCATAACCTATTAGTTGATCAGGCTGCCTGGCCCTCACCGTTGGCTCTAGCCAGACCCCGATTGCCAGAATTAGACCGCCTAGAGACTGCTCTTCTGCGCTCGAAGGAGTCCAATGCTCTCATTATTGGTGAGGCTGGGCAGGGCAAGATGGAGCTTATCTGGCAATTGGCACGAGAAATTAACGGTCAGAAGGCGCCCTCGTCTCTTCTCTCGCGCCGCTTGATGCTTCTGAACACTACCCTGCTATTATCTAGGACAAGCGATGAGAAAACTTTAGAGAGTGCCCTGCTTCACTTACTTGAAGACGCCCGGGATGCCGGCAACGTAATTTTGGTAATTGATAATTTCGCTGCCCTAGCCCGGTCGGCCGATCAATACGGTGTTAATCTGGCTGGCCTACTCGACCCCTTCCTCTCGGTTGAACATTTGCCGATGATTGCCTTGGCTGATACTGGCGAGTTCCACCAAGTGCTAGAGCCACGGACAGCATTGATCAGACGCTTCGAACGGTTAATGTTGGCCGAGGTCGACCCGGCTGTACTCCTCCAGGCGCTTCAAGATCAGGTCATTGGTCTTGAAGCACGTCATCGGGTCACCTTCACCTATGGGGCGCTGAAGGAGGTGGTCACGGCCTCGGAGCGTTATTTGCAGGGTGAGGCGGTGTCTGACCAGGCGGCCGATCTCTTAGTGGGCCTTATCCCCATCGCTCTTAAGAGTGGGCAAAGATTAATTACTCAACAATTAGTTTGGGATCATGTTGAACAGAAAACAGGGATCCCTCTGGGAGAGGTAACTGTCGAGGAGCGGGAAACCCTAACTAATCTAGAGGCAGAATTGGGCCGGAGGGTGATCGGTCAAGGAGAGGCACTTAAATTAGTGGCTAGTGCCATTAAACGTAATCGAGCGGGGGTTCGTAATCCTAAGCGGCCGGCCGGCTCCTTCCTCTTCTTGGGTCCAACTGGTGTGGGTAAGACAGAGACGGCTAAGTCCTTGGTGGCGGTGCTCTTTGGCCGGCCGGGGGACCTTCTGCGCCTTGATATGTCAGAGTTCCAGGGACCAGACGCCTTGGAGCGCCTAATCGGCTCTTTCGATAGCGACCAGCCGGGGATCTTAGCCAATTTGGTTCGTGAGCATCCTTACGGCGTCTTGCTTTTAGATGAATTTGAGAAAATGAATCATGACGCCATTAATCTTTTTCTCCAGATCTTTGACGAAGGATTATTTTCTGATGCCACCGGGAAGCGGATTAATGCTCGTAATCTAGTCTTTATTGCTACCTCCAATGCTGGGGCTGAGTTGATTTGGTCAGCGACTGCTAGTAATGATGATCCAGGTAATCTGAAGAACGAGTTGATCAATCACTTAGTAAGCGAACGCCTATTTAAACCAGAACTGCTCAATCGTTTTGATGGCTTGGTAGTTTTCCGTCCTCTTGAGCAGGATGCCCTGCGCCAAGTAGCGCACCTCCTATTGAATAAATTAGTTAAAAGATTACGTGATCGAGGATTGGAATTAGTGCTTAATGATGAGTTGGTCGAATTGGTGGCGACGGGTGGTTATAATAAGCAATTTGGTGCTCGACCGATGAGCCGCTTCATCCAAGAGCGAGTCGAACAGACGGTGGCTGACCAGTTGATCAGCGGTGAATTAAAAACAGGCGATAGATTGTTGTTTCAAGATGGTAAGATAAAATCACTGATATGAAAAATTATTGGTTAGCTAGTAGTCTCTCTGCTGCCTTTGGCGTTTTACTAATGGCAGTCTTGGTCCCCGGGGCGACTCGTCTCTGGCAATACTCCGCTCCTCAGTCTCAAGTTTATTATAACGACCCTGGACTCGCCGCTGTTATTACTTTCAAGAATCAACCTACTCCAGCTCCTGTGCCCGAATCGGAACTCCTCCAACTCATCTTTGTGGGAGATATGATGTTGGATCGAGGGGTGGCTGGGCAGGTTAGGGCTCGTGGCGGCGATTATGGTTGGTTATTCGAAGAAGTTGGCGATTTGGCGATGGCTGATCTTAGCTTCGGCAACTTGGAGGGTCCGGTGTCGAATAAGGGAAAAGATCGTGGGGGGCGTTATTCCTTCCGGATGGAACCGGCAGCTCTGGACGCCATCAAGGGGGCCGGCTTTGACGTTTTGTCAGTGGCCAATAACCATGCTGGTGATTGGGGGGCAGTGGCTTTCGTTGATACTCTAGAGAGACTAAGAAAGTTGGGTCTAGTGGCGACGGGCGGCGGGTTTGATTACCAAGATGCTACCTCAGTTAAGGTATTGGAACGAGGCGGCTATAAGCTCGGCTTTTTGTCGGCTACTGATGTTGGCCCCAAATGGTTAGCTGCTGGCGATGATCGGCCCGGCATCATATTAGCCAGCGATCCGAGTCTAGCCGATCTAATAGGGCAAGCGGCCAGGGAGGTGGATGTTCTTGTTGTTTCTTTCCATTTTGGTGAGGAGTATCAGACTGAACCCTCTCTGAGGCAGCGAGAGCTGGCTCGCTTAGCAATAGATAGGGGGGCGAAGATCGTGATTGGTCACCATCCTCACGTTACCCAAGGGCTGGAGTATTATCGTAATGGCCTGATTGCTTATAGCTTAGGTAATTTTATTTTTGACCAAAATTTTTCAGAAGAAACTATGCGAGGTCTGGTGCTCTACGTCAGTCTAGACAACGGTGTGGTTGCTACTGCCAATACTCGAGCAATTAATTTAAATCATGGCTTTCAACCGAGTTTCTAAACGTTGTTATTTAGTATTGGTCCTTCTTGTCTTGTTGGTCGCTGTCACCTGGTGGCTGGGCTCGGACCGGTCTAATTCTTGGCGCAATTTAACCCAGATGGTTAGCTGGGTTTATCCCGATACGGTGACTGTTTCTGGCCTTAAACAAGATTATCGCCGCAAACAATTGAAAATTTTGTTGGTGCCTGGGCACGACAATGAGTACGGCGGTGCTGAGTTCCGTGGCATCAAAGAGGCGGACCTAAATTTGCTTTTAGCAGAAAAGCTTTTCAAATTCATAGACAAAGACCCTCATTTCCGCGTCTACACGGCCAGAGAATTTGATGACGGTGAGTATCTGCCAGCCCTTAAGCGCACCTTTGAAGTTGGGGGACAACATATTATTGCCTTCCGTCGTGACTTGCAGAATGACTTTAATCGCCTACTTGAGAGCGGCCGGGTGAGTACACCGGCGGAACAAGTTCATCATAATTTTGCTCCCTCAGAAGTCTCCTTCCGTCTCTATGGCATTAATAAATGGGCCAACGACAAACAACATGATCTAACTCTCCACCTCCATTTTAATGATTACCCCAGGCGTAGATCTAGCCAGGTGGGTCATTATACCGGTTTTGCTATCTACGCTCCTGAGAAGCAGTATCCAAATGCGGCCGCCAGTTTGGCTTTGGCGGAGTCGATCGGCCGCCAGCTCGAGCAGACGGTCGCTGTAAGTGATTTACCTATGGAGGATGGGGGCATAATAGAAGACCAGGAGTTGATCGCTATTGGCGCCAATGCTTCGCGTCGTGGGGCGGCTTTGCTTATCGAGTATGGTTATATTTACGAATCAGCCTGGCAGTACCCAGAAACCAGAGATGCTCTATTGGATGAATTAGCTTGGCAAACCTATCAAGGGTTGAAACAATATTTTGATCCCGAGGTTGTTGCCAATGACACTCTACTCTTGCCCTACCCCATAGAAGAGCATTTGAGCGAGGGCCTTAGGGGCAAGCGCTCTGTTTTGGCCCTTCAGAAAGTTTTGCAACGATCTGGGCTCTATCCTCCAAATGGTCGGTCTTTCAATGAGTGTCCAATTAATGGTAATTTCGGGCCATGTGTCCGGGCGGCGGTTAAGGCCTTTCAGGTACAGCATCAAATCAGTAGTACTGGATATGTTGGCGATAGGACTTTAGAAAAGTTGCGTGAATTGACGGCGGGGTAATTTATAGACATGAGGCAAGGTTTTAATTATGATGGGACCCTATGTCTAATTTTTGGCAGCGCTTAGTTAAACCCTTTTTTGTTTTGGCGCCGATGGCCGATGTCACTGATGCGGCTTTTAGGCGGGTGATTGCTAAGTACGGGAAGCCGGATGTGCTTTGGACAGAATTTGTTTCAGCTGACGGCCTGGTCCATCCAGAAGGGCGGGCGCGTCTACTTAAGGATTTAATTTATGATGAGAGTGAGCGGCCTATTGTGGCCCAGCTTTTCACTTCTCATCCAGAAAAAATGGCGGCGGCGACTAGACTTTGCGCCGAGCTTGACTTCGATGGAATCGATATCAATATGGGATGCCCCGATAGGGGCATCGAGAAACAGGGAGCGGGGGCGGCCCTAATGAGAGATCCGAGTTTGGCTCGGGAGATTATGCGGGCGGCTAAGCAGGGGGCGGGGAACTTACCGATCTCTATTAAGACTCGCTTGGGTTATAACCAGGACCAATTAGAAAAATGGTTGCCAGAGTTATTAGCTGAAGAGCCGGCGGCAGTAACTATCCATGCTCGAACCCGCAAAGAGATGTCTAAGGTGTCGGCCCGTTGGGGGCGGGTTGCCGATGCTGTAAAGCTGCGGGATAAATTGAAGAGTAAGACTTTAATAATTGGCAATGGTGACGTGGTAGATTTGGCCGATGCTAGTCAGAAGGCGATGGAGACGGGGGCAGATGGCATAATGCTCGGCCGAGCAATTTTTGGAAACCCGTGGTTATTTGCGGGACTTAGGTCGGCGAAGGCCGGTATTGCTCGAAAGGCCACGGAAGTATTTTCTACTGAAAATCTTCCTGGCTCTTATGCTGTCGCGCTCCGAGACGGCCTTTCTCTGCAATACCGGCCTTCGCCTCTCGAGCGGCACCAACCTTCGTCTAAGGAAAAATTATGCGTTATGCTCGAGCACACTAGGTTATTTGAGAAATTATTGGGTGGCCATAAGAGTTTCGCTATTATGAAGAAGCATTATAAGGCTTATGTGGTGGGTTGGCCTGGGGCCGCCGAGCTCCGTGAGAAGTTGATGCAAGTCAAAATGGCAGCTGAAGCGGAGGAGCTAATCCGGGGCCAAAAGTAGGAGTATTCGGCCGGTCGAAAGCAGGTGATTGCGAAACATCTGACAAAATATATGTGTATGCTATACTACTAGCGGAAGTCATCTTGACAAAAAAATGCCCCCCAACAAGACTGCCTGAAGCGGCATGAGTTGGGGGGCTTTTTTTATTTGCGTGACTTTTTGGTGGGGTGGGTATATGATAGGTAGCAGATCTGGGAACGTGTGGAGCGGGGGCGCCCCTTTCCTTTTTGGTTGACGACGGGTTCGTGCGGCAGCTGAGCCCTCTCCTTGGGGCTTGTCTCGGCGCTCTCGCTTCCACGTAGCGATGGCCCACCCCCTTTTTGGCGAGGGAGGTGGGCCTTTTTTAATTTAGCCAGTCCGTATACAATGTCCCCATGTCTTCTCTAGCTCTCTATCGCAAATATCGCCCCGCCACCTTTGCTGAGATTATCGGCCAGGAGGCGGTGGTTAAGGTACTCCAAGGCTCAATTGGTCAAGAGAATATCGCCCATGCCTATTTGCTTGCTGGTACCCGAGGTACTGGCAAGACTAGCATTGCTAGGATCTTTGCTAAGGAGATCGGTTGCTCTCCCAATGATTTGTATGAGATAGACGGTGCCTCTAATCGTGGCATTGATGAGATTCGTGAGCTCCGCGAAGCTGTGCGGACCATGCCCTTTGACTCGCCCTATAAGGTCTACATTATTGATGAAGTTCACATGCTTACTAAGGATGCCTTCAATGCCCTCCTTAAGACCTTAGAAGAGCCGCCGGCCCATGTCATATTTATTCTAGCCACTACTGAACTCCATAAGGTGCTCGATACTATCATTTCGCGTTGTCAGTCACTTACTTTTCAGACGCCCTCGCTTGAGGACCTAAAGATTTTTATTGAACGAGTGGCCAAGGGTGAGAAGATTAAAGTTGACGGTGAGGCGGCCGAGCTCTTGGCTCTAATGGCCGATGGTTCCTTCCGCGATGCGGCTGGCAAACTGCAACAAGTGCTAAGTGCTACGCCGGGCAGTAAGGAGATTACCCTGTCTGAAGTAGAGTCTGTCACTGGCGCTCCGCCAGCCCTACTAGTCGATAATTTCATTGCTAGCATCCTAGATCAAGATACTGAAACTGGCTTCCAAACTATTGAATCTTTGGTTAAAAATAACGGTAACCCCCAGGTATTTCTCAAATTAGTTTTAAAAAATCTTCGTCTAATCCTATTATCCCGCTTGGCGCCGGAATTGGCTCAGGGAATGATGTCCAGTTTCGGGCCAGAGGTTCGGGGCAAAATAGAGCAATATGCCCATCACGAGAGATCCTCTGCCTTGTCGCAAATATTGAAAGAGCTCTTGGCCACCTACGACGAATTGGGCAAGGCCTGCCTGCCGCAATTGCCTCTCGAGTTGGCCCTGGTTAGGTTATGTGCCTAGGGGTGGTATAATATCCTCGGTGAGTTCCTTACTCCATTCACCCCAATAGAAAGGAGGTTCGGAATGCGTAAGCTACTCTGTCTCCTAAGTATTGGCGTTGTTTTGGTCTTGGGCGTTCCTGGATGCGTCTAAGGTCAGTCTAGCGATAGGCAACCTCTTCATCATTCTTCCAGAATACCCGTTCATACTCGGTTAGTCATACTCATATTCTGGTTGCCAAAACCCCCTGATTCGCTATCGCGAATCAGGGGGTGTCTTTATTAATTAGCGCATTTCTCACAACGGCAATTCTTGGCCCCAATATAGCCCTCCCAATAGTCTTTGCCGTAATTATAAGATAGCTCCTCGCCGGGCTCGATTTTCCGTCGGGCATAAATACTCACTCTCCCTTCTTCTACGTCTCGCTCGGCATAGCAATTAGGTTTACAGGAATGATTAATATAGCGGGCCAAATGTTTCCTGTCTTTGGCATCAAGGACTAGGTCTTTAGAAACATCAAATAGGTATTTGCCGCCACGCTTATCAGCTTCCTCGCTACTAATTTTTTCCCCCGTGTACTCAATGACAAATTGCCCTCGTTTTATGGGCTCGGTGGCAAATAACCCTAGCCCCGCTCCGCCCCGACTGCGCCCAACCTTCAATTTAAGCTTTTTCTTTTTCATGAACGATTATTATAGCAGAGCTCAGTGCTTGCGGGCGAGCGGGTGCACCAAGGGCTCTTTGCTACCCCAACCTATGTCAAGGTCGGACCTTGACAGTTGTTTTCACAATCTTAGCGTGGCTTAGTTTAATTGCTGTACAGTAGATTTAGAATCCCGGGCATGGATGGGATGTACTTATTTGGGTTTTGCCCGACCTCTTCCAGAAGCCGCTCTTTGCCCACCCAGATTAGTTCTTCTACCTCATCTTGTTTTTGAAAATTTCGTCTGTCGAGACATTGACCCAGGCAAAGGGGCCACCCCCGCAGACATTTTTATTATGGGTGTGGGTCTTAAAAACAACACTTGGAATCTTTTTTGGTGTATTCATATCGTGGATTATATCATGCCTAAGCGAGGGGGAGTGATTTGTTAAAATCCTTGATATAGGCTTCAGTCTACTTGTAGTTAAATGTCTTCAACCAAAGCCAGCTCATTACCCTCTGTATCCTTGAAGAACACTGCCTTTCCCCAGGGGAAGTGCATTATTACTTCATCTGTTATTTTTTGAAGGTTTGGAGCCTTCTTGTCGGTATAGAAATTAACATCACGACCCCTGAGCACATCGACTGCCACCTCAATATCTGCCACTCTAAACTCAAAACCAGTATCGACACCTCCTTGGGCGTACAAATGTATCTCTGCTCCCTGAGCCTCAAAGGATGCCCACACATCAGCTTTTGTAATTATTGTTAGACCTAATACATCGCGATAGAAAGAGATGGCTCTGTCTAGTTTCTCCACTCGGACATCTATTATAAGTTTCTTTAATTGGAGTTTCTTCTTCGTCATATAGGTTTCAATATACTTACCCAGGTTATCAGTTTGTGTCACCCAATATCAAGTTGTTGGAGAGTCGAACATCTATATGCTATAATATTAATGTAGAATAGCTGTTCGTATGGTATCTAAATTAGTTGAAAAACAAGAAGCGATAGAGTTAAGAAAACAAGGTCTAACCTATTCCGAGATCCTTGAAAAAATTTCTGTTTCCAAATCTACGCTATCTCTTTGGTTGCGAGACGCCGGCCTCTCAAAATCCCAAAAGCAAAGGCTTACAGACAGAAAAAAAGAAGCTCAGATGAAGGGCGGACAGGCTCGCAGGGATCAGCGAATTAGGCTGACAGACGAAATACATAAGATGTCGGAAAAGGAGGTCGGAAAGATTTCCAAAAGAGATCTTTGGTTGATAGGCGTTGCTTTGTATTGGGCTGAGGGAGATAAAGAAAAGGAATGGAATACTGGCGTTGGTCTCAGTTTTGCTAATTCTGATCCGAGTATGATAAAGCTCTACTTGAAGTGGCTTTCAGAAATTCTCTGTGTCTCTGGTGATGAAATCTGTTGCAGAGTCTGCATCCATGAAAATAATAGGGTGAAGATCGGTGAAGTCACTAAATATTGGTTAGACGTTACGGGGTTACCCGTTCAGAATTTCCAGAAGGTGTATTTTAAAAAGCACAAGTCGAGTAATAGAAAAAACATTGGTCGGTCTTATCATGGTTTGCTCGTCGTGAGGGTTAAAAGTAGCTCGCACCTGAACAGGAAGGTTGCCGGGTGGACAAAAGGGATGATCAATAATATTGTTTAGAAGTTGATTAATTAATGCCGGCTCGTCTAATGGTAGGACACCGCCCTTTGGAGGCGGGTATCGGGGTTCGAGTCCCTGGCCGGCAGTAAGAACAACTTAGGCTTCTGATATGAAAATATTATTTCTATGCAAAGGAAACGTGGGGCGGAGTGTTTGTGGTGAGTATTTATACAATACCCTAACGGGCACACAGGATGCTCATTCGGCCGGCACCTTATTAACTGGTCCGGAGCAATCTCTTGTTAGTTTGTTACCAAAAACCCAATTCGCTATTAATACGATGGGGGAGGAGGGGGCTGATGTGCGAGGTCATATTCGGAGATTAGTTACCCAAGAAATGGTTAATGAGGCAGATATCATTATTGATATGGCTCAACCCGAGACGGTTCCAGACTTTGTGAAGGCGCATCCAGATAGGCGGGTGTGGGTAATTGATGATCCAAAGGATACTTCCATGGAAACGCATATTAGGGTTAGGGACGAGATTAAGGAAAAAATCAAGGAAACCTTTGACACTAACTGAACTGGTTGCCCAAACTTGGACACTCAGTGTCGCACTCCCAGACACTAAGTGTCCAAGTTTGGCCCTGAACAGTTTGGGTTGTTTGGTGGGGTGGACAGGGGAGGACTTGTTGGTGGATCCGACAAGTTTTTTTGTTTGTTTGTGTTGACAGGGAGCTGGGATATTGAGAGGGGTGAGGTCCGCCTCTATTTTTAATGATTAACATGTTTTGACAACCCATGAGGTAATGGTGCTCCTGTTGTCAGCTATCGACAACATTTTCCCATAACTTATCCTCTTAATCAGAAGGTCAGGAGCGTCTTGGCCGATTATTAGGTCCTTGCACTAAAGAGTGGTGCTCGGGAGATGAAAGGTGGTAAATAGAGATAAACATCTCGATGGCAAGCGTTATTGTTGGATTGATCCTGGGAGGCGGCTGTAGTCGCCGATATCCCGTAGGCCTCTTGAGAGAAAGGAAAGGAGGTGAGGCGCATGCGTAGATATCGTGGCGGAAAAAACCAGCCAACTGGTCCCCATGGCGGCCAAAGTGGTGGTCACGGGAGTGGCAACAACGGTTCCGGCGGCCAACGCGGCCCTCGCGGTTGATTACCCTACTGCCCTCATCGGTTTTGCGGCTTTTTCCTAAAAAGCCGCTTATTTAACTTCTAATCTTGTGTTATGAAATTTCCTATTATTTATGTTCAATATCTAGACAGCGCTGTTTATGATTTTGGTGAGTTTGAGCTCGACCATCATTTCGAGTTAGTAATCTTTGATGCTGTCGGTTGGCTCTTCAAGGAAGATGAGCAGGCGGTTTATCTGGCTCGAGAAATCAACACTACCAGTAATAATAAGACCAGGGCGATCCTGGGTATCCCTAAAATAAACATTCTAAAACGCAAAGAATTTACAAACCCCAAGACTAAAGTATAATCAAGCCATGACGCCTAAAAAGATCACTCTTGAATACTTGGCCCGCATGGTTGCGAATGGTTTTCGTGGCATGGATGAGCAATTTGAGAAAGTCTGGCAGAAATTTGCCCAAGTCGATAAGAGGTTCGACCAGGTCGGTAAACGTTTTGACGCCATCGAGTTACGACTTGATGGTGGTGAAACTAGTCATGAGGTTCGTCTAGACCATCTCGAGCATGATATGCGGCAAGTGAAAACCAAAATCGGCGTTAAATAGAAGCACTTCTTGTCTTCACCGGACTAGACCTTTATAATATTAATTATGCGTAAAAGGGAATGGCATTTTTTTCTTAGCTTCTTGCTGGCGATTACCTTATTGGTCCTTTTGATTCTCTTGCCTTTCCTCAATACTCTGGCTCTGGCGGTTGTTTTTGCCGTTGTTTTGGCGCCGTTGCAGCGGCGCCTAGCACGTCAATTTGGTGGCAGACAAACTCTGGCCGCTCTAGTTTTAGTGGCCTTGGTTCTCGTGATTATTGTTGTCGCGTCTTCCTTCTTCCTGACCCAATTAGTTAATGAAGCGCGCGACGTTTACGTCTATTTGTCTGGCAATAGTTCGGCCTATTGGGACCATCTTGATGATTCCCTGAGTGACTTGTTTGGCCGGGTGATTAATGTTGGAGAACTTGATTGGCGGGCCCAATTCAATCAATTGGCCGCTTGGGCGGTGAATAGTCTCGGCTCCATTTTCTCTGGGGCCGCAAGCTTCCTCTTTAAGGCTCTGCTGTGGCTGATTGCCCTCTTTTATCTCCTAAGAGATGGGCCGCGTTTCCACAAGGCGCTTATTAAACTGAGCCCCTTACCAGATCACCACGATGAGAATATCGGCCAAAAGCTGGCTATTACCATTAAGGCCGTTGTTCGTGGGGTCCTCTTGGTTGCCCTCCTTCAGGGGTTCTTAGTGGGAGTCGGCTTCGCCCTCTTCGGTGTTCCCAAGGCTACACTTTGGGGGACTACGGCAGTCTTGTCTGCCCTTATTCCTGGTGTCGGGACCTCCTTGGTTTTGATTCCCGGTATAATCTTCCTCCTAGTAACTACTCATTGGGCTTACGCTCTCGGCTTGTTAATCTGGGGAGCTCTCATCGTCGGTCTTGTCGATAACTTACTCGCTCCATCACTCTATAGCCGTGGCGGTAAAGTTCACCCCCTAATGATGCTCTTCGCCGCCTTGGGTGGTCTAATCTTCTTCGGCCCCATTGGTTTGATCTTGGGGCCGGTAACCCTCAGCCTACTTGCCGCCTTAGTTGAGATCTATCAAGAGAGCGCTTCCGCTTGATCCACAAATAAATTTAGCTCATAAGTGCGAGAGAGAGTATAATGAGTTTATATTATGGGACTTAGGGTCCTGATGTTTGGTTGGGAATTTCCACCTCACAATAGTGGCGGTCTTGGCACTGCTTGTGAGGGTTTAACTTCTGCGCTCGCTGATCAAGATATAGAGACTATCTTTGTCCTGCCGAAGAAGATAGGAGAGACGGAAGGGCAAGTTGAGAAAATAGTCTTTGCCGATGTGGACCAGATGAAGGTGCGCCGAGTTCCAGCTCTACTTTACCCTTATGTCACCAGTCAATCTTATGAGGAATTCAAGGCTTTGTTGGGTGACGGCGCAGACTATTACGGCAGCAGTCTTCTGGAGGAAGTGCTTTGTTATGGGCAAAGGGCTAAAGCCATTGCCGCCGCAGAAGACTTCGATGTAATTCACGCCCATGATTGGCTCTCTTACCCTGCCGGTTTAATGGCTAAGCGGGTAACAGGTAAGCCTTTGGTAGTCCATGTCCATGCGACTGAATTTGACAGGGGAGGGGGTAATGGCGTAAACCAACAGGTCTATCAAATAGAAAAAGAGGGTATGCATCAGGCTGATGGGGTTGTTACTGTTAGTGATTGGACCAAGAAGCTAGTGATGAAGCATTACGGCGTGTCTGAATCCAAAATCAAAGTTGTTCACAATGGGATTAGGGCAGAGGAGTACGGAGGTAGGCGAGAGGCCGATAGCCTAGAGAAGTTAAAAAAGGCAGGCAATAAGATCGTTCTCTTTGTTGGCCGCGTGACTCTGCAAAAAGGGCCAGATTATTTTGTTCGGATGGCCAAGAGGGTTCTGGAGTTTGAGCCCAAAACTTTTTTTGTGGTGGTTGGTTCAGGGGATATGTTGGGGCAGACGATGAGTCTGGCCGCCAGCTTGGGTATCGCCGACCGCTTCATCTTTCCTAGCTTCTTGCGTGGAGCTGAGCTGAATCGTATTTATCAAGCGGCCGATCTCTACATCCTCCCTTCAGTTTCAGAGCCTTTTGGCATTACCCCTCTTGAATCTCTGGCCAATGGCACACCAGTGATGATTTCTAAACAATCGGGCGTGGCCGAGGTAGTTTCCCACGTCCTCAAAGTAGATTTTTGGGATGTGGATGAAATGGCCAATCAAATCCTAGCTGTCTTCAGGCACGATACTTTGAAGGAAACTTTAACTGAATATGGTCGCCAGGAGGTAGCTAATGTGACTTGGGCCAAGGCTGCCAAGAAATGCGTCGATTTCTATAAGCAACTTGTTTCTGCTCCTACCACCGCCTAATTACTCTTGACATAGTTCTTTCTCCATGCTAAGTTCAGCTTAGCGTTGTTGATCATTCCCAACTTTAATTTCCAGGGAGGATGTGATGGGTAGTTTTTTAGGTGGCGCGGTATTTGCTGCGGTGTTGTGTCTGGCTTTGTTTATCGTCGTGCGCAGCATTCTTGCCTCGATTACAGGCAGGAAGAAAAAGGAGATCGGACCTGGTGCCGGAGGTCGGGGATCTGGTTGCGAAATAAAGGGCCTCGTGTTTGGTATAAAATGTGGTAGCTGTGGCTGTACCAATAAGCCGTCCGCCCGCTTTTGTGGTGGTTGCGGGAAGCAACTTACTTGTGGTGGAGCGGATTCTACCTCTTGACCACAGAAAGGAGCCATGATGTTAGCTGAAATGTCCCTTGGAGAGATTTTCATGTTGGCGGTCGCTTGTACTGTAGGACTGTTCGCCGCCGCCGCGCTCATCATCTTCGGCCTAATCCAGTATCATCTAAAAGGCCGAGGTTTTGATAAGGGCCGGCCATGTGGCCGCTGCTTCCCAAGTTGTAACCCTAATGAAGATGTCTCCCTGCCCCCGCACTAGGGGGCTTTTTTATGCTAAAATATTGTTATGCCCTCGGTTTGTTTCTATTTTCAGTGCCACCAGCCACGACGGATCAAGAAGTACCGGGTGTTCGATATCGGCAACGACCCCCATTATTTTAATGATGACTCTGAGGCGGATACCAATAATCGCAAGATTGTCCACAAGGTAGCTGAGAAATGCTATCTTCCCACCAATCAGGTCTTACTTGATTTATTAAACAAGCACCCAGAATTCAAAGCCACTTTCTCCCTCTCGGGAGTTTTCCTAGAACAACTTGAGGAATACGCGCCGGAGGTTCTCGAATCTTTCAGAAAATTGATCAAGACCGGGCGAGTGGAGCTATTGGCCGAGACCTATTACCATTCCCTGGCTTATCTATACTCACTTGACGAGTTTCGTCGCCAGGTCCGCCTACATCGCCGTAAGATCATTGATCTCTTCGATTACGAACCAGAAGTTTTTCGTCATACTGAATTAATTTACAATAATGCTTTGGCTCGCGAGGTCGAGCTTTTGGGTTATAAGGGCATCTTGGCCGAAGGCGCGGACCATATTCTTGATTGGCGTAACTCTAATTTTGCCTATAGCCCCAAGGGTACCAAGGCGATCAAACTTCTATTAAAGAATTATAAATTGTCAGACGATATTGCTTTTCGTTTTTCTTCTAAAGACTGGAGTGAGTGGCCACTTAGCGCTCCTAAGTTTGCCAATTGGGTTTCAGCAGTCAACGGCAACGGTCACTTAGTGAATCTATTTATGGATTATGAGACCTTTGGTGAGCACCAATGGGAAGATACGGGCATCTTCGAGTTTTTGCGGGCCTTGCCAGAAGAAGTGTTAAAGAACCCTGACAATGATTTCGTAACAGTCTCCGAGGCCCTGCGGCGCAACGAGCCAGTGGCCGAGATTGATGCCCCTGATTTTTATTCTTGGGCCGATACCGAGCGTGATTTATCGGCTTGGCTTGGCAATCCGCTTCAGCAAGAGGCGGCACAGAAGCTCTATGCCCTAGAGGCGCCGGTACTAAAGAGTAAGGATAAGGCTCTGATTGAAAATTGGCGTCGCCTCCAGACTTCAGACCATCTCTATTATATGTGTACTAAATGGTGGCATGATGGTGATGTCCATAAGTACTTCAGTCCCTATGAATCACCTTATGAAGCTTTCATCTCTTTCATGAATGTCCTTAATGATTTAAAATTAAGATTGAATGTCTAGAGCGCTCACTCTTGGTAACGGTAATATTTTGGTCAATATTGATCACCGGGCGGCGGTGCGTGATTTCTATTATCCCTATGTTGGTTTAGAGAATCAAGTTGGTGGACACAACGCGCATCGCCTGGGTATCTATATAGAAGGTTGTCTATCTTGGCTGACTGACCCTAATTGGGAAATCAAGGTGGGCGCTGAGGAGGGGAGTTTTATTGGCCAGACGGAGGCGATCAACGAGAAATTGGCTGTCCGCCTGAAGATCTCCGATGTCGTCTACAACGAGAAGAATATTTTAGTGCGCCGGGTTGAGATTACTAATTTGTCTGATCGTGAGCGAGAGATCAAACTATATTGCCATCAGCAATTTGAGATGTATGAGTCACGTATTGCCCATACTGCCTATTACGATCCGAGCTCGAAGACAATCATCCATTATCGCAACCGCCGTGTTTTTTTGGTCAATGCCCAGCTCGACGGAGAAGGCTTTGATGATTTTAGTACGGGAGTCTTTAGTAGCGAGGGTAAGGAGGGGACTCATCGTGATGCTGAAGACGGCCAGCTTTCTAAGAACCCGGTTGAACACGGCCAAGCTGATTCAGTGCTCGGCCTGGCGGCCAATTATCCGCCTGACGGAAGTCACACTGTTTATTATTGGTTGACAGTGGCTAGTTCTCCCCCTCATGCTCTAGCTCTTAACCAATATGTTTTGGAGCGTGGGCCCGGTCACCTGATTGAGACAACGCGTAATTTTTGGCATGCCTGGATAGGCCGACAGGAATTCCATCTCGAAGGACTTGATGAAGATGCGGCTCGCTTATTCCGCCAATCTCTTTTCATCATTCGAGCACACGCTGATGATAACGGTGGCATTATTGCCTCTAGTGATTCCACCATCCTACAAGGCGGCAAAGACACTTACGCTTATGTTTGGCCTCGTGATGCTGCCTACTCGGCTTTGGCCCTAACGGTAGCTGGAGATCAGCAGGTGGCTCGGGATTTCTTTGGCTTTTGCAACGAGGTTATTAGCGAGGGGGGTTATTTCTTCCACAAATATAGTCCAGACCGTTCGCTCGGTAGCTCGTGGCACCCTTGGTGGCAAGATGGTGAGCCGCAATTGCCTATTCAGGAAGATGAAACGGCTCTAGTTATTTGGGCACTTTGGAAGTATTACGAGCATACCAAGGATTTAGAGTTTGTTGAGTTGGTCTACAACTCCTTGATTAAAAAAGCAGCTGATTTCATGGTCCTTTTTCGTGACGAGAAGACTAAATTACCTAAGCCGAGTTATGATCTATGGGAAGAGAAATTTGGCGCTAGCACTTTTACCATCAGTGCGGTATACGGAGGACTTCAGGCGGCGGCGAATTTCGCCAAACTCTTGGGCAAAATTAAGAGTGAAGCGATTTATCGTCGCGTTGCCGAGGAATTTAAGGTGGCTCTATTGGAGCATCTCTATGATAAGGAGTCTGGCAATTTCCTTAAGATGGTATTCCCGTCTGGGGAGATGGATCGTACCGTCGATGTTTCTAGTATTTACGGGGTCTATCATTTCGGTGTCTTGCCGGTGGACGATGATCGAGTGGTACGCGCTGTTCGGCAAACTGCGGCGGCCCTAGAGACTAAGGGTGCCGCCGGTGGTGTGGCCCGTTATGATGGCGATAATTATTTCCAACATGTTTCTGGTAAGCCTAACCCCTGGTTTGTGACCACCTTGTGGTTGACGCAGTATCGGATCGCTGCTGCTAAAAATAATGATGATTTGGAATTTGTTAGAGAATCTCTGGCCTGGGCCACTAAACATGCTCGGCTCTCTGGCGTCTTGTCGGAGCAATTACACCCGGAGACAGGCTATCAATTATCTGTTGCCCCTTTAACTTGGAGCCACGCTGAGTACGTGCTCACAATTACGAAGTATTTAAATAAAATGAAGGAATTAGGATTGTGCCAAGAGTGTAATCCTGATATAACTGGTCCACTTGAGTCTTAAATTCAAAATTGAAAAGAAGCTGGATGGGGCGCTGGGGCGTGCCGGCCAATTAGAGACAGCGCGTGGAGTTATTGAAACCCCGGCTTTTGTAACGGTCGGAACTAAGGGGACGGTTAAGGCTCTCACTCCTGAGCAGGTGGCCAGCTTGGGGGCGGAGGTGGTGCTTGCCAATACTTACCATCTCTATCTCCAACCTGGCGAGGGGTTGGTTAAGAAGTCTGGTGGCTTGGGTAAGTTTATGAATTGGTCGGGGCCAACAATGACCGACTCAGGCGGCTTCCAGGTCTTCTCCTTGGGGGTAGCTTATGAGCAGGGGATTAGTAAGATATTGAAGCGTGAGATGCCGCTAGAGCTTAGAGAAAGTCAGATTGATAAAGAAGTGCGGGAGAGAGGCAAGCTAGTGGACATTGATCCTAATGGAGTCACTTTCCGCTCCCATATTGATGGCTCGGCGCATTATTTTACTCCTGAGCGTTCTGTTGAAATTCAACATGATCTAGGTGCCGACATCATTTTCGCTTTCGATGAATGTACTTCGCCCCTGGAGTCGCCAGCCTATCAGCGTGAAGCCCTGGATCGGACGCATCGTTGGGCCAAGCGATCACTGGATCGCCACCTTGATCTTGTTAAACACTCGGTGTTTAACAATGATGGGCCGGCTCTTTTTGCCGTGGTCCAAGGTGGGAGAGAGAAGAAGCTGCGTGAAGAATCGGCGCGAGTTTTAAGTGAAATGAAGGCGGACGACAGAGGTTTTGACGGCTTCGGCATTGGTGGTTCTTTTGAGAAAGAAGATTTGCATACCGCGGTGGCTTGGTGCAATGCTATTTTGCCAGAAGATAAGTCACGCCACTTGCTCGGCATAGGGGAGCCAGAAGACTTATTCTTGGGGGCCGAGAATGGGGTGGATCTTTTTGATTGCGTAACCCCTACCCGTTTGGCGCGCCATGGTACTGCCCAGACTGCTCGGGGGAAATTCAGTTTGTTAAAGGAGCAATTTAGAAGCGATTTGGGCCCCATCGAAGAGGAGTGTGGATGCTATACGTGTAAGCATTATGGCCGAGCTTACGTGGCTCATCTCTTTAAGGCCAAAGAAATGTTAGCCGCCACCCTCCTCTCTATTCACAATCTTTATTTTTCTATTCATCTGGTCAAGAATATCCGTCAGTCCATTATGAGCGGCACTTTCCACGACTTCAAAAAAGAATTTTTAGCTGGCTACTCAAAATAGCCTTATTCCTGGTCCCTTTCCCGTCCTCCATTCTGGGTCATTAAAAAAAGCTTGACAAATCTTGTCAGTTTGTTAGGCTAGTGGGTAGATTGATCTTGGTTTAAGCGAGGTGGGAGGTTGGCATCAGTGCTGGCTAATACAATAAAACTTTCCAAAATACCTCAAGAGTTTGGCAGAAAGCCATCCCCGAGATAGACCTTTTAGGTCTAGTGTGGGACCAATTCTTCCGCGGCCGACAGACAGGGCGCGTATGAGGAACAAAAAACTCTCTCTGCGGATGCATCCCCCGTTCTGCCGATCATGGCCGGGCGGGGTTTTTATATTTGACAAATAAAACTAGATAGTGTACAACGGAAGAAGATCATTGCAATAGCGTTTCTTCGGTGCCTGTTGTATGCAGGCACTTATCGCTAAGTGTGGCTTGTGGCCACAAACAAGAAAGGGAAAAACCGATGAAGAAGAATTGGGCAACAATTGTAGCGACCATGTTGATCGCGATGTCGTCCGTGCTGTATTTCAGCCAGGACGCCCTGGCATAGCAAGAAGCGGCAACGGTGGCAACGAACACAACGAACACGGTAGACACGGAGCGGGTTGTAATCGCCGGCGAACCCGGCAATTACAATTTGACCGTCAGCGACGGCCAGATGGTCATGGAGACCTACGAGGTCATTGGCCTGAAAGCAGCCGATCGGGTGAACATCGCCCGAAACTTCAACACCATGTTGGAGGCCGACGGGCGCGGGGGCAGTACCTCTGTGGCGTCGATCAAGCGGGGCAAGGAGGAAATCGTTCTTTTGGTGGTGACGGCAACGCCTGATATGCAGGCGAGTATTGCCCAAACCATTGAAAAGGTGAACTCCGGAGAGATCACGTTCTTCGGCAACTTGCCGGCGACGGAGGTCTATCGTCCGACGTACCGACCTGCGGCAGCCATTGCTGCGGCGGTGCGCCCCGAGCTGACTTCCATGGGGATGCTTCATGTCGACGAGGTGGCAAACATCTTGACGATCGAGGATGATCCCACGATTGTACCATTCCTGATGACAATAGTGGCCAAGTATGATCAACCATCACCGCGGGAGATCGTCGAGGTCACGATCGTTGAGATGTACAACGGCGACGGTTCAGATATCGGGACCGACTGGAATGCCTGGATCCGAACCTTGCCGACGTCGATTTCTGCCAGTTTTGGTGGGAGCCGCTCGATTCTTTCGGGCGCAGGCGGTTTTGACACTGGAATCACGACCAGTGACACTTCCTGTGTCACTGGTGGGCTGAGTCTGTCCGGCGACAAGCTAAGCCAGCTCAGGCCTTCCAGCTTCTCGGTCGTGGCCTCGGGCATTAGCCCACAGGCTCTGGCCGGCTTCATCAATTACATGGTGGAGCAAGGACGTTGCAGAGTGAATCAAAAAGCCGACGTGGCCATCATGAATGGTAAGTCGTCCACTCTGGCCTGGGCGATCGAGGCACCAAGGCGGGCGACCCTAACCGCCGAAGATGGCACTCGGACCCTCGGGGAAGCCCAGGTGGTTGAAGGTATCACCTTGACGCTCTCCGGGAACATCGCCAAGGCGGGTGCCCGCATCAACATCGAAGCGGATAGCACTTCTGTTGTCGGCTATGGCCAGACAGGACTTCCGGTTCTGATGCGCAGTAGCGTGGACACTTCGGTCGTTGCTCCTTCGGGGAAGACCGTGGTCGTTTCTGGTCTGAAGCGCACGCGCCAGGTCACGGTAACCCGGGAGGATCCTTTCCTGGGCAAACTCGATGTCCTCCACTTGTTCTCCAGAGAGGTCAAGGAGAACAAGGAAGTTGACGTCTACATCTGCGTCAGTCTGAAGCAAGGGGATCAAATTTCCCCAGCCAAGGAAATCCAGAAGTAGACATGGTCGGTCAGACGGCCAAGTAAGGTCGGCGCAATGCGCCAAGCCCCCTGGTGTACACCAGGGGGTTCTTTTTATTGCAGAAAAAGCAGATTACTGTCATGGTGTAATGGTTCATGTCATCTATTTTCAAATTAGAATCTCAATATAAGCCGGCGGGTGATCAGCCGGAGGCGATCTCTGCCTTGGTTAATGGGCTAAAGAAAGGTATGGACCACCAGACCTTATTTGGCGTGACTGGCTCGGGCAAGACCTTCAGCATGGCTAATGTAATTGCTCAGTATAATAAGCCGGTTTTAGTTATTGCTCATAACAAAACTTTAGCGGCCCAGCTGGCTCAGGAGTATCAAGATTTCTTTCCCAATCACGCGGTGCATTATTTTGTTTCTTATTATGATTATTATCAGCCCGAGGCTTACGTGGCGGCGACCGATACCTATATTGAGAAGGATGCCAAAATCAATGCTGAGATCGACAGGCTCCGCCATGCTTCGACTCAAGCTTTGCTTACTCGTCGTGACGTTATTATTGTCGCCTCCGTTTCTTGTATTTATGGCCTTGGTTCACCCGAGGATTATGAGGCTCAACATCTTAAATTAGAGGTTGGTCAACGCTACGGCCGATCGGAATTATTGCGGAAATTGATTCAGACTCATTACACTAGAACTACAGCTGATTTGAGCGGGGGCGTTTTCCGGGCCATCGGCAATAGGGTAGAGATAATGCCACCCTCGGGAACGGAAATATATCAATTAACTATTGAGGGGGAACGAATCGCCTTGATCGAAACTATTGATGCTATTACACGAGTGATCCGAGACAAGCCCAAGAGCGTTTTTCTTTTTCCTGCCAAGCATTTTATCACCAGCAAGCCTAAGCGTGAGGCCGCCCTCAAGACCATTGAGCAAGAACTCGGGGAGAGGTTGAAACAATTAGAAAAGGAGGGGAGTATGCTCGAAGCTGAGCGGTTGAGGCGGCGGACAACTTATGACCTAGCGATGATTCGCGAGGTTGGTTATACCAGTGGAATAGAGAATTACTCTCGCCATCTCTCTGGTCGTAAACCTGGGTCGGCGCCAGACACATTATTATCATATTTTCCCCGGCGGACACCGGGCGTTAAAGATGCCCCAACACCCGGTGTCCTGCCGGGGGAGGCGGATTTTCTGACCATTGTCGACGAATCGCATGTTACTTTGCCCCAAATCGGGGGGATGTATGCTGGCGATCAGAGCCGGAAGAAAACTCTGATCGAATATGGTTTCCGCCTACCTAGCGCTCTAGATAATCGACCGCTTAAGTTCGACGAGTTTTTGGGGCGGGTGGGGCCTATTATCTATACCAGCGCTACGCCGGGGGAATTTGAGCGAGAGCATGGTAAGCTGCCCAAGGGGCAAATTGTCGAACAGGTAATTCGACCCACTGGTTTAGTCGATCCAGAGATATTGGTTCGCCCTATTGTTAGCGCGGATAAATACGAAGGGCAAGTAGAAGATTTTATAAAGGAGGCCAAGGTAGCGATAGAGAAAGGCGGGCGCGTGTTGGCTACCACCCTGACCAAGAAGATGGCCGAAGATTTAAGCGAGTTTCTGAAGAAGCAGGGGATTAAAGCGGAGTATTTGCATAGTGAAGTTAAAACCCTAGATCGTATCAAGACTCTGACTGCTTTTCGTCATGGTTCAGAGGCGGGTGGCCATGATTGTATTGTTGGCGTTAACTTACTCCGTGAGGGTCTCGACTTGCCAGAGGTTACTTTGATCGGGATCTTAGATGCCGATAAGGAGGGCTTTCTGCGTTCGGAGGTTGCCCTAATCCAAACTATCGGTCGGGCGGCGCGTAACGTTAATGGCCGAGTGATCCTCTATGCCGACCAGGTAACAGGTTCGATGGCCAATGCCATTAAGGAGACTGATAGACGACGTAAGAAGCAACTTACTTATAACAAACGACATGGCATTACTCCGCAGACTATTACAAAAAACATTAAAGATATCACTGCCAGTATCGAAAGTGAGCACGAGAAAACTATTAAGAAATTAGTTGCTTTGGATAAACAACTTTACGGAAAGAAATTATTTAAGGTGATTAAAGAGAAGACCAGGCAGATGAACGCCGCCGTTCGCGAGCTCGATTTTGAAACCGCCGCCCTTTTGCGAGATGAGATTAAGGCCCTGACGGCGGAGGGGTAGGAAAACCCGCCGGTGATGATTGCTGATCAATCGTCCTCGGCGGGTGGGATGGGCTTGCTGTACTTAGGCATGAGCCGGCCAAGCTCCTCATCGTTGGTGCCGATGTCCTTTAGGCGGCATCTGGCAATGCCGACATACTTAATCATTTCATCGAATAACATCCTTTCGACTAGCATCTGTTTCGTGACTCGCCGCCTACGTTTTTTCCCAATCTTGAGACGCAGTTGCCTTAAGAAAAACTTGGCCCACCATAGGGCGCGTTCTTGAGACATCTCACTGCTTTGTGGGTTCATGGCCCCTCCTTTCTAGATCGAAATCTGCTCTAATACTGCCCTGGGTTTTGCTAATAGTCAATTTTTATGTTAAACTTTCTCGTCGCTTCACTATTTTATGGCTGATCAGGGAAAGATAATCATTAAGGGCGCGCGGACCCACAATCTGCGAAATATCACAGTAACATTGCCACGTAATAAGTTGGTGGTTTTTACTGGTCTGTCGGGTTCAGGAAAATCATCGTTGGCTTTTGACACCATCTTTGCTGAGGGACAGCGACGTTATGTTGAGTCACTTAGCGCTTATGCCCGGCAATTTTTGAATACGATGCAGAAGCCAGATGTTGATGATATTCGGGGTTTATCGCCAGCTATCTCCATTGACCAGAAGACGCGCTCTTCTAACCCACGCTCCACAGTGGCGACTATTACTGAGATTTATGATTATCTACGTGTACTTTATGCTCGTATAGGTAAGCCCCATTGTCTCGTTTGTAATCGTCCGATTGAGAAGCTCTCGGCCAGCGAGATCATCAGTCTTGTTAAGAAGCGAGTAGTTACCGCTGATAAAAAAAGTGGCTCGCTTAAAATTTATGCTCCGCTAATTCGTGGTCGTAAGGGGGAGTATTATCAATTGCTCTACGACTTATTAGATAAGGGCTTCAACGAAGTGCGAGTGGATGGTAAGGCCAAGAAACTCCGAGAGCGGATTGTTTTAGAAAAGAATAAGAAACACGAGATCGACGTCTTGATTGACGAGATCGAGCTTAGTGAATTGGCCCGCTCTAAGCGTCGCGGGTCTTTGGCTAAAGATATTGATGGAGCAATACGTGAGGTAGCGGCAGAGCGCCTGGCCGAGGCGGTAGAGCGAGCTCTCGATGAGTCGGATGGATTGGTGCGGATAATCCTGGACGATGCCGATCTTATTTTGTCAGCTCGCTTCGCTTGCCCGCATGACGGCTTCTCTTACCCGGAAGTAGAGCCTCGACTTTTTTCCTTTAACTCTCCTTATGGTGCTTGCCCAGAATGTCACGGATTGGGCACTAAACATCTATTCGGTAATGACCCCTGCGAAACTTGCCACGGCAGTCGATTGCGTTCGGAAGCCCTCCATATTTTCTTGGGTGGGAAAACTAATATTGTTCAATTAACAGCTTTCTCAATAGATAAGGCTAGTCAATTCTTCAAAGACCTCAAATTAACAACCAAAGAACGGGAGATCGCTAAAGTGGTACTTAAGGAAATTGAGTCACGTCTCCAATTTCTACTTGACGTCGGCTTGAATTACTTAACACTTGATAGGCGGGCCAATACCCTCTCTGGCGGGGAATCTCAACGTATTCGCTTGGCCAGCCAATTAGGTTCGCGGTTGGTTGGTGCCCTCTACGTCTTGGATGAACCAACCATTGGTCTCCATTCGCGAGATAATGCCAGGTTACTCAAAACTCTCAAGGAGCTGCGTGACTTAGGCAATACCATCATTGTAGTCGAGCACGACGAGGACACCATCTATTCTTCAGATTTCTTGGTCGATATTGGTCCGGGGGCCGGTGTTCACGGTGGCAAGATTGTAGTGGCTGATGAGACAGACAAATTATTGACTGCTAAGAAAAACAATTTCAACTCCTTGACGGTTGATTATCTGCGAGGGGAGAAGGAAGTGGCGGCCCCAGATAAACGGCGTGATAAAAATAAAGGCATGTTGAAAATCCGCGGCGGCAATATCTTTAACATCAAGAACATTAATCTCGATGTGCCCTTGGGGCGCTTGGTGGCGGTGACCGGCGTCTCTGGTTCTGGTAAATCTAGCCTGGTTTACGAAATTTTACATCAGAACTTGCGAGCTCGTTTCGACCGGCGTCATCGGAGTGCTGGGATCTTCAATTGTCGAGAATTTAGTGGCACCGAATATGTTAATCGCACTATCTTGATTGATCAGTCGCCGATTGGTCGAACGCCGCGCTCAAACCCAGCGACTTATACTGGTGCTTGGACTCATATCCGCGATCTTTTTGCGGCCACTGAGGCCGCTCGAGTTAAGGGGTGGAAAGCGGGACGCTTTTCTTTCAATGTTAAGGGGGGTCGTTGTGAGGCCTGCCAGGGCAATGGACTGATTGCTGTAGAAATGCATTTCCTACCAACCGTCTATGTGGAATGTGATATTTGCCGTGGCAAGCGTTTTACCAAGGAGACCCTAGAGGTTAAATATCGGGAGAAAAATATCGAAGAAGTGTTGCGCCTAACTGCTGAAGAGGCTCTAAAGTTTTTTAAGGATATCCCAGCGATTAACGATAGGCTGAAGACTCTTGATGAGGTGGGTTTGGGTTATCTAGAGCTCGGTCAGCCAGCAACTACTCTCTCTGGCGGCGAAGCCCAACGAGTTAAAATTTCCTCTGAACTGTATCGCCCACAAACTGAGCGAACTGTGTATCTACTAGATGAACCAACCATCGGTCTACATTATGAAGACGTGAATAATTTGGTGACCATTCTGCATCGCCTAGTGGATAGGGGGAACACAGTCATCGTCATTGAACATAATCTGGAGATTGTGAAGAATGCTGATTATGTAATTGATTTGGGGCCAGAGGGAGGATCTGATGGCGGTAAATTGGTGGCTAAGGGTACGCCAGAGGAGGTGGCGCAATCTAAAGATTCTCATACCGCTAAGTATTTAAGGAGGATTTTACAGAAATGATTTAGACACTCGGTGTCGAACTCCCAGACACCAAGTGTCCAAATCGGCGAATCCTCCTTCGCTCCACAGTGTAATTCTCTTATGAAGAAAATGTCAAAGACATTAAGTAAGCAATTAAAGGAATTGCCTGATCAACCGGGGGTTTATCTTTTCGAAAAAAGCCGAGAAATTTTATACGTGGGTAAGGCAACTTCTTTACGGTCTCGGGCTCGGAGCTATTTTGGTGGCCGCATCGCAGCCGATCGAGGAGCGAAGATCGCGGCAATGGTTGAAAAAGTCACGAGTGTAGATTATCGGCTAACAGATTCTGTTCTCGAAGCCTTGCTCTTGGAGATAGAGTTGATTAATAAACACAAGCCCCCCTACAACACCGTGGAGCGAGATCTGGGCGGTCTCTATCATGTAGTAATAACGAAAGAGGATTGGCCCGCTGTTTTATTAAAAAGGGGACGAGAAATAAGAGAAGGGAAGTTTCTCGATATCATCGGCCCTTTCCCAAATTCTAAAGAGATAAAGGAGGGGCTAAAAATTATTAGACGCCTATTTCCTTTCCGAGACACCTGCGCCCCTGGAAAAGGGAAGCCTTGTTTCAATGCTCAGATTGGTTTATGTCCTGGGGTATGCGCTGGCGATATTAGTCGTACTGATTATCGTAAGCAGCTTAGGAAGCTACGCCTCTTCCTGCATGGCAGAAAGAAACAATTAGTCGCTCTATTGGAGAAAGAGATGAAGCAATTGGCTAAGGGACAGAAATTTGAAGAAGCCGAGCTGGTCAAGCGACGTTTATTTACTCTCCAGCATATTCGCGATGTGGCGATGATTACTAGCGGAGCAGAGAAGAAGGCGGCCGATTATCGGATTGAGGCTTATGATGTGGCTCACTTGGCTGGGGTGGGGGCCGTAGCGGCGATGACGGTTTGGCAGAATGGTGACAAGAGACCTGATCTTTATCGGCGTTTTAAGTTACGGACAACTAAGAGTGGAGATGACTATGGCGGCCTGTGTGAGGTCTTAAAACGGCGCCTAGACCACCCAGAATGGCCTTACCCGAGCCTGATTGTAGTGGACGGCGGTAAGGGGCAGCTCAATGTGGCCCGCAAGATTGTACGAGAAATGGGCCACGAGATTACTGTTGTTGCAGTGACCAAAAATGAGCGCCACCGTGCCAAAGAAATCATTGGCAATAAGAAGTTGGCCCATGAACATGAGGCCGCTATCATCCTTGCCAACGCCGAATCCCACCGTTTCGCCCTCTTTTACCACCGCAAACTCCGCCACCTCTAACTATATTCACCCACCTGGAGGAAGAACCTCCAAGTGGAATTAATCGATCAACAATGCCCTCAATTCTTTTTCCTGCTTTTTACGGTCCAAAGTATGAGTCAAAGCTGAATTAGCGAAGTCAGTATATTCTTTGGTGTCGCTAAACTGGCTAAGGACGATATTTTTTTCGCACAGTGGCTTGCTGAAATTGGGATTGACGTACTCTTCCCAGCTTGAGCGCACCAACTTGGAGGAAGAACCTCCAAGTTGGTGCGCCTTGTAGTTTAAATTTACGTAGGAGCTAAGGTGAAGTAAGTATTCATTAATATCAATTAATGTGGCTTTGAATTTACCCTGAAACAGAGAGCCGCTTCGTCGATATTTTGTATTGAAATATAAGCTGTAACCAGTTCCCAATCGTTGCATAAAATACTCCACTCCCTTGTCAACCCTGGGCTTGATTATAAGATGGTAGTGATTGGGGTTAAGGCAGTAAGCTATTAGGGAAATCAATCGTCGGGGCTTCTTTTTAGAGTCTTGAACAAAAGAATTTTCATAAATACTACCGATTGGTTCTTTTGTGTTGAATTTAACTATACTCTGCAAGAAACGATCGATATCTTCCTCGTCTCCGAATATACGGCGTTTATCTACGCCGCGGTTATATACGTGGTAATACTCACCGGCCACAAAATTTATTTTTCGACTAGGCATACTCTAATTTTACTACTTGGAGGAAGAACCTCCAAGTGATTGCGGAAAATTGGCGAGGAGCTTATTTCTTTTTAGGATTCAGCAATGTTATAATTTTTGTAACATGGGCAGAAGCTACGCGATCTTTTGGTATTACTTGTTGCTAATTGTTTTGGTGCTGGCACCTTTTGCCCTTGAGCAATTTTTGCCAGCGGATTTTCCTCTACCATCGCGCGGCACACCTCTGGCCGCCGTTCTTATTCTCTTCGCTCTAGCTTTAGTCTTTAACCCCTTCTTATTTGCTTGGTTCCGTCAGCGTCGCCGGCCGCGCCTGAATATCCCAGCTACTCCACCACCTAAGCCAGTCGTTGGCGGGCTCGATAAGAGGCAATTAGAGGCCGCCAAGCAGAAAGCCAAGGATTTAGAGACTAGAACTCGAGAATTAGAGGCCAAAGATATGGAGCTGACTATGGCCAATCAGCACCTTCAAGAATTGGAGCGGGCTAAATCTGAATTTGTGGCGGTAACAACGCATCAACTAAGAACACCACTCTCGGCAATCAAGTGGACACTTCACATGTTATTGAAGGATGAAATTGGCAAAGTCACCACTGATCAGAAGCATTATCTCCAGGCCAGTTTCGACAGTGTCGAACGGGTAATTAGCACCGTTAATCAATTACTAAATCTAGACAGGATAGTCGAAGACCACCAAGAGGATTATCATCTTGTGTCGGCTGATCTGACCAAATTGATCGAGGGTGTGATTAGTGAATTTGCGGCTCCAGCCAAAGAGAAGAAAGTGCCTATCATCTTTAGTAAGCCCACTGCGATGGCGCCGCCGGTTGAGATGGACCCAGTAAAGATGAGTATGGTGTTAGAGAATCTATTAGATAATGCTATCCGCTATAGCCCAGATTCCCAGGATATTACCGTCACTCTTAAAGATGATAAATTAAATAGCGCTCGTAATATTCTTGAGGTGGTGGTGACCGATAAAGGTATCGGTATCCCGGCAGCCGAGCAGGGCAAGATTTTCAGTCGTTTTTATAGAGCTGGCAATGCTGCCGTGAAGAGTCCTAACGGCCTTGGTTTGGGGCTGTTTGCCGCTAAGACCATCATCACTCGTCATGGGGGCGAGATCTGGTTTGTCAGTGAAGAGGGTAAGGGGACAGAATTCCACTTCACTATCCCTCTAAAGCAGGCTAAGGTATAATAACTCTGATTAGCAATAAGGAAAAAAAGACCATATGGATGAGAAAAAAAAGTTGATCGTATTGATTGTCGAGGACGACGAATTCTTAAGGGTACTCACTGCTAAGCGGCTAGAAAAAGAGGGCTTTGAGGTGGCGGTAGCGGTAGATGGGGAAAGTGCCCTAACAATAGCCGCTAAATCTGATCCTAGCCTAATCCTTCTTGACTTATTATTGCCTGGAGTCAACGGTTTTGAAGTCCTAGGCCAATTAAAGAAGGACGCCGAGCTCAAGAAGGTCCCAGTGATTGTTTTCTCTAATCTCGGACAGAAGGAGGATATCGAAAAGGCCAAGGGGCTCGGCGCCTCTGATTACTTAATCAAAGCCAATTTTACCCTCGACGATGTGATTGTTAAGATCAACGAGCGACTAAAGCAGTCTTAATTATTAAAAGTTCAAAAGAATGGATGTAGCGCGTGTGGGAGTGCTCCGAGGCGGTCGGGGTCATGAGTATGGGGTCTCACTAAAGACTGGTGAGAGTATTTTACGCCACTTACCAGAAGATAAATATCTCGGTCACGATATCCTTATTACCAAGGACGGCCAATGGCATTGGTCGGGTTTGCCTGTTACTCCCCAAGAAGTGGGTAAGCGGGTGGACGTCTTCTTCAATGCACTCCATGGGGAATACGGAGAGGATGGTAAAATCCAAAATCAACTTGATATGCTTGGGGTGCCCTATACTGGTTCAGGGACTTTCGCTTCAGCGGCGGGGATGAATAAGGTAGTGGCCAATAAGATTTTTCGCCAAGCCGGCCTTCGCGTGCCTCACGGCATCTTATTGACTTGTGAATCGGGGTTGGTGGATGAGATTAATGCTTTAGCTCGCAAGGCCTTCAATCGGGTGCCGCCACGTTGGATGATTAAGCCGGTGGCCGGTGGGTCGTCGATCGGTGTCTATATGGCAAAAAACTTCGACGCTCTCCTTGAAGCGATTTATCGGGCTTCGCGGTATTCCAAACAAATTTTGGTTGAGCAATTTATCGGGGGGAGGGAAGCGACTTGTGGGGTGATCGATAATTTCCGCGATATTGATCATTACGCCTTGCCGCCGATCGAAATTAGGAAGCCTGGTGGTCAAGCTGTTTGGTCCTATAACGATAAATACAGTGGGGAAACAGAGGAAATTTGCCCAGGTAATTTCAGTGATGATGAGAGGCGGCAAATTAGTGAGATGGCCGTTGCCGCTCATAAGGCCCTGGGCCTCCGGCATTATTCTCGGGCCGATTTCATTCTCTCGCCGCAAGGGATTTACTTACTAGAAGTTAACACGCTCCCTGGTATGACCAAGGAGTCTTTGATGCCTAAGGGCTTGGAGGCGGTGGGTTGTTCTTACGACGATTTCTTAGATCATATTCTTAGTTTAACTATGGGGCGCCGCTAGCATGTCTTCTCATGGCAAAGAGGTGGTTCTGATCGGCGACTCCTTAAAGGTGAAGGAGTTTCAATATGGTCTAGAACGGGAAGGAGCTACGGTCGCTTTGGTTGCGAATTCTAAGAAGGCCATGGCTTATCTCCAGGAAGCGGATAAGCCGGACGGGATTGTCTTTATAATTCCAGTCTATTGGGAGAATGTTTCTAAGTTTGTAGACGAGGTTAAGGCTGATAAAAGGTTGGCTACGGTGCCGATTATCTATATGGGCGATTTCATTGAGTCTACTGACCAGATTGTCCTTAAGCGCCAGGGTGTCCATACTCTGACGCTTGGGCCGGTACCCACTCAAGAGGCAGTCCGCTTCATTCTCAGTAAAATCTAGCCTTGCCAGGTTGTTTGTGTTAATGTGTGGTTTGAATGACCTATGTCGTATATGTCTTGCGGAGTAAAGAGGGTAAGTTCTATAAGGGCCTGACTAGTAATTTGGAACGGAGATTGAAAGAACATAGGGCTGGTGGAACGAGGACGACTAGTAGGATGACAGCAATTGAGGTAGTTTATACAGAGACCTGCAAGAGTTTTGCTGAAGCCAGAAAGCGGGAACTGTATCTGAAGACCTCCGCCGGTAGGAGATTTATCAAGAAACGATTAGCAATGGGCCGTTAGCTTAGTTGGTAGAGCGCCGCATTTGCAATGCGGAGGTCGGCGGTTCGAATCCGCCACGGTCCACTCGGACGGGCTTAAAGTTGGTACCCGCCCGATCCGAACGATCTGTATCGCTCAGATCGTTCGGGCGGGGAGCGC
>JAYEGE010000001.1:0-44728 GCA_034658935.1 Patescibacteria group bacterium | reverse complement strand
GAGCGCCGCATTTGCAATGCGGAGGTCGGCGGTTCGAATCCGCCACGGTCCACTCGGACGGGCTTAAAGTTGGTACCCGCCCGATCCGAACGATCTGTATCGCTCAGATCGTTCGGGCGGGGAGCGCCGCATTTGCAATGCGGAGGTCGGCGGTTCGAATCCGCCACGGTCCACTCGGACGGGCTTAAAGTTGGTACCCGCCCGATCCGAACGATCTGTATCGCTCAGATCGTTCGGGCGGGGAGCGCACTTTAGGATGGCGATGAGTGCAGAGTTCATAGCTCAGGGGTAGAGCGCTCGCTTCACACGCGAGAGGTCGATGGTTCAAATCCATCTGGACTCATATGAGACATCAGACTTTAATCAAGCCTGGATCCTTGGTATTGATAAAGCGAGTTGCGGTGATCGAAATTTTGGTCACCCTTATTTTGTTTGCCATCTCCTTTATTACTAACTATGAGCAGCTTTTCCACCGCCTACCACTTATCGGTAGCATGCGCTATGACATCTTCATTCTCTTCGCCGCCTCTCTACTCCAACTTGTTATCACTATCTCTGTTTTTTGCCGCTGGTATGCTGAGAATTATGAATTGAGAGACCAAGAGCTCTTACACCGGCGAGGTTTATTCTTTGTCAAACAAAACTCACTTTGGCTCAAAGATGCCCAAGCAGTGGAATACGCTCGTGGCCCAATGGAAAAGCTGCTCGGTTTGGGCACTATTGTAATTTACAATAATGTTTATAAACGACCAGTGTATCTGCGTAGTTTAGAGAACGGGGAAACCTACTTGGCGATGATTAGAAATGCCGTTGACCAGGCTAAGACTAAGAGGCTGGGCCAGCCCAAACCTGATATTGTCGCGATGATTAAGCGAGGCGAGAATTCTCGCCTGGAGTTTAAGCAGACTTTCCGCTGGGATGTTCGAGAACATCGAGCCAATAAGAACCTAGAGAAGGCGATTATGAAGACGGTGGCTGGTTTCCTGAACGCCGGTGGCGGACAGCTGGTTGTTGGAGTGACTGATGACGGGGTGGTGACGGGGCTGGAGAAAGATTATAAAACGCTAGTTCGCCAAGACAGGGACGGTCTAGAGAATCATTTTACTTTAGCCTTCAAGAATATATTGGGAGTGGAGTTTAGGCAATTCGTTAATTTAGAGTTTGAGAAGGTCGGTAAACGAGAGGTCTGTTTGGTGATTGTTGAGCAAAGTGATAAGCCTGTCTATCTAAAAGATGGCAAAGGAGAAGAGTTCTATATTAGAACTGGCAATACCACTACTCCACTCTCGATGAGTGAGGCCCGCTCCTATATTGAGGGGCATTGGAAGTGATTTGTTGTCTATGAAGAAGATTGTTTTGGTGGGAGGCTATCCAAAGGGTTACTCTATACCTTTTCATCCCGAAACCAGGTCTGGCCAGATATTGTCTAAGATGTGCCAGAGTTTGGATATAAAACCAACCTTATTAAATCTGTGGCGAGACAAGGCGGGAGAGGCAAATGGCAGTCTGAGTCCAAGTACCAGAAGAAAGCTCAGGCAATATCTGAGTCGGGGCTTTGTGGTTGTCGCCTTGGGGCGATATCAGGAGGGGGCCTTGACGGCTCACGGAATCGACTGTTCTTACCTGCCTCACCCTGCCAGCCGCCGGACTGTGGATAGGCAAAAATTAGAGGATGGCCTAAGAATTTTGTTTTTGTTAGGATGATTTTGTGGGTCTATATATGAACGCTGGGCCTATGGTAAAGTGGTATTACGCGGCATTCGCATTGCCGAAGCGCGAGTTCGATTCTCGCTAGGTCCACTGAGTCTACCTGATTATTCAGTAATAAATATCAATATTAAATATGAGTAAGAGCGTGAAATGGCTTATTGGGATACTAGCGATAATAATTATTGGTTTATTGAGTTGGTGGTTTGACGCCGGGGAACCAGTTGATCCTATGGCGCCCCTAGCCTCCAACGAGGCCCCTATTTCCTTAGCCACCACCACTGAAGAGGGGATTTCTATTGAGCCCGATGGGGTGGCGGGAGAGGTGATGCCAGATAGTGCTCCTGCCGTGGTCGCTAAGGAGGCTCCTGGTCTTGATGTTCTTGATTTGTACTCGGCGTCTGTTCAATGGCCGGTCTATAGTATGGCTGACGTTGGTTTATCTCTTGATCTGCCACCCGGCTTTGACATCCTCTCTAATCCAGATAGCGGAGTGACATTGTCGGGCCAGAACTTAAGCCTTCGTGAGCTGCGATATCCAGAGATTGGCGCGGTCGATTGGTTGCTATTGTTCCAAGGTAATGTTGACCTAGAGGATGTCGATGCGGTTATTCGAGAGCATGCCAAAGAGACGGTGCAGATTTTTATCGGCGGCGTAGAGGCTGGTTCCGCTGTATCAAGTGAGGCTATCAATATTGTTGATTACCAGTTATTGCCAGACCATCAAAGTAGCGGTGTGATCCAATATCGAGTAGATATTAAAACGGTGCCCACCGCCGCCAATGGGCGGACGGCGGGTGTTACTGTCTTGGTGAGAACGGGCGATACTCAAATCGGCGATCAAGTTAAGAAAATGTTCGACAAGATTGTTGAAAGTATCGTCGTTAGATAGAAAGTAGAACTCTGTTTATCTCTTCAGATGTAATAGGGCCGTGGCGGAGGATTTTTGGTTTGTCGCTAGTTAGATCTAGGATGGTTGATGGCGGATTGTGGGGCGGGGTACTGGTGTCGAGAAGAGCGGCAATCTTTTCGATCTTGGCGCCGAAACTTTCTCGCACTTCTTCTATGCTGTATGGCGTTGGGTCACCGGTCATATTGGCACTGGTGGCGGTTATGGGGACTCGGGTTTTTTCGAGCAATTGTTTAGTCATTGGGTGATCAGGAACTCGAATGCCCAGGGTTCTGTCTTGCCTCTCGAGGAGTTGCGGTAATACACCTCGACTTTCCAATATCAGGGTTAGGGGACCTGGCCAGAAGGCATTAGCTAGGGTGCGAGCCTCGTCTGTTATTGCTACATATTGTTTTGCTTCAGAGACATCCTTCACACAAATATGCGAGGGTTTATCCAGCGGGCGCTTTTTCAATTGGTACATTTTCTGCAAGGCCCGCTCGTTGGTGGCATCTACCCCCAGCCCATAAGCTGTCTCTGTTGGGAAAACCACTATTTCTCCTGCTAATATGGCAGAGGCCGCTGATTCAATGTCTAGTTCGTCCATGTCCGCATCATAATCTAAATAGAAACATGTGGCCATAAGTGGTATTCTGGTCTTATGAAAGGATTTTCACAAAACATAGAGAAATTAACCAAAGGGAATGATAATTTTCGCAAGGTGCTCTACACTAGTAAGCATAGCCAGCTAGTTTTAATGAGTCTAAAGCCTGGTGAAGATATCGGGGCAGAGGTTCATGAAGGGAACGATCAGTTTTTTAGGATCGATGAGGGTGAGGGTAAGTGCGTTATCGATGGTAATGAGTATGAGTTGACCGACGGCACGGCGATAGTGGTTCCGGCGGGTGCTGAGCATAATGTTATGAATACTTCTCAGGCAGAAGATCTAAAACTCTATACAATCTATTCCCCGGCCCATCATAAGGACGGCATAATTCGTGCTACCAAGGAGGGGGCGGAGGCCAATGAAGAAGATTTCGACGGCCAGACAACTGAGTAGCGGCTAGGGGGGGGGAATTAAATATGAAGCAGGCGCAAGCACTCAATATTCTTAAATCGGGACGGAATGTATATCTGACCGGGGCGGCGGGTAGTGGCAAGACCCACGTATTAAATGAATACATCGAGTATCTTAAACATCGAGGGGTTAAGGTTGGAGTAACTGCCTCAACTGGGATAGCGGCTACTCATATCGGTGGTTCGACCATCCACTCTTGGAGTGGGGTCGGCATCCGTGATTACCTGTCAGACGAGGCGATTGATGAAATTGTCGGTCGCGAATATTTGTGGAAGCGTATCGATGCAACTAAAGTTCTGATAATTGACGAAGTCTCAATGCTCTCGCCGACAATGCTTGATTCGATTGATCGAGTTTGCCGGGCCATTAAGCGCGGTGATGTCCCATTCGGCGGTATGCAGGTAGTGCTCTCAGGCGATTTCTTCCAATTGCCACCGATTACTAAGGATAAAAGCGCGCCGCTATTCGTGCCGGCTTCGAATGCTTGGCGAGAGATGGACATTAGAGTTTGTTATTTAGACGAGCAATTTAGACAGGATGACGTTACGCTTGAGCGAGTACTCAATGATATGCGCGGTGGAGAAGTGACTGAGGAGACGGAAGATGCGCTCAGGCAATGCATGGATCGTGAATTGCCGGAAGAGTTTATTCCAACCAGACTCTACACACATAATGTTGATGTCGACAAGCTCAACGAGAAGGAGCTTGGCAAGCTTAGTGGCAAGACCTATCAATTTGATATGAGTACTAAGGGGAAGGCCAAGCTCTTGGCCTCACTAAAGAAAACGATTTTAGTACCCGAGAATCTATTTCTCAAAGAGAACGCCTCAGTGATGTTTGTAAAGAATAATTTTGAAGAGGGATATGTGAACGGGACTCTTGGAACCGTCGAAGGATTCTCGGGGGAGCAGCCTGTGGTCCGGACTTTTGACGGTCGCCGCATTGTAGTGGCAGAGGCGGAGTGGAATATTGAGGATGGCGGTTCGATATTGGCTCAAGTGAAGCAGCTACCACTCCGACTCGCTTGGGCGATCACTGTCCATAAATCACAGGGGATGTCGTTGGATGCTGCCGAGATTGATCTCTCAAAGTCTTTTGTGCCCGGGCAAGGTTATGTCGCTCTTTCGCGCCTGCGTTCTCTCGAGGGGCTGGTCTTGCGGGGGATTAGTAATATGGCCTTCGCCGTCCACCCTGATGTGCGCAAGCTTGATGGGCATCTACTCTCTGAATCGAGCAAATGGGAGAAGGTAATTAAGCGATTTGAAAAAAGCGAGTTTAATAAGATGCATCAAGATTTTGTTAAGGCTAGCGGCGGGACGAATGATGTGAGAGAGATTAAGAAGAACAAGACCAAATTAGAAGAAAAACGTGCTCCCGCCGAGCGGGTGCCAACACATCAGAAGACCAAGGCCCTACTTAGCAAACATAAGACTCTGGCTAAGGTGGCCGATGCTCGCGGCTTAACTATCGGCACGGTCATTTCTCATCTTGAAAAGATTGCCGAGGAGGGGGACACTTCTTGCTTCCAAAAATTTAAACCTAAGACCGCTGACCTCAGAAAAATCGCCGCCGCCTTCAAGGCCGCCAAGTCCACCAAACTCACCCCTGCCCACCGCAAACTCAAAGGTACTTACTCTTTCGACGATCTGCGCCTGGCCAGGTTGTTTTTAGGAGAATAATCGCTTGTCAAAATATCTGACATCTGTGTATAACTAGTTGACATCTATTTTGGGGCGAGTAGGGTATAGATATGGTCAATACATATGCAAAGACAATAAAAACTCTACGTCAGGCGAATAAGTTCTCTCAGCAGGAGGTGGCAAAGAAGCTCGGTATTTCCAGGCCCTCTTACGTGGCTTTGGAGCAGGGCAAGAGAGAATTATCTCTTAAGGAGGCGGGAATAATTAGCGAATTATTCGGTATATCTCTAGAAGAGTTTTTGCCTAGCGTTACCGCGAGGCATCGTAAATATGAACAAATGCTCTTCGCTTTCTTGAGGCACACTACTCGAGACGGCAGATTGCCCAAAACCAAACTCGCCAAATTGCTGTACTTAGCTGATTTTGGCTGGTTCTACAATATGCATAAAAGTATGAGCGGCTTGCCATACAGAAAAATTGAGTATGGTCCTGTCCCCAATTATTATTTTGCTCTCTTGGCGGAATTAGATCGTGATGGCAAGATCGCGATTGAATCTAAAGGTAAGGTATCATTGATTTCTGAAACAAGGGTTGGTGAAAAAATCGGCGATGACCTGTTGGGTCCTAAGGAAAAAAAATTCATCAAAGAGGTGGCAAAGAAATGGCGAGACAAAAATACGAAAGAGATCGTCGACTTTACCCACAATCAATTACCTTATACTTTTGCCGATGAAGGGGCGGTGATCCCGTACGAGTTGATCACTCAAGAAGATCCCGAACATGTCTATTAAGTATGAGGTACTTGTATCGGGATTTGCCGAAAAGCATTATTTAAAAGATTTCCGCAAAAAATATGGGAACCCTTTTGCTATTCCGTGGAGGGCTCTTCTGCTCATGCTGCAGAAGCCGGATTTAATGCTTGAGAGACGTGGGGTCAGTGCGATTTCCGATTTGAGCAAGGAAGTGGTTATCCTCAAAATCGAATTTAAGGTGGCCCCCAATGAATCTGCTAAGTCCTCTGGCAATAGATGTATTGTCGCCCAAGACAAAATTAAGGGGAAAATCACGATCCTTTTGGTGTATAGAAAGAACAATGTGCGGGGTGGCGGCGAAACCGTATGGTGGAAAAATGTGGTTAAGGAGAATCATCCCAGATACGGGGAACTTCTGTAGACTATTGCTATTAAGTGACAATAAGCATAGACTCAGAATACTATGGGTAATTTCAACAAAGGAGGTAAATTTGGCGGCGGTAATAAGTTTAGCGGCAATAGGGGGTTTGGTGGTGGCAGGGGCGGTGATCGTCAGGATCGTCCGATGATGCATCGGGCCACTTGTGATGATTGCGGCAATAATTGCGAGGTTCCTTTTCGGCCAACGGGGGAGAGACCGGTTTTCTGTAGGGATTGTTTCCAAAACAAGAGAGATGATAGCCCACGACATTCTGGGCCTCGCTTTGGCGATAAGCCGAGACATCAGCGAGAGGCGGGGAGTGGTCCTGATTATAAAGTGCAATTTGAGCAATTAAACAGCAAGCTCGACAGAATTCTGCGGGCAATAAGTCCTATCGTCTCTGAGGGGGCCGGGAGTGGCAAGTCTCGGAAGTCGGCAAAGAAAGAAGTCGACACTGCCGCTATCAAAGATTTGGTAAAGAAGACTGTTGGCGAGAAGGCCGCTAAAAAAGCCACAGCAAAGAAACCTACACCTAAAAAATCTACTAAGAAAACAGCAACAAAAAAGAAGAAATAACGCCAAGCAAAAACTCCCATCTTAAATTGACAAATTACCTCTTGCATGCTAGCATGCAAGAGGTAATTTAATTAGGCCAATGTGGCTTGGTTAAGCGAAATCGTACCTTGTAATCACGAGAGGAGATCGTTGTGAAAAAGAGAACTGTGACTCGTCGGAACCTGACCGGTGGCTTCCTGGGTGGCGTGTTGGGCATCTTAGCCTTTAGCCTCTTGCATCCGGCGGTTCTACCCGTCGGTTGTTTCCTGGGAGTGATTTTTGGTTGGTGGTACTGGGAAATCAGCCAGTCGACAAGGCGAGGGTGTCGTCGGGGGGCCTTGCTTACCCGTTGGACCTGTCGCCACGCCCAGGAATTTATCTTGACCCCGACTCGTCGATTGGGAGAGATACAAATCGATCTCAAACCCTATCTCAGAGCGATCCATTGGTGCCTGTTCGCCGTTGTCTGGCTTCTGCGTTCGCCGGTGATTTTTGTTCGCTGGTTGTGGGCCCAGGAAATCCATAGGGTCGCAGCCCTCCGGAGCGCCGCCGCCTTGCTAACCATAGGGCTTAACGCTCTCTGGCTCGTGCCTCTAGCTGTGGGCTGTTGGCATGAGGTGTCGCCCACGGCCGGGCTACCAGTGGGGGTCCCAGTCCCCGCCACACCAATTCTTGCTTTTCTTGGCGTGATCTTGTTGACGTTGCTCGTAGTGTTCACCCCGATGTTTTTCCTTACTGGGGACGAGAGTATCTCCAGAAAGAGGCGCTGGTGTACTTACCGACAGAATTATCGAGCTCGTGGGCCGGGGCGCTATGCGCTTAAGTGTTTGGTCTCAGTCCTTATGGTCGAGTTGATAGTTGCGGTGGGGATGATCTGTGGGCTACTCTGGTTTAGCACTCTTGGTGGTATTTTCATCGCTGCGGTGCTTGTGCCCCTGCTCGCGATTGTCGGTCTGGTGAAGGGTATTTATCGGGTGGCAATTAGGTCTGGCCATTGGCTCTGTTTCGGGGCTACGGTTTTGACCACAGCTCTGACGGCCTACTCGTCTTATCCCTACTTGCACGACGCTCGCGTCCTCTGGCTGACGGCCCTGGCCGCGGGTGTGATGTCGGCGCTAGTGACGGAGGCAGTCCGTCGCTCGCTAGCCAAGGGTTTTGACCTCAGTAAGCGAGCGAGAGTCATAGCTGGAATGAGGCTTGAGGAACAATTTGTTTACGTCTGGCGGCGATTCTGGCGTCCCCTCATGATCAGATTCGGTCGCGCCCAGAACTACGTGGACTGCATCCTTTCAAAGCGCGTTCTTTCTCCTTGCTAAGACGAGAAACGATACTCTGGCCCTCCTCCGATTCGCCACGGCGAGTCGGGGGGAGGGCTTTTTCTTTGTCGGCGAAATCGCTGTTCTCTCTAGTTATTTCGCGCTGTTGACTTCCCATTTTCACAATAGTAGTTTGGCTGGTAGTGATGGTATCTGAAATTATGTCCTGATATCTGAAAAGGAGATCGCGATGGCTAAGATCATAATCGATCTGGGCGAGGCCGACAACACATGTGGCGAGACGACCAGGCCTGCTCCTGAGGTGGTGACTTTGGTCCACCGGCAATTGGTCCAGGTGGTTGACCGTTTGGGTGACTTGGCCCACCATATCGAGTCTGTCACTTTCCAGTATCTAGTGGGAGAGCGTCGCTCCAGGACGTTTGACAGGAATACTTTCCAAGTGATCACCGCTGAGGCGATTGCCTGATGACCCAGCCCGGTTTTCTATAGCCTCCTTCGCGCCTAGCAAGGGAGGCTTTTTGTTCTCCGACATCCATCGGGGAACAACCCGCTGACGAGGCGGGTATATAATTTGGATCCGCCGCGGCGGATATCCAAGTTTTGAGTGATGACTAAATCTTTAATCGCCCCTCAATCTCTATCAAGCGGTCATATTTGGCAATTCGTTCTTCTTGAGTGGGGCCGACTTTGATGTACTCGGCACCAGTGGCGACGGCTAAGTCGGTAAGGAAAGTGTCCTTGGTCTCACCGCCGCCGCGATGGGAGGGGATAATGGCCCAGCTATTTTGCTTAGCTAATTGGCAGGCTGTTATCGTCTCGGTAACTGTGCCAGCTTGATTAAGTTTGATAATGATAGCGTTGGCAATTTTCTTGTCTATACCTTGCTGAAGTAGCTTGGCATTAGTAACTGTAATATCGTCGGCAACTATGCGAGCCGGTTTCAATTGCTCTAAGGCCGCCGGCCAATTGTCCCAATCAAACTCCGATAACGGATCTTCGATGCTCTTTAGGGGATATTTTTTTAGCCACTCGCTGTATCTAGCTAGTAGACCAGCGGCATTTAAGGTTTGACCCTCTCTTTTTAAAAAGTATTTTCCGTCTTGATAGAACTCAGAAGCGGCAGCATCAATGGCAATGGCTATCTCACTGGCTCCGTAGTCTGCTCGTTTGATGGCCTTAGTTAGATATTCTAGCGGTTCCTCATTATTTTTAATTCCCGCTGGGGCGAAGGCCCCCTCATTGCCGATGTTAGTGGTGTATCCAGCTTGGCGGAGTAATTTGCCTACTTCCTTATATACCGCCAGCCCGCGCTGGACATTTTCTTCGGCCCCCTTATCATCTTCGATTGTAATTAGATATTCCTGTAGGTCGGTACTATTATCGGCATGTTGTCCACCCTCTATCATTACCATCATAGGGTGGGGAAGTGAGTTGTTGGTCGGCTCGAGCTGGTAAGTCTGTGTTAGATATTGATATAGCTCTAACTTAGCTGAGACGCTGGCTGCCCTGGCCACAGCCATAGAGACTGCCAAGATTGCATTGCCCCCCAGCTCGGATTTATTCGCGGTCCCATCAGCGGCTATCATTATTTTGTCTAACTCCTGCTGGGCGTTAGCTTCTCTATCTAAAAGCAGGGGAGCGATTCTGTTTTCAACGTTATTTACTGCCTTAAGCATGCCCTTGCCGTCGTAACGTGACTCATCACCGTCGAGTAGGATATAAGCTTCTTTACTGCCGGCCGAGGCACCATAAGATACTGAGGCGGAAGCGGTACTTCCATCCTCAAGCTGAACCTCGGCCTCAATTGTGGGCCAGCCGCCTGAAGCCAATATTTCCCGCGCCTCAATTTGTTTGATTTTGGACATAGGCAGATTATAATATAAGCTCCTCGTTTTACATATGGTCCTATCTACTCATGCCGTTACTGGCGCCGCTGTCGCAAGCCTTGTCCCCGCCAATCCGGTCTTAGGATTTGCGTTGGCTTTTGCTAGCCATTTTGTCCTCGACGCGATCCCACATTGGGAGTACCACCTATCTTCCACCCAAGTCCCACGAGGCGGGGATCAATTGGAGAAATACGTAAAGATTGGCCCGGCCTTTCTGGGCGATCTAATGAAAACCGGCGCCGATTTTTTCTTGGGCGCCCTACTCGCCCTACTTTTATTCTATCCGGCTAGTGGCATTGATTTACGTGCTTTATTGTTGGGAGTAATTGGCGGGGTTTTGCCTGACTTTTTCCAATTTGTTTTTTGGCGTTGGCGTCCGTTTTGGTTAAACCATCTTCAGCGTCTTCACCATTGGGCTCATGCTAAAAAGGGTCTCGATAATAGTCCATTAATTGGAGTTTTGTCGCAGGTCGCGGTGATTATCGTGGTTTATATTGTGTTAAGATAAAAAAATGAGAGTAAATAATCGTGATGATTTAGTAAAAACTCCCGCCAGAGAGGTCGCTCTTGATTTGGTGGAAGCGGGTCTGGGGGCAATAGATACCGGCATAGCAATAAAGCGAGCTGTCACACTAGACAAAGGAGAATTGAAAATTGACGGCCGACCAGTGCCCTTAGAAAGTACTGGTCGTTTATTGGTCGTGGCGATTGGTAAATGCGCCCTCGATGCGGCAATGGCTCTAGAGGATATTCTAGGTGATAGGATTAGTGACGGAGTTGCCATTGATGTTAGGAATGACCCCTCCCGCACTTTGGAGCGCATTCGTTGTCTTGTCGGCGATCATCCGTATCCCACTGAGCGTAACGTCAATGCGGCTGGGGAAATTATTAAATTACTTGAAGATGCTAGGGGGGCGGACGTGATAATCACTGTCGTTTCTGGCGGCGGTTCAACCCTACTTTGTCAGCCGCAGAATTCTACTTGCCAAGATGAGCGTCTCTTGGTTGAGGCATTATTTAAGGCCGGGGCCACTATTCAAGAACTGAATACTATTCGTAAGCACCTCTCTTTGGCTCGTGGCGGCTATTTGGCGCGATACGCTTACCCAGCCAGACTCTTCGGGCTGATTTTTTCCGATGTTCCGGGTGACAATTTTGAGTTTATCGCTTCGGGTCCCACAGTTTTAGACCCAAGCACAGTAGAGGACGCTCTGGTTGTTTGCAAACATTATCGACTGGCTAGGGAAACTGGTTTTGATGCCTCGCATCTGATCGAAACCCCCAAAGATCAAAAATATTTTGCTGGTGTCAATAATATTCTTCTAACCTCTAACCGGGTGGCCTTGGAGGCGATGGCGGCTAAGACCACGTCTCTTGGTTATAAGGTGGAAATAAAGAATTCCCAATTAACTGGCGAGGCTGGGACGGTGGCTACTAATTTAATAAATGAACTTCATTTGGCTACCTCAAAAACTATTTATCTCTATGGCGGAGAGACAACGGTAAACGTGCGAGGCACTGGTCGAGGTGGCCGCAATCAGGAGTTGGTGTTAAACGCTTTGCCGTCGATCGCCGATGACGAATTGGTTTTAGCCTTTGCTTCTGACGGCTGGGACAATAGTGATGTTGCTGGCGCGCTCGGCGACCTGTTAATTAAACGGCAAGCGGTGGAAAAAGATCTAGCCCTAAAGGATTTTTTAGTCGATAATAATTCATATGACTTCTTTGATGCCGCAGGTGGTCATTTGAAAACTGGCCGCACCGGCTCTAATGTCTCTGATCTAATAATTACTTTAAAAAATTAATTGTATGGACAAAGAAAAAGCTTTCGTCATTTGGTTTAACGATCTGGGCCTAGATGATGTACCCCTGGTTGGCGGCAAGAATGCTGCGCTAGGTGAAATGTTTCGCCATCTGGTTCCACTTGGCGTTAAGGTGCCGAATGGCTTTGCTGTGACCGCCCGAGCCTATAATTATTTTCTTGACCAGGCTGGCTTGCGCCAGCAGATCGAAGATGAGCTCAAAGATCTAGATACTCACAATATTAAAGACCTGCAAAAGAGGGGCGCCAATGTCCGCAAAATAATTCTTGAGGCGCAAATGCCGGAGGAGCTAGAAAAAGTGATCATCGAGCATTACGGCTATTTGAGCGATCTTTATTTTGCTGACCCCGATGTGGCGGTACGCTCTTCGGCTACAGCGGAGGATTTGCCAGGTGCTTCTTTTGCCGGCCAACAAGAAACTTATTTGAATGTTGTGGGGCCGGAAGTGCTCCTGTCGGCAGTGAAGAAATGCATGGCCTCTCTCTTTACTAACCGAGCGATATCTTATCGTCATGATAAGGGTTTCCCTCAGACCGGCATTTCGCTCTCGGTTGCTGTTCAAAAAATGGTCCGCAGTGATCTTGCAACTAGTGGGGTGATGTTCACTATTGATACCGAAACTGGCTTTGATAAGGTGGTGTCAATTGATGCCTCCTATGGCCTAGGCGAGCTGGTCGTCCAGGGGGCGGTGACACCAGATGAGTACACAGTTTTCAAGCCAACCCTTAAGGATGGCTATCGGGCGATAATCGGCCGTAATCTGGGAGAGAAGGATGTAAAGATGGTCTATTCTGGAAAGGGGGGAAAGAAAATTAAGGTATCAGCAGAGGATCGTGTCCGCTTTTGCCTCTCTGATGACGAGATTTTGCAATTAGCTGATTGGGGGGTTAAGATCGAAGATTATTTTTCTGGCAAACATGGTCGCTACCAGCCAATGGATATGGAGTGGGCCAAGGACGGTGAGTCGGGCGAACTGTTTATTGTCCAAGCGAGGCCTGAGACGGTCCACTCGACGGCCGATAAGACGGTTTATCACGAGTACCGCCTATCAGAGAGCGGCGGAAAGGTTCTGAGTGAGGGGGCGGCGGTGGGCACCAAAATCGCTAGCGGCAAGGCGCGGGTTATAAAAGACGCTAGGCACCTCTCTGATTTTCAGAAAGGAGAAATTTTAATAACCGAAATAACGGATCCCGATTGGGAACCGATTATGAAAATTGCCGCCGCCATTGTTACTGATCGAGGTGGTCGGACGAGCCATGCGGCAATTGTCTCGCGGGAGTTGGGTATTCCTTGCGTGGTCGGCACAGCTGAGGCAACCGGAACTATAAAGACGGGCGACCCGATCACCGTGGATTGTTCAAGTGGTAAATTAGGGTTGGTTTACAAAAATGAACTCAAGTATGAGGCCCTAGAGCATAAACTCGATCAGATTCCTAAAACTAAAACGCGGGTAATGGTCAATATTGGTTCGCCAGAGGAGGCCTTCAAAAATCATTATTTACCCTCTCGTGGTGTGGGTTTGGGTCGACTGGAGTTCATCATTAACTCCTATATTAGAATTCACCCGCGGGCCCTAATGGATTTTGCCGAGACCAAGAAGAAGCGTGACCTTGGATCTAGACGGTTGATTAAGAAGATAGACGAATTGACCCCCGGTTATGAGGATAAAAGTGCTTTTTACGTTGACGAATTGGCTGAGGGTATCGCCAAGATAGGCGCGACTGCTTGGCCTGAGCCAGCCCTGATCCGTTTTTCTGATTTCAAGACGAACGAGTATCGGACTCTGATAGGGGGTGAACTTTATGAGCCTGAAGAAGAGAACCCGATGTTGGGTTGGCGTGGGGCTTCTCGTTATTACCACCCCGACTTTAAAGCAGCTTTTGGTTTGGAGTGCGCGGCGCTCAAACGGGCTCGGGAGACCTTTGGCCTAAAGAATATTGCCGCCCTGATTCCCTTTGTCCGCACTGTGGAGGAATTTCAGCAGGTTCTAGATACAATGAAGGAGTTTGGCCTAGACCAAACGACCGATCAAGACTTCAAGGTCTATATCATGTGTGAGGTGCCATCCAATATAACGTTGGCGGATCAATTCTTGGATCTCTGTGATGGCATGTCTATCGGCTCCAATGATCTAACTCAATTGACCTTGGGCCTTGATCGGGACTCACAATTAGTAAGCGGGGTAGGTAATGAAAATAACGAGGCGGTAAAGAGGATAATCGGTCAGATTATAGATAAATGTAATTCTCGAAACAAATATATTGGGATTTGCGGCCAGGGGCCATCGGATTTCCCCGGATTCGCTAAATTCTTGGTAGAGAGGGGAATCAAGAGTCTTTCCTTGAGCCCCGATACAGTTGTCAAGACCTTGGGGCAGATTGCAGAGGTGGAGAAAGATGTGCATAATTAGGGGGATGAAAATTAATATCAAGACGACCAACTTAGAGCTTACTCAAGCTATTAGTGATTATCTAGATAATAAATTAGAAAGTCTTAAGAAGTTCAAGCGTTACTTGGGGGCAGAAGAAGAGAATTGGCTTTGCAATGCAGAGATCGGCCGAGCCACTAGCCATCATCGGCATGGGGAGGTTTTCCGTGCCGAGGTCCAATTATTTTTTGCCAATAAGCATATTTATAAGCAGGCTACTGCTGAAAATCTCTATGCGGCGATTGATCAGGCCAAAGATGAAGTGGTGGCTGAACTCTCCTCGCTTAGTAAAAAACGCGAAACTGTCTTGCGCCGTGGTGGGCGAGCGGTAAAAAATATGCTCCGAGGCATTAGCCCTTGGCGTCGTCGTTAATAATAATATCGATTCTGTATGAATAAATTTCTAGTGATATTAATCGTTGTAATCGTTGCAGTTTTATTGATCTGGGCATTGTCGCCCAATAACGCAGTAGATAATGGCTTACCAAATCAAGATGAAGAAATTAATATGACAAATAATACTGAGAATCCAATTATTACCCTAAAGACTAACCAAGGTGATATCCAGGTAGAGCTTCTGGCAGACGTGGCGCCCAAAACAGTCGAGAATTTCCTCAAGCTTTCTCGGGATGGTTTTTATGATGGCACTATGTTCCATCGGGTGATTAAGAACTTCATGATCCAGGGCGGCGATCCTCTAACTAAAAGTGAGCCGGAGAATCTAGGAATACATGGCACGGGTGGCCCGGGCTACCAATTCGCCGATGAACCTAATGACGTAGAATTGATCCGTGGGGTATTGGCTATGGCCAATTCTGGCCCCGACACCAACGGCTCCCAATTCTTTATCGTCACCGCACCAGTAGTAGATTGGCTCAATGTTCCCGATGGCGGCTATCATACCCCCTTCGGCCGAGTACTCACTGGCATTGAGACTATTGATAAGATCGAAGTGGTGAGGGTCAACGACCAAAGTCATCCCTTAGAGAATATGACCATCGAGCAGGTCGTTGTAGGGGAGTAGAGAGCCTAGCGGCCCAACTTGTAGGCTTTCCAAGTCATCTCGGATTTATCTTCCGGGATGATTTTTTCTATTGTAAGTTTGGCATTTTGAAAGGAGGCGGCGGTGATTTTGATTCGTTTACCTTGTTGGTCGAAAAAATAAAGGCCGGGCCAGAGGATGTAGGCAAGGAATTTGCGATATGTTTCCTCTGGTTTATTTTCTATATCTTCCAAGGTGATCTTCCCGTTTTCTTTCTCAATTATTTTTGTGAAAGTGGCGGCGTCATGATCCTGTTCTTTGGCCTCAATTTTTCCGCTCACCCAATCAGGAATAGTTTTAGTTAATAGGGCGCCGCCGATCTGGGCCAGTTTATCTCTTAGCTCCAAATACGTGTCTGTATTTTCTTGTAATTTGTCGCTTGTAATTTGGAATGACTCTTGGGCAACGATCGCTCCGTGGTCTACTTCTTCGTCGAGAAGCATAATGGTTACTCCAGTCTCTTGGTCTCCATTTAAGATTGCTGTTTGAATAGGTGAAGGGCCGCGATATTTGGGTAGAAGTGAGGGGTGGACATTAAGCGTGCCGCGGGTGGGGATTTCGAGAATCCCTTGGGGGATGATTTTGCCGTAAGAGGCTACCACAAAAAGCTCTGGCCGACGATTGTTAAACACCGAGTGTTTAACAATTTCGGGGCCTGATGCCTTGAGGCTTATTGGCTGAGCCAGATTTACTTTGTTTTTCTCGGCCCAAACTTTAACTGGTGGGGGAGTGAGGATAAGTTTGCGCCCCTTTGGTTTGTCGGGGACGCTTATTATTGTAGTGGGGACCATCCCTCCTTTTTTTAATTCATCAAGAATGATAACCGCGAACTCGTCGGTGCCGAAGAAGGCAAAATTAATCATTGTTCGGGTTTGATTTCTCGTAAATCTGTGGCGTGATCAGTAAAGAGGACGCCATTGAGATGATCGACTTCATGTTGAAAAATTTGAGCAATCAAGCCGCTGCCATGGCGGATGAATTTCTTCCCGTCCTGATCATAAGCCTCGATTGTTGCCTTAGTTGAGCGTTTGGTAACTCCGTAGAGCCAACGGACAGATAAGCAACCCTCTTCCATTTCTTCTTTCTTTTTAGAGACCTTTAATAAGCGCGGGTTGATGAATACTAAGTCAGCCGGAATCTTTTTACTCTCAGGATCTTTACTTAATATTTTTCCGGCGATAATAAAAATACGCCAAGGCGCGGCAATTTGCGGGGCAGCTAAAGCTACCCCATCGTCTTGGTTAGCTAGGGTGATTTTCATGTCGGTAATTATTTTTTTTATCTTCGCGCTTTCAATTTCAGCCAGAGGGACTAGCTTGGCCTCGCGGTGTAGGCCGGGGTGTTTTTGCTGAACGATTTTAGTTAACATATATTTATCCTAACATTAAAAAATAATTTCTGGGTCGACCTCAACTATGAAACTGGGGGGCAGGGACTGAAGGACGGTACTTAGGGTTTCGTCCGGCCATTTCTCAGGCGGTAATTTGATTAGGAGATTTAGACGGTGACCACCTCCCGCTGGTTTGCGAAGGGAGGGAAAGACTATAGGTTCGTAAGCCTCCAATAGGCCAACAAGCTTTTTCATATCTGCCTGGATGCCGGCCTTGTCGCCCTCGCGACTGATTTTAACTAAGAGTTTGAGGGGGGGGTAATCGAAACGCCGGCGCTCACTGATTTCCGCTCGGTAGAAATCCAAGAGATTGCCTTTAATTGCCTGGTCAAAGAGAGTTTGCTCTGGGTAGCGGGTTTGGATAGCGAAGCGTTTGGTCGCCGCCATCCGTAGGCGTGATAATAGGGTGAATAGTTTCTCATTTATTCTGAAATCGGGTAAAGAGAAAAGTGAGTCCATGGCCACCACTAGGGTGTTCTCGATTTTATTTGGCAGATAATGGAGAACCATCTCGGTTCCCAAGAGAATGCTCCCGGGCGTATCCAAAAAACGGGCCATTGTTTCTTTGGCTTGTTTCTGAGTTTTTAGCTCGTCGCTATTAAAAGGGAAGATGATTGTTTTGGGCCATTGAGACTTAATCTCAGTCGCTATCTTTTCTATTCCTGCCCCCAATGCTCGGAGGCGCCAACTATCACAACGTTGGCATTTTTCTTCGGCACTCCGCCGTTCTCCGCATTTGTGGCAGAGGAACCAATGGGTTTCCTTGATTCCGGAGCGGGTCTTGGCTTGATGGAGGGCGATGGGCGATTGACAGCGTTTGCAGATAACGGGGTCGGAACAATCGTCACAGACAATCAACGAGGAGAGTCCCCGACGGCCGGTTAAAATGACAGTCCGTTCGTTGTTGTTGGTGGCCGCCTGGATAATCTCGGTTAACTCTTCTCCTATCACCGTGTCGCCTTTAATAGCAAGTAGTTTGTTTTCGGCTTCCGAAACCAGACGTTGGCGGGGGTTGGAAGCGGCGATAAAATCATGGCGAGACCGTTCCAGGGTTTCTACTCGGAGCAATAGATCGCCAAAAATAAGCCTGGCACCCATGCCCTCAGCTAAGTACTCGGCGAAACGACGATAGTCGGTATAAGGTCTGGTTAATAGTTTGTAGGTGGAAGAATTTTCTTTGTCGACAATAATTGTTTTGATGTCAGGTCGAGGAAGCGAGAGGAAAGGGGGCGTACCAATGATTAGGAGGGGGTGAGTTCCATTAATGCCTTTCTGCCACTCGGCCAAAAGTTGCTTGGCGCCAAGGCCGTTGTGTAATTTGATTGTGTACTCCGCGATACCTCGTCCTAAGGAGTCTAGTACTTGTTCTATGTCGAGCGCAGTTGGTAGGCAGAGGAAGATAGAGTTACCTTTGGCGAACTCTTCTCTAATCAGGCTTTTATAGAAAGATAATCTATCGGTGTCGGTATCTTGGAGCAATTGTTTCTCTGGCTTAAGAGCCGGGATTGCCACTACGGCCTTGCCGCCCTCGAGCCGGTCGCTATAGTTGAGAATTTTTTGTGGGGTTAGGCTCTTGAGGACGGGGCCTAGGGGGTAGCCAGAATAGGGGGCGATTAATTCTGCTGCTTTGAGGAAAGCGGGCTGGAAGAGCCCTTGATTATCGACAGACCTGATTTTTTTTAAAGCAAAGTCGGCTCGGCGTAGAGATTGTTTCAAATCGCTTGCCGCCTCCACTTTAACCACTAGGGCTTTGATTGGCCTTTTCCTGATTAAGACACTGACGATGGCGCCAGGTTTGATCGCTTTGGCGCTAAAATAGGTCAGGTGATCCTTAAAGATCCCTCGGGCGATGGGAATAACTGTCAGTACTTGCATGGCCTAACCCTAGCATTTTTCAGTCCGTTAGGCCACGGAGCTTGACATACGTCAAACTTTTTATTGGATGTTTGTCAAAAAAGGGGAAAGAACATAGAATAGGTGGGCGATGGGATTTCTAGTCAAGAAAATCGGGATAGATCTGGGGACGGCTAATACCTTAGTCTTTGTGCCGGGCCAGGGCGTAGTCCTTAATGAGCCATCGGTGGTGGCGGTGTCTGATATTGATAACCAGGTTTTGGCTGTGGGGCTAGAAGCCAAGGAGATGATTGGCAAAACACCAGATAGTATTACTGCTTACCAGCCGATGAAAGATGGAGTTATTGCTGATTATCGCGTTACGGAGATTATGCTCCGTTATTTTATTACTAAAGCTATCGGCCGGTTTAATATTTTTAAGCCAGAAGTGATGATCAGTGTGCCGGCGGGAGTTACCTCGACTGAACGTCGAGCGGTGATTGAGGCCGCTGTTCGCGCTGGTGCTCGCAGTGCCCACGTCGTTAAGGAGCCTATTCTGGCTGCTATTGGCGCCGGTATTCCTATCCATGAACCACGCGGTTATATGATTTGTGACATTGGCGGTGGGACCACTGACGTGGCGGTAATCTCTCTCGGCGGCATTGTCGCCTCTACTTCCGTTAAATGTGCCGGCAATCTTATCGACCAAGCCATTGCTGATTATATTAAGAAGACCTTTAATCTGGCGATTGGGGATAAAACGGCTGAAGAGGTTAAGATAAAAGTTGGCTCGGCTGTCCCGACAGAAGAGAACCTTGCTTGCGGGATTAAGGGGCGTGATTTCCTAACCGGTTTGCCTCGTTCGGCCGAGGTAAAGACCAACGAAATCGTCCGGGCTGTTGACGTTGAATTGCGTGAGATCATTAAGGCTATTAAGGCCGTTTTTCAAGATACTCCACCGGAGTTAGCTTCAGATATTATTGACCATGGAATAATCATGACTGGTGGTTCCTCGCAGCTACAAAACCTGGCTGAGTTGATTTATCGCCGCACTGGCGTTAAGGCCTATGTCGCCGAAGATGCCCCTTATTGCGTAGTTAAGGGGACTGGCATTGCCTTAGACCATCTCGCAACCTATAAGAAAGCGGTAATCTCTAAAAAATAAATCTTATGTTGGCTGAACTTTTAGCCGCGGGCAAAGATCTACACCACGCTTATTTATTGGTCGGTTCTCGACAGCAGATTCTAGTCGAGTTGAAACCTCATTTACCTCCTGATTGGATTTACCAAGAAGCAGATAATTTTGGCATCAATGATGCGCGATACCTAAGGCGTTGGCAACAGCAGACTGCTAGCGAAGGGAGGCGTTGCTTTGTTCTTAGTTTTGCCGCCATGACAGTGGAGGCTCAGAATGCTCTCCTCAAAACTCTTGAGGAACCAGTTCTGGGTAAACATTTTTTTTTAATAACCGCCTCGGCAAAGAATATTCTACCTACTTTGTTATCTCGTCTGCAGGTGCAGAAATTAGGCCTACTCAGTGATGCTCCAGATAAGCATTTGAGTGAATTAGTGAGCCGCTTCAGTGTCGCTGACCACGAATCGCGACTACAATTAATAGCAGATTACTTGGCTCAAAGCGGCAGTACTTCTGGGGCCGTAGCTAAGGCCGCTGCCCTAGATTTAGTTGGAGCCCTAGAACTTCATTTACATAAACATTGGCAGAAAGATCTTGCCAATCAACGATTAGTCGTTGCTCTTCGGCAATTAACTTCAGCTCGTGATTATCTGCAAGATCAGGCTGCTTTACCCAAGATGATCTTAGAACACCTTGCTTTATTCTTGCCGATGTTGTAGTGTTTGCCTAGAGTGGACGCAGGATTTTTTGGGCACATTGTTAAGGGAGCTTCAATGGCGAAAAAGAAGATGTTCAAGACGTTCGACGGAACGAAGCGAGGCGATCCGATTTTCGGCTCAAACTCTTTTTGGAATTTCTGCTATCGCTGCGGGCGGAGGTTAAGAGTCGGTTATCAGAGGAGATTCACCCAGGGCCTGCTTTGTACGAAGTGCAAAATGGGAAATGACAAACGACATAATCGCCCCCCCAAAGGCGGCCGCAGTAGTTTGGCTCGTAGACAGGCTACTGCCCGCTGTAGGTTGGGGAGTAGCGGTGGCTAACCAACTTGATATCTACTTCGTCGCCCCCCACTCGGGGGGCATTTTTTGTCGAAATTTATTTTAATGCTAGAATAAGGCCCATGGCTTATGATTTTAAGCAATTTAAAACAAGGGTTCTTGAAGTTACCGATTGGCTCCAAAAAGAAATGATGTCTATCAGGACTGGGCGGGCTACGCCCACTCTGCTCGACTCTATCCAAGTGGAATCTTACGGTTCAAGAGTTCCACTTAAGCAGGTTGGCTCGATTAATGTTGAGGACCCTCGCACGTTAAGGGTGACTCTTTGGGATAAGGAACAAGTTAGGGGAGTCGAGTCTGCTATTGCCGCCTCTAATTTGGGTGTCTCAGCGATTGCTGATGGCAACTCTGTCCGGGTTGTTTTTCCAGAATTGACCACTGAGAAACGAACTATTTTACTTAAATTGGCCAAAGATAAAGTTGAAGAGGCTCGAATTTCTTTACGCAAAGAACGAGAAAGGGTTTGGAGCGATATCCAGGACCAGGAACGAACTGGCCAAGTCAGCGAGGACGAGAAATTTAGATTGAAAGATGAATTGCAGAAGATGATTGATGCCGAAAACAAAAATTTAGAAGAAATTAATAAACGCAAAGAAGGGGAGATTAGTCTCTAATTACCGCTATGACCATTATCCTGTTTATTCTCATCCTAGGGGTGTTAATTTTTGTCCATGAGTTGGGCCATTTTTTAACTGCCAAGAAATTTGGTATCAGGGTGGATGAATTTGGTTTGGGGTTCCCGCCACGTTTGATTAGTCGGCGCCGAGGAGAGACTGAGTACTCACTTAATATATTACCCCTTGGTGGCTTCGTTAAGATTTTTGGCGAGAACCCAGATGAAGAATCATTGGGGGGTCCAGACAGGCGGCGCAGCTTGACTTCCCAACCTCGTTGGGTTCAGGCCCTAGTATTGGTGGCTGGCGTAGGTTTCAACTTAATTTTTGCCTGGCTATTGATCAGTGTCGGCTTTATGGCCGGTTTACCTACCCCCGTTGAATCTCGAGCCGATGCCGCTTTTTCCTCCCCGGCCAAATTGGTGATCGCTCAAGTTATGTCTGAGTCTCCTGCCGCCGGGGCCGGGCTCCAAATTGGCGATGAACTGGTATACCTTAAAGTTGGCAAACAAACTAGCCCGACTGGCGATCAATTGACTCCAGAAGCGGTTGGGCAATTCGTCGTTCAATATCCAGAAGAAGAAATCACAGTTGGCTATCGTCGTGGCCAGATTTTCGCCCAGAAGTTATCGCCCCTGCGGACAACCACTATGGTTCCGCAAGCCGGTATTCTCGCCGACCAGCCGGCCATTGGCATCGGTACAGATCGAATCGCTGTCCTTAAGTTATCTCCATTGCCCGCGCTTTGGGAAGGGCTTAAACTCACGGCCCAATTAACTTACCTAACGGTTACCAGCTTGATTGACCTTATCGCCCGGGCTATTCAGGGGCAGGGGAGTTTCGCTCAAGTAACGGGGCCAATAGGTCTGGTTAGTTTGGTTGGCAGTGCCGCCCACCTAGGTTGGATTTACCTACTTAATTTCACCGCCTTTATTTCTATCAATCTGGCAGTCATTAATTTGGCGCCATTCCCGGCCCTAGATGGTGGTCGCCTCCTGTTCCTTCTCATTGAGAAGATAAAGGGATCGATAATTAAACCGGCCGTCGCTAATATTGTTAACTTGGCTGGCTTTGCCCTTCTTATAATCTTAATGCTGGTCGTGACTTATCACGACATCATAAAATTGTTCTAAGTTAATAGAGACGTTATAATGATATCGAAATGAAAAGTGCTTTAAGCGCCGCTATTGTTTGCTTAGTCGTTTTTGCTTTTACTACTGTTTTTGTTTTGACGGCCTCAGCCGCTACACGCACTTGGGATAACGGTGGTGCCGGGAGTAATTGGAGTACTGACGCTAATTGGTCCGATAACACCCAACCTATTGATAAAGATGACGTGATTTTCGATAGTACCTCTGTCGCCAACGTCACTATTGATGATGTTGGCACCTGGACTGGCGGTACACTTTATATTACTACCGATTATTCTGGAATCATCACTCAGGAAGTAGATGTAAGTGTGGCCTCATCAACACAGGCTGCTGGCACATTGACAGTCGCCAGTTCAAAGACTTTCACCGCGCTTAACGATATGACCATCAATGGTGGGACGATGAATCATAGTGACAATTCTGATGCTGAGGTGCATAAATTAATTGTCATTGTCGGCGGAGACTTAACCATTGGTGTCAATGGTGTTATTGACGTAGACGAGTTGGGTTATGACTCTGCTGCTGGTCCAGGCGGGACCGATAGTGGTAATCAGTTCGATGGCTCTACTCACGGTGGTGCGGGTGGAGACCACGATGGCGATGGCATTACTCGGGGTGTCACTTATGGCTCTTCTACTAAACCCTTCAGTCTGGGTAGTGGTGGCGGCGCTGGTGTCGGCGGTGGAGGAGCGATCAAAATTAATGTTGTTGGTACTGCCACTATTGATGGTTCTATCAGCGCTACAGGAGAGACGGGTGGCGTCTGGAATGCTGCAGGGGGTAGTGTTTGGCTAACCACTGGTTATTTGGATGGTTCTGGTGACGTTGATGCTGATGGCGGTGGTAGTGCCGTTGGTGGGCTGGTGGGCGGCGGCGGCGGCGGTCGAGTCGCAGTGATTCTTACTGGTAGTGGTGCCGACTTCACTGATTTTTCTGGCACTATTACTGCCTATGGTGGCGAGGTGCTTGGTGATGGCAATGGGGCGGCGGGGACGGTGTATAAAGCTACTGCCGCTCAAGGATCAAGTGGTGGCGAATTATTAATCGATAATAATAATATCGTTGTGGTTCCGGCTGCTGTTTTGACTGACTTGCAGGGCCAAATGGCTGCCACTACCACTGTTGGCTCTATAAAAGTCCAGAATCTCGCCTCTTTCCAAATTGGCATCGACGACGGCCTGACTCTAACTGCCGATGGTACAGCCATGACTGTCGGCGCTAACTCAATTTTGGCTCTTACTCCTGGATCAACTCTTAGTATTAGCGGAACAGCGGTATCAAATAGTGGCACCTGGACTATTGCTACTAGCTCAATCGTCACCTTTACTGGCCAAGATGACGATGCGGACGTTACTGTGCCCGAGATGACTTACGGCAATTTAGCCTTTAATAATGGTGGGACAGTTTTTGCTTTGGCGGCTGACACTATTGTGGTAGACGATCTGACAATTGCTGCCGGCACTTTGGACGTGAGTACCAGTGATTACGCCCTCACTCTCTATGGCGATTGGAATAATAGCGGCGGAGTTTTTACCCCACGTAGTTCTACTGTTACCTTTGCTTCGACCACTGCTGCGCATAATATTACTAGTAATGGGTCAGCCTTTTACGATTTAATTTTCAATGACGCTGGTGGGTCAGCCACTTGGCAATTATTAGATACTTTGGATGTTGACAACGACCTAACTATCACTGGGGGCGTTCTGGATGCTAATGGAGAAGCAATTAATTTAGCTGGCGACTGGACTAATAACGACACCTTCACTGCCAATAATAATTCGCTGACCTTAGACGGCGGGGACCAAACAATCAATAACAGCAATACTTTTTATAATCTGATCAAGAATGCTTCTAATGCTCAAGTTTTGATTTTTGCTTCTGGCCAAACACAGACTATCGGCAACGCTCTAGAATTGGGAGGTTCGGCATCTGGTCATCTATCCCTCCGTTCTTCTTCGGGCGGCACTCAATGGGAATTAGATCCGCAGGGCACACGGACGGTTGGTTACTTAGGAGTGCAGGATAGTAACAACATAGGTTCGCCAAATGTAGATTGCCAAAACAAGAATTGTATTGACGATGGGAATAATATTAATTGGGATTTTGGTGACAGTAGTGATGCTGACGGGGTTGACTATATCAGCGGCGGTCTTGTTTATCCTATCGAGCGGGTCCCGGGTTGCACAGACTCTTTGGCTGATAATTTTAATCCCAATGCCACGGAGAATGATTCCAGTTGTATATTTAGTGGCTGTACCGACTTGATGGCGCTGAATTATAACCCATTAGCCAATCAGGATGATGGCACCTGCGCCTATCTCATTTTAGTTGAGAGGCCGGTAGATATAATCGAGGAGGTGGTGATATTGGGAGATGATACAGAGGATGACCCAACGGAAGATCCAGATGACGACGTTGAAGATTCGATAGATGATACTGAAGACCCTGTAGATGAAACCGGAGACCCAGATGAAGAAATTAATGTCTTGGCAGACATTAGTCCCTCTTCTAATATTGTGGATTCGACATTGGTGTCTGTACAAGAGCAAGCCCGAGTGGCCTGGCAAGAAGTAATTGTTCCTGTGGCCCCCTCGTTTATTACGCAAACTCTCCCGCCCTTGTTGGCGATCTGGGGTATCATCGCGGGCCTGCTCCAGATTGCAGCGATTTCGGTCCGATTGCTTAGCTTGTTTGATATTTATTTATTGATTTGGCGTGGCTTGTCGGCCCTGCTCGGCTTTTTGGGTTTCCGGAAAAAACATCGACCTTGGGGGACGGTTTATGATGCGGTGACAAAACAACCTATAGACCCAGCCTATGTTTCCGTCTTGAATGCTAATAATAACGAGGAGGTGGTATCGGCCATTACTGATATTGATGGCCGCTTTGGTTTCTTGTTACCCGATTCCGGTGATTTTAGGTTGAAGGCAAAGAAGAGCCATTACCGCTTCCCGTCTCAAATTCTAGCGGGCAGGACCCAGGACGAGCTTTACGGGAGCCTTTATTTTGGTGAGGACATCAAAACTGAACCTGGCAAAATTATAGACAAAAACATACCTCTAGATCCGATTGGTTTTGACTGGAATGAATTTGCCAAGAATAAACAGCATTTTTTCCAGATTTATTCTCGGCGTGAGCTCATCTGGGCTAGGATATTTGGCGTTTTGTTTGCTTTGGGTTTGGCCACAGCCATGATAAGCGCTTTGATACAGCCAACCTGGCCTAATGGTCTAGTCTTATTCATTTACCTAATTGTGTATACTTTGAAGTGGTGGTGGCGGCGTGGACATGAATCTGCGCAGGTATATAGAAAGGCGTTCCCGCAAGATGGGTCTCCTGCAACTACTGAGCCACTTTCTTTTGGAGTAATTCGGGCCCATGTGCCAGAATTAGACCAAGAAGTGAAACGTGTTGTTGCTGATATGTTCGGCCGTTTCTTCCTTCTCCTTCGCCCTGGTACTTATTACCTTACTTTTGAAGAAAAGCTCTCTGATGGTTCCTATCGATTGGTCCACAAGACTGGATTAATGGAGCTTAAAACTGGTCTTTTTAGCAAAAAATTGACGATATAGGTGTTAGCCAGTAAACTGGATGACAAATGAGACAATCGCAACTTTTTACTAAGACTCGACGAGAGGCCCCCAAGGATGAGGTGGCAAAAAACGCCCAATTATTAATTCGGGCTGGTTATATTCACAAAGAAATGGCGGGGGTCTATTCTTTCCTACCTCTCGGCCTACGGGTGCTCAATAAAGTTATTCAGATTATCCGTGAGGAGATGAACGAAATAGGTGGACAGGAAGTCCATCTGACCGCCCTTCAAGATCCTATCACCTGGCAGACTAGTGGTCGTTGGTCTGATGAGGCTAACGATACTTGGTTTAAGACCCGTCTCCATGGCGCAGAATTACATGGCGGAGGGGAACTTGGTTTGGCCAATACACACGAAGAGGCCTTGGCGGCTTTGATGCGCGGACACATTACTTCTTATAAAGATCTCCCGCTCTACGCCTATCAATTTCAAACTAAATTTCGCAACGAGCGGCGAGCTAAGTCGGGTATATTGCGGGCTCGAGAGTTTTTAATGAAAGATCTCTATTCATTTAGCCGTACTGAGGAAGAGTTTCGTGATTTCTATGAACAGGTGGCAGCGGCTTATCTCCGGATTTTTAAGCGGGTTGGTTTGGGGGGTAAGACCTATAGGACCTTTGCCAGTGGTGGGTCTTTCTCCAAGTACAGTGATGAATTCCAGACTATTTGCCCGGCAGGCGAGGATATTATTTATTTGAACAAGGAGAAAAGAGTTGCTGTCAATAAAGAAGTTTATACTGAAGAAGTTTTGGCTGATCTAAAACTTGATAGAAAGAAATTGAAAGAGGTTAAGGCGATAGAGGTGGGCAATATCTTCCCCTTAGGAACTAAATATTCTGAAGCGCTTGGTTTAACTTATCGTGATGAAGTAGGGGATAGTCGGCCGGTGATTATGGGCTCTTATGGCATAGGTCCGGGGCGGGTTATGGGGACCGTCGCTGAAATTTTTTCTGACGAGGCGGGATTAAGTTGGCCGCAAAGTGTGGCTCCTTTTACCATCCATCTGATTGAATTACCTAGCAAGGACGCCGCTATCAAACAGCGGGCTGGCGAGTTATACCAAAAATTTTGTGACGCGGGTGTTGAAGTCTTGTATGACGATAGGGATTTGCGAGCTGGGGAAAAATTTGCCGATAGTGATTTGCTCGGTCTGCCATATCGAGTAGTGATTGGCGAAAAAATTGAGGCCGATGGGTTATATGAAGTCAAGAATAGGGCTAGTGGGGAAGTCAATAGGCTGAATGAAGTGGCTGTGTTAGAATTGACGGCCAAGTAAGGGACACCAAACAACAATGATAGAGCGTTTTTATAATATTTTTGCCGATGATATCGGGATTGATCTCGGTACGGCCAATACTCTGGTTTACGTTAAGGGCCAGGGGGTGGTGATTACTGAGCCCTCAGTTGTTGCCATTAATGAACGCACCGGTCGGGTGGTGGCAATTGGTAATGATGCCAAACAAATGATTGGCCGGACCCCAACCCATATCAGCATTATCCGCCCACTAGTGGACGGGGTTATCTCCAATTTTGAGGTAACAGAAGAAATGCTCGCTTATTTCATTAGACGAGCGTCTCAATTGCCTAATAATAGCCGAAAATTTTTCCGACCGCAGGTGCTGGTTGGAGTTCCCTCTGGGATTACCAATGTTGAGACTAGGGCTGTCCGTGATGCTGCTCGCAATGCTGGTGCTCGCCGAGTTCATATCATTGAGGAGCCAATGTCGGCGGCAATTGGGATTAGATTACCTGTGCAGGATCCAGTTGGCAGTATTGTTGTTGATATTGGTGGTGGAACTACTGATATCGCAGTAATTTCTTTGGGTGGGATAGTTTTATCGAGAAATCTAAAGGTAGCCGGCAATCATTTAAATGACGACATTGTCACTTACGTTCGTGATGAGTTCAAAATTCTTTTGGGCGATAAGACGGCTGAAGAGGTAAAAATTGCCGTTGGTGCGGTAGTAAAACAGCCCGAGCCCCTCGATGCCACTATCCGTGGCCGTGATTTAATTTCTGGATTACCGAAAGAGGTGGTGATTACCGATTCAGATATTAAGGAGGCCATTGGTGCTTCAGTTGACACTCTGGTTGATGCGGTTAAGGAGGTGTTAGAAGCGACGCCGCCCGAGGTTATTTCCGACATCATGCATAAAGGATTGGTTTTGACTGGCGGGGGTGCTCTCCTTCGCGGTATGGATAATCTACTTTCGCAAGAACTCAAAATCCCCGTAAATATTGCTGATGACCCCCTAACGGCGGTAGTTCGTGGGACGGGAGTGGTCTTGGAGGATCTAGATCGTTATTGGGACGTTTTAATTAACGAGGGCGATGATCAGGCCTCTCGTTAAAAATAGGGACCGAAGGACTGGTTCCCGTTATCGATCGATTTTGTTGGCGGCGGTGGTCGTGGTTTTGTTGTTGGTGCTTGGTCGCTCGGTTGGTCCAGGTCTGGGTTGGTCAGTCGACATCACTCGACCTTGGTGGCACTTGAGAGAAAGGTTGGCGGCAGGTACAAGTAGTCTTTGGGATTCTTGGGGGACGAAGGAAGATTTGATCGCTGAGAACAAAGCTTTGCGCCGTGAGTCGGATTTACTCCGAGCCGAGCTTACTCAATTGCATTCGCTGGAGCTAGAGAATAGGCATCTGAGGGTCTCTTTGGGTCTTGGTGCCGTCGAGACGCCGGTGACGGTCGCTGCTGTTCTCTCTGGCCCGGGACGGACCCCTCTTAATACTTTAATAATTAGTGCAGAGGCTGGTGATCAAACAATTAACAATCTAGCCTCTGGAAATTTCATTGGACTGGAGGGCGGATTGATCATTGGTCAAATAATTGAGGTAGATGGAGGATTAGCTAAGGTCAAATTATTTTCCGCACCAGGGGTAGAAGTTGCTGCCGTTTTAGGCGAGGCCGCTACGCCGATCAAGTTGCAGGGGCGTGGCCTCGGTAATTTCACTGCCGAAGTGCCTCATGGAGCATCGGTTGGCGTCGGAGACTTAGCCGCCTGGCCGGGCCGAGGCTTCCGCTGGTTGTTGGCTGAAGTTGGTGCGGTTGAATATGATGAAGGCGAGACCATTCAAAAGGTTTTCTTACGAGTGCCTTTTAACCTAGAACAATTAGACTATGTTGAGATCTATCGGCCTTAGATTATTGGTCTTGGTTCTGCTTTGGTTCGTGGCCCTATTATTGCCTTGGTGGCTGGCTCTCTTGGCTGCCTTAATTACCGTCTGGCGATTTCGCTTATTTTACGAATTAGTGCTCTTGGGCTGGTGGTATGATTCCTTGTATGGCCCATTGGGTGGTTTGGATTCCACTTTTTCGACCCTTTCGATCACGACCAGTTTTTTTCTACTAGTGACTATTCTTGAATGGATCAAGCGGAGTGTTGTCATCTATCGCCGACCTTTTTAGGGTACAATAAGCGAGATGCGACGACGATTCCGTAAAATTAAACGGCCCATTGACCCCGATGCTACTTTTTTAGACTCGAGTAATCTGCCTTCTTTTGACAACCAACAATTTGAAGGTCGCCTTGAACGTCCAATTAAAAAACCCTCTTTTTATATTCTGGGTTTATTTTGTTTGCTTATTGGCCTGGCCTTAATTGTTAAAGTTGGTGATTTGCAAATTATCAACGGTGGCGCTTTGGCCTGGCGAGGTCAAAATAATACTCTTCGCCAAATACCGGTTTTTGCTGAGCGAGGTTTGGTCACTGATAGGCTGGGAGTAGAGTTGGCTTGGAGCGATGATGGTCGACATTATCGTGATATCCCTGGTTTTGCCCACTTGGTGGGCTATATTGGCTATCCTACTGAGGGAGAGTTGGCGATTGGCGACCACCATCCCCAAGAAATGCTTGGTCGCGATGGGGCAGAAAAGGCCTTCAATGATGTCTTGCGCGGCCGGCGAGGAACTAAGATTGAAGAGGTCGATGTGCTTGGACGATTACAGTCCGACTATATCTTAGAGAAACCGGATAGTGGTGATAACCTCGAACTCTCTATAGATGCTCGGGTCCAAGAACAGCTCTATTCCTTCATCGATGATTTAATTGACGAGGGGCGCTTTGTTGCTGGGGCGGGGGCCATTATGGATGTGAATACGGGCGAGTTGTTGGCCCTAGTTAGCGCGCCGGAATACCAACAGGCTGTTTTGGTGGCCGGGGATGATAAGGAAAAAATTGATGATTACCTCAATGACGCAGGTCATCCATTCTTGAACCGGGCCTTGGCTGGATTATATACTCCCGGCTCTATCGTCAAACCAATTATGGCTCTGGCCGCCCTCAACGAAGGGGTTATAAGTCCGGAGGAGAAGATCCTGAGTACTGGCGAGTTGGTTGTGCCCAATCCCTTTTTTCCTGATTTGCCTTCGATCTTTAAAGATTGGCGCGCCCATGGCTGGGTTGATATGCGCCAAGCTTTAGCGGTCTCTTCTAACGTTTATTTTTATAATATCAGTGGCGGTTTCGGTGATCAGGCGGGAGTGGGAATAAGTGGAGTCGAACGTTATGCCAGGCTCTTTGGATTGGGAGAAATTACGGGGATTAACCTTACTCGCGAGGAAGATGGTGTGGTGCCTACTCCAAGGTGGAAGGCGGAAGTTTTTAATGGAGATGATTGGCGGCTAGGCGACACTTACCATACGGCAATTGGCCAATATGGTTTCCAGGTGACACCAATTCAAATGGTCCGCGCGGTATCGGCAATTGCCAATGGCGGTCTATTATTACAGCCCACAGTTGTAGCTAGTGAAGGTTTGGGTTCGGAAAAGGCCAAGGTTATCGCAGAGATAGACCCTGCTTATTATCAGGTTATCCGAGAAGGGATGCGCTTGGGGGCGATTGAGGGTACGGGTAGCGGTCTTAATACGTCGGCAGTTGCGATAGCTGTGAAAACTGGAACTGCCGAGCTGGGGATTAGTAAGGAAGAAGTTAATTCCTGGGCAACAGGCTTTTTTCCATATGAGCAGCCGCGTTACGCTTTTGTTGTTGTGATGGAGCGGGGGGCACGGAGTAACGTTATTGGGGGTGTCTACGTTATGCGTCAACTAATTGACTGGCTGTCCGTTAATGCACCCGAATATTTGACTACAGGATGATCTAGGTCTACAATATCTAGTTAATATGGATTCAATAAAGGAATATCTTAGTCAAGAGAAATATGATGAACTAACCGAGGAGTTGAAGCAATTAAAATCGGTCAGGAGACGAGAGGTGGCTGAACGCTTGGCGTTTGCTAAATCTCTAGGTGACTTATCTGAGAATGCTGAATACCACGCTGCGCGAGATGAGCAAGCTGAAATTGAGGATCGGATCAGCTTGCTTGAGAATATGCTGAAAAGTTCGGAGATTATTGCTGGTCACCATAGTACAAAAGTGGAGTTAGGTTCAACGGTGACGGTTCGGCGAGCCGGTTCCAGTGACAGTCAGACCTACATGATAGTTGGTTCGGAAGAAACCGACGTGGTTGCTGGAAAAATTTCTCACCAGGCACCTCTTGGCGCCGCTCTCTTGGGGAAGCGGCGCCAAGAGCAGGTGGAAGTTAACACGCCGAAGGGGTCGGCCACTTACGAAATTATTAAGATTAGTTAGGCAACGCGATGGCATCATTGGAAGAAACACGCGCGGAGCGTCTTAAAAAGCTCGAGCAATTGCGAGAAGCCGGGATTGATCCCTATCCCGTTAAGACCAAACGTGATTATTGGTTGACGGAAGTAGTGGAAAAATTCGAGACTCTTAGCGGCAAGAACAAGGCTTTGTCTGTCGCCGGCCGCCTGCGAGCTCGTCGTGGTCAGGGATCCATTATTTTTGTTGACCTAGATGATGGAACGGCCAAACTGCAATTAGTTCTGAAACTGGATGAATTAGGGGAAAAATCTCTTAGCAATTTCGAGAACTTGGGGGATATCGGTGACTTTATTCAGGCCACCGGCACCTTGTTCGTGACAAAACAACAGGAGAAATCACTTCTGATAACTGATTGGAAAATGTTGGCAAAAAGTTTGCGGGCCTTACCCGATAAACATCACGGCCTCCAAGATGTCGAGGAACGTTTTCGTCGGCGCTACCTCGATATTCTCATGTCTCCTTCAGTCAAGGAACGTTTTTTACTTCGTTCGAAAATAGTTACTACTATTAGACAATTACTCGATAAGGCTGGGTTTCTAGAAGTAGAAACACCTATTTTACAGCCCTCAGCTGGTGGCGCCTCAGCCGAACCTTTTGTTGCCCACCACCATGCTCTAGATATTGATCTACATCTGCGGGTTGCTCCCGAACTTTATTTAAAAGAGCTGTTAATTGGCGGGGTCCCCAAAATTTATGAGATTAGTCGTAACTTCAGAAATGAGGGAGTCGATGCCACTCATAATCCGGAGTTTACTACTGTGGAATGGTATGAAAGTTTTAGTGATGCCTCCAAGCAGCGCAAATTGGTTGAGAAAATTATCAAGCAAACCGTGAAGGCTAGTACCGGTGGGACAGCGGTTAGTTTTAATGGCCAGCAGATTGATTTTGCCAAGCCTTTTGCCAAAGTATCCTATTATGATTTGCTGAGGCGTCATGCCTTAATCCTTAATCCTGAATCCGCTAGTCTTAAGGAATTGCGTCTGAAAGCCGAACAGCTTGGTCTGCCGTTAGAGGTGGGGGATAGCTCCGTAAAATTATTAGACGCAATTTATAAGAAAGTTTGCCGCCCTAAACTTATCCAGCCCGTTTTTATCGTCGATTATCCGCTTGAATATCTCCCCTTAGCCAAACGACTCAATAAGAAAGATGATCTAGTCGATGCTTTTCAGGTGGTTATTGGTGGACTGGAGTTGGTTAAGGCGTTCTCAGAGCTTAACGACCCCATAGATCAACGGCGACGCTTTGAAGGGCAAGACAAGTCTCGGGCCGCCGGTGATCGTGAGGCTCAACCCAATGACGAGGCCTTCTTGGAGGCTTTGGAGTACGGCATGCCTCCAGCTGGAGGTGTCGGTCTAGGTATAGACCGACTCACCATGCTCTTGGCGGATGTTAAAAATATTAAAGAAGCAATTTTATTTCCAACTTTGAGACCCAAATAGACTCTCTGGACGAGAGTGATCATAAGAGCTATTATCTAGCGATGAAACGCCTGTTCAAAAGGAAATCTTTTTGGGTTGTAGTGGTGATAATACTCCTCGTTTTGCTTGGTTGGTGGTGGTGGTTTGGGCCTGCCGATAGCGGGATTGAGACTATTGATGCTGAAATTACCGATTTGGAACAAATAGTGAGTCTTATTGGTCGAGTACAAGCTCAAACCACAGCCGACCTAGTGTTTGAGCAATCGGGAGTGGTCGATTCAGTCCAAGTAGACGTTGGGCAAGTGGTGTCTCGTGGCCAGGTTCTCGCCAGTCTTTCAGCTAGAGAGGCAGAGCTCGCAGTTAGCAATGCTCAATTAGACCTAAATAGTGCCCGACTCACTCTCCAAAAGAAGGAGGCGAATCTTGAAGCTGGTTTGACAACCAACGAGCTACAGGAAAATTATGAAGCTGGCCTAACAATTGTAACCGGAATTTATGGTGAGCTAGCCGGCATTATAGAAGACTTGGAGGATGTTTTTTGGGGAACCACATTGTCTCAAAATGCCAACCAAAACAATTTAGCTTATTATGCCGAAGCGATAAGTTCCTATGATGATAGTTACCTTGTTGTCTCCAATGGGCTGCGCAAAGAATTGGTTTTGGTCAAAAACGTCTACCCCGCCGCCTTTGAGGCATATAATCTTGCTGTTCGCGGCTCTACTGACAACGCTAATCAGGCGATTATCGATACTTATGCTCTGTTAGAACGAGTGCTTAATCTTAATAAAACCGGCCTAGACTTAATTCAGTTCTTTAACGACCAAGCGACAAGGGGTAATTGGGTTCACGACTCTGCCGGCATAATTGCTGAACATCTGGAGATTGCCGGTGATCACTATCAGACTCTGGATGCCTACCTAGTTGCTCTACTTGCTATTGTTAATGGAATCGAAACTAATGAACGGGGTTTAGGCGATGAAGGCTTGGATTTAGAGGCCCAACATTTGTTGGTTGACCAACGTATCAATGAACTTGCTGATGCCCAGCATCAATTATCTAAGTATTATTTACGGGCACCATTTGCGGGGCGAGTGACATCAGAGGAATTACAAGTTGGCGAACGAGTGGCGGCCGGAGAGGTTGTAGTAACATTGCAATCGGCCGGACAATTTGAGATTGTTGCCAATGTTCCTGAAGTTGATATCGCCAAGATTGAGATTGGTGATGGCGGCGTGACCACTTTCGATGCTTACGGCGACGAGGAGGTTTTTGATCTTGAGGTCGCCAAGATAGATCCAGCTGAAGTATTGATCGAAGGTGTCCCGACCTATAAAGTCACCCTACACTTAATCACCCCAGATGAGCGGGTCCGTTCTGGTTTGACTGCTAATATTGATTTATCGACCGATAGACGTATAGATGTCATTGCTGTTCCAGCGCGAGCTATTATCAGTATGGGGGAGGGGAAGATGATCAAGGTTTTTGTTAGAGGGCAGGTTGTCCTGAGGTCCGTGGAAACTGGCCTCAGGGACTCTCTGGGCAATATTGAGGTGGTTAATGGTCTCAGTGTCGGCGATCAAGTGGTGGTCTATGAGCCTAATTCAAGTTAATGATTTAGAGAGAACCTACCAAGAGGGGGGAGTCTCGACTCCTGTTTTGCGGGGTGTTTCTTTTGATATAGAGTCCGGAGAGTTCCTTTCTATTATGGGACCTTCTGGCTCCGGCAAGTCCACTCTATTGCATATTTTAGGTTTTCTTGATAAGCCTACCGGCGGACAATATTTATTTGATGGCCGCTCGGTAGCTGATTATGATGAAAAGGCATCTGCTCAGGTGCGCAATCACCGTATTGGTTTCGTCTTCCAAACCTTCAATCTTCTATCTCGCTATAGTGTATTTGATAATATCCGCCTGCCTCTTGTCTATTCCGGAACGGAGGAGAGCGCCTGGGCTGAGACCACCCGGGCTGCTATTGAGGCCGTAGGACTTACTCATCGGACTGATTACCCAGCCAACCAATTATCGGGCGGGGAAAAACAACGGGTGGCCATTGCTCGGGCTCTAGTTAACCAGCCTGAAGTAATTTTTGCCGATGAGCCTACCGGTAATCTTGATTCTAAATCTGGAGCGGCGGTAATGGAGATTATCGAGCAGTTAAACTCTCAAGGGCATACGATAATATTAGTTACCCACGAGACAGAGACTGCCGAACATGCTAATAGGGTTATTCGTATTAAAGATGGTCAGATAGAAAGTGATCGCCCGGTAGCCAATCGCCGTTCGGTTAAAAATTTCCGTAAATAATTATGAATCTTAAACATTTAATAATTAGTGCCTGGTCTGCCTTGCACACCAATCGCTCCCGCTCAGCTCTGACCATCCTTGGTATTGTTATTGGCATTACTGCCATTATTTTAACTGTTGCTATTGGTCAGGGGGCGCAGGATTTAATTCTCAATGAGATTCAGGGCCAGGGATCTAATATGGTAGTGATCCGCCCTGGCCGCCAACCTAAGGGGCCGAGCGATTTCGGCGACACCCTCTTTGCTGATTCACTTAAATTATCTGATATCGAGGCCCTTAAACGCAAAAGTAACGTTCCTGGAGCGGCTGATGTGGCCCCAGCGGTAATTGTGCCCGGTAGCATCTCTTACGGCAACGAAACCTATAGGCCTACTGTTTTCGGTTGGTCAACCGATTTTATGGGGGAGGTCTTCAATATGTATCCCGAACGAGGGGTTGGGTTTAATGGTTTGGATATTAGGCAATTGTCTTCAGTGGCGGTCATAGGTCCCAAGGTTGCTGAGGAGCTCTTTGGTAATGAGGATCCCTTGGGGAAAAATGTTAAGATCAAGGGCCGTAATTTTCGAGTAATCGGCGTCTATCCCAAAGAAGGACAATCAGCCTTCTTTAATATCGATGATGTGGTAATTGTCCCTTATACGACCGCCCAGAAATATCTCCTAGGTATAGATTATTTCCATGAAGTAATGGTCAATATCTCTGACCCTGGATTAGTTAATCGAGCGGTGGTTGATATTGAGGCCACTTTGCGTGAGCAACATGGGATTACCGATCCAGATAAAGACGACTTCTTTGTTGTTACCCAGGAAGGTATGGTTGAACAACTTCAGAGTATTTTGAATATTCTGACTCTATTCTTGGCTTCAGTGGTGGCGATCTCTCTAGTGGTGGGGGGCATAGGTATTATGAATATTATGTTGGTCTCAGTAACTGAGCGGACGAAAGAAATTGGTCTGCGTAAGGCTATCGGTGCTACTAATAGTGATATTCTTTCTCAATTCCTTATCGAAGCTGTAATGTTGACTGGTTTGGGTGGAATCGTGGGTGTTATTTTGGGCGTGCTCCTGTCTATTGGCGCCACTATAGTCCTGGGTCATTTTGTGGGGCTCAATTGGGCCTTCAGTTTTCCTCTAGCCGCCGCTATTTTAGGTGTTGTTGTATCTTCTGGCGTCGGCATCATCTTCGGCTATTATCCTGCCCGGCAAGCCGCCAAGAAGGATCCAGTTGAGGCATTGAGATACGAGTAGGTAAATTCTAAATATTAAAATTGTTATGCCAGGTTGACCGATCTGGTGTTTTCTTTTGTAACTAGAAAAATAGTAAATAAGGTGGATAAGTGGGGTTGGTTGGTGGGGGAGAGTGGAGTAAAATACATATTAAGTGGGGGGAAGTGGGTAAAGCCAATATGCTCATCGGCGAATACAAACATACCATTGATGGTAAAAAGCGGCTGGCTATTCCCGCTAAGTGGCGTCGAGAATTGGGGCGAAAGGTGGTGCTTACCCATGGCCTCGATAATTGTCTCTCTGTTTATCCCCTCAAGGTTTGGTCGCAGGTCTCTGAAAAACTAGCCGCTCTCTCTATGGGCCAAGCTGACACCCGTAGCTTTAATCGTTTTATGCTAGCCGGTGCAGTTGAGGCTGAGGTTGATGCCATGGGTCGAGTCTTGGTCCCTGATTTTCTGAAGAGCTATGCTCGCCTGCAGAGTAAGGTGGTCTTGGCTGGTATTCATAATCGATTGGAGATCTGGGACGAGAGCCGTTGGCAGAAATATAAGAACGCGGTTGAGAAACGGGCTGACGCCCTGGCTCAAAAATTAGGCGAGATCGGGGTCTTCTAACCCCTTATTTTATGACTAACTCCATCCACCAACCTGTTCTGCTCTCAGAAATAGTCGAAGGGCTTGGCTTACAAACTGGGGAGACTTTGGTTGATTGCACAGTCAATCGTGGCGGGCATAGCACGGCACTTTGCCCGGCTCTTGGGAAGGAGGGTAGGCTCTTGGCCATTGATCAAGACGGGAAGGCTTTGGCGGCCGCCAAGACCAAGCTCAAATCTTGTCCTGGCCAAGTATCTCTAGTGGAGAGTAATTTTCGGCATCTGACGAAGGTGGCTAAGCAGGAGGGGGTTAAGCGTGCCGATGCCGTACTCTTCGATCTAGGTCTCAGCTCTGAGCAATTAGCCGATCCTGATTTGGGCTTCTCTTTCAACCAAGATGGGCCACTAAAGATGAGTTTTTCTGATCAAGGTGGGAAGGACGGCGTAACTGCTGATGACGTGGTTAATAATTGGAGCGAACAGAATTTGACCACTATCATCGATGGTTTTGGAGAAGAGTCCTTTGCTGGCAAGATTGCCGAACATATCGTCGCTACCCGCCGTTTCCAAACGATTGAGACTACGGGTCAATTAGTTGAGGTGATCCGCCAAGCTCTACCTGGCTGGTATAAGGAGAAACAGCGGCCACGTCATTTTGCCACTAAGACCTTTCAGGCCATTAGAATGGCGGTCAACGATGAGCTAGGGGCCATTAAGGAGGGATTAGAGGCGGCCTGGCAGCTCCTGGCTCCTGGCGGCCGATTGGCGGTAATTAGTTTCCATAGTCTTGAAGCTCGTGAGGTAAAGAGGTTTTTCCAAGCCAAGGTCAAGGTTGGGGAAGGGGAGTGGCAGCCTCGAAAGGCTATCAAGCCAACTCGCGCGGAGATCCTACAGAACCCTCGATCGCGTAGCGCGCAATTAAGAATCATCAATAGGGTTTCAAAATAAATATTTTCATAATGACTAGTATTAGCCGAACAATTAAATATGATAATGTCACCAATTATCGACGGGCTGTTTTGGTCTTGACGGCCCTCTTCGTTTTATTGGTAGCCTGGTATATTTATTTGGTAAATAGTACTATTTTCGGAGCGGTGAGTCGTGAACGGCAATTGGGAGTTCTGGCCGACCTGCAATCGGAGGTAGTGGCCCTGGAGGGTGATTATCTTGGGCTGGCTAATAATATTAGCTTGGAGCATGCCCGCACCCTTGGATTCCAAGACGTCGACAGCAAGACTCTCATCGCTAGTGATTACGAGGCTGAGAAATTGGCCCAAGCATCTCTCTAGCACCACTCATTTTCTATCATGCCCAATTATCTTAATCGGCTGCGTTTGTTGTCAGCCATTTTTGTATTGTCTGCCTTAGTTCTGGGTGGGCGCTTATTTCATTTGCAGGTAATCGGGCATGAGGACTATAGTGATCGGGCCGATAGGCAATACCAACGGCCCTCAGAGCCGGTGCCCGATAGAGGAACTATTTTTTTTACTGATCGTGACGGGCAACGTTTTTCAGCCGCTGTCATGCAGACTGGTTTCATCTTGGCGATTAACCCACTCCGTTTAGAAGATCCGGAAGAGACCTATCAGCAATTGTCTGCTGTAGTTGCCCTGGATCGAGAGAATTTCTTTGCCAAGGCGGCCAAACCAGACGACCCTTACGAAGAGTTAGCTGCTCAGGTCAGCGAATCAGAGGCAGAACGAATAGGGGGCCTAAGATTACCCGGAGTAATTCTCCAACGTACCCGTTGGCGAGTTTATCCGGCTGGCAAATTAGCTTCTCATGTTATCGGCCTGATGGCTTGGGAAGGGGACGAGTTCTCCGGGCGTTATGGTTTGGAGCGACAATTTAATCAGATTCTAGAACGAGAATCGGGGCAGAGCTTCATCGGATTCTTGGCTGATTTGTTGTCGGAACTAAAAGGTGTAGTTGCCGGTCCGGGAGATGATAGTGAGGCGGCTGACCTTGTTTTAACCATTGAGCCTCAGGTATCTCAGACCCTGGAGGCCGAATTAGTCGTTGTTTTAGAAAATTACCAAGCTCCGGTGGCCGGCGGCATAATAATGGATCCCCAGACTGGTGAAATTTTGGCTATGGCCGCCCTTCCTAATTTTGATCCAGGTAACAAGATCAGCGATATTGCTGTTTTACCCAATCCTTTGGTTGAAAGTGTTTTTGAAATGGGCTCGATTGTTAAGCCTCTCACTATGGCTGCCGCTCTAGACGCTGGAGTTGTCACGGCCAGTAGCACTTATACTGATCTTGGTTATGTTTCTATAGATAATAGGCGCATCGAGAATTATGACGGTAAGGGTCGTGGTCTAGCTACTATGCAGGATGTTCTCTCCTTCTCACTCAATACTGGAGCTGTCTTTGCCATGCAGCAATTAGGACCAGAGTCTCTCCGTCACTATTTTGAGAGTTATGGTCTGGGGTCTGAGACAGACATTGACTTACCGGGGGAGTTGGCGGGATTAACCGAGAATCTTTCGAGTGGTCGTGAGGTTGAGTATGCCACTGCCTCTTTTGGGCAGGGTTTTGCTGTAACGCCAATAGCAATAACTCGTGCTTTAGCTGTTCTAGCTAATGGAGGTCGCTTGGTAACACCTCATGTGGTTAAGTCATTGGAGCGGAGCAATACTGGATTATCAGAAAAGGTTCAATTCCCAGCCGCTGAACAGATTCTCGACCCAGCAACTTCTCGAGAAATTACCCGGATGTTAGTAGAAGTAGTTGATACGCAACTAGCTGGCGGTAAGGTTAAGCAGGCTAATTATCAGGTTGCCGCCAAGACTGGTACGGCCCAACTTGCTGACCCGGCCGGCGGTTATTATGCCGATCAGTATCTGCATTCCTTCTTCGGATACCTACCAGCTAGCCAACCGCGTTTTATTATCTTCCTCTATCTACTTAAGCCGCAGGGCGTCCGTTATTCTTCTGAGACTTTAACTACTCCTTTTGTTAATCTATCTAAATTCCTGATAAACTATTATCAATTGCCACCCGATCGTTAATGACTGCGATTAAAAAATCTTTCAGGCGCTTGATCGTTAGCATCCTTACTTGGGAGGCGCGCTTGGTGCTCAAGAAATACAAGCCGCGGATAATCGGTGTAACTGGAAATGTGGGAAAGACCAGCACTAAGGACGCAATTTATAGTGTCTTACAACATGCCCGGAGGGTGCGGCGGAGCGACAAGAGCTACAATAATGAACTTGGCACTCCGCTAACTATTCTGGGTTGCCCTAATGCTTGGTGTAGCCCTCTGGGTTGGTTGAAGAATATTTTTGAGGGCTTAAGTCTGATACTTTTCAGTAGCCAATATCCCAGTCATTTGGTGTTAGAAATTGGGGCTGATAGGCCGGGCGATATTGCTCATGTTATTAAATGGATAAAGTTTGACATTGTGGTTCTAACTTGTTTGCCGGATATCCCCGTTCATCTAGAGTATTTTGATTCTGTTGCCCAAGTAGCGGCCGAGAAATTACTTTTACCTCAATCTGTGGCTGCTCAAGGCGCGGTAATTCTCAATTGTGATGATGAACGGAGCTTGAAGGCTGTTGATAGTCTAAAAGCCAAAAAGGTAGTGGGATATGGCCTGGGGGAGAATGCTGGGGTCAAGGCTGAGAAAGTGGCGCTCTATTACGAGGGGGCGGGGGATAGGCGCTTCCCAGCTGGACTAGATTGTCAATTGGTTACCCCGCGAGGGGAAGTGGATCTGCGTTTGCCGGGCCTTATTGGTTGGCATCAACTCTCGTCTATCTTGGCGGCCGTTGCTGTGGGGTTGGTGGAGAACGTCCGTTTAGAAGAAATGGCGGAAGCCCTTTTGTCTATCGAAAAAGCCCCAGGCCGAATGCGCCTCTTGCCGGGCATCAAGGATACTTTAATTATTGATGATAGTTATAACGCTTCGCCGCTGGCGGCGGCTGCGGCTCTGGAGGCCCTGGGCCGGGTCACTGTTATTGGCGATCGGATTGCTGTCTTGGGAGACATGATGGAGTTAGGGAATAAGACGATGGAGGCCCATAAAGAGATTGGTCGAGCCCTTGTCCTTAACGCTCATATTTTAATAACCGTCGGCCTGCGTTCTAAATTTATTGCCGAGGAGGCTCATCGCAAGAAGATGGGGAAGCGTAAGATGCATCATTTTGATGACGCCCGTGAGGCTGGCATTTTTCTCCAAGGCCTACTTAAAACTGGCGATATTGTCTTGGTTAAGGGCTCGCAATCAATCCGATTAGAGAGGGCGATTGAGGAGATAATGCTTCACCCAGAAAACAAAACTAAGCTTCTTTGCCGTCAGGAGCCCGAATGGCAGAAGAGATAGGAGGTATGGTAAAATAGAGGCGATTAATACTTAATAATAATTACCATGTCATCAAGTAAGGCCTTAGACGAATTGCAGCGCAAGATTGCCGACGAGGCAGGGAAATTGGAGCAATTACAAGGCAGGTTGAGAGAGGATGAACGGGCAGTGGAGAGAGCTGAAGCAGAGCTCACGAGAGCAAAAACAAAGCGAGATGAAACGAAGGGGCAAGTCGATGAGTTGATTGCTCGTCGGACAGAGAATACCGCCGAATTGGAGAGGATTAGGATTGAGCTTGAGGCGGCGATCGACAAGGATAAAAAATAATAGGAGCCTTACCACCAAGACCTTTTTATGTTAGGGTCTGGGTTGGTTTCTTGGTCTTAAAGAAGGGAGGATAGCATGATGAACTTTATGTGGGGCCTCTTGGCCTTCTCGATAGTAGCCGCTTTGGTGTCGCTCTGGCTCTTCTGGGGCCATTACCGCAGGAGTTACGGCTATTGGGCGCAAACGATGGGACTTTGGGTGGCCGTCTTGTCTGTACTCGGTTTTGCTTTCTCGATCTGCTACTTACTGAACCCGCCCCCACAGGGAGGGGAGACCGCAGACGCGCCGGCAATCCATCACCTGGCTGATCAGTGATGCGCTAGGCTAAGCCCAAACCAAAACCCCCGCCCGCGCGGGGGTTTTCTTTTTGAAATAAATAAGCCCCCTGATTCGCTATGACGAATCGGGGGGCGTGTCGCCGAAGATGAGTTGGATCTCTCGAGCGGCGGCCTCGGGGCTGTCGGAGGCATGTACTGTGTTAAAAGGGCCTCCGGCGCTACGGAAGTCGTAGCGGATTGTGCCGGGCTCAGCCTCCGATGGGACTGTCGCACCATTGAGCTTGCGGACGACGCTGACGGCGTTTTCGCCCTCAAGCAGGAGCGCGATACTCGGGCCCGAGATCATGGCGAGCACGGCGCCGGTGAAAAAGAATTTTCTGGCGTGGTCGCGGTAGAGCTCTGCGGCCTGGGGCCATTGCATGATCTGCGATCGTGCCCGAACGATCGTGAGGCCGGCGTCCGTATAGCGCCCTTTGATCTGTTGGGCAACTTTCATCATCACCCCGTCGGGCTTGATGATCGCCAATGTCCGTTCGACCATGTCGAACCTCCTTTCGGTGTGTGCTGTCTACAATGGGTCGCGGAGCTAGTAGGCGAAAGCTGGATCCCTCGCTCTATCCTTAGGTTAAAATGTTCTCTTTTGAGCCACATCGGCTCACGATCCTAACTCTCGTGATCCTGTCACTATTTTCTCCGCATGTCAATAGTACGATATATCGTACTATTGGAAGTTGGGAGAATCTGGACATAATTTGGACACTGGATGTCCAATTACGTTGATCTCCAAATTGGCAAAATCTCTACTGCTTGTTGAGCTTGTCGTCGTAGCTTCTTTGACATGGACCTTGTATAGCGATAAAATGTCATCTGTCATCTGCGTCTGCCATTCCCCTCGACATTTTATCGCTATACAAAGAGATGCTATGATGCCGCTCTTCTGTCTTTAATGTCTCTAATTTACATCTCCACGACCTCTAGGCACAAAATGAAACACGGGTTTGCCAATCGGCGCGCACTATGAAAACTCTCACAATTGGCACAACAAACCCGGCAAAAGTCGCGCAAATCGCTGACGCCCTATCCCCATCAGGTATTGAGGCAAAATGCGTAGCAGACAAAACCACACTCCCCGATGTGGTGGAAGACGGGAAAACTGCCCAAGAGAACGCGCGTAAAAAGGCGGTCGCCTACGCGCAGGCCCTTAATACACGAGTTCTGTCTATGGACAATGCTCTGTATTTCGACGACCTTGATTCCGAAAACCAGCCAGGTATCTACGTTCGACGTATCGGAGGAGCAGCTAAGCCCACTGATGAGAAACTACTCAACCACTACCAGGAATTAGTTGGGTCATTAGGTGATCGAATAAATGGTCGTTGGGAATTCGCGGTTTGTATTGCAGATCCAAACGGCAGTATCTGGGAGACGACCATAATATCGCCGCGTATTTTTACACGCGAGAGAAGCACGCATGTGGTTCCTGGGTACCCACTAGAATCTATCCAAATCGATCCCAAGAGCAGCAAGTACATCGCTGACATGTCGCTAGAAGAACAGGCCCTGTTTTGGCAAAACGCAATCGGGTCTGAACTAAGTAAATTCGTAACTGACTCATTCGGGGAAAAATCTTGATAAGAAATTCAAGCTTTCCAGTGCCCCTCTGATAAAGCCTCTTCGGAGCTCTCGTACTGCTTATCTCGATGATGCCATTTGTGGGTATAGGCCTGGTTCACTATCTCCCACCTCAAACCAAGCTGTCTTTCCATTTCGCGAGACAAGTTCTGATCTTTCTCCTCATCTAGATTTACTGGATTAAAATATACTAAATCTATGTCGCGGGTGCCGGCCACCTCCCTTTTGATACCATGCAAATGATCCCAGACTTTGTTTCTTAAGAATCCGACGCCAATCATCCAATCTGGCAAGTTTAATTTAGCCGCCACGCCCAAAACCTTCATCATCCACTCATCATTCTTCACGAGGTCAATATGGATTTTAGATACGAAACAAGCCAACTTTTTGAGCTCATCCGCAGATTTCCACGAAATCAGCTCCTTCGTCAAAAAGGTCGGAACGAACCCTACGGTTCGTGACAAATCCGCGCGCTTCGGCGCGCCAGTTCTGTCTGAATTCGTCGCGGAGCGACACGCATTGGGAAAAGTTCTAAATCGTGACGATATTATAGCCTTTGCTCGAACCTATTTCGAGCCAAAGACCAACTAGCTTCGCACGCGCCGAGCGCGTGGTGACTCCAAACTTCTGCGTACGCATTGGAGTCCGTGGTAACGCTAACTCATGCCACCAGTGCCTCGACAAACTCGGCGCGGCGCCCGGCCCCCCGTCCGCCCGTGGCTAAGTTTATTTTTTTTGTGGGGGG